>NZ_JBJMQO010000093.1:0-208659 GCF_045802675.1 Archangium sp. | reverse complement strand
GGTCTGGGTGCTCGGGCTCGAGGACGAGACGAGCGGCAAGCCGCTCCCCCTGGAGCCCACGCGGCGCTCCGGCTCCTGGGAGGTGAAGGACGGCGGGCAGATGTCACTCGGGCGGCCCGAGGCAACGCTGCGCTGGGAGGGACGGTTCGAGGGGGATGCGGTGCTGAAGCTCGTCCGCCATCCCTGGTCGGGTCTGGCACGTGTCACGCTGAATGGAGAGACCGTGTACGTGGTGGCGCTGTTGAGCCCAGCGTTGCTCTTCGTGCGTCGCGGCGCGCTGGCCCGCGAGGAAGTGCCCGCCCCCTCGGTCCGGGGTGAGGCGGCGCCCGTGGGAGGGCAGTCCTCCCCGGAGGTGGCGAGCGCCTGAGGAGGGTTGTCGTCACCCCCGAACACTCCGCCTTCTCTCGGGAGCACGGTGACGTGTATGACGTCATGCTGGGGGGTGTATTCTCAGAATCGACGTCGGGGCCGGCTACGTCGGACACATCCTCCTCGGGAATGCCATGACCCTTCGACATCTTCGTTCTCTCGCCCTCTGTCTTGCCCTCGGTAGCGCGTGCCACGAGCCGTCAGAGGGCCCGCCGGAACCCGTCCCCTCAGAACCCGTCCCCTCAGAACCCGTCTCCTCAGAACCCGTCTCCTTCGACACGCTGGAGAGCCAGCCGACCGGTCCCTTCGCTTCTCCGAACCGGGAGGTGTCGCTGTGCGAGGTGCGGCCCACCAGTCCCCTTCATGTCGCGCTGCTCGATGTCTGGGGCTCCTCTTCCCAGGATGTCTGGGCCGCCGGCACGGCGGGAACCCTGCTGCACTGGAACGGGACGGAGTGGTCGCGCGTCGACGTCGTGCTCCCGACGAAAACCATCTCCACCCTATGGGGCAGTGGTCCCGACGATGTCTGGGCCGGAGGAGACTTCAACTTCCTGCTGCACTGGGATGGGCAGGCCTGGACGCGCTGGCCCCTGATCAACAGCGCCGTTGGTATCACCGACATCCATGGCACGGGGCCCGCGGATGTGTGGGCCGTCAGTGATGGCCGGTTCCTGTTGCACTTCAATGGCACCGTTTGGACCTCGGAGACCGCCTTCGACCGGGGCAATACCTTGTGGTCCAGCCCGGACTCCCTCTGGCTGGCGGGCATCCCGGGCTACGCGTATTACCGGCAGGACTCGACGTGGCACTGGTTCGAGCAGGTCCCCCTGAACGTCCGGAGCATCTGGGGCAGCGGGTCCGGCGATGTGTGGTTCGCCGGAGCGAACCTCCACCACTGGCATGACGGCGCCCTGGAGCTACGCCTCGCGCCGGCGCAGGCGCTGTACGGGCTGCACGGCACGGGAGCCAACGACGTCTGGGCCGTGGGGGCCCAGGGGAGCAGCCTGCACTGGAATGGCTCGGCCTGGTCGGAGGTCCCCACCGGCGTGGAGGAGGACCTGCACGGTGTCTGGGCGTACACTTCCCAGGACGCCTTCGCCGTGGGCCAGGAGGGTGCGGAGATCCTTCGCTGGAATGGGAGCACCTGGCGTTCGCAGCTGACGCCCCTCAATACCTCCTTCCTGAGCCTGGGGAGCTCGGCCCAGGAGCACGCCTGGCTGGTGGGGGATCGCGGACGGCTGTTCCGCTACGAGGGCACCGCGTGGGTGCTGGTCGAGAGCCCGGTGCGCACGATGCTTCGCGCCGTGTGGACCCGGAACGAGAACGAAGCCTGGGCCGTGGGTGACGCCGGCACCATCCTCCGGTGGGATGGGCACTCCTGGTCAGTGGAGCCGAGCCACACCACCGCGAACCTCCTCGGAGTCTGGTCCGACGGTGGTGACGGGGTATGGGCGGTGGGGGCGGGAGGCACCGTGCTGCGCCGTAGCGGTGGGGCGTGGAGCGCTGTCCCGAGCGGCACGGAGGCCGATGTCCTGGCCCTGTGGGGCGCCAGTGCCTCCGACCTCTGGGTCCTGACCCTGAGCGAGATCCTTCACTGGAACGGAGAGAGCTGGAAGACCCAGGTCCGCGACGCCCTCTCCCTGGCCTGGCTCGCGGGCTCGGGGGCGAACGATGTCTGGGCCGCGGGCCACCTCAAGAACGAGCTGCTGCACTGGGATGGAAACGCCTGGAAGCGCGTCTCGTCGCCCTTGTCCGAGGGCCCCACGAGCGTGGAGTTCAGCCGAACGCAGTCGTTGTGGGTCAAGGGTCCGGACGACGTGTGGCTGGGCGCCAATTCCTTCGTTGGCGGCGAGGTCCCGAGCTCCTCCTACTCGCTGCTGCACTGGGACGGGCACGAGTGGTCCCGCACGGGGCTCGGCGGAGCGATGCTGGACGCGATGGCGGGGCAGGGGGCGGTGCTGTGGACCCTCCAGACCAATGGGCGCGTGCTGCGGAGCTGCCCCTGAGCCCTCAGCCCTTCTTCTCCAACCGGGCGAGCCGCTCCTCCAGCTCCTTGCGCCACAGGGCCTGGGTGCGGGCCTGGACCTGCTGGTGCTCGTAGACGGTGGCCAGCGAGTCGAGGATGGCCTCGTTGAACTCCACCTGGCGGCGCAGCATCTCGTTGATGAAGGGCTGGAAGGCGAGGCGGAAGGCGCGCTTGGCCAGCACGAGCGCGGGGCCCACCACCGGGCGGTGCGAGGTGGCGGGCTCCACGTAGCGGCTGTCCTTCTTGTTGCGCGGCGCCTGCAGCACGGGAGGCCACTCGCGCTCCATGGGGGCCTGCTCGGAGGACGCCAGCGTGCGGCGCAGCGCCTCCAGCGCCTCGGGAGGGGGAGGGGGCAGCCGGGCGACCTCGGCGGCCACGGCCTCGGGGGTGGGCGAGGTGGTGAGCAGCTCTTCAGCGAGCATGGGCTTCTCCGGGGCGCGCGAGCAGCCCGGCGAGCCGGGCCGCGGTGGTGTCGAGGGACGAGGGCTTCAACTCCAGCAGGCGGGTCCCGAGCGTGCGCCGGGCCTCCGCCCGCGAGGAGGCGGACAGGGTGGAGTCCTCCACGCCCCAGGCACGCGAGGGCAGGCGGGCGAGCAGCTCGCGGGCGCTCGCCGTCTCCACGCCCAGCAGCACCGGCACCGCCGATGAGCCCACCACGGCCGTCTCGAGCGAGGAGGCGCCGGGCAGCTCCGCCGAGGGCTCGCGGGAGAGGGGCTCGTCCGGGGTGAAGCGCCAGATTTCGAGGCCGCCCTCGCGTTCCACCTCGGGCGCCGCGCGGGGCGAGGGGACACCGGGACGCAGCGTCAGCAGGCGCGCATGGCCGAGCTTCTCCGCCACGCGCCGGGCCAGCCTCGCCATGTCCGAGTCGGGGCGGGGGCCGAGTGCGGGGCACACCAGGTCCACCGGCGCCGGGGCCGTGGAGGCCCGGGGCGCCTCGAGGGAGCCCTCGAGGAAGGGGCGCAGGGCCTGCTTCCACCGCTCGGCCACCGCGTCCTGCCCGAGTGCCCCCAGCCGCGTGTTCTGCGCCTCCAGCACCTGGGCGCGCAGGCGCGCATTGCGCTCCAGCACGGCCAGCAGCCCGGCCACCTCCACCGGATTCCTCGTGAGCGGAGTGAGCCCCGCGCCCCCCATCGTCTCGGGGACGGCGGCGGCGCCGTAGGCCACCACGGGGACGCCGCGGTGCATGGCCTCCAGCAGCGGGACGCCGAAGCCCTCGTGCCGGCTCATGGAGAGGTAGGCGGTGGCGGTGGCGAAGCACGCGGAGAGCTGCGCGGCGCTCACCCGCCCGAGGAAGAGGACGCGCTCGGGGCCCAGGGCGTCTCGCAGCCCATGGAGGAAGCCCCCATAGGGCGTCTCGCGGTTGAGGTAGCCCGCCACGACGAGCCGGCTGCGGGGCTGGTACAGCCGCTGGTAGGCGGTGAAGACGCGCAGCACGTCGTCCACGCGCTTGTGCGGCACGGCGCGGCCCACGAAGAGGACGTTGGCGCACCCGTCCTCCAGCTCGCCGCGCAGCACCGGATCCGCCGGTGCGTCGAAGGCGCGCCAGTCCATCGCGAAGGGCAGCACGGACACGTGGGGGACGCCCGCGGCCCCCAGCTCCTCGGCGCTGAAGCCCGAGTACGCATAGGCACACTCCACCAGGGGCCGCAGGGCGAGCAGCTCCTCGCGCGCCGCGGTGCACGCCTGGGCCACCTTGCGCTCGAAGCCCTCGAAGAGCCGGGCCGGGGTGACGTTGTGGTACACGAGCGCCTTGCGGCCGGGCGAGCGGGCCACCAGCGGCACCAACCGGGACTCGAAGCTGTGGTGGAGGAGCAGCGCGCTGTCCTCGCCCGCCTCCCGGGGGTAGTCCCGGGCCGGACGCACCTGCTCCCGGCACTCCTCGTCCCACTGTTCGGCGTAGATTTCGGAGGCGTAGCCCCAACCGCGCAGCAGCTCGCGCAGGTAGCGGGCCTGGTTGCCCACGGCATCACCCCAGGCCAGGCGCGGCACCAGTTGGTGTACCGCCCGAGCGACCGAGGGCCCGGTGGTCCGGTTGCTTCTCAGGATGCTCACGATGCCCGTAGCCTCTACCCCCGCCACGTGCGTTACACAAGGTCACCATTGACGGCGCGGCGCCCCCTCCACTACTCACGCCCCTTCCGTCCCTCATTTCGTCGAGTGTGCCGTCCATGAACGTGCTGGTTACCGGAGGCTGCGGTTTCATCGGCTCCAACCTGGTCAAGTACCTGCGCCGCGTGCGCCCGGATTGGACGCTCGTCAACCTGGACAAGCTCACGTACGCGGGCAACCTCGAGAACCTCAAGGAGCTCGAGGGCGACCCCAGGCACGTCTTCGTGCGCGGTGACGTGGCCAACCGCGAGCTCGTCGAGCACCTGATGGGCGTGCACCGCATCGACGCCGTCATGCACCTGGCGGCCGAGAGCCACGTGGACCGCTCCATCCTCGGTCCCGAGGCCTTCATCCAGGCCAACGTGCTCGGCACCCAGCAGCTGCTCGAGGCCAGCCGCGTGCGTGGCCTCGAACGCTTCCTCATGGTCTCCACCGACGAGGTGTACGGCTCGCTCGGCCCCACCGGCCACTTCACCGAGACCTCGCCGCTCCAGCCCTCCAGCCCGTACTCGGCCTCCAAGACGAGCTCGGATCTGCTCGCGCTCGCCTGGCACCACACCTTCGGCATGGACGTGGTGGTGACGCGCTGCTCGAACAACTACGGCCGCTACCAGTTCCCCGAGAAGCTCATTCCGCTCATGGTGGTCAACGCCCTGCACGACAAGCCGCTGCCCGTCTACGGCGATGGCGCCAACGTGCGCGACTGGCTCCACGTGGAGGACCACTGCTCGGCGCTGCTCACCGCGCTGGAGAAGGGCCGCGCCGGTCAGGTCTACAACATCGGTGGCAACTCCGAGCGCAAGAACATCGAGATCGTCAAGGCCATCCTCGGCCTCGTCGGCAAGCCCGAGTCCCTCATCAAGTACGTGAAGGACCGTCCGGGCCACGACCGGCGCTACGCCATCGACCCGACGAAGATCCGCACCGAGCTGGGCTGGACGCCGGCGCACACCTTCGAGCAGGGCCTGGAGGAGACGGTGCGCTGGTACGTGGACAACCCGGCCTGGTGGGAGCGCGTGATGAGCGGCGCGTACCGCCAGTACTTCGAGACGCAGTACCGCAACCGCCTCAACGGTTGAAAGCGAAGGCCACCATGCGATTCCTCGTCACGGGTTCCAACGGGCTGGTGGGCAGCCGGGTGTGCGCGCTGCTGGAGAAGAACGGGCACCAGGTGGTGGGCCTGGGCCGCGGCGCGCGGCGCACCGGGGGCGGGTATCGCTACGTGGAGTGCGACCTCACGCGCGAGCAGGACGTGTCGGCCGCCATCGAGTCCGCCGCCCCCGAGGTCATCCTCCATCCCGCCTCCATGACGGAGGTGGACGCCTGCGAGAAGGACCCGGAGCTGGCGTACGCGGCCAACGTGAACGCCACGGCGGCGGTGGCCCGGAGCGCGCGCAGGCTGGGCGCGCACCTGGTGCACGTGTCCACCGACTACGTCTTCGACGGTGAGCACGGCCCGTACGACGAGCAGGCGGTGCCCAACCCGCGCGGCGTCTACGCCATCACCAAGTCCATGGCCGAGCAGACCGCGCGCATCTTCGTGCCCGGCTGCGCCATCGCTCGCACCGCGGTGGTGTACGGCTGGCCCGCGGCCGGTAGGGCCAACTTCGGCGCGTGGCTGGTGGGCGCACTGGAGAAGGGCCAGCGGGTGAACCTCTTCGAGGACCAGTTCGTCTCCGCGAGCCTCGCCGACAGCGTGGCCGCCATGGTGGCGGAGCTGGGCGAGCGCAAGCTCGGCGGCATCTGGAACACCTGCGGCGCCGAGGTGGTGGATCGCGTCCGCTTCGGCCGCGCGCTGTGCGAGGTGTTCGGCTTCGACCCGGGCCTCATCAACCCCGTGCGCATGGCGGACATGAAGCTGGCCAGCCCGCGCCCGCTGCGCAGTGGCCTGGTGGTGGACAAGGCCCGCGCCCAGCTGCGCGCCCAACCCCTGGGGCTCGCCGAGTCCCTGACCCGTTTTCACGCCGCTTGGAAGGCCGGGCGCGGCACCGAGGAGAAGAAGCCATGAAGGGAATCATTCTCGCGGGTGGCTCCGGCACGCGCCTGTACCCGCTCACGCGCGTCGTCAGCAAGCAGCTGCTGCCCGTCTACGACAAGCCGATGATCTACTACCCGCTCACCACGCTGATGCTGGCGGGCGTCCGGGACATCCTCATCATCTCCACCCCCACGGACCTGCCGCGCTTCGAGGAGCTGCTCGGCGACGGCAGCCAGTGGGGCGTGAACTTCCGTTACGCCGTGCAGCCCAGCCCGGACGGGCTCGCCCAGGCCTTCATCATCGGCCGCGAGTTCGTGGGCAGGGACAACGTGTCGCTCATCCTCGGCGACAACATCTTCTACGGCCACGGCCTGAGCGAGCTGGTGCAGCGCGCGGCGAAGCGTGAGTCGGGCGCCACCGTGTTCGGCTACTACGTGAAGGATCCCGAGCGCTACGGCGTGGTGGACCTGGACGCCGAGGGCCGCGCGCTGAGCCTCGAGGAGAAGCCGGCCCAGCCCAGGTCCAACTACGCGGTGACGGGCCTGTACTTCTACGACAACCAGGTGCTCGACATCGCGAAGAACCTCAAGCCCTCCAAGCGTGGGGAGCTGGAGATCACCGACGTCAACATCGCCTACCTGCGCCAGCAGCAGCTGCAGGTGGAGCTGATGGGCCGCGGCTACGCGTGGCTGGACACCGGCACGCACGAGTCGCTGATGGAGGCCTCCAACTTCATCCAGATCATCGAGCACCGCCAGGGTCTCAAGGTGGCGTGCCCCGAGGAGATCGCCTACCGCATGGGCTACATCACCGCGGCCCAGGTGGCGGAGCTGGCGCACCCCATGCGCAAGAACGAGTACGGGCGCTACCTGCTCGATCTCATCGAGAACAAGGGCGCGCGCGCGTGAACGTCCTCCAGACCGGGCTGCCAGGCGTCCTCCTCCTCGAGCCCAAGCGCTTCGGGGACGACCGCGGCTTCTTCATGGAGATGTTCCATGCGAAGCGCTACGCCGAGCTCGGCATCCCCGGCCCCTTCGTGCAGGACAACTTCTCGCGCTCGGCGAAGGGGATTCTCCGCGGCCTGCACTTCCAGGAGCCCCAGGCCCAGGGGAAGCTGGTGCAGGTGCTCGCGGGGGCTGTCTATGACGTCGCCGTGGACATCCGCCGCGGCTCGCCGACGTTCGGCCGCTGGGTGGGCGTGGAGCTGAGCGCGGACAACCGGCGCCAGCTCTGGGTGCCGGCCGGCTTCGCGCACGGCTTCTGCGTCCTCTCCGAGAGCGCGGACTTCCATTACAAGTGCACGGACTTCTATGCGCCCGGCTCCGAGCACGGCATCGCGTGGAACGATCCGGACCTCGGCATCCCCTGGCCGGTGACCTCGCCGCTGCTGTCGGCCAAGGACTCGGCCGCACCGCGCCTCGAGGACGCGCCGCTGCTGCCCGAATACAAGGGCTGAGCCTCTCCCAGTCCCGGCCCGGGCACCGCCACTCCGTCCGCTCCGAGAGGGGCCGGGCAGGCGGGCACGGTGGTCTGTAGGCCGGGGTGGGGCAGGCGGGCGGAATGCGCATTCTTGCACTGTCAACCGCAAGGAGGCGCGATGGTTCTCCCAGGCAAGGGGATGAGCTGGAAGGAGTTCTTCACCGAGCTGAAGAACGAGTACCAGAACGACAAGATCAGCAACGTCGCCGGAGCGGTGACGTTCTTCGGCGTGCTGGCGCTGTTCCCGTTCCTGCTGTTCCTCGTGGCGCTCGCGAGCCTCATCATCGATCCCGCGCAGGCCGAGGTGCTCATCCAGGAGCTGGGCCGGGTGGCGCCGGAGGCGGTGACCCAGATTGTCGGCCAGCGCCTGCACGATCTCGCGGCGGGCGACAACGTGGGCCTGCTGACCATCGGTGCGTTGGGCGCGATCTGGGCCGCCTCGGGTGGCGTGGTGGCGATGATGGACGCGCTCAACACCGTCTACGACGTGGAGGAGTCCCGGCCCTTCTGGAAGGTGCGCGGCATCGCCATCCTGGTGACGCTGGGCGCCGCGGCGCTCTCCATCATCGCCTCGCTGGCCATGGTGGCCACTCCCGCCGTCGCGAAGTTCCTCGGCGAGCCGCTCGGCACCATCGTCATGTGGCTGCGCCTGCCCTTCGCGGGCCTGGTGATGATGCTGGTGTGGGCGCTCATCTACTACCTGCTGCCGGACGTGAAGCAGTCCTTCAAGTTCATCTCGCCCGGCTCGGTGGTGGGCGTCATCATCTGGCTGATCGCGTCCTGGGGCTTCTCGGTCTACGTGCGCAACTTCGGCAGCTACGACGCGAACTACGGCGCGCTCGGCGGCGTCATCGTGCTGCTGATGTGGATGTGGATCTCCTCGCAGGTCATCCTGCTGGGCGCGGAGATCAACGCCGTGCTCGAGCACAAGTCGCCCGAGGGCAAGGCGCCAGGGCAGAAGCGGCCGGGCAAGGGCGGCCCCACCATGACCAAGGGGCAGAAGCGCGAGCTGGAGCAGAAGGAGCTCGAGGAGCGGCTGCGTCCCACGCCTCCGCGGCGGCCCGAGCCCGCCCGCATGTCCCCGCTGGGGGCGGCGACGACGTGGGCCTCGGGCTTCGGGCTCGGCGTGTTCCTGCTGCGCCGCTTCAATCGCTAGCCAGGAACCCGGCGCTTCTAGCGCCGCCTGCCTACCGGCGCTGGGCGGCGTGGTACGGATTCTTCCCGAGGAACTCGGTGAAGTTGCCGTTGAAGTCGTTGACGGGCTTGCCTTCCTCCAGGCTCCAGATGCGCGTGGCCACCTCGGAGATGAGCTCCTGGTCGTGCGTCACGATGATGGCCGTGCCCTCGTACTTCTGGAGGCCCTCGGCCAGCGCGCTGATGGACTCCAGGTCCAGGTGGTTGGTGGGCTCGTCGAGCACCAGCACGTTGTCCATGTTGAGCATCAGCTTGCACAAGAGCAGGCGCACCGTCTCACCACCGGAGAGGGTGTCCGTGGGCTTCATCCGCTCCTCGCCCGAGAAGAGCATCCGGCCCAGCACCCCGGAGATCTCCTCGTTGGTGAGCTTGGTGTTGATGTCGCGCAGCCACTCGAAGGCCGTGGTGCCCTTGCGGATGGTGCCGTGGTGGTCCTGCGGCAGGTAGCCCATGGAGGCCTGGTGGCCCCAGGTGATCTTCCCGCCGCTGTCCGGCTCCGTCTGCCCGGCGATCATCTTCACCAGCGTGGACTTGCCCACGCCGTTGCGGCCGATGACGCAGATCTTCTCGCCCTTGCAGACGAGGCCGCTGAAGGGCCGCACCACCTGGTTGCCCTCGTAGTTCTTGGCGAGGTTCTCGAACTGCAGCGTCTGCTTGCCGCTCAGCTGCTTCTGGTCGAAGCGGATGAAGGGCCGCGCGATGTTCGAGCGCTTGAGATCGTCCGTCTTGAGCTTGTCGATCTGCTTGATGCGGCTCTGCACCTGGGAGGCGCGCGTGCCGGCGTGGAAGCGGGCGACGAAGTCTTGCAGCTGGGCGATCTTCTTCTTCTTCTCGGAGGTCTCGGACTCGACCCGGCTGCGCACCTGGGCCTTCTGCCTCACCATGTCATCGTAGCCACCGTTGTACTGGATGATGGCCTCGTAATCGATGTCCGCGATGTGCGTGCAGATGGAGTTGAGGAAGTGCCGGTCGTGGCTGATGGTGATGAGCACGCCCTCGAAGGCCATGAGGAACGTCTCCAGCCAGCGGATGGAGGCGATGTCCAGGTTGTTGGTGGGCTCGTCGAGCAGCAGTCCCTGGGGCTTGCCGAAGAGCGCCTGGGCGAGCAGCACGCGCAGCTTGAGGCCGCCGGTGAGCTGCTTCATGGGGCCCTCGTGCGTGTTCGCGGGGATGCCGAGGCCCTCGAGCAGCGCGGCCGCCTCGGACTCGGCGCTGTAGCCGTCCTCCTCGGCGATGACCATCTCCAGCTCGCCCAGCCGGTTGCCGTCGTCGTCGGTGATGTCGGACTTGGCGAGGATGGTGTCCTTCTCCTTCATGGCCTCCCAGAGGCCCTTGTTGCCCATGAGGACGACGTCGAGGACGCGGTCGTCCTCGTAGCGGAAGTGGTCCTGGCGGAGGATGCCCAGCTTCTTGGGCCGGGAGATGGTCCCCATGTCCGCTTCCTCGTCTCCGGCGAGGATCTTCATGAACGTGGACTTGCCCGCCCCGTTGGGGCCGGTGAGGCCGTAGCGGCGGCCGGGCGAGAAGGCGACGTTGACCTCCTCGAAGAGCTTCTTGGGCCCGTAGGCCTTGGAGACGTTGATGATCGTGAACATGGGGGGCGCTTTCTAGCGGAAGGGGTAGGCGGCCGGAAGGCGCGCGTCAGGTGGATTTCACCGGGACCAATGGTGAGGCCCCTTTAAACCTCCGAGCGACCTTTTTCTATGCCCTCGACGCGGCGGGAACCGGGCCTCGGAGGGGGTCCGGTGTGGGACGCCCCTCCGGGCCCCTGGCTGCCCGCCAGGTGGGCGGGGAGAGGAGCCGCCCCCCCCGCCCGGAGGCCCTTACAGGCTGAACAACTCGGCGGGGGTGAAGTTGGCGAGGTAGCCGTTCCCGCCTGTGAGCAGGAGCTGTCCGGAGGGCAGCAGGGTGGCCGTGTGGGCCCAGCGCACGGAGAGCATGGTCCCCACCACCTCCCAGGTGCCGGTCGCCGGGTCGTACGCCTCCAGGACTGGCCTGGGAGGACCGTAAGGAGCATTCCCCCCTGCCACCAGGACCTTGCCGGAAGGCAGCAGGGTCGCCGTGTGAAAGCCGCGGAAGAAGGTCATGTTTGCAGCGGGGGCCCAGGTGCCGGTGGCCGGGTCATACAGCTCGGCGCTGTTATCGCCCCAGACGCTGCCCACCACCAGGACCTTGCCGGAAGGCAGCAGGGTCGCCGTGTGAAACAAGCGGCCCACGGTCATGCTGCCCGTGGGGGACCAGGTACCGGTGGCCGGGTCATAGAGCTCGGCACTGTTGTCGTCGCCGCCCGCCACGAGGACCTTGCCGGAAGGCAGCAGGGTCGCCGTGTGAGGGGCAGCATGGTAGGCGCTCTTGCCGCCCGTGGGGGACCAGGTACCCGTGGCCGGGTCATACAGCTCGGCGCTGCTGTCGCCGCCGCCCTCCACGAGGACCCGGCCGGACGGCAGCAGGGTCGCCGTGTGGTAGGTGCGAGGGATGCTCATGGCTCCGGTAGAAGCCCAGGTGCCGGTGGCCGGATCATAGAGCTCGACACTGTTGTCGCCGCTGCCCCCTGCCACCAGGACCTTGCCCGTGAGGAGGAGGGTCGCCGTGTGGTACTCGCGAGGGGTGCTCATGGCGCCGGTGGGGACCCAGGTGCGCGTGGCCGGATCATAGAGCTCGGCACTGTTGGTGCCGTTGCCCCCTGCCACCAGGACCTTGCCCGAGGGCAGCAGCGTCGCCGTGTGGTGTGAGTGTTTCGAGGCCATGCCTCCCACGGGGCTCCCGGTGTTGAGCACCGGATCGTAGAGCTCGGCGAATCCGGTGGAGTCGACGACGTCCACTCCGACCACCAGGACCTTGCCGGAAGGCAGCAGCGTTGCCGTGGACCGGTACATGAACGCGGTGGTGCTGGGGATGGAGGCCCAGGTGCCGGTGGCCGGGTCGTACAGCTCCGTGTTGTTCGACTGCGTCCCGACCACCAGAACCTTGCCCGTCTGCAACAGGGTCGCCGTATGACCATCGCGGGCGGTGCCCATGGCGCCGGTGGGAGTCCAGGTGCCGGTGGCCGGGTCGTACAGCTCGGCATGGGGGGTGCCGCCGCCCGCCACCAAGACCTTGCCGGAGGGCAGCAGCGTCGCCGTGTGCGAGGAATGCGTCGAGGCCATGGCGCCGGTGGGAGTCCAGGTGCCGGTGGCCGGATCGTAGAGCTCCTCGGTGGCAGGGGAAGCCCCGGTGGAGGTGGTGCCGCCCGCCACCAGGACCTTGCCCGAGGGCAGCCGCGTCGCCGTGTGTTTCGAGCGGGAGGTGTTCATGGCACCGGTAGTGGTCCAGGTGCCGGTGGCCGGGTCGTACAACTCGGCGGTGTTGCCGTCGCCGCCCGCCACCAGGACCTTGCCCGAGGGCAGCCGCGTCGCCGTGTGGTACCGGTGGGGCGAGAGCATGCTGCCCGTCGCGGTCCAGGTGTCCGTGGCCGGATCATAGAGCTCGGCGGTGGCGGAGGGGCTGCCGAGGTCGCTGGGGTCGCCGCTGACGACCAGGCCGCCCGCCACCAGGACCTTGCCGGAGGGCAGCAGCGTCGCCGTGTGGTCCATGCGGCGCATGGCCATCTGGCTGGGAGGTGCCCAGGTGCCAGTGGCCGGGTCGTACAGCTCGGAGGTGTCGAGGAGACCCATGCCCATATGGACCCCCGCCGCGACCAGCACCTTGCCCGAGGGCAGCAGGGTGGCCGTATGGCCCACGACACGGGGCACGCTCAGGCTGCTCGTGCGAACCCAGCCCCCGCTGGTACCGGAGCAGGCGGTTCCCCCGGTGACGCTGAAGGTGGTGGAGGTGGAGAGGCCCTGGGCATTCGTCACCGTGGCGGTGATGGAAGGCGTGCTGTCCGCGGGCACGCAGGCGGGAGGCGCCCAGGTCAGCTCGCTCCGCGAGGCGCTGTTCGTCGCGCTGCCGAGCGTGCCGGTGGAGGCCGTCCAGGAGAAGGAGAGGGCGCTGCCCAGCGGGTCGCTCGCCGTGACGCGGAAGGCCACCGTCCCACTGGCGGGCACGGTGCGCGCGGATTGATAGGTGCTGTCGATTCGTGGAGGGAGGCGCACGCCCGTCTTCGGGCCCACGCAGATGTGAAGGGTTCCCGTCGTCTGTCCGCCGTGGCCATCCGTCACGGTGACGGTGAGCGGGCAGTCCGCGCAGGTGGTGCCCGTGGGGGCGGTGCCAGGCGTGAAGCGCGCGGTGGCCGAGGCCGCATCCGTCCAGCTTCCCGCGCAGCCGGCCGCCCATTGATAGGAGAGCGCGTCTCCATCGCCGTCCGTGGCGGTGGCTGCCACCGTGGTCGTCTCGCCAGCGCTCACGAGCGAGGGCGAGGCGGTGATGCCGGTGACTCCGGGCGAGGTGTTGAAGCTCAGGTCGACGGAGGCGCTGCCGGAGCCGGACTGCACCTGGATGGTGAAGCTGATGGAGGCAGAGGAGCCCTTGGGGTCGGTCACCGTGAGCGTCAGGGTGACCAGGCCCGGAGTGCTGGGGGCGGCCCAGGTGGAGGTGGGCGAGTAGGGCGAATAGAAGGCGCCCGCCGAGGCCGTCCAGGCATACGAGAGCGTGTCACCCGGATTGGGGTCATGCGCGGTGGCCTCGACCTGCAGGGCGCCGCCGGGAGAGACGGTGCTGGTGGAGGCGGTGAGAGAGTCGATGAGGGGCGCGGCGTTGTCGAAGGGCGTGGGGGAATCGAGCGACTGGAGCGAGAGGGCCACCACGGTGGTGGTGCCCGCGGTGATGGTGACGTGCGTGGCCTGGCCGCTGAAGCGCTTCGTCCCGGCGGAATCGAAGGCCTCGGCGGTGAAGGTGCGGTCGGTCCCGGCGGGGATGTCTCCGAGCGTCCCTCCCCAGGCTCCGTCTGCCTTTGTCAGCGCTTCGGTGCGGGTGGGCATGTCCGCGGCGCTGATCGTCACCTCCACGCGCGAGACGTCCTCCGCGGACGCCGCCTGGGACAGTGAGCCGAAGAGCTGGGCGGAGCCCGTGGTGGGCCGCTGACTGCACGCCGTGGTGAGGAGCAGGGCCGCCAGCAGCCAGCGGGCCAGCCTGTGTGTCAGACATTTCATGGGAACGCCTTTCCGGGTCTGTCGCTCGTGGGCTCGAGCGACGGGCGCAGCGTAGGAGGCACTCCGGGTGCTGTCAGATTAACCGCGACGAAAGAGATGCGAGGAGCGCAATGGCTGTCACGCTTTGAGACTCCGGGAGGGATTGCGTTGATTGCGAGGATGGGCAGGCAGCTATAGGTCCACGCCGAGCGTGAAGACCGCGTAGGCGTCTTCCGAACCCGGGTTGAACCAGTACGCCGCCGCCGAGAGGTGCCGGTACGTGAGCGCGACGAGCGGGCCGCGTTCAAGCTGGACGCGCGTCTGGACCACCTGGGTCCGCTGCACGGCGAGACCGGCGCGCACCCACTCCACCGGACTGAGCGAGAGCTCCGCCCACTCGTAGAAGAAGCTGTCGCCCGGCCTGGCGAGATCGAAGACGTACTCACTCTGCGAGGAGAGCGCGAGCTTCCAGAAGGAGAGCTCGAGTTCGAGCCCGGGCGCGATCCCGCTCATCCCCACGAAGACCGCGCCGGCCAGCGGCGTGAGCTCGAGCCGGAGCCGCTCGCCGAAGCCGAAGCTCCACCCGAGGAAGACGGAGACGGCGTGGAGCTGCTCGTAGTTGTAGCGGGCCCTGAGCGCCAGGGGGCCGCGGTTCACGTACGCCGTCCCGATGACGTAGTCCGTGTCATCGGGGCGGATGTAGAAGCTACCCTCGCCGCCGAACGACCAGCGCTGCGCTTCCGTGTCCTCGGAGGCGGGCGTCTCGCTCGCGGAGGCAGGTGCCGCGGCGAGCAGGAACCCGAGCAGCGGCCCTCCGAAGCCCGCGGCGATGGAGATGGCGGACATGGCCTGCCCTCAATCTGGGGAGGGGCCCCGGAGAGGAAATCGCCGAGGGGCCGTGCGCCCGGTTGCTCGTCTCCGGCTAAGCCAGATTGGGTAAGTCCTGTCAGGGGGGAGGCTCCGGGCGCGTTTTCCCGCAACTGGTCCGATGGTCGTACCAGTCGGGACGAAACGCGACCGGAAGGTGCCTCGTTCCTTGCGCCGAGAGCACCCTGACAGGACTTTCCCCACCTGGCTTAGTGCACAGGCGGGGAAGGGACGGGTGGGGGCACGTTCAGCACGGCCTGTTGCGCCATCACCGCTCGCGCGACCTCCTCGCCGTAGCGGATGCGCAGCCGGATCGTCTCCGGCGAGAAGTCGAGCGAGTCGCCCATGGGCTTCTCCGGTTGGAGCACGGTGATGGGGCAGTAGACATAGGGAGTCCCATCCGGCTTCTCGAGCGTCACCCCTCCCTTGTCGCGTGCCTGCCTCACGAGCTCGTTGACGCGGACGAATTCCTCCACGTCATTGCGCAGGATTTCGTTGATGGCGATGTCGGTGAGGCTGCGCCGGGCCACGTCCAGGACACTGGCGGGTGGGCTCACCACGTCGGGGCCGAGCGAATTGCAGAGGATGACGACGATCCGCGGTGGATTGAGGCTCAGCGCATCGCCGAGCGGGGTGTTGTTGCGCAGGCCCCCGTCCACGTAGGCCCGAGGGCCAATCGCCTCCCAGATGACCGGCAGGGTGGCGCCCTGCCAGACCGCATCCAGGAAGTCCGGTGCCTCGTGGGTGACCGATTCGTACTCCCCCGACACGAGCGAGACGCGGCCCACGTAGACGGGCACACGGAAGGGCCGCCCCGCGGCGTACTTCTGGACGAGCGCCCGCAGCGGCGAGTTGTCGTAGAAGCCGAGCTTCTTCTGGACGCCGATCCGGAAGGCCACCATGGGCCAGGGAATCTTCCGATAGACGTCCAGCTCCCGGATCGTCAGCCAGAGGTTCATCAACTGCCCGTACTCCTGCTGCCCGAGGAGCAGGGCGTTGAGGCCCCCGACGGACACCCCGAAGATGCGCTCCCAGCGGAACCCGAACTCCTCGCGCAGGACGCGTTCGGCTCCCACCTGGAAGGCCCCCCGTGCACCACCTCCGGAAAGCACGAGCGTCGCGGGTCTCTCGTCCATGGCATCCCCCTGGGTTGCGGATGCCGCGTTCATAACGGCGTGTCCCAGGTGGGGGGAATCACCCTGGAGCACGGGCCCCGGGTCGCGAAGGCGACAGCCGCTCGCACCCGGCGGCCCGGTCCACTCACCGGCTCACCACACGCGGCACGCCTGCTCGCGCACCATCGGCTGGCCGGCCTTGCAGGAGAACGCCGCGCGGAACTCCGGCATGTTCGAGACCACGCCGTTGATGCGGTACCGGCCCGGCGAGTGCGGGTTGGTGATGGCGTTGAGCCGCGCGCTCTCCGGACGCTCGCTCTCGCACGCCCACTGGGCCAGCCCGATGAAGAAGCGCTGGTCCGGCGTGAAGCCGTCCTGGTCCTCCAGCTTCTGCGTCTCCACGGCCTTCTTCCATGCGATGTACGCGAGCACGGTGCCTCCGAGGTCGGCCACGTCCTCGCCGAGCGTCAGCTTGGAGTTGATCTTGATGTCGTCCACCACGGTGTATTGCGCGTACTGGTCCGACACGCACTTCGCACGCGACTCGAACTCCGCGGCGTCGTGGGGCGTCCACCAGTCGCGCAGGTTGCCCCTGGCGTCGAACTGGCGGCCCTCGTCGTCGAAGCCGTGGGTCAGCTCGTGGCCGATGGTGGAGCCGGTGTTCCCGTAGTTGGGCGCGTCGTCCAGCTTGAAGTCGAACAGGGGCGGCTGGAGCACGCCGGCCGGGAAGTTGATGTCGTTCATCTGCGGATCGTAGTAGGCGTTCACCGTCGGCGGAGTCATGCCCCACTCGCCGCGGTCGAGCGGCTTGCCAATCTTGGCGAGCTGCCGGCGCGACTCGAAGACGAGCGAGCGCGAGACGTTGCCGGTGAAGTCCCCGCGAGCCACCTGGAGCTTCGAGTAGTCGCGCCACTTCTCGGGGTAGCCGACCTTGTTGCGGATGGCGCGGAGCTTCTCCAGGGCGGCCTGCTTCGTCTGCTCGGACATCCAGTCGAGCGAGCGGATGTCGTCCTCCATCGCCTTCTCGATGCGCTGGGTCATGTCCACGGTACGGGCCTTCACCTGCGGCCCGAAGGTCTTCTTCACGAAGGCCTGGCCGAGCGCCTCACCCAGGTCTCGGTCCACCCACTCCACGCACTGCTTCCAGCGCGGCGGCCGGGCCGCCACTCCGCGCAGGTACTTCGAATAGAAGTCGAAGCTCGGGTCGGCGAAGGTCCTGGCCAGATACGGCGAGGTGCCGCGCACCAGATGCCAGCGCAGGTAGGTCTTCAGCACCGGCAGCGGCGTCTTCTCCAGCCGGGCGTCCAGCTCCTTGAAGAACGCCGGCTCGGTCACGTTGACCTCGGGGGTGGAGGGAATCCCGAGCGCCTTGAAATACGCCGTCCAGTCGAAGTGCGGGGTCATCGCCTGGAGCTCCTCGAGCTTCATCAGGTGATGGAGGTTGTGCGGATCCCTCTTCTCCACGCGGGTGAGCGAGACCTGGGCGAACGCGGTCTCCAGCTCCATCACCTGCTGCGCATGGGCCTGCGCGTCCTGGGGCGGCTCGCCGAGGAGCTGGAGCACCTGGGTGACATAGGCGACGTAGCGCTTGCGGATGTCCTCGGAGCGCGCGTCGGTCTTCGTGTAGTAGTCGCGGTCCGGCAGGCCGAGCCCGCCCGCGAAGGTGAAGGCAATCACCCGCGAGGAGTCGCCGTAGTCCTGGGCCGAGCCGGAGCCGAAGAGCATCCCGTTGCTGGCGGCCGACAGGTGGAGCCGCCCGAGCAGCGCGGCGAGCTCCTTGGGCGACGGGAGATGATCGATCGCGGCGAGGTCCGCCTGGAGGGGCTGTGCGCCCTTCTTGTCGATCGCCGCCTCGTCCATGCACGAGGAGAAGTAGTCGCCGATCCTCTGGTCGTTCGCGGCGCGAGCTTTGGACGGTTTCGCGGCCTCCTCGAGCACGCCCCAGAGGAAGCGCAGGTTGTCCTGGTGAAGCTTGCCGTAGACGCTCCAGCGCGGCCGGTCCTCGGGGATGGGGTTGTTCTTGATCCAGCCGCCGCAGCTATAGGTGTAGAAGTCCACGCATGGCTCCACCGAGCGATCCATGTCGGAGAAATCCAGGCTGGGTGAGTAGGGGAGCGCCGTATACGGCTTCTCCGGGAGGGTGGCCGGTGCGGCGGCCTTCGTCTCCTCCGCTCGGGCCGGCGCGCTGGCCGAGAGCAGCACGGCGAGGCCCGCGAGGGAGAGTCCACGTCCAAGGGTCGGGTTCATGGCGCGCAGAATCCCAGAAGTCGGGTGCGCAGGGGAGTCAGTAAACGCCCGGCTCGAACGAGAGCCGGTCGGGCGGGAGCCGGGAGCGGAAACGAGTGCTTCCCTCTCCACGGCGGCCAGAACACGATGCGGGAGATGTCTCCCCGACGCTCCCGCTTTCAGCCGCGCTGCGACCGCTGCAACCTCCCGCCGCACCTGTGCCTGTGCGCGGAGATTCCCCGGGTGGAGACGCGCACCCGCCTCCTCCTCGTGCAGCACGTGGTGGAGAGCTGGAAGAAGAGCAACACCGGGCGCCTGGCCGCGCTGGCCCTCGCCAACTCCCGGCTGCTCACCTACGGCGCACAGGACGAGTCCCTCGACACCGCGCTGCTCTCCGAGCCCGGCACCTGGCTGCTCTACCCGGATGGCCCCGCCGCGCCGCCGGACGCCCCTCCGCCGAGGCAGCTGGTGGTGCTGGACGCGAGCTGGTCGCAGGCGCGGCGGATGACGCAGCGGATTGCCGCGTTGCGGACGCTCCCCCGGCTGGTGCTGCCGCCGCCCGCGCCCGGGACGCTCCGGCTCCGCGACTCCCCGCACCCGTCCGGAAGGTCCACGCTGGAGGCCATTGCTCACGCGGTGGAGATGCTCGAGGGCCCGGAGGTCGCGGCGCCGCTGGCGCGGCTGGACGCGCTTCGGGTACAGCGGATCGCCGAGTGCGGGACATTGAATTGAGCGCCCCTCCGTGGGCGCCCGTTCGTGGAATGATGGAGGCCGGTTCCGCTCCACTCCGGATGCGAAGGGACACCCATGCCGAGGCCGTTGCTCACCACCATCGGTTGCTGCACCCAGACCACGGCTCGCATCTGCATCACCACGAAGGATGGCCTCGCGCACGCCCGCCTCGCCTTCCGCTCGGGGGAGGGCGCGTTCCAGGAGCGCACCCTGCGGCTGACCCGGCCCACGGGCTCCACCTTCCTCCAGGGCTCGTTCGAGCTGGATGGGCTCGCTCCGTCCTCCACGGTCGAGTACGCGGTGGCCGTCTCCGCCACGCCGGAGGCCCTTCCCGCGCTCGAGCAGCTCCGCGAGTCCCAGGAGCTCGGCCGCTTCCGGCTGCTGCCTCCGCCCGGCCAGCCGCTGCGCATCGGCCTGGTGAGCTGCAATGGCATCCACATGGTGAGCGAGCATGCCCGCCGCCATGCCATGTGGAAGCGGCTGGGGCAGGTCATCGAGGCGGGGGAGGTGGACCTGCTGCTCCACGTGGGCGATCAAATCTACGCGGACCACATCCGCGAGGCGTGGCAACGCGCGGACCTGGACGACGCGCTGACACCGGAGAATGAGGAGGCGATGCAGCGGCTGCGCGAGTCCTTCCGGATTCTCTATTGCGACACGTGGCAGCGGCCCGAGGTCGCCGCGGTGCTCGGCTCGGTGCCCTCGATGATGATGTGGGACGACCACGACATCTTCGATGGGTGGGGCTCGCACGACGAGGTGACGCCCGCGGACCGCGCCTTCTTCGAGGCGGCGCGGACGGCCTTCGAGGAGTTCCAGGTGAGGCTGAACCCGCCGTCGTTCCAGGGCTCGTATGGCTTTGGGTGGGTGAGCAATGGCCTGGGCGTGCTGGCGCTCGACGCGCGCTCGCACCGGAGCTGGAGGGACCAGACGGTGATCGGCCGGCGGCAGTGGGCCGAGGTCGATGCGTGGCTGGAGGCGCAGGTGGGCGTGGGGCTCAAGCGGCTGTACGTCGTCGCGGGCGTGCCACCGTTGCACGCGAAGGTGGCGGCGGCGAGCCGGCTGCTGGAGACGCTCGGAGCGACGTCGCTCCTGGGAGATCTGCGGGACTCATGGATGGCGCCGAACAACACCGAGGAGCTGCGCAAGCTGCTCAACCGGCTCTTCGAGTTCCGCAAGCGCTCGGTGGGAACGGAGGTGACGTTCCTGAGCGGAGACGTGCACGTGGGGACGACGGCGCGGCTGCGCTCGAGGGTGCCCTTTCACAAACGCACGGACTCGGATCAGCCGGAGATCACCCAGGTGGTCTCCAGCGGCATCGGTGCCGAGCCCCCGGGAGGGATTGTGCGCAAGGTGGTGGAGCTGGGGATCGGCTCGGAGCCGGTGGACATGTACCAGGATTTGTTCACGGGCAAGCTGCTGGAACTGCCGGGCAATCCCGAGGGGCGCGTGCTCTTCCGGAGGAACTTCGCCGTGCTGGATCTGGGCCTGGGAGGGAAGGGCGGATGGGATCCGGACCAGAACCTGCGCGTGCGCTACTACGCCGAGGGCCTGGAGCGCCCGCTCGAACAGACCCTGCTGGCGCTCTGACTTCTACGAGTCCTTCCGCCCAGACGCGTATGCCCCGCCGTCCAGCAGCTCGGAGACGGTCATGACTTGAAGGGCCCGGTCGAACCAGCGGTCGAGCGTCTCCACCTCCGTGCAATCGAGGATGCGCTGCCGGGAGGCTTCGTCGACGTGAATCGCCCGGACGGCGAGGATCCGCAGGATGTCCTCGGCACGCCCCCGGCTCACTCCCCGTGCCATTCCTTCTTCCCTGCCTCGCACCAGCCCCCGCTCAATCATTTCCTCAGCCCAGCTTCCCATCAGCGCCTCCGCTTGCTGTGCACCCATCACCGAATGTAGCACCCGCCCCGCTGCTGCGTGGGTGGCCGTGTCTCCAATCCAGAGGAGGTAACGGATGACCACCACCAGATGTTCGGTGCCCTCGGGGGTGGCATGCACTTGTGCGAACAGGGCCGTCCACTCCGGTAGACGGTGGGCCAGCTCGTCGCTACGCCCATAGTGCAGCACCAGCCATGCCAGCCGTGCCAATGGTGGACCGGGCCGGGCTCGCAGCGCCGCTTCCCGCTCGGCAGTCAGGTCATCGAGCAGATACTCGAAGCGCGGCACCAACGCTCGCCAATACTGCCGAGCCTCCTCTGTCTCTCCCGGCAGCTCGAAGAGGTCCTCCACCCGCCGCGGCGCTGTCCAAGCCCCCTCCGGCCCGTGGAACATGACGAGCGGGATGATGACCGGGAGCACGGTGCTCTCCGGGTGCTCCTGGCGCCACCGCTCCACCTGGCGCACCACATAGCGCAGCATGCGCAGTGCCATCCACCGATCCACCGACGACTGGTGCTCCAGTAATACGTAGAGCAGCAGCGAGCGGCCCGTGCGCAGGCGCGCGGTGAAGAGCAGATCGCTCTCCGTCTCGCGCAGTTCCGGGTCCACCACACTGCCGGACTCCCGCCGCAGGGATGACCAGTCCACCTCGGAGACGACAGGGGCGGGCAGGACGGCACGCAACTCCGCCTCCGCCCGCTCGGGGTGGCCAAAGGTATAGCGGGCGAAGAGGTCATGAGGACCGGGCATGGTGCACGGCGCCCCAAGCACGGCGCGGGCCAGTCGCACCGTGCCGTGAGCCCGCGGGCCATGGTCGTCCGCGTCCGCCCCCTCCCATCCTGCCGCCGAGACGCGGATCAGGGGATCTGGTCGTAGCGGGTGGTGGAGTTGCCGAGCGTGTCGATGGTGCGGCAGGGCAAGGCGACGCTGTTGTTCGCCGTGAGGGCAATCCCTCCCACCGCCTCGGCGAGCTCTTCGTCGTGGAGCTCGGTGATGGCCCTGCCGGCCGGGCATTCGGGGAGGGCCGCGCGCTCTTCGGTGGAGAGGCTCGCGCGGTACTCCGGATCCTTCCAGGCCCTGATGATGCGTTCTCGATTCATGTCGTCCTCCGGGTGTGCCCATGAGCGGGCACCCGGAGGGAGGGGGCCAGTCCGGGCTCGTGACGGGGCCGAGCGCCTGCGCCCCTCAGGCGGCGCTCCACGGGGCTGAACCCCGGGCCGGGGGGGCGCCGAGCAGATAGCGGGCATGTCCCGCGCCCGCCGCGGGTATAAGGCGGCTTCAATGGCCGTCCGTTTCGAGCTCGTCACTACCGACCCTTCAGGGGCCCGTGCCGGGGTGCTTCACACCCGCCGTGGCTCCATCCCCACGCCCGTCTTCATGCCCGTGGCCACCCACGCCTCCTTCCGCCACCTCGGCATGGAAGAGGTGAAGACCACCGGCGCGAAGATCCTCCTCTCGAACACGTACCACCTGATGCTCAAGCCGGGCCTCGACGTGTTCAAGCGCTTCGGCGGCATCCACCCCTTCATGCAGTGGGATGGGGCGGTGCTGACGGACTCGGGCGGGTTTCAAATCTTCTCCCTGCCCGAGGACCGGCAGATCACCGAGAAGGGCGCCCACTTCCGCAGCTTCCACGACAACAGCCGCCAGCTCCTCAGCCCCGAGTCCAGCATCGCCATGCAGCAGGCGATCAACTCGGAGATCATGATGGTGCTCGACGTGTGCATCGACTCGCGCACGGACGAGGCGGGCACGCGCGAGGCCATGGATCGCACCCACCGCTGGGCCCTGCGCAGCCTCGCGGCCAAGAACCAGGTGGACACCGGCCAGGCCCTCTTCGCCATCGTCCAGGGCGGCGTGCACCCGCACCTGCGCGACGAGAGCGCCGCCTTCCTCACCCAGCACCCCTTCGACGGTTTCGCCATCGGCGGTCTGGCCGTCGGCGAGACGAACGAGGAGCGCAAGGCCATGACGGCCCGCGCCGCCGCCTCGCTGCCCCAGGACAAGCCCCGCTACCTCATGGGCGTGGGCACTCCCACGGACCTGCTCGAGGCCGTACTGCGCGGCGTGGACATGTTCGACTGCATCATCCCCACGAAGATGGCGCAGCAGGGCTACGCGTATACCTTCCAGGGCCTCGTCCGCATTACGCGCCAGGTGTTCCGCCTGTCCGACGAGCCGTTGGACCCGACCTGCGACTGCTACGTGTGCAAGAACTACAGCCGCGGCTACCTGCAGCACCTCATGAGCGGCAAGCACCACACGGGCTCGCGCATGCTGTCCGTGCACAACGTGCACCACTACCAGCAGCTCACCTGGAAGATGCGCGACGCCATCCTCCAGGGCTCCTACGCCCAGGCCTACCGCGAGCTGAAGCAGCTCGTCGCCACGCCCAAGGACCTCAACGACGCGAAGCTCGCGGCGGGCCCCGGTGCCAACACCCTCAAGGAAGTGGGCTGAGCGCGTGGACTCCCAGAATCCTCGCGATGGCGACTTCGAGCTGGTGACGCTGCGCAACGGCTCGCGGGCGGTGCGGCACCTCGGGCATGGCGAGGTGATGCACCCCTCGGTGGGCCCGTGGCAGGAGGCCCTGCGCCTCTACGTGGAGCAGCCGCGCCTGGCCGAGCGCCTGCGCACCCCGGGCGAGTCGCTCGTCATCCACGACGTGGGCCTGGGCGCGGCCACCAACGCGGTGGCGGCACTCACCTGTGCGCGCGAGCTCGGCGCCGAGCGCCGGCGGGCCCTGGAGCTGGTGAGCTTCGAGGTGGACCTGGCGCCGCTGCGGCTCGCGCTGGCGGACGCGGCGGGCTTCCCCTTCCTGCAGCCCTTCCGCGAGGCGGCCGAGGCCCTCATGCGCGACGGCGTCTGGGAGTCCGAGGGCCTGCGCTGGCGGCTGCACCTCGGGGACGCGCAGGGGCTGCTGGACGCGGGGCTGCCCAGGGCGGACCTCGTCTTCTTCGATCCGTTCTCCCCAGCGTCCAACCCGGAGATGTGGACGACGGCGGTGCTGTCGCGGGTGAGGGCGTGCTGCCGGGAGGACGGGGAGGGGGCGCTGCTGCTGACGTACAGCGCGGCCACGCCCACGCGCGTCACGCTGCTGCTGGCGGGCTTCTACGTGGGGGCGGGCGTGTCCACGGGGACGAAGGGGGAGACGACCGTGGGCGCCACGCGCCGCGAGTCCCTGGCCCTGCCGCTCGGGGAGCGCTGGCTGGAGCGGTGGCGCCGCTCGTCGTCCCGCGCGCCCCATGGCGAGCCACTCACGCCGGAGCTCGAGGCCCGGGTGCTCGCCCATCCGCAGTGGCGCGGGAGCTGAGCCTCCTCGGGGCGGGGTGAAGGAGCACCGCCGTCCTCCAGGCGGGAGTGCTCCTCCGGTTACCTCTCGCCAGGGCCCTCGAGACAGGGCCCCGACACCACGGGACTGCTCTCCGGCGGCCTACGCCGGGGGCCGGTTCGCCGAGGCATGGGCGGCCGCGGTGCGACTCGCGAGCTCGGGCTCGACAGCGGCCTCCGCCTGCTCGGACCAGCGCACGTGGTAGGTGGCCGACTGGCCGTCGAAGCCCTCGGGGATGGCGACGACGCGCTGTCCGCCGGCCACCTCCGCCGCCTTCGCCAGCGCACCGGCCACGAACGTCGGCAGATCCGCGCCGATGTCCGTCAGCCAGAACTCCAGCTCGGTCGGCCCCTTCTCCACGATTCGCACCTCACTGCAATTGGTGCTCGTCCGGAAGCAGAGTCTGGCCTGGGTCAGCGCCCTCCGGGGACCGAGCAGCCGGGCCATGCCCAGCAGCGCGCGCCCGAAGAGGCTGGAGAAGTAACCATCGATGAACCGCTCACCGAGCGAGTAGTAGGCGGCCTCCGCGGGCATGCCCGCGTAGACGTGATCCGCCGCGATGCGGAGGAACTGCTTCCACTGCTCGAGTGTGTAGGTGGGAGACAGCTTCTGGTCGAGGTCGAGGCCGGCATCACGCAGGCGCATGCGGCACGCTGGTGTGAGACGGTTCTCGAGAGCCCTGAGGAAGAGCGCTTCGACGGTTCCTGCGTAGACGAGCTTTTCGCCGGTCATAGGACTGACGGGTATATCCGTTCGGCCGCCCTCCCCGCTACATGCCTGTTCAGGGAGCGTGCACAAATGCACGACGGGTGAACATTTTGCCCCGGATTCGTGTGGGCCCGTGTGAGGCTGACGGGGCAGGGGTGGGGGAATCCGGCGCGAGTGGCCCGGGTTGCCCTCGGATGGGCGCGGGCTGTCGGCGCTGCACATTTCACGCGGGCCCGCCTGTCCAGGCGCCTAGAGTTCTCTCCAATGGTCACGATCGAAACCCCCCGTGCGCCGCTCGCGGCGCTGCTGCCCGACCGCTCGCAGGGTCCCCTGGGCTCCGATGAGATCCTCAGCCGCTTCGTGGGCTGGGTGGAATCCACCGGCCTGTCCCTCTACCCGGCGCAGGAGGAGGCCCTCCTCGAGCTGCTGGGGGGCACGCACCTGGTCCTCAAGACGCCCACGGGCTCGGGCAAGTCGCTGGTGGCCATGGCGCTGCACTTCAAGGCCATGGCCGAGGGCAAGGTGTCCTACTACACCTGCCCCATCAAGGCGCTCGTCAACGAGAAGTTCTTCGCGCTGTGCGAGGCCTTCGGTCCGGAGAAGGTGGGCCTGCTCACCGGCGACGCGGCCATCAACCGCGAGGCGCCCATCCTCTGCTGCACGGCGGAGATCCTGTCCAACCTGGCCCTGCGCGACGCCACGCTGCGCGCCGACTACGTGGTGATGGACGAGTTCCACTACTACGCGGACCGCGAGCGCGGCATCGCCTGGCAGCTTCCGCTGATCACGCTGCCGTCCACCACGTTCCTGATGATGTCGGCGACGCTGGGGGACACGCACCTCATCGAGGAGCGGCTGCAGGAGTTCAGCGGCCGCGAGGTGGCCAGCGTGCGCAGCGCGCAGCGCCCGGTGCCGCTGGACTTCGAGTACCGCGAGACGCCGCTGCACGAGACCCTCGAGGACCTCATCCGCCAGAACAAGGCGCCCATCTACCTGGTGAACTTCTCGCAGCGCGCCGCGGCCGAGCAGGCGCAGAACCTGATGAGCGTGGACTTCTCCACCAAGGAGGACAAGGAGGCCATCCGCCAGGCGCTGCTGGAGGCCCCCTTCGACACGCCCTACGGCAAGGACTTCCAGCGCTTCCTGCGCCATGGGATTGGGATGCACCACGCGGGCCTGCTGCCCAAGTACCGGCTGCTGGTGGAGCGGCTGGCTCAGACGGGCCTGCTCAAGGTCATCAGCGGCACGGACACGCTGGGCGTGGGTGTCAACATCCCCATCCGCACGGTGCTCTTCACGCAGCTCTTCAAGTTCAACGGCGAGAAGCTGGCCACGCTGAGCGTGCGCGACTTCCAGCAGATCGCCGGGCGCGCGGGCCGCAAGGGCTTCGACACCCAGGGCAGCGTGGTGGCGCAGGCGCCCGAGCACGTCATCGAGAACGTAAAGATCGCCCAGAAGGAGGCCAAGGGCGGCAAGCGCCTGCCCCGCAAGACTCCGCCGCAGAAGGGCTTCGTCAACTACGACAAGAACACCTTCGAGCGCCTGCAGAGCGGGCTCCCCGAGCCGCTGGAGTCCCGCTTCGAGGTGACGCACGGCTTCCTCCTCAACCTGCTGCAGAGCGAGATGCTGGGCGGTGCCGAGGGCTACCAGCGGCTGGTGCGGCTCATCTTCCGCTCGCACGGCTCGGAGTACATCAAGCGGCGCAACCTCAAGGAGGCGGCGGCGTGCTTCCGCACCCTGCGCCACGCGGGCCTGGTGCTGGTGCAGAAGGGGGAGGGCGGCTCGGGGGCGACGGTGGCGGTGGCGCCGGGGCTGCAGCGGGACTTCTCGCTCAATCAGACCCTGTCGCTCTACCTGCTGGACACGCTCAACAAGCTGGACCACGAGTCGGAGACGTACGCGCTGGACGTGCTCACGCTGGTGGAGTCCATCTGCGAGAACCCGGACGTGGTGCTCTACGCCCAGCTCCACGAGCTCAAGGGCAACAAGATCAACGAGCTGAAGGCCCAGGGCATGGAGTACGACGAGCGGATGGAGGAGCTGGAGAAGCTCGAGTGGCCCAAGCCCAACCGGGACTTCATCTACACCACCTTCAACGCCTTCGCGGAGAAGCACCCGTGGGTGGGCGCGGAGAACATCCGGCCCAAGTCCATCGTCCGCGACATGTACGAGCGCTACCTGTCCTTCCACGACTACGTGCGCGAGTACGGCCTGCAGCGCAGCGAGGGCGTGCTGCTGCGCTACCTGGGTGACGTCTACAAGGCGCTCACCCAGACGGTGCCCGAGCGCTACCGCAACCAGGAGGTCACCGAGATCATCGAGTGGCTGCGCGCGATGATCCGCTACGTGGACCAGAGCCTCCTGGAGGAGTGGGAGCGGATGAAGAACCCGGGCGAGGTGGCCATCCGCCGGGCCGAGGCTCCGGACCGCAAGCCGCAGGACCTCACGGACGATCCCCGGGCCTTCGCGGCGCACGTGCGCAACGAGCTGCACCGGCTGCTGCGGGCGCTCGCCTACAGGCGCTACCCGGATGCGCTGGCGCTCCTGCGGCAGGACGAGGGAGGGGAGCCGTGGACGGCGGCGAAGCTCGGGGAGGCGATGACGCCCTACTTCGAGGAGCACAAGGCCGTGGTGCTCACCCCCCAGGCGCGCCGTCCGGCCAACACCTTCCTCAAGGAGGCGGGCGAGCGGCAGTGGGAGGCCCAGCAGCGCATCCTGGACCCCGAGGGCCATGGCGACTGGATGCTCGACTGCTTCATCGACCTCGCCGGACGCAAGGTGGACGACGGTCCACTGCTCTCCCTGCGCCGCATCGGCACGTGAGCTCCCGCGACCTGTCGGGCGACTGATAACTCCCCACGCCGGAGTGGATCGGGCATGCGAGCGGCACTAGTTTGACGCACCGCATGCCTCCCATCCGTCACGTGGATCCGCAGTTGCGCCGGGACGTCCGGCTCCTGGGCCGGTTGCTCGGCGAAGTGCTCATCGAGCAGGAGGGCCAGTCCCTCTTCGACCTGGAGGAGCGCGTCCGGCGCCTGTCCATCCAGCGCAGGCGCGGGCCGAAGTCCGAGCGCCGGGCCGCCGCCTCGCAACTGGCCGAGCTGCTCCGGGAGATGCCCCTGGGCCAGGCCGAGCCCGTGCTGCGCGCCTTCTCCACGTACTTCCGGCTCGTCAACCTCGCCGAGCAGCACCACCGCATCCGCCGCTCCCGTGAGCATGCGATCGGCGGCCAGCACGGCCCGCAGCGGGGCTCGCTCGAGGCGGTGATGCTGTCGCTGCGGCAGGCCGGCGTCCCCGCCTCGAAGGTGCGCGAGCTGCTCTTGTCCATGCGCGTGACGCTCACCCTCACCGCGCACCCCACCCAGGCGGCGCGCCGCACCGTGCTGGAGAAGACGTACCGCCTGGCGCGGCTACTCGAGGATCGCGACCGCTGCCACCTCACCCCGCGCGAGAAGGCCGACACCCAGGTGTCCATGCGCGAGGAGATCACCGCCCTCTGGCAGACGGATGAGCTGCGCCGCGAGCGGCCCACCGTGGGCGACGAGGTGAAGAACATCCTCTGGTACGTGGAGGAGGTGCTCGGCGAGCAGCTCGCGCACCTGCCGGAGACGCTCGACTGGGCCTTCGAGCGCGCCTATGGCGAGCCGCTCGGAGTGCTCGCCACGCCCCTGCGCCTGCACTCGTGGGTGGGCGGCGACATGGATGGCAATCCGCTGGTGACGCCGGAGGTGCTCGCGGACACGCTGCGCGCCCACCGGGCCCGCGGCCTGCGGGCCTTGATGGGCGTGGTGGCCCGGTTGGGCTGGGTGCTCACCCAGTCCGAGCGCCATGGGTTCGTCTCGAAGGAGCTGAGGGCCTCGCTCGAGAAGGACGAGGCGGAGTTGCCCGAGGTGATGGCCCGCTACGGCTCGCGCACCACCGGCGAGCCCTGGCGCCGCAAGTTGCGCTTCATCGAGGCCCGCCTCCAGGCCGCCCTGGTCTACGTCGAGGGCCGCCGCGCCGGGCGCACCGACCCGTTGCCTCCCGCCGCCTACCGCTCGCCGGAGGATTTCCTCGACGACCTGGAGCTCATCGAGCGCTCGCTCATCGAGGCCAAGGCGCGGCAGGGCGGGTTGCGCAAGGTGCGCCGGCTCATCGCGCTGGTGCGGGCCATGGGCTTCCACCTGGCCGAGCTGGAGGTGCGCGCTCCCGCGGATGACGCTCGCAGCGCCGCCGCCTCGCTGGAGGGAGGACCCACGCCGACCGAGGGCGGAGCCCGGTTGCTGGCCGTGCTGCAGCGGATGCGCGAGGCCCAGGCCGAGTCGGGCGAGGGCTGCTGCCGCACGCTCATCCTGTCCATGGCCTCGACGGCCGAGGACGTGCTCGCGGCCTTCACGTGCGCGCGCAAGTCCGGCCTGTGGGACGAGGCGCGCGGGTGCGCCACCGTGGACGTGGTGCCCCTCTTCGAGCAGCTCGGAGCGCTCGATGAGGGTCCCCGCGTGCTTCGCGAGCTGTTCGCCCACCCCGAGTACCGCCGGCACCTGCAAGCGCGCGGCGTGCAGGAGGTGATGGTGGGGTACAGCGACTCGGGCAAGGAGGTGGGGTTGCTCGCCGCGAGCGCCGGGCTCTACCGGGCCCAGTGCGCGCTCACGCAGGTGGCGCACGAGGCCGGGGTGCGGCTGCGCCTCTTCCACGGCCGGGGCGAGACGGTGGCCCGGGGCGGCGGTCCCGCGCAGGAGGCGATCCTGGCGCTCCCGCCCGGCAGTGTCGCGGGCACGTTGAAGGTCACCGAGCAGGGCGAGGCGTTGGACCACAAGTACGCCCGGCCCGAGCTGGCCCGGCGCACGTTGGAGCTGATGCTCGGCGGGGTGCTGCTGCACTCGCTGGATGCGCAGCCGCGCCTGGCGCAGGGGGAGGAGGGCCCGTTCCGCGCGGCCTTCGACGAGCTGGCGGAGATGGGCCGCAAGGCCTACCGCGGGCTCGTCTGGGAGGACCCGAGCTTCGTCCCGTTCTTCCAGGCCGCCACGCCCATCGAGCAGATCTCCGCGCTGCCCATCGGCTCGAGGCCGAGCAAGCGCGCCGCCGGAGGACTGGAGTCGCTGCGCGCCATTCCGTGGGTGTTCGCCTGGACGCAGAACCGGGCGATCCTGCCGGGGTGGTACGGCGTGGGCTCGGCGCTGGAGGAGTTCGGCTCGAGGCCCGAGGGGCTCGCGTTGCTCAAGCGCATGTACCGGCAGTGGCCCTTCTTCCACACCGTCATCGACAACGTGGCGATGGTGCTGGCGAAGTCGGACATGGCCATCGCATCGAGGTACGCGGCGCTGGCGCCCGAGTCCACGCGTCCGCTGTGGGAGCGCATCCGCGCCGAGTTCTCGCGCACCCGCCGTTGGGTGAAGCGCGTGACGGGCGAGCAGCGCCTGCTGGAGAACAACCGGCAGCTGCGGCAGAGCATCGCCCTGCGCAACCCCTACGTGGACCCCATGTCCTTCCTCCAGGTGGAGCTGATGCGGCGCAAGCGGGCGGGGTGCGAGAACTGCGACCGGCCCCTGCTGCTCACGCTGGCCGGCATCGCCGCGGGCATGCGCAACACGGGGTGAGTCGCTTCACTTCGCCGGGCTTCGTGGCCCGAAGAGCCCCAGGACGATCAGCCCCGTGAGCGCCATGGCGCCTCCCACGACACAGACGCCACTCCATCCCCAGTGGCTCCACGCCAGGCTGCCCAGCCACGCGCCCGTGGCGCCTCCAGCGAAGTACGTCACCATGTACACGGTGTTGAGCCGGTTCCGGGCCTCGGGGCGCAGCGAGTAGACGCGCGTCTGATTGGAGATGTGATTGGCCTGCGCGCCCAGGTCCAGGAGGATGACGCCGAGCGCGATCCCCCACAGCCACCGGCCCAGCACCCCGAGCACCACGAAGGACAGCAGCAGCACGCCGATGGCGATCGCGTTGATGCGCCGGTCTCCTCGCACGTCGGCGTAGCGGCCCACCAGTGGCGCGGCCACGGCTCCCGCCACGCCTACCGCTCCGAACAGTCCCGCCACCTGCGCCCCGTAGTGCCGCGGCAGGGAATGGAGATAGAGCGCCAGCGTGGCCCAGAAGGCACTGAAGCCGCCGAAGGTGAGCGCGCCCAGCACCGAGTGCAGCCGCAGCAGGGGCTCCTCGCGCACCAGGTCCACCAGCGAGCGCAGCAGCGCCGGGTAGGGCAGGGGAGAGCTCGCGTGCTGGCTCGGCAATGAGAAGCGCAGTACCCCCACGAGCAGCAGCATCAGCGCCGCGGCGATCCAGAACATCACGCGCCAGCCGAACCGCACCCCGAGGAAGCCCGACGCCGTGCGCGACAGCAGGATGCCGATGAGCAACCCGCTCATCACCGTGCCCACCACGCGGCCCCGCTGCTCCGCGGGCGCGAGGTGCGCGGCGAAGGGCACCAGTAGCTGCGGCACCACCGTCGTCACGCCCACCAGGCCGCTCGCCACCACCATCCACGGCAGGCTCGGCGACAGGGCCACGCCCATCAACGCGAGGCTCACCAGCGCCGTCATCACCACGATGACACGCCGCCGCTCGAGGCTGTCTCCCAGCGGAACGACGAGCAGCAGGCCCAGCGCGTAGCCCACCTGCGAGAACGCGGGGATGAGCCCCAGCGCCCGGTCCGAGGCCTGGAACGTCTGCCCGATGTCTCCGAGCAGGGGCTGGTGGTAGTAGAGGTTGGCGACGGAGAGGCCCGCGGCCGCCGCCATCATCCAGACGAGGCCCCGGCTCATTCGAGGAGAGTCCACGGACCCTCTTTACCTTCATGGCACGCAGGCGCCCACTCCCGCGAAGTCCTGGAGCGGCTCGCAGTGTCCACTCGCGCAGCCGGGCTCTCCCGAGGGCGCGCGGCACAGCTTGCGGCACGTCAGGCCCGCGCCCTCCTTCACGCACGCGCTCCCCGGTCGGCAGTCATTCGCGTACGTGCACGCAGCGCCGTCCTCCACCGTGCCCGCCGTCACGCACACCGGCCCGCTGCTCGGCGAGGGGTAGCACCCCAACGAGCTCGCGCACCCCTGCGCCAGCAGCTCGCACTTCGGCCCCGCTTCCCCGCACACGCGCGGCAGCTCGTCCGAGCCCGTGAAGCGCAGCACCTCGATGCAATCGCGTGGCGCCGTGCACTGCGCGCTGCCGTAGCAGAACTTCTGGCACGCGAAGGCCATGCCTCCATCCGCCGCCACCTGATCCGTGCAGTACAGCCCCGCCTTGCACGTGTCGTAGGTGAGCTCCCCTCCCGGCGTCACGGTGCTCGTGCACGTCCCTCCCTCGGTCACCGTCCCGTCCGGCACGCAGCGGCGGCTCGTCACGCTGCCCTGGCGCACGTAGGTGCACTTGTTTCCGGCGGGGCAGTCCTGCGCCACCAGGTCGCACTCGCCGGGGAAGCAGCGGTTGCCCTGCCCACCTCCCTCCAGCAGTCCCCGCAAACACAGCGCGCCCGCGTCACAGCCCTGCTGCCGCGCCACATCACACCCGGAGTCCGGCTCGTCCCCGCCCCCATCCGGCGTCCCTCCGTCCCCGTTCCTCCCCCCGTCCGCGCTCTGTCCCGCGTCGTCCCCGGCGTCCCCCTGGGAGTTGCCGCCATTGCGGCACGCCCCCACCGTCAGTCCGAGCACGAGGACACCGCACAAGAGAAGTCCGTTCACCCGCATTCCTGGCCCCCGCATCGAGTCGCGAACGTGACTAATAAGACGTCCGGGTAGAAACGGGCCCCCCTTGAACACGGCCTGGAGGACAGCGGACACTTGCGGGTGTCACGAAGTCCTTGACGAGATGCGTCATCTCCAAAGGGCTTCCATCCGTATCACGCCCGAGGGAAGCAATTGCGCATGAGCATGAAGACGGCCGAGGCAGTGGAGTCGTCGGCGGTGGGAATGGCCAACCGGAGGGCCCATGAGAGGGTGTCGGCGACGTTCGACGTGCGCTTCCAGGAGGCCCAGGACGCCGCGCGGGCGTTGCGCGCGTACTCGCTCAACGTGTCGGCCGGAGGGCTGTGCCTGCGCACGCGCAAATCCTACGACGTGGGCTCGCGCGTGCGCCTGCAGATGACGGTGAGCGGGGAGGACTTCGACCTCGAGGGCATCATCTCGTGGGTGCGCGATGACGCCGAGGCCATTGGCGTGCGCTTCATCGACGTGAGCGAGGCCGACCAGAACCGCCTGCAGCGCGTGGTGTCCAGCTTCAAGCGCTGAAAAGGCGAGGGGCCCCGAGGGGCCCCAGTGGGTGATGCGCTACTGCCCGTGCTGACGTTCCAGCTCGGTGTGGCGCATCACCATGTTGTCCACCTGCGCGAAGCCGCAGGACTCGTAGAAGCCCTTGAGCTCCACCAGGGCGTAGGCGCTCACCTCGAGCCGCTTCACGCTCAGCGCCCGGGCGCCACAGCGCTCCAGCACCTGCTGCATGAGCGCCCGGCCCACGCCGCGGCGCCGCCAGGACTCCGTCACGCACAGCTCGTCCACGGTGGCGATGCGCCCGCGCAGCCGCAGCTGTGGCCGGTGCGACAGCGACACCATGCCCACGGGCCGGTCCTGCGAGTCCGCCGCCACGAAGATTTCAATCTCCGGATGGCTGATGACCCAGTGGACCGTCTGGGCATCCGAGCCATGGGCGTAGCCCATCTCGCGCAGGAGCGAGGCGAGGCTCTCGGCGTCGCCACGGCGCGCGCGGCGGATGCGGTAGGGAGGAGCGTCGGGGGCTGGAGTTCTCGATGGCGTCGATTGCACGGCCTTCGCACTCTACCCAACTGGCGGGCAACCTCGCAAAGGCAGAGGGCGGCTCCGGTCGCTTCTCCGGGCCGCCCTCCTGGGCCTACATTGGATCTTCTCGCCGCTCGGGAATCAGGGCTGCTCGGCGGACAGCGAGCGGATGGCGCTGGTGATGTCACCCAGCTGGGGCACGGAGGCCATCTCCAGCGTGTCCGCCAGGCCGATGCCCGGGATGAACTTGCCGGCCAGCAGCCGGGGCGGCGCCACCAGCTTGTAGAAGAGCTCCTCCACCGTGCGGCGCACCAGGTGCTCGCCGAAGTTGGTCACCTCGGTGTCCTCGTTCACGTACAGCACGCGGCCCGTCTTCTCGACCGAGCCCTTGATGAGCTCCCAGTCGTACGGCCACAGCGAGCGCATGTCGATGACCTCGGCGTCCACGCCCTCGGCGGCCAGGTCGTCCGCGGCCTTCTTGCACAGGGGCAGCGTGCGGCCGTAGCTCACCACCGTCAGCTGCGAGCCCGAGCGCACCACCTTGCCCTTGCCGATGGGCACCGCGTACGCCTCGAGCGCCGGCCACTGCGGCTTCCACTGCGAGCGGTCGCCCAGCGGCGCGTCGATCATCTTCGACAGCAGCTTCTCGTCCTCGGGCTCGCCCGGAATGCGCTCCTCGCCCTTGATGCGCAAGAGCGCCTTGGGCTCGAGGTACATGACGGGGTTGATCTCCTGCACCGCGGAGATCATCAGGCCGTACGCATCCAGCGGGTTGGAGGGGATGACGATCTTCCAGCCCGGGATGTGGGTCGCCGTCGCGTCGAACGAGTGCGAGTGGTAGATGGAGCCGCGGATGCCGCTGCCCACCGGCGTCTTCACCACCATGGGGAGGTTCCAGTCCCCGTTCGTGGTCCAGCAGGTGTTGCCGGCGATCTTCAGCAGATCGATGGTGTTGTAGATGTAGTCGGCGAACTGGATTTCAGCGACGGGCTTGCCGCCGGCCATGGCCAGACCGATGGCCATGCCGATGATGCCGCGCTCGTCCAGGGGCGAGTTCCACGCCGTCTTGAGGCCCTGCGTGGCGGTGAAGACGCCGCCCAGGGGGGCGCCCACGTCCTCGCCGAAGATGTCGGTCACACCGAGGTGCGTCTCGGCGTAGTGCAGGGCCATGCGAACGGCCTGAGCCATGTTGGCCATGGGTTACTTCCTCTCCGCGTAGATGTGGTTCCAGATGGTCTCGGGGGCCGGCAGCGGCTCCTCGCGGACCTGACGGGCCATGGCGGCCATGTCCTCGGTGTAGCGGTTGCGCAGCTCGTCCATCTCCTTGCGCGTGAGGATGCCGTGCTTCTCCAGGCGGGCCTCGAACTGGGCCAGGCAGTCCTGCTCGTTGCCCACGAAGTTGGCGCCGGACGCGGACGAGTGGCCGTACAGGCGCGACACCTCGGCCTCCATCAGGAAGGGCTTGCGCTCCGTGCGCACGTACTCCATGGCCTCCTTGAGCTCCAGGTAGGCGTTGATGGGATCGTTCCCGTCAATCGTCTTGGTGCGCATGTTGAAGGCCTTGCCGCGGTCGGCCACGTGCGTCTCGCCGTGCTGGCCCTCGGCCGAGGTGGAGATGCCCCACTTGTTGTTGGTGACGATGATGAGCACGGGCAGCTCCTGGCCCTTGCGCGAGCTCCACACGAGGCAGGAAGCGAAATCGCCCTCGGCCGTGCCCGCGTCACCGCCGGTGACGATGGTGATGGCGTCCCCGCCGTGGCGCTTCTGCATCAGCGCCGTGCCCGGGGCCATCCCGTACTGCACCTCGATGGGGGAGGAGACGGGGGCGATGTTCCACTCGCGCTTGGAGAAGTGGCCCGCGAAGTTGCGGCCGCCGGAGTAGGGGTCCGACGCCACGTTCTTCATCTGCCGCAGCGCCCCGATGGGCTCCTCGCCCAGCGCCATCATCGTGGCCGACTGGCGGTAGTGCGCGTGCAGGTAGTCGTAGGCCGGGCCCTGGCCCTTCTTCATCAGCAGGCCGAGGGGGACGTTGAAGGCCTCCTCACCGGGGCCGCCGATCCAGAAATAGCCGTGGCCCTGCTTGTACATCTGGATGAGGCGCTCTTCGAGGACGCGCGCCTTCACCATCAGGTCGTGCATCCGGACCAGGAGCTCCCGCTCGAGCGGGAGCGAATCTTCTTCGCGGTTGAGGAGGCGGGGTTTCGGCACGCGCGTCTCTCTAGTCAGGGGGAAAGAACGGGCCCCCTATACCCCAAAGGGACCCGGGAAGCTCAAGCGCCCCGGCGCCGCTTTCCGGGTCGCGGACATGCCGCGCTGCGGCACAGGCGAGAGCCCGTCACGAGGGCTTCACGCCCCGCGTGGGTGGCTGAGAAGCGCACCGGAAACGGCTGCTGGAAGCCAGCAGGCGGGCTGATGGGGTAGGGCTCTTCGGCCCGCAGGTCGTTGCTAACGGGGCGGACGGGAAGCGTCTCGCGTCGCGGGAGGCTCCGTCGGGGGCTGCTCCCCCGGAGGGGCTCCGGGCCCGGTCTCCAGCTCTCGCAAGGACAGCAGGCGGGAGAGCAGCGGCCCTCCGTGCTTGAGCCGGGCAATGCGCTGCGACGGGTAGATGCCGCGTTGCCCCGTGAGGAGGTAGGCGGTGACGGTGACGATGACGACGTGAGGCAGCACGCCCGAGCCGAGCAGCTCCACGGCCATGAGGGACAGGGCCAGCGGTGTGTTGGCCGCGGCCCCGAAGAGCGCGGCGAGCCCCACGCCCGCCGCCAGGTCCAACGGCAGGCCGAGCAGCCGCGCCAGCACGTTGCCGAGCGCCGCGCCCACGAAGAAGAGCGGCGTCACCTCGCCGCCGAGGAAGCCGGCGCTCAGGGTGAGGGCGGTGAAGAGCAGCTTGAGGGCGAAGGCCTCGGGGGGCAGGGTGGGGTCCACGAAGGCGCGCTCGAGGGTGGGCACGCCCAGGCCGAGGTAGTCGCTCGTGCCCACCACCTTCCAGAGGACCACGACGGCGGCGCCTCCGAGCGCCATGCGCAGGGGGAGGGAAGGGACGCGCTTCTCCAGCCGCTTCTTGAGGAAGTGGACCAGCTCCACGAAGGCCACGGCCACCCCGGCCACGGCGACGCCGAAGACGAGCCACTTGCCGAGCACCTCCGGCGTGAGGGGCAGCGACGCGGGGGTGGGGTAGAGCGTGTGGTGGATGCCGAGCGAGCGGGTGACGAGGTCCCCCACCACCGCGGCCACCAGGGCGGGCACGAGCGCCTCGTAGCTCAGCTGCCCCACGGCGACGACCTCGAGCCCGAAGACGGTGCCGGCGATGGGTGTGCCGAAGACGGAGCCGAAGCCCCCGGCGATGCCGGCGGCGAGCAGCTCGCGGCGGGTGGCGGCCGGGACGCGGAAGCGGTGCGCCACGGCGTCCGCGAGGCTGGCCCCCATCTGCACGGCGGTGCCCTCGCGCCCGGCGCTGCCTCCGAAGAGGTGGGTGAGCACCGTGCCCAGCAGCACCATGGGGGCCATGCGCAGGGGGAGCTGCTTGTCGCCCTCGTGCACCGTGTCGATGACGAGGTTGTTGCCGCCCCGGATGGGGGTGCCCCACCGGGCGTAGAGCGCGCCGATGGCCAGGCCCGCCAGGGGCAGGGTGTAGACGAGCACCTCGTGGTGGGTGCGGAAGTGGGTGGCCCGATCCAACAGGTAGAGGAACACCGCCGAGGCCACGCCACACACCCCGCCCACCACGGAGCCGAGGACGAGCCACTGGCCAAAGGAACGCGCACGCTGGTTCAGGGACACTGTCCGTCCTGTTAGAGGCTCCCGGTGTGCGGGTCAATCCCTCCACTGCGAGCGAAATCCCCCTCTGAGGGGGGCGGGAGCCTACTCCCCCCATCCGACAGGGGGACTCGCGTAACTGGAAAACTGCGCTAGAGTCGCGGTCTCTCAGCACCCAATAGACGTCGCGCTCTCCCCCAGCGCCGAACAGAGTCCTGCCTTGTCCAACGCCCCTCTGCCCTCCCAGCCCCCTCCTGGTGGGTCGTTCGAGCATCAAGAGCCTACCCTGACGGGTACCGCCACCCGCGCGGCCGGGAATACCTCGACGTCCATCTCCCCGCTCTACCCGGAGATGACGGGCACCATCGTCGCCCCCATGGAGGCCGGCGAGCTGCCCGATGTGGCCGCCATCCGCGGCCTGCGGTTGGATCAGCTCCTCTTCGTCACCACCGGCCTGCTCGTGGGCGTCATCGTGGGCCTGCTCGCCGCCGTGGCCTGGGTGTCCACCAAGTCCCAGTTCGAGGCGACCTCGGGCCGCTTCACCGAGCAGGTGCAGGCCCAGGCCACCGAGCTCGGCCAGACGCTGAGCCACACCCTGTCGCTCACCTCGGCCACGTCGCTGCGCGACAACAACTACGCCTTCCTCAGCGAGGTGGCGCGCTCCATCATCGCCGACAACCCCAACATCCTCCGCGTGCAGATCTACGACGCGGACAGCCAGTTGGCGGCGGACTCGGCCCCGGACGCGAAGCTGGGCACCTCCACCGAGCGCAAGCCGGAGCGCCGCTGGACCAGCGCCCTCTACGAGGGCAAGCCCATCATCGAGTACCAGGAGCCCATCGACTACGGCTCGCAGAGCGGCAAGGGCGTGGTCGTCATCAGCTACTCGCTGGAGAGCCTGCAGAGGCAGCTGCACGCGCTGGAGTCCTCCAAGCAGGAGTCGCTGCGCCGCAACGCCACCACCATGGCGGGCCTGGGCCTGGGCTTCCTGCTGGTGGCCGGCGTGCTGGTGGCCATCCAGAGCCGCCGGATTACGCGGCCGCTGGGCGTGCTCACCGGCAAGGTGATGCAGCTGGCCGCCGGTGACCTGGGCGCGCGCGCCGAAGAGGTGGGGGGCGCCGGGCGCGAGGTGACCACGCTCGGGGTGGTGTTCAACCACATGGCCGAGCGCATCAACGTGCTGCTCGAGGACGTGCGCGCCAAGGCGCAGCTCGAGCGAGACGTGTCGCTCGCGCGCACCGTGCAGGAGACGCTGCTGCCCGGCCGCGAGGGCTTCCAGGCGGGTCCGCTGCGCATCGCCGGCCTCGTCGTCACCGCGGACGCGTGCGGCGGCGACTGGTGGACGCGCGCCGCCCTGGACGAGCAGCGCGTCGTCATCGGCATCGGCGACGTCACCGGCCATGGGCTGGCCACCGCCCTCGTGGCCACCAGCGCCACCAGCGGTTTCGCCGCGGCCATGACCATGCGCCCGCCCGCGGAGCTCTCCGCCCAGCTGCTCATCTCCTCGCTCAACGTCACCATGGCCCACGTGGGCAAGGGCGAGCACCAGATGTCCAGCGCGCTGGCCCTCATCGACGTGCAGTCGGGCGTCATCGACTACGCGAGCGGCGGCCACCCCAGCCCCATCGTCTACAACCGCCTCTCGCGCCAGGTGGCTTCGCTGCCGGCGCGCGGCGCGCTGCTGGGCGCCAACGCCAACTCCCAGTACGCCTCGCGCCAGGCGCAGCTGCGGCCCGGTGACATCATCGTCTGGTACTCGGACGGCCTCACCGAGTCGCGCGACGCCAGCCAGAAGCAGTACGGCACCCAGCGCCTGGCCGCCGCCCTCCAGGCCAACGCCCACCTGTCCGCCGAGGCCCTGCGCGATGCCATCCTCGCGGATGCGCGTGCCTTCAGTGCCGGCCAGCCCGCCCAGGACGACATCACCGTGGTCGTCGCCGAGTTCAGCCCCGCTTCCCCATGAGCCGCATGAGACGCCTCCCCCGTCCCCCCGTCCGCCGCCTCGTCGCGGCCCTCGTCCTCGCCTCCTCGCTCACCGGCACCGGCGCGTTCGCCCAGTACCGTCCGCCTCCCATGACCGAGTCCCAGCGGCTCGTCCGGGAAGGTGAGTCGGCCCAGGTGGACGCCAGCACCGCCGCCACCTCCGGCGACAAGAAGCGCGCCGAGTCCAAGTACCGCAAGGCGCTCGAGCTCTTCGAGAAGGCGCTCGCCACCGAGCCCACCTCCGTGCCGGCCGCCGCGGGCCTCGGTGCCGTGGGCCTGGCCCTCCAGGACTACACCCGCGTCGCCGAGCGCGTGGCCCCGGTGTACGCGGCCAACCGCGAGTCGCTGGACCTGGCCTATCCGCTGGGCATCGCGCTCTTCAAGCTCAAGCGCTACGACGAGGCCGTCCCCGTGCTGCAGCAGGTGACGGTGGCCAACAAGCCCGAGCACCTGCTCGTCCACTACTACCTGGGCAGCTACTACGCCCTCGTCGCCCAGGACGGTGAGGGCGTGGTGGCCGAGCTGCAGGCCTACCTGGCCCAGCGCCCGGAGAAGCTCGCCGGCAACGACTACCAGATCCACGAGCTGCTCGGCCGCGGCCACCTGCTGCGCAACGACGCGGCGGCGGCGCGCCTGTCCTTCGAGCGCGCCCAGGTGGGCCGGCCCGAGTCCGTCTCCATCCAGATGGGGCTGGGCGCGGTGCTGGAGCTGGAAGGGAAGCTGGCCGAGGCCATGGCGCTGCTCGAGGGCCTCACCGTGCGCTTCCCGCAGGTGCCCGAGGCCAAGGAGCGTCTGGGCCGGCTGCTGCTCGCCTCCAACGACGTGCCGCGCGCCGAGGTGCAGGCACTCGCCCAGGTGAAGCTGGGGAGCACGCCGTCGGCGCACATGCTGCTCGGTGACGTGCGCATGGCCCAGGCTCGGCCCGCCGAGGCGGAGACCGAGTACCGCAAGGTGCTGGACCAGGCCCCCGGCGACGTGGCCGCGCAGATCGCCGTGGGCATGGCGCTGCAGAAGCAGGGCCGCAACGAGGAGGCCATCTCCTTCCTGGAGGGCGCCGTGCAGTCGGGCGCCGACAGCCTGGAGCTGTGGTCCACGCTCGGCAGCGTCAACCGCCGCGCCGGCCGCTACGCGCGCGCCGTCGAGGTGCACCGCCGCGTGGTGGAGATGGCTCCCAAGCAGGCGCTCGGCCACGTGCTGCTGGGCGCGGACCACTTCGCCACCGGCCAGTGGGACCTCACCATCGACGACTACGCCAACGCCCTCAAGGTGGAGCCGGAGAACGCGGACGCGAAGAAGTGGCTGGCCCGCGCGCTGGCCCACCGCGCCCGCGACCGCGCCGGCAACGGGCGCGTGGACGACGCGGTGCGCGACCTGCGCCGCGCCTTCGACCTGGAGCGCACCTCCGACATGGCCCGCCGCCTGGGCGCCGCCCTCCTGCAGCAGGGCGCCTACGCCGAGGCCCGCAAGGTGATGGAGCAGGGTGTGCAGATGCCCGAGACCACCTGGCGCGAGCACCTGCTGCTCGGCTACGCGCGGCTCGGCGCCAACGCTCCCAAGGACGCGCTCGAGTCCTTCCAGAAGGCCGAGCAGATGGCTCCGGACGTGGCCTCGCTGGCGGATGTGTCGGCCGGCTCGGCGCTCGCGGAGATGGAGCTCGGGCAGGTGGACGCCGCCCTCAAGCGGCTGGCCGACCCTGGCACCTCCAAGCGCGCCATCGAAGTCACCCGCGCCAACCTCTCGCGCGCCTACCTGCGCCGTGCCTTCGCGCGGCTCGAGACCGGTGACGGCTCGGGTGCCCGCCAGGACGTGGAGGCCGCCGAGCGCGCCGGGGTCGGTGGCAATGCGTCCGACCTGGGCCGCCTGTCCGCCTTCACCAAGGCGCTCGCCCAGACGGAGGAGGGCCGCTTCGGGGATGCCAGCGCCGGTTTCAAGCGCTCGCTCAGCCCGACGCCCGCGTGGGCCCGGCCAAACACCCGCCAGCTCGTGGACGCCTTCGTCCTCTACCGCCGAGACCAGCTGCCCCAGGCGCGCAAGGCGCTGGCCGCCGCCACCAAACGCCCCATCCCCGAGCAGGCCCAGTGGACGGCCGCCTTCACCAGCGCCCTGTTCCGCCGCGAGGGCGAGCGCGCCTACGGCTCCGGCAACATGCGCGCCGCGGAGAAGGCCTTCAAGTCCGCCCTGGCGCTCGCGCCCGAAAGCCCGGGCCTGCAGCACAACCTCGCCTGCGTGGCCTACCGCGGCAAGAAGACCGCGGACGCCGTGGCCGTCTGGAAGAAGCTCGAGGGCACCGTGCCCCAGGCCACGCTCAACCTCGGCATCGACGCCCAGGAGCGCCGCCGCGACATGGGCGAGGCCGTGGACTCCTACCGCCGCTACCTCGCCTCCGGTGGGCCTCGCGCCGCCGCCGTCCGCGAGTGGAAGGACAGGCTGCAGATGATCTACGGCCTGTCCGATCCGGCCAGCCCCGCCCCGACCTCCAACCCCGTGCCCTCCAGCGCCACCGCTTCGGACAACACGCCATGATTTCCCTCCGCTCGCTCCTCCTGGGCCTCGCGCTCCTGTGCGCGTGGGTGCCCGCCGCTGGCGCGGCCCCCAAGAAGGCCACCCTGGGCGTCTTCCTGCCCTCCACCCTGTCCGACGGCCAGCAGCGCTTCCAGTACGCCGAGTCGCTCGCCGCGAAGCTGACCACGGCCACCGGCCGGCCCACCGGCGCCAAGAGCTTCGCCCGCTACGAGGACTTCTCGAAGGCCGTCTCCGAGGGCATCGTCGACTTCGCCGTGGTGGACTCCTGGGCCGCGGTGCAGCTGGGCGCCAAGGCCACCCCGGTGGCGCTCGCTCCGCTCTCCGGCGACACCTCCCAGCGCTGGGCCATCGTCTCCAACTCCAAGGGCTCGGTGAAGGATCTGGCGGGCAAGCGGCTCGCCATCGTCAAGGGCGCGGGCGCGGCCGACCCCAAGTTCGTCACCAACGTGGTGCTGGCCGGCGACCTGGATGCCAAGAAGCACTTCAAGCTCACCCCGGTGCCCAACGTGGAGTCCGCCCTCAAGATGCTGGAGGCCAAGGGCGCCGAGGCCGCGCTGGTGCCGCTGTCCCTCGTGCCCGAAGGCGTCCGGGTGCTCTTCCGCAGCAGCAAGGTGCCGGGCGCCGTCCTCGTGGGCATGCGCGGCGACGCGGATGACCTGACGAAGAACCTGCAGAAGCTCGAGCCGGTGGCCCCCTTTGGCGCCTTCGTCGCCGTGCAGGGCAAGGAGCTGGAGGACTTCCGCAAGCTGCTCCAGAGCGGCCCGGCCCGCCGCCAGCCCATCCTGGTGGATGCTCCCGCACTGCGCGTGGAGACGAAGGCCCTCATGGACCCCTCGGCCCTCCAACCGGTGTTGCCTTCCTTCGCCGACGCCCTGGACGTGTCGGCGGAGCAACCGGACGACTGACCCGGGGAGGGGGGCGACTTTTCCCTCTCCGAGAAGTTAGAGTAGCGACAATTCGACAAACCGGGCGCTCGGGGATGGCCGTCGCAACAACGGCCTGGGGGAGCGCACCGGTTGGCTGACCCAGGACGTGTCCTCGGACGTTTGTCCTTCACCTCGCGGGACGTAGAGAACGATGCAACCGACTCGAATCGCTTGGCTCCCGGCCCTCGTCGGGCTGATGTGCGGCCTCGCCTCCAACAGTGGGGCGGCGCAGACGAAGTCCACCTCGCCGGCCTCCTCGAGCGCGGGGGGCAGCGGTGCCGTGGCCCAGGCTCCGGCCTCCACGGCGTCGGATGCACCGAAGACGCGCAAGCCCCTGCCGCTGCCGGCTCCGGCCACGAGCAGCAACGTCCCGCAGCGCGCGCCCTTCACCGGGCCGTCCTCCGGGCGGCCGCTGCCTCCTCCCGCCAGCATGGCCGGCGTGGACATTCCGGATCCGCTCGCCGGCGGCGCCTCCAATGACTCCTCGCTCGAGGAGTCCGTGCAGCAGTTGCTCAGCGAGGCCGTGGTGTCCACGGCGTCCAAGCGCAACCAGCGCATCGCGGACGTGCCGATGACGGTGTCCTGGATTCCCGCCGAGGAGCTGGAGGGCACCGGCCAGTTCACCCTGTGCGAGGCCATCCAGTACTTCCCCGGCATGGAGTGCCGCCGTGGCGCCATGCGCAAGGCGGCGGTGAGCGCGCGCGGCCTGGGCTCCAACTACCTCTCCAACCGGCTCCTGCTGCTCAAGGATGGCCGCCCGCTGACGGACCCCTGGACGGGCCAGTTCTACGCGGACGAGACCACGCCGCTGAACAACCTCAAGCAGATTGAAGTCATCCGGGGCCCCGGCTCCTCGCTGTACGGCTCCAACGCCTTCAGCGGCGTCATCAACATCATCGAGCGCCAGCCGTCCGACCTGATGCAGGACGGGCGCGACTGGGGCGCGGACGCGCGGGTGCTGGCCGGCCAGGATCGCACCTGGCGCGCGCAGGCCACGGCGGCCGCACGCGGCGGCCCGGTCGAGGCGCTCGTCAGCTACTACGGCTTCGGCTCGGACGGCCCGCAGCTCTTCAATGACCCGAAGCTCAACCGCGTGGACACCAACGAGGACTCGCTGGTGCACCAGGTGAGCGGCAAGGTGAACGTGAAGGGCGTGGCGCTGGATGCCTCCTTCACCAGCGCCGAGCTCGGCCGTCCCGGTGGCGCGCAGATCTCCACGGTGGGCAACTGCGGCCGCTGCCACTACACGGCCAACGACGTGGAGCACGTGCAGAACTTCAACGCGAGCGCGCAGATCGACCAGCAGGTGTCGGACAACCTGCGCGTGTTCGCCCAGGCGTACACCCTCTTCAAGCGCCGCCAGGTGGAGATGGAGAACGCCTTCAACAGCGAGAGTCCCCAGGAGCCGCTGGGCAAGCGCCGCCGGCTGGGTGGTGAGGTTCGCGGGCTGCTCACCGTGGGCGACCTGAACGTCACCTTCGGCGGTGACTACAAGAACGACCTCGTCAACAACCCCAACGTGCTGCCCGGCCTCACGCTGGAGGACACCCAGCAGCAGATCCTCGGCGGCTTCGTGGACGCGGAGTACCGGCCCGTCAGCCAGCTCGTGGTGAGCGCGGGCGCCCGCTACGACAAGTACCTGATTCCGGAGAAGGTCTGGCAGGCGCGCACGGATCAGCTCTCCCCGCGCGCCAGCGTGGTGTTCCACGCCCGGCCGGACCTGACGCTGCGTGCCAACTACGGCCGCGCCTTCCGCGCGCCCACGCTGGCCGAGCTCGCCATCAACCAGCAGATGTACGCGGCCACGCTGCTCGGCAACGGCACCCTGCGCGCCGAGACGCTGGACACCGTCGAGGCCTCGGTGGACTTCTGGCCCTTTGATCGCACGGTGCGCGTGACGGGCACGGGCTTCTACAACCTGGCCAAGAACTTCATCAATCAGGAGCTCCTCTTCGGCTCCACCTCGCAGTTCCAGAACATCGGCGACGCGAGCGTGAGGGGCTTCGAGCTGGAGGCCGCGGCGCAGGTGGCGGCCATCAACTCCTCGTTCGACGTGGCCTATGAGTTCCTGGACGCGCGCTCGCTCGCCTTCGGGGACCGGCCGGAGCGCCCGCTCGACTACGCGCCCCAGCACCGCCTGTATGCGCGCGGCCGGACGAACTTCGGCAAGGTCGCCTTCGCCGAGCTGTACGCCCTCTACGTGGGCGACCGCTTCGACCCGGGCTTCCAGCTGAACTCCGACACCGGCCAGTTCGAGCAGGTGAAGCTGCCCGGCTACTTCACCGCCACCGCGCGCGTGGGCGCCAACATCACCAAGGGGCTGACGGTGTCCGTGGTCGGCTCCAACCTCTTCAACGCGAAGTATGAGGAGTCCCACGGATTCCCCGCGCCCCCGCTGAGCCTCTTCAGCGAGGTCAAACTCCAGTACTGAGCCGTCACCGTGAGAATCGCCCATCACCCGGGGGCCGTCACTGGCCTCCATCTGATCGCAGATGCGTCCCTGGCTCCCGCCACGCTGGAGCAGGCCGCGCCCACGCTCGTGCGCGGAGGCCTGCCGCTGGTGAAGGGTGGGGCGGGCGCGCGGGCTCCCGCGCGTGAGCTGGTCCTCTTCGACGGCCGCCTGGGGCCGGCTCACGCCGAGCTGCTTCAGAAGGACCCTCCGTCGCTGCTGCTGGCCACGCGCGAGCCGGGGGGCACCCCGTCCGCGTGGGAGGTGCGGGTGCTGGGCTCGCTCGTGCGCGGCGAGCCGCTGCTGCCTCCCAGTGCTCCGGTGGCGAAGCTGTGGTTGGAGCGGGTGGTGGACATCAAGTGCGCCTCGTCCGAGGCGATCGCGCTGGTGGAGGCCTCCAAGGGCAGCCGGAGCGCGGCGAACCTCGCGGCCGAGGTGATGCACGAGCTGGCGGCCAACGCGCTGCTGGACGCGCCGGTGGATGCCAGCGGCACGCCGCTCTATGCCCACCGGCGCGAGTCGGTGCAGGCCGTGGCGCCCGAGCACGTGTGCCAGGTGTCCATGGCGGTGGGCGAGGGGGGCATCTACCTGGAGGCGGTGGACCTGTTCGGGCGGCTGACGCCGGGGCCCCTCGCGAGGGCGGTGGGCTCGCTGGGCGGACGCATGCAGGTGAATGCCTCGGGCGGTGGGGCGGGGCTGGGGATGCGGCGGATCGTGGAGGCGTGCGAGCTGATCGCCGTGCGCGTGGTGCCGGGCAAGGAAACGCGGATGCTGGGCGTGGTCGGGTTCGGTGAGGCGCGCCGTCGTGCCGCGCTTCCCAAGTCCTTGTTGTACTTCAAGTCGGAATGAGGAGCGGGCCGGTGGAGACGCAGGGTTCCAATGCCACTATCAACCGTGTGCGCGTGGGTACCATCAACCACGTGCGCATTGGCGGCGTCATCGATGAGACGTTCCCGCTGACGTCCTCGACGCCGGACCTCGGTGGGCTCCTCATCGTCGACCTGGGCCAGGTGGAGCGCATCAGCTCCTTCGGTGTGCGGCGGTGGATTGAGTTCGCCAGCAAGCTGCCTCCCGGGGGCATCTCGCTGTACGTGGTGAACGCGCCACCGGTGATGGTGGACCAGCTCAACATGGTGGAGGGCTTCGTCGGCGTGGCCCGGGTGTTGTCGGTGCTGGCGCCCTACACGTGCCGCGCCTGTGGCGAGGACCGGCTGCGTCTGGTGGACCTGCAGGCCGAGGCGCCCATCATCGCCGAGGGCCGCGCCCCCGAGCACTCCTGCCCGGTGTGCGCCGGCAAGCTGGAGTTCGCGGATCTGCCGAGCGAGTTCTTCGACTACGCCCAGCGCCAGCAGTTCGGCACGGTGGATCCGGTGGTGATGCGCTACCTGCGCGCCACCACGCCCAGCGCGCCCAGTGCCCTCACCACGCACCTGAAGATCGTCCAGGACGACATCACGTACGTCACCCTCGCCAGCGAGCTGAAGGGCGACCTGAACGTGCGCCGGCTGGCCTCGGGCCTGGAGGGGCGCGTCGCCTTCGACTTCTCCCACGTCACCAAGGTGGAGCCCGAGGCCGTCCCCAAGCTGGAGCAGGTGCTGGCCACGGCGGCGCAGGGCGCCCAGGTGGTGCTGTGCCGCGTTCCTCCGCCGGTGCTCAACGCGCTCACGCGCTTCACCAGGCAGCTCACCGCGCAGATCGGCACGCTGTGGCTGCCCTGCGAGTGCCGCAACTGCGGCCATGAGCACCAGCAGCGCGCCCTGGCCTCCGAGTACCTCGCCAAGCTGCGCGCCAACGCCAGCCCCGAGCGCGAGTGTCCCATCTGCGGCGGTACGGCGCGGCTTCCCTCCATCCCCCAGCTGGTGCCGTTGCTCAGCCGCTCGTCGCTGGTGGACCGGCCCCTGGAGGACCTCGAGGCGCTCGAGCCCCGCGCCCTCAGCCAGTACCTCTTCGGCTCCACCAACGTGGATCCGAACGCCCCCAAGGGCAGCACCTCGGACATCAGCAACTCCATCAGCGCCACCAAGCTGCAGATCATCCGCCGGCTGGGCCAGGGCGGCATGGCCGAGGTGTTCCTCGCCAAGCAGGTGGGCGTGAAGGGGTTCGAGAAGTTCGTGGTGATGAAGAAGATCCTCCCGCAGTTCGCGGAGAGCGCTGAATTCGTCGACATGCTGTTCGCCGAGGCGCGAGCCAACGCGCGCCTCACGCACCCCAACGTCGTGCAGACGTTCGACGTGGGCATGAACGACGGCGTGGCGTACATCCTCATGGAGTACGTGCGCGGCCCGGATCTCAAGAAGCTGATGAACGAGCTGCGGCGCAAGGGCATCGCCCTGCCGCTCGAGCACTCGCTGCGCATCCTCGCCGAGACGGCCGCGGGCCTGCACTACGCGCACAGCTACGTGGACCCGGCCGGCGTGCCCCACCCGGTGGTGCACCGCGACGTGAGCCCCCACAACGTCCTCATCTCGCTCGATGGCGCCATCAAGCTGAGCGACTTCGGCATCGCCAAGGTGCAGGGCGAGGAGAACACCCAGGCCGGCGTGCTCAAGGGGAAGATCTCCTATATCTCCCCCGAGGCGGCCTCGGGCCGGCCCCTGGACGCGCGCAACGACGTGTTCGCCCTGGGCGTGATGCTCTTCGAACTCCTCACGGGCCAGCTGCCCTTCAAGCGCGACCATGACGCGGCCACGCTCAGCGCGATCGTCCGCGAGCCGGCGCCGGTGCCCTCGCAGCTCAAGCCGACCATTCCGCAGGACGTGTCGGACCTCATCCTGCGCGCCCTGGTGAAGGATCCCGCGCGCCGCACGCCCTCCGCCGCGGCCATGCGCGAGGAGATCGAAGCGGTGATGGCCCACCACCGGCTCAACTCGTCGCCAGCGGCGGTGGCCCAGTTCTTCAAGGCCACGCTGGGAGACAGGCTCGCGGAGTTCGGCCCCACCACCAGCAGCCCGGCCACCGGCTCCTTCCCGAGCGTGGCGGGGCACGGGAGTCCGGGCAGTGGGTCGCGCTCCGTTGCTCCCGGTGGGACGGGCGAGCCTTCGGGGTTCGCGGACACGCACGTGCCCGGGCGGACGGCCGGTTCGGGTACGGGCTCGCGTCCCGGAACCCCGTCGAGCACCGGGCAGTTTGGTGCCGTGCCGCAGCCTTCCGCGCCCCCGCGCGCTCCGGCGGCGCCGCCTCCTCCTCCCGCTCGGACGGAGACGGATGAGCGCACCGAGGTCTACCGGCCACCGCAGCAGGGCCTCATCGCCCCCAATGCGATGCCGCCCGAGCCTCCGACGGTGACCAACCCGGGCGCGCAGCCCGCGTCCTCCCGCCCCGCGCCTGTCGTGCCGCCGCCGCCTCCGACCGTGGCCTCTCGTCCGACGGCGTTGTCCTCGCCCGGGATGCCGTCCGTGCCGGCTCCGGCGTCCGCACCCATGCCGGGACGTCCTTCCTTCGCCTCCGCGCCCGCCGCGGCGGCTCCGGCCCCCGTGCCGGGGCGTCCGTCCCTGTCCCCCACGCCCGCGGTGCCGCCTCGTGCGTCCGGGCCCGCGCTGCAGCCCAACGTCCCGGTGTCCGGCCGCTCGGCGACCCACGTGGGGCCCGCGCCCGCTCCGGTGGGGGCTGCCGCCAGGGCCGCGGCGGCTCAGGCGCAGGCTCCGGCGAAACCCGCCGCGCCCAGGTCCTCGCCGCTCAAGTGGGTCGTCATCGGCATTGTCGGTCTGCTGATCGTCGGTGGGGCGGGCGTGGTGGTGCCCAAGATGCTCTCGGGGGGCGGCGTCGAGGTCGTCAACCGCGAGCCGGGCGAGCAGCTCTATGTCGCCGGTCTCCGCATGGAGGACCCCAGCGGCTTCAGCCTGGAAGGTGCCACCCAGAACGTCGTCTCGACCGCGGTGAACGGTCAGCTGCGGCGCTTCGGCATCGCGGTGCGCAAGGACGTCATAGATGTGCGCACCCTGCCCGAGGCGCGGCCGGAGCCCGGGAGCAAGGGCAAGCTGCACGTCGGCGGGCAGCCGGGCTGCTTCGTCAAGGTGGGCGCGGAGATGGCTCCCGGTGCGACGCCGGTGGCCATGTCCATCGAGGCGGGCAGGGAGATCGAGGTGCTCGTCACCTGCCCGAACCAGCCGGTGTGGACGCGTTGGGTGATGGCGGTGCCGGGGCAGGACGTGGAGGTCCTTCCGCTGCCGAAGAAATAGAGGGGACTCCCTCGCGAAGGCCAAAGGGCCGGGGTGCGTGACACATGAAGGGCTGGAATCTCTTTCCTCACCTCGTCGTGCGCACCACCGGGTTTGCCTTCGAGCGGCTGGATCGCCTGAGGTGTCCCGAGGCCGCGGCGAGTGCCCGGAAGCTCTGGGCCGAGCAGCGGCAGTTGGAGGCGCTGAAGGCGAGCGGTCCGCGCCTGCGCCGGCCGCCGTCCGCGGTGCTGGCGGCGTTGAAGGCGGGGCGCCCGGTGGAGGTGGAGGGCCTGGAGTCCCCCGAGTTCTTCACGGCCTACAACGTCCACGCCCGCGCCGCGCAGGAGGCCGCGTCCGCTTTCGAGGCGGCGTTCACCCGTGAGTCCGCCGGGGTGGAGGCGGCGCTCGCGGCGCTGCGCACCGAGCCCCGTTTCCTGGAGGCGGTGGCCAGCTCCAGCCCTCCGGTGGCGAGGGATCTGATCGCCGGCCGGGAGGGCGCGAGGCTGAAGCGGCAGGTGGCCAGCTACCTGCAGCGCCTGTGCGCGAAGAACGAGACGATGAGCTTCTTTGGCCCCATCAACTACGGCCGGGTGGAGCCCGACGCGCCCACGGGCGTCACGGTGCGCTGGTCCGGCCCGGAGCTGCTGGTGGGGCGCAACACCTTCGCGGCCTCGTGGTTGGTGCTGGGCCTGGTGCGCGCCATCGCGGCGGATCCCGAGGTGGCGCTCTGGCTCGTGCTGAGGCGCAAGTCCTTCGCGGCGATGCCTCCGCGCAAGGGCGCGGCCCCGAACCCCGCGAGCATGGAGGAGCTGCTGCCGAGGTTGGTGGAGGCGGTGGATGGGACGCGGCCCCTGGCGGAGCTGCGCGAGGCGCTCGGGGTGGAGTGGCCGCTGCTGATGGAGGCCGTGCGCTTCGGCCTGCAGCGCAACCTGTTCACCCATCAGCTCGAGGTGCCCGCGGCGTCGCACCATCCGCTGGAGGACCTGGCCGAGCGGCTCGCGGGCATCCCCGGCCCGGCGGCCCGTGGGCACCTGCGCGAGCTGGAGGGGTTGCTGCGGCTGATGTCGCGCTACGGCTCGGCGGACGCGGCGGCCAAGATGGCGCTCAACGAGGAGATGGCGAAGCGCGCCCGCGAGCAGTGGAACGTGACGCCACCGGCTCCCGCGCCTGCGTCCGCGGAGGGCTCGCAGCAGGCGCCGCGTGGGGACAGCCACAACTTCTACCAGGACCGGCTCCCCATGCGGGAGGAGTGCGGTGGAGACCTGCGCCTCACGCTGGGCGGCGAGCGCGCACGGGAGCTCACGCGGCGGTTGGAGCCGGCGCTCGGATTGATGGGCGAGGCGGCGCTGCGCACGCGAGAGGCGGCCCGCTCGGCTGTCGCGGCCCTGGTGGGCGCGAGGACGGTGCCGTTCTGGAAGGTGGTGGCGGCGTATGGGGACAAGCCGCTGCCCTATGACACCAGCGTGGCTTCGGCGCTCGCGGCGGCCATCACGGACCCGGCGGCCTCGTGCGTGGAGTTGGATCCATCCGTGCTCCCCACGCCGCGCGAGGATGTGGCGCTGCCGATCGTCACCTCGATCGACCTGCTCGTGGGGGCCTCGGACGTGGAGGCCTGGAGCCGGGGCGAGTACGACCTGGTGGTGGGCGATGTGCACGACACGGCCCTGGTGTGGGGCTGGGCGCTGCAGTTCCACGAGGAGCGCAGGCGGGTGGAGAGCGAGATGGTGCGGGCGCTCGGGGCGCTGCGGCGGCCGATGCCCTTCGTCACCGTGCTGGCCTCACGGCGTACCGGCCTGTTGCCCTCGGAGTTCCCCGGACCCGTCGTCGAGCTGGGTGGCGTGAGCGCCCGGGCCTCGGCGTGGCGGCTGCCCTTCGATGACCTCCAGGTGGAGAGCGATGGACGCACGGCCCGGCTGCTGTCCACGCGGTTGGGGACGGAGGTGTGTCTCTACAACGGCGAGATGGAGAGCCTGGTGCAGACGGCCTTCGCGCTGCCTCGCGTGCGGCCCTTGAGGGTGTCCCTGGGCGCGCACACGCCCCGGTTGAAGCTGGGCGGCGCGGTGCTGCAGCGGGAGCAGTGGCGGTTGGAAGCCGCGGACGCCGAGGCGCTCGTCGCGTGCAAGGACGACAAGGCGAGGCTCCGGACGGCGGTGGGCATCTGGGCGCGCATGGGGCTGCCGGAGCACGTGTTCGCGAAGTTCCCGGGCGAGCGCAAGCCGGTGCTCATCGACGTGCAGAGCCCCGCGCTGCTGCGTGTCTTCGTCAACCTGCTCGAGCAGAAGGGCGAGGTGGTGCTGTCGGAGATGCTTCCCTCGCCGGGGCAGTTGTGGCTCGGCGCGGCGGGCGGGCGGCACACGGCGGAGCTGCGCTGCTGCTTCATGTGGGGCACGGCTTCATGAAGCTGCTCGTCCTGCCGCCCCACCGTGACGTGACGTGCGTGCCGGAAGCTCCCGAGGGCTGGCGGGTGCTCGACGTGGCACGAGCCTTCTGCCAGCGCATGATGGCTCCGGAGACCCTGGCGCGAGCGGTGGAGACGCGCGAGCGCGGGCCCGCCACGCCCGAGACGATGCGGGAGTTGCTGCTGCTGCGCGCGGCGCTCGTGCTGTGGAAGCGGGGGCGGGCGGATGCGCACCGGCCCCTGCGTGCGCTCGGCGCGGTGCTGACGGCGCTCTCGGGTCCCCCGTTGGGCGTGCGCGTGCGGCTGGACGACATCGAGCTGGAGGGCGGCACCACCGAGCGCTCGGCCGATGTGCTGCGGAGTCTCGAGCGGCCCGCGCCCTACGATGAGGACCTGGCCCGTGCGGCCGGGAGTTTCGCGGGAGCGGAGCGGGTGCGGTTGTGGCTGGAGAAGGACCTGCAACTCCCGGCGGCGGTGGCGCTGGCGGCGGCGTGTCCGGCCTCGGTTCCGCTGGAGGTGGCGGGCCCCTTTGTGGCCACGCATCGCACGGTGCTATTGGCGCTCCCGGCCTTCCAGCGGGCCTCCTTTCCCGTGGACGTGGTGCCTCTGCGCTGGAGGGTGATGGGGCTGGACGCGACGGAGCCGCAGCCGCTCACCTGGGTCCCCGAGGGCGCACGTCCCCCGGCGGACGGTGGAGCCTGGGCCGGCCATGTGTCGCTGGGGGCCTTGCTCGACGCCGAGGCCCTCGTGGCGAGTGGCTGCCGTACAGCGGTGGTGGGTTTCTGCGCGGTGGACGAGGGCGGGGTGTTGGGCAGTGACGGCGGACGCGTGCCGCTGGAGCCGCTGGCCGCCGCGGTGGAGCGTTTGCGCTCGGCGGGAGCCCGCGTGGTGGCGGAGTGGTGGGTGGGCGCGCCCGGTGTGGACGAGGCCGCGCACGAGCGGACGTTCACGCTGCTCGGCCAGCGGCCCGTGTTCGATTGGGTTTCCGGAGTGAGGCAGTTCCACTGGACGCGCGGACGCTCTGGCGAGGACTTCGCGGGCGTGCCGGTGCGCTTCCTCGCGCCGCCCGGGGACCGGGACTTGTCTCGCACCGTGCCCTTCGAGGCGCCGGGGACGGTGGCGCACGCCCGCCTGCCGGAGTTGCTCACCTCGTTGGCGGGGAGGCTGCTGCAACGCGCGCCGCTCAGCCCGGGCCGGGTGGCGTGGGCTTCCATTCATCCGCCGAGCCCCGTGGCGCCGGGAGGTGACCGGGTGCGGCTGGATGGGGACTGCGCGCTGGTGCAACTGCCCGCGACGCTGGACGGAGTGGCGAAAACCTCCTGGTACGCGGCGAACCTGCGCACGGGTGGAGTGCTGGCCATGGACGGGCGGCTCGCGCCGATGGTGGCGGGGGCCGAGCAGCCGATGGCGGTGGGTGAGCTCTTCGCAACGCTGCCGGAGGCGCAGCGCGGCAAGGTGGAAGCGGCGCTGGTGGGCCGCGCGGTCCTCGAGAGGGTACACGCATGAGCGAGCGCTGGACGCTGGGCGACGTCTTCGTACTCCGGCACGCGGGTTTCCCGTTCGACTGGCTGGAGGGATTGGGTTTCTCCGAGGGGCTGCGCTCCGAGGTGGTGGCGCTGCTCGAGGACGAGCGGGCGTTGGTGGAGGCCGTGCGCAGCGCCGCGGGCGAGGACGCGGCCCGGACGGCGCGCGAGGCACTGGAGAAGGGCAAGGAGCCCTCGCTCAAGGCGAAGTACGGGCCCGGGTGTACCGAGGCGCTGGAGCGCTACCGGACCCGCCGGGCGGCGCTATCGGCCCGGTACGCGGAGGAGCGGCAGGAGTTGCGCAAGCGCCTGCGCGAGCGGGCGGCGGAGCCCGGTATCCAGGAGGCCGTCTTCTTCTCCAACCCGGCGATGTACGAGAACGTCTGGGAGCGCTACCTGGAGGGGGAGCAGCGGCCGGACAACTCGGACGCGCGGCGGGTGGAGCGGCAGGTCTACACGTACCTCCAGCGCTTCTGCGCGAAGAACGAGACGACGAGCTTCTTCGGCCCCATCTCCTATGGCGAGTGCGATGGAGAGGACGGCTCGGACGTGCGCGTGGTGCCGAGCGGGAGCACGCGGCGGCGCACCTTCCTCACCTTCTGGGCGGTGACGGAGCTGGCCCGAGCGGTGGGCCGCGAGCGCGTGGTACGCCCGCATCTGCCGCTACGAATCAACCCCATCTTCCAGGTGGGGCCGGGCCGAGCGAGCTGCGCGCCGTTGAAGCTGGAGGTGGCGCTGTCGCCGGAGGCGGAGCGGTTGCTCGCGGTGCTGCCCGGGGCTCCGACGTTGGACGTGGCCTCGCGCGCGCTGGGCCTGCCGGTGGAGACGGTGGAGCGGCTCGTGGTGCCGCTGGTGAAGTCGGCGCTGGTATTGCTGGGCCTGCCCTTCGCCGCCAATGACTTCGGCGCCTTCGCGAGCCTGCGCGAGGCGGTGGCGGCGCTGCCCGCCTCGGAGACCCGGGAGCGCTGGCTGTCGCGGCTGGACGAGCTGGAGCGCCTGCGCGCGGAGTTCGAGGGCGCTGGCCTGGCCCGCCGCCGCGAGCTGATGCAGACGCTGGAGGCGCGCTTCACCGAGTACACGGGCAAGCCCGCGCGGCGAGGCGAGGGGCAGGTGTACTCGGACCGGCTCATCCTCTACGAGGAGGCGTCCTCGCCCTTCCGGCTGAAGCTGGGCCGGCGCTTCAGTGAGGAGATGGCGGCGAAGCTGTCGGGAGGGTTGGAGCTCTCGGCGGCGTACGGGGACAGGGTGCAGGGCAGCTACCGCGAGCAGGTGCGCGACGCGCTCGGCTCCGAGGAGCGCCCGCTGGACTTCCTGGAGTACGCGGTGCGGCTGCGGCCGGACCAGGTGTCGGGGAGCCGCTTCGCGCCGGTGCCGCCCATCCTGCTCGACGAGGACATGTCGCGCGCCCGCACGCTGCCCGAGGACTTCCTGGGCACCTCGCAGCCAGGAGGCCGTTACGCGCTGCCGGACGTGTGCCTCGCGGCGACGGGGAACGGGTACGAGGTGATGTGCGCCCGCGTGCACCACCACCTGATGCTGTGGAGCTGGCTGAGCGCCTTCTATCCGGACCGGGCGCGCTATGAGGCGGTGGCCGGGCAGTGGCTGGAGCGCGAGCCCGCGGCCCGCGGCCTGGTGGGATTGGCCATCCGCCGGCGTAACAAGGGCTTCTACGTCTTCCCGGGACGGCGGCTGATGTACTCGGTGTCGGACGTGCTGGACGTGGAGCAGGGCGCGCTGAAGCCGCACGACGTGAAGGTGCTGCCCACGCGCGAGGGGCCGGTGCTGACGGATGGGGAGGGGCAGCGGCTCTCGCTGTACATGCCGCTGGATGACTTCAACACCTATCCGCCGTTCGCGGCGCTGGCGCACCCGCAGGTGCTGCACGCGAAGCTGCGCACCCAGGGCCGGCACCTGCCGAGGCTGAGTATCGGCGGCGCGGTGTACCAGCGCGAGCGGTGGGAGTTGCCGACCACCCCGTTCTCGCAGGTGAGCGGGATGGATCTGCTGCTCGCGGTGGAGCGCGTGCGCCAGGCGAGCGGTTGGCCGCGTTTCGTCTTCATGCGCAGCACCACGGAGCGCAAGCCGTACCTGATCGACACGGCGTCCCCGTTCGCGCTGGAGTTGCTGCTGTACTTGTCGCGAGCGGCGGATCAGCTCTCGGTGGAGGAGATGTACCCGGCACCGGAGCAGCTGTGGCTGAAGGACGAGCGGGGCCGCTACACCTGCGAGATGCGGATGCAGGCGGTGCGCTGGAGCGAGGCTGACCGATGAGCGCGAACCAGGACGTCCTCGTACTCGGGGCCGGAGTGATGGGTTTGTCCGTGGCGCGCCGGCTGGCGACGCTGGGGGCGCGGGTGACGGTGTTGGACCCGATGGACCCGGGAGGGCAGGGCTCGCGGGCGGCGGCGGGCGTGGCGATTCCCTCGGTGCGGTTGCTGGACGACCCGGACATGCTCGCCTTCACGAGGGCGGCGCACGGGGCGCTGGCCGAGGAGCTCGCCTCCCTGGGTGATGGCCTGCACCTGCGGCGGGGCCAGGGCGTGTTCCGGGTGGCGATGGACGCGAAGGGCCGGGACGCGCTCGGACAGAAGGCGGTGAGCCATCCCGAGTGGCTCGGCACCTGGATGGACGCCGCGCGTGTGGTGGAACTGGAGCCGGCGCTCGAGGGCACGCCCATCCTCGGGGCCTTCCTGACGGAGCAGGGCTTCATGGTGGACACGGAGGCCTACCTGAACGCGCTGTTGCACGACGTGCACCGGAGGGGCGTGCGGGTGCGCCTGGGCGAGGGCGCGCGCGGGGTGGCCGAGGTGGAGGGCGGAGTGGAGGTGCGGACGGAGCACGAGACGCTCCGCGCGGGGAGGCTGGTGGTGTGCGCGGGGGCGTGGTCCGGAGGAGTCGCCGGGCTGCCGCCGTTGCCGGTGAAGCCCATGCGAGGGCAGATGCTGACGATCTTCCACCCCGAGGTGAGGCTGACGCGGGTGGTGTCGGGGCCCACCTACCTGGCGCCCTGGCGGATGGGGGAGATCGTCGTGGGCGCGACCGAGGAGGACGCGGGCTTTGCCTGCCACGTGACGCCGACGGGACTGATGCACCTGGGAGCGACGGTGGCGAAGCTGGCACCGAGGTTGCGTGAGGCGCGCTTTGGGAGGGCATGGGCGGGACTGCGCTCGGTGACGCCAGGGGGCAAGCCGCTCATTGGCCGCTATCCGGGGACGAGGTCGGTGCTGATCGCCAGCGGGCATGCGGGGCAGGGCATCCTCACGAGCGCGCTCACGGGCCGCGCCGTGGCCGAGCTCGTCGAGCACGGACGCAGCGAGCTTGCCGCCGCCTTCGAGCCGGAGCGCGTGCTGGCGGTGAGCCCGGAGCGCCCATAGGTGCGTCCGCGGAGTGCAGCTGTCTCCGAATGGGGACGGCCGTCCACGGGGTAGATGTTGTCGGGCAGAGGAGGTGGCGTGGTACGGGGGGTTCTGCCGGGGGAACGCCTCGGAAGCGCCTGATTCCTCTGGGCGATGGATTCAACCTGCCTGAACCACACCACTGGCTCATGCCGTGCAGTGCACCCGTACCATGCACCTACGAAACAAGTACCTCTATCCACTGCTCCTGTTGTGCTCTTTCGGCTGCATCGACATTCCCGAGGTGGAGGGGCCATCCGATTCGAGTGGGTTCTCGCTGGCCCTCCCCGATTCCGCGCAAGCCAGTGTCGTCCAGGGCGATAGCCATACCTTCCAGGTCTCCCTCGCCCGCACGGACGGCTTCAACGACAGCGTGACGATCAGCCTGGTGAATCCCCCGGCGGGAGTCTCGGCGCAGCCCGTGTCGATTCCCTCTGGGAGCACGAGCACCTCCTTCACGGTGTCGGTGGGCGCGAGTGCGGAGCCCGGAATCAAGACGCTCACCGTGCGCGCGACCGCGGGCTCGCAGGTTCAGGAGACCACGGTGGAGCTCAGGGTGGTGCGGCCGGGAGATCTCCTGGTTCGGTGGATGAGCCCGAGTCAGGGAAGGGCGTACGTGAAGGACTCGGTTCAACTCCAGGTCTCGGTGGAAGGGGGGGCCGACTTCGTCGAGCTGCTGAAGGGGACGATCGTTCTGGCGCGGCTCTCCGGGCCCTCGTATCAGTACACCTGGGACACGACCCAGGTGCCCGAGGGGGACTACCCGCTCACGGCCCGAGCGAAGCTCGGGAGCGCGACGTTCACGAGCCCGGTGACCACCATCACGGTGGATCGCACGGCGCCTACCGTGCAGACACGCACTCCGGAGTTGGGGGCCGCCAACGTACCTGCTCGCCAGACCCTCCAGGTGAGCTTCTCTGAGGCATTGAAGACATCCTCCGTGACGGATGCCTCGGTGGTGGTAAGCGCGGGGGGCCTGAGCATCGCCAAGGCGCTCTCTCTGTCTACGGATGGGAAGACGCTGACGCTGGTGCCGACGGCGGCGCTGCCGGTCTCGAGCGCTGTCACCATTTCCTTGGGCATGCCCACGGCGCCCCTGATGGATCTCGCGGGCAACATGTTGGCCTCGTCGACCGCGTGGAGTTTCTCGGTGCCGACCTGGCTCCCGCTGGGTGGAGCGCTCAGTGCTATTCCGGGAAATACTCCCGCCGAGAATGTGACCATGAAGGTCGGAGTGGACGGCAATCCCGTGGTGGCCTGGGCCGAGCCCGACAGCGGCGGGGTGAAGAACATCTACGCCCGGCGTTGGAATGGGGCGAGCTGGGAGTCATTAGGGGGCGCACTGAGTGGAGTCGATGGAAGCACCAGCGCTGACATGCCAGCAATGGCGATCACTCCCGACAACCAGCTCTACCTTGTGTGGCAGGAGTTCAACGGGACCAACATCAATCTCCATGGGAAGAAGTGGAGTGGCACCTGGGAGGCTCTTCCGGCGTTTGATTCCTTGAGCGGTAGCGCTCAGCGTATCCGCCCGGCCATCACGCTCGCTATCTCCAATACTCCTGTTGTTGCTACGACCTACTATGGCGATGCAGGAAGCAGCCTGGAGCCTCTCTTCTGGCTGAATCCGACCTACAATGTATGGTCGTCTCAATCCGGTATCGAACAACCTAGTGGCAGCATCCACGATACTGCCGACGTCCAGATCGCCATTGTGGCTGCGAAGAATGCGTATGTCGTTGCCTATGATGCCTATTCGGATGCTCAGACCATTCGAGGTATCGCCGTGCAGAAGGGTCCTTCTTCCTCCAGTCTCTTGGGCGGAGGAGTTGTGACAAGCCCGGCGAAGCGAACGGCTACCCAGCCTTCGCTTGCTCTGGATGGGTCCGACAACCCCTACATCGCGTGGCAGGAGTGCCCGGATGGTTCCAGCCAGTCGGGCTGCGGCATCTACGCTGCCTTCTGGAATGGTTCCTGGCAGATGCTCGGTACCCTTGTCAGCAGCTCGACGGACAGCACTGCTCCTTCTCTCATCATGGGTAATGATGGACGTCCCATCGTTGCTTGGAGTGGTTTCTTCTCGGCCGAACGGTCCATCTCGGTGAGCCGTTGGACGGGCACTGCGTGGCAGGCCATGGGAGAGCCGCTCAGCGCGGCCTCGGGGGTCAGCACGGCGGCGTTCAAGCCGGCTCTGGCTCTCGACAAGAACGGTCGGCCCCTGGTCGCGTGGCAGGAGTCCGACGGCTCGGTTTCGAACATCTACGTCTACCGCTACAACGACTAGCATCGCGGGCAGAACCCAGAGGAGGACGGGTCCTCTCGTCCTCCAATCCGGGCAACCCCACTTCAGCCAGAGGCCCGCTCGAAGGATGCCACGCTCTCCGTCAGTGCGGGGAAGTCCAACTCGCGCGCGAGCCTCCAGAGTTGCCGCCGGAACACGGGTTCGGACGGCAGGGGCTCCAGGGTGCCCACGAGGATGAGGTTGTTGTACGCCGAGGCGCCGCGCAGCACCGCGCAGTCTTTGAAGGCCCTGGCGAAGGTTTCGATTCGCCAGGTCATGTTCCCCGGCGTCTCCAGCGCGATGTTGAGCACCGCGACGCCTCCGGGCGCGAGCCTGCGCCGGACGTCCTCCAGGAAGAGCGACTCCTTCAGGTGGTCCGGAGTCCCGTCGTCCGAGAACGCATCGAGCAGGATGAGATCGTAACGAGCCCCCTGCCGCGTCATGAAGCTGGCTCCGTCCTCCATGTGGAGGCGGAGCCGGGCGTCCTCCCGCACGCCGAAGAAGCGCCGGGCCACGTCCACCACCACCGGGTTGAGCTCCACCACGTCCACCCTCACCCTGGGCAGCAGCCGGTGCAGCAGCATGGGGAACGCGCCCCCGCCGAGGCCTACCACCAGCACTCGCGAGCGGCCCTCGGTGAGCGCGAGCCCCGCGGTGGCCACGCGCACGTAGTTCGTCGGGACCGCCAGCGGATCACTCTTGAGGATCGCGCTCTGCAGGGTGCCCTCGGGGCTGTTGAAGCGCAGCGTGCGCAGATCGCCCACGTCCACCACGTACACGGTCCCGAATGGCGAGGGCTCCTCGTGCACCACTGTTCCCGAATGGATCACCGCCTCCCAGTTCAACACGGCCCGACTGTCCGGACGAGGGACCTCCCGTCACTTTCCGCTTCACCTGGATCTGTGTCCGCGTGGCATGAGCGCGGGTCCTCTCGTCAGGGGATTAAGGCATGCTCGTTCCCGGGAGGAGGCATGGACTTATCCATCACCTTCGATGACTCGCTCTGGCCACTGCTCATCTCCCGGTTTCATGGGGCGGCCACGGACTCGGAGTACGAGGCCTACCTGGCCCAGGGGACGGCCTACCTCCAGCGCGGTGAGCTGTATGTCAGTGTGCTCGACATGGGGCGGCTCGTCGTGCCCACGGCGGCGCAGCGCCAGCGTCAAGCTGAGTGGCTCCAGGAGCACGACCACCTCCTGCGCGAGCAGTTCCTCGGCGCCGCGCTCGTCATCACCTCGCCCTTCCTCCGGCTGGCGCTGAGCACCGTCCTCCACCTCAAGCCCATGCCCATGCCGTACGTCACCGTCTACGACGTGCCCGGGGGGTTGAAGTGGGCCGTCACCCGGTTGGAGGAGGTCGGTCTGACCCAGTCCGCCGAGCGCATCCGCCACCACTTTGCCAAGTGCCGCTCCTGGTAGCACGTGGCCTGTCGAAGCCTCGGAGGCCATTCTTCCGGGTGCACCCCACGCCCGGCGTGGGCCCCCAGCGGGCGTGGAGCAGGGTAGAGTCCGCTGCGTCTCATGATTGTCCGGGAGCCCTGGGTGTCGCGCCTGTTGGTCGCAGCGGTGGGAGTCTTCGTGCTCGTCGTCTCGGGTTGTGCGCACGAAGGCGGGACCGCCGCGCGCTCCGAGCCGGCCGCTTCCCCCGAGGTCCGGGAGCCTCTTCCCTGGGGTCCCCTCGTCCTTCGCGGGGTGGTGACCTGGGAGGGCAAGCCGGTGGCGGGCGTGACGGTGAGCGCCGTCCCCCATGCCGACGTGCCGCTCTCGGCGCGCACCTGCCCTCATGGCGAGCCCGGGAAGACGATCTTCGACGAGTGCGGCGCCATGAATGGCGAGCTGGCACAGACGGCGGACTGGCTCGGCCGCAGGTCGCCGCTGCGACAAACCATGAGCGATGCCGATGGCTGGTTCGAATTCACCAACCTCCGGGCCTCCACCTATGACCTGTGGGCCAGCGGCCCCATGGGCACCGCCTTCGTGGCCTCCATTCCCGCTGGAGCCAACGTGGCTCGGGTTCCGCTGGAGGCTGGCAGATCCATCTCGGTACAGGTGGAGGACGGCAACTCGGGGCGGCCCCTTCCCGGTGCCCAGGTGGCGCTGCTGCCTCGGGCCGGGGGCTACGCGTTCCTGGCGGCCTCGGATGCTCAAGGCAGGGCCCTCTTCCCACGGGTGCCCTCGGGCGAGTTCCACGCGGTCGCCTCGGCTCGCGGGCGTCTCGTGGACGCGGGCCCGGTGAAGGGGGACGGCCTCTCCCTGCACCTGCACGTGCCTCGGACCCTGTCGGGCCGCGTGCTCCGGGAGGGCGAGGACGGCGCGGCCGGTGTCCGGGTCCAGCTCGAGGGCCAGGGGTTGCAGGGGCTCATGCAGACACAGCCGGACGGGAGCTTCCGGATGGAGCGCCTCCTTCCCGGTCCCTACTCGCTGGTGGCTCGCGAGGGGCAGGAGATCGCCACGGCCTCGGTCCGCATCCCCGAGGATGGGAACCTCTCCGGCGTCCAGCTCTCCCTGGCTCCTTGCGGCGAGGTGCTCGGGCGGGTGCTGCGTCCCAAGGAGGCGCCCGTCTCCGGAGTGGAGGTGGAGCTGGTCCTCACCCGCGATGACTTCTCGCGGAGGCTCCGCGCTACCACCGCCGCGGACGGACGCTTCCGCTTCGAATGCGTGGACCCGGGCCAGGTGCGCCTGTCCGTCAAGGCCGCGGGCCTCGTCCCCCCGCTCGAGCCGAGGGTCCGCGACATGAGCGCGGGCGCCTCGCTCTCGGCCGACTTCCTCCTGCAGCCGGCCGCCCTGGCTCGCGGGCGGATTCTCGACGTCGAGGGACGGGGCATCCGGGGCGTCCGGGTGCTCCTCTCTCCGCGCGAGGTGCCGGGCGTGCCTCCCGCGGGGGATGTGCGCGGCGAGATCCCCCCGGGCGGCGGCAGTGCCACCACGGCCGAGGACGGAAGCTTCGAGGTGGAGGGGCTCGCCGCGGGCCGCTACGCCTACGAGCTCGTGCCGGAGGACACCTTCTTCGGGGCTCGGGGCGAGGTGCGCCTGCCCTCGGCGAACCTGAAGCTCAAACTGCTTCGCCGGCCCGTCCCGGCTCGCGGATCCCCGCCCGGAGGGTGAGCGGCCGGGCGCGTTTCGGGATTTCCGGCCCGCGTGTTCCACCCCTCTTGCTGTGCCTGTTCAACCCGGGGCCGCCCTGGTAGATCCACCCCGACCCGCCTGGGGGGGAGACCCGCCCCGCGCACCCGAGAGGGAGCCTCGTGGCCGAGCAAGTACCGTTTGGAGCCTTGTCGTTCGCAGAGAACCCGGAGCCGCGCTGCCCGTGCGTGCTGCTGTTGGACACCTCCGGCTCCATGAACGGGCGCCCCATCGAGGCGCTCAATGCCGGGCTGCTCCAGTACCGCGACGAGCTGGCCGCCGACAGCCTCGCCTCCAAGCGGGTGGAGGTGGCCATGGTCACCTTCGGGGGCCAGGTGCAGACGCCGCACGACTTCTCCACCGCCGAGTCCTTCTTCCCCAACCCGCTGGTGGCCGAGGGCAACACCCCCATGGGCGAGGCCATCCTCCGCGCCACGGACATGCTGGCGGCGCGCAAGAGCCTCTACCGGCAGAATGGCATCCTCTTCTACCGGCCGTGGATCTTCCTCATCACCGATGGAGGCCCCACGGACGCGTGGCAGGGCGCCGCCGAGCGCGTGCGCCAGGGCGAGGCCGCCAAGGCCTTCTCCTTCTTCTCCGTGGGCGTGGAGGGCGCCAACCTCGACGTGCTCAAGCAGATCTCCGTGCGCGAGCCGCTCAAGCTCGATGGCCTGCGCTTCCGGGATCTCTTCCAGTGGCTGTCCAACTCGCAGAAGGCCGTCTCCCGCTCGCAGACGACGGACGAGGTGCGGTTGGCCAACCCGGCGGCCCCCGGCGGCTGGGCCTCCGTCTAGGAACAGGACGCACCCGTGATGTGGAGGCTGCTCCAGCAGTCCCTGGAGGGGATCTCGCACCGGCGCTCGGGCACACCGTGCCAGGACAGCTGCGCGGGCACGGCCACGGCTCCGGGGCAGGAGTCCTTCCTCGTGGTGGCGTGCTCGGACGGCGCGGGCAGTGCGGTGCTGAGCCAGGAGGGCTCGGCGCTGGCGTGCCGGCGCTTCGTCGAGGTGGCCTGCGAGGCACTCCAGCGTGAAGGCGCGGCGGCCCTGACGGAGCCCGAGGTGATCCGCGGCTGGTACCGGCAGGTGCGCCAGTCGCTGGAGGAGGAGGCCTCGCGGCGCGAGGTGGCGTTGCGCGAGCTGTCCTGCACCCTGCTGACGGCGGTGGTGGGCGAGCGCGCGGCCGTGTTCGCCCAGGTGGGGGACGGCGCCATCGTCGTGCGCCAGGGCGAGGGCTATGCGACCGTCTTCTGGCCCCAGGTGGGCGAGTACGCCAACACCACGTGGTTCGTCACCTCGGCGGACCTGGAGCAGGTGCTGCAGGTGCAGTGCGGCGAGGCGGTGGACGAGGTGGCCCTCTTCACCGACGGGCTGCAGATGATGGCGCTGCACTTCGCCACGCGCTCGGTGCACCGCCCCTTCTTCGAGCCCCTGTTCGCCGCGTTGCGCGGCGCCGCGCAGCCGGAGGACCTGGTGGTGCCCCTGCGCGCGTTCCTGGACTCGCCCGCGGTGAACGAGCGCACGGATGATGACAAGACGCTCGTGCTCGCCGTCCGCGAAGGGTAGGCCGTGTCGCAGACGTTCTTCTTCAACGCGCGAGGTGAGCGGCTGGCCCTGGGTCCCGAGCTGGGCCGGGGAGGCGAGGGCGCGGTGTACACGCTGCCTCGCGAGCCCCAGCGCGTGGCGAAGGTGTACCTGTCGGCGCCCCCGGCGGAGCAGGCCCGGAAGCTCCAGTGGATGGCGGAGCACGCGCCGCCGGGCGTGGAGAAGCTGGCGGCCTGGCCGCTCGAGCTGTTGCACGAGGGCCGTGCCGGAGGCCCCGTGCGCGGCTTCACCATGGCGCGGGTGCACGGCTTCAAGCCCATCCACCTGCTGTACTCCACGGCGAGCCGCCGCAAGGAATTCCCTACCGCGGACTGGGCCTTCCTGGTGCAGACGGCACTCAACTGCGCTGGCGTCTTCGAGGAACTGCACGCCGCCGGCCACCTGGTGGGGGACGTCAACGAGAGCAACCTGCTGGTGTCCCCGAAGGACGCCACGGTGCGGCTCATCGACTGCGACTCGTTTCAAATCCGCGCGGGCGGCCAGGTGTTCCGCTGCGAGGTGGGCGTGCCGCTCTTCACGCCTCCGGAGTTGCAGGGCCAGAGCTTCGCGGGGCGGGAGCGGACGGCGTCGCACGAGGGCTTCAGCCTCGCGGTGCTGCTCTTCCACCTGCTCTTCATGGGACGCCACCCCTTCACGGGCGTCTTCACCGGGCAGGGGGAGATGACGCCGGAGCGGGCCATCCGCGAGTTCCGCTTCGCCTACGGGCGCAACGCGAGGGCGCTGCAGATGGCGCCGCCCGCCATCCACCTGCCGCTGAGCACGCTGCCCGCGGAGCTGGCCACGCTCTTCGAGCAGGCCTTCGCGCCGGACGCATCGAGGACGGGACGGCCCACGGCCACGGTGTGGTACCAGGCCCTGCAGCACCTGGCGCGCGCGCTGCGCTCGTGCCCGCAGGAGCCCACGCACAAGTATCCGCAGCACCTGTCGGCCTGCCCGTGGTGCGAGATGATGGCCACGCGCGGAGTGGCCTTCTTCACCACGCCGCGCCACGGCTCGCCAGGGCCCCAGGGCTTCACATGCGGCCTGCCGGACCTCGAGCCGCTGTGGCTCGAGGCGCAACGGTTGCTGTCGCCGAACCTGGCCACGCCCGTGCTGGCCGCGCCAACGTTCCCGCTGCCCACCGCGCTCCCGGACGATCTCCAGGCGGAAGTGGACCGGGTGCGCCAGGCGAGCCTGGCCATGCTGGTGGGGGGCGTGCTGGCCACGGTGGGCTGGTGGCTGCTGTTGCTGGTGTCCTCGAAGGTGGGGCAGCTGGTGCTGGTGCCGGCGTGCACGCTGCTGGCGAGCGCCTCGGTGCTGTGGTGGCGGGCCCACAGGGGCTTGCGGCTCCCGGCGCTGGCGGCCGAGCAGCAGCGGTTGCTCCAACAGGCGGAGCCGGCCCTGGCCGCGGCGCAGGCCGAGTACGAGCGCTTCAAGGAGGAGCTCAACCGGCTGGCGGAGCGGGCGCGCCAGCTGCTGCACGGGCTGAGGGCGGAGTACGGCAAGCTTCAGCCGGACTACGAGGAGGAGCAGCGCCGGCAGCTCCAGCATCGCGAGACGCTGCAGCGCGAGCAGTTCCTGCGCAACGCGCTCATCGAGGACCATGAGCTCAAGGGAATCGCGCAGGGGCTGAAGTCGAGCCTGGTGCGCTACGGCATCGAGTCCGCGTACGACGTGCTGAAGGAGGACGTGACGAAGGTGCCGGGCTTCGGAGCGGTGCGCTCGGCGAAGCTGGTGGCGTGGGCGAAGGAGGTGGAGAAGGGCTTCCAGTTCGATCCGAGCCTGGCGGTGAGCGAGGCGGAGCGGCGGGCGTTGATCTCCCACTTCCTGCAGCGCAAGGCGGCGTTGCGCTCGAGGCTGGAGGCGGAGGTGGCGCCGCTGCGGACGTGGTCGCAGGAGATGGTGAAGCGCTCGGGAGAGCTGGCGGCGAAGGTGGAGGGGGCGCAGCAACTGAAGACGAAGGCCACGCTGTGGATGCCCGTGGCGCAGCCGGCGGTGGAGGCCGCGCTGAATCCGCCCGCCTGGGAGGACCGGCGCTACGTGCTGGGATTGATGGCGGCGGTGGTGCTCGGAGGGCTGGTGGGCCTGGTGATGCGGGCCACGGGCACGGTGGAGCCCGAGAGCATGGCCCCGCCGCCGGTGGTGCTGGAGCAGGCGGCGCCCGAGGAGCCGTAGTCCGTGAGGGGGTTGCCGCCCACGGCCGCCAGTCCCCGCACGCGGGTCATCTGGCCCTCGGCGTCACGGAGGCGCGTGACACCTGGTCGCGGGGCGTGGACGGCCGTTGCCGTGCTTGCCTTCGCGGAGGGCTGGAGCCCCGGCTCTCGGAAGGTGCCGCGGACCTCCCCGGCTTCGCGTGCAGCTCGGGGCGCTTCTTCAGGACCTCGAGCGCCAGCTCGCGGAAGGCTCGCACCCGCGCCGTGCCCAGCCGCCGTGAGGGATGCACGAGGTAGATGCCTCCGAAGGCGACGGTGTGCTCCGCCAGCACCTGCACCAGCTCTCCCCGCTCCAGGGCCCGGGCGCACGCGAAGTAGGGGAGGTTGGTGATTCCCAGCCCCCGCAGCGCCGCCTCGCGCGCGAGCCCCAGGTGGTTCACCCGGATGTGCGGGCTCACCGGCACCCAGCGCACGCCCGTGCCCTCCGGGAAGGCCCAGCGGGGCGGGCCTCCCTCGGGGGCGAGCGCGATGCAGTCATGGGCCGCCAGGTCCTCCGGCTTCCCCGGTGCGCCTCGCGTGGACACGTAACCGGGCGAGGCCACGAACACGAGCGTCGCATCCGCCACGCGCGCCGCCACGAGCGACGCATCCCCCGGCGTCCCCACGCGGAAGACAATGACGCGCTGTGGACCACGGGCGTCGTCGAGTGCCGGCCCCTCACGGAAGGCCTCCTGAGGACCGGGTCGCGCATCGAGCGGGTGTCCAAGATGCTCGGGCGCCAGTTCGCCTACCTCGTCGAGGTGACGGCGCACGCGGACGAGGCCTGGGTGGAGATGCGCGTCACGGAGCCCTTTCCCATGCGCATCCGCTACGAGTTTGGAGGACTGTGCCGAGGGCACTCGAGCCCGCATCCGCGCGCAGGGCGAGGCCCTGGGGTTCTTCCGCATCGCCGCGCCCTTCCTCAACCGGATGGTGCGCCGGAGCATCACCAACGACCTGGAGAACCTGCGCGAGTACCTGGAAGGGCAGGGCGATGCGTCGGGCGCCCTCCCGGCGCACGGCCGCGGGTGAGGCGGGTCTCTTCCTCTGGCTCAGTCGAGGTTCACCGCGTCGACGCGACGTCCCTGGCGCGTCCTAGGAACTCTTGCGTTCCTCCGGGTTACGCTCGGCCATGGATAGAGGAAAGAGGGCCCGGTGGTTGATATTGGGGTAGTACGCTGCGAGATAGAACTCTCCCCCGATCATCACCCATGCGCGTCTGGCGGGGTGGGTTTGACTCATCAACCATGCCTCCGCTTCTTCGAGCGTGGCAAACGAGGCTTGGGCAACGGGCGGATCGAACTCCTGGAGCCAGGCGAGATACCGGTGGAGACGGCGATTCCGTGGCAGGCGCCGGAAATTCGTTTCGCGCTCATAAACCACATCATGGGGTTTGTTGCCGATCAGCACCTCGGCGAAGAAAGGGGGACTCGGATGCTTCTGGAGCCATGCCTCCGCCTCTTCCCGATTGTCGAACGCGAACATGACATAGGGCTGTGCGTTGGCCTCGAGATGCTCGAGGAAATCAGTGAAGGCTTCGTGCTGGCGGGTGGAGGAGATGAAGCGAAGCGCGTCAAGGATGACCTGGATCCCCGGCTGTTCGTCCGCAGCCGTTGGATCATCGAGAAGCCTCTCGAAGAACGCCTCCGTCTTGCGCAACCGTTCGTGCAACTCCGTGGAGCGTTCCTCGGTGATAGCAGGGGCGCCGTGATGCCCACGGCTCGCTCGATAATCATCAAAGGGATACCATTGGCCGGTGGCGGAGATGAAATCCAGGGCGTCTCGTGCGAGGCCGAGAATTCGTGCCTGCTCTACCGGTTGCCCTCCGTTCCAACGTCTCCCAATCGCCTGCTGTCCATCCGAGAGGATGAGCGGATTCGTCATGGCTTCACCGCCAGGGCTCGGGGCTCGGAATCGGCATCGTACGACGCGAACACGATGACGGGTGCGAGCAACAGGACCCCGCCACTTCCCCCGGTGAGGACGACGAAGGTCACGCCCGCGATGACGACCACAGTTCCCGCCATCAGTTGCTCCCGGTGCTGCTTCACCCAGTCGACCGCTTGATCAATGGCACGGAACTTCACGGTGCCGCCTTCAGCCAGTTCCTTGAGCCGGCTGCAATCCAGGTAGGGTTGTCTGCATACCCCAATGCAGTGCTCCTTCTTCGCGCCCACGCTCATGTGACTCCAATTTTCGCCCGTCAGGCCCGCCACGCACCTGTCCTCGCACGCAATAAGCTCATCATCACAGTCGCGATTGAAGGCAACGTGGACGATGCGCTCGTGAACGTCGTGCGTGGCCACCGGATGGGGATACGCCGCCAGGTCGAAGTCCTTGACGGGCCTCCATGAATGGACCACCTGCCCATCCGGTGCGCTTTCGACGATGAGGACGTACCTGCTCAGATCCCGCGCACTGGTGGGGCCCGGGACCGAGTGCTGGGTTGCACTACAGGAGACCAGCAGCAAACTGAGGCTCAACGCCGTGAGCCTTCCAAGAAACGACCCCACCCACATCCTCATGCGCCCTCCCGCGAGGGCCTGCGTCTACCAGTGGGAGGCAGGGTGGGGCCGCTTATTTCCTTCTCTGGCTCAGTAGAGGTTTACCGCGTCGAACGGGCGGTTGAGCTTGCTGCGCGGGCGGGGCATCGCCTTGCGCAGGGCCTCGGCGTCACCGCTCGTGAGCGCCTTCACCAGCGGGTCCGTCTCCGCCGGAGTCGTGGTGCTCGCCTGGGCGCAGCGCAGCGCCTCCGTCCAATCCTTGCCGCCCTCGGCGAGCGCCTGGCCCGCGAGGCTTTGCGCCACCCGCAGCGGATCTCCAATCACTCGCGCCTGTTCGGCCGCCCGCGAGAACCACTGCGCCGCCGTCGCCGGTTGCGAGTCCAACAGGTGCAGCCCCAGGTCCGCGGCGATCACCTGCTGGTGCAGCGGATCTCCCAGCTCCCCGGCGCACGTGAAGGCCTCGGTGTAACTCGCCACCGCCGCCTCGCGCTCGCCATTGGCCATCTGCAGCGCGGCCAGCCGGTAGCGGTGGTGCTTGGCGAAGTTGGCGCCCCAGTTCGCGCTGATCTTCTCGAAGCGCCTCCAGATGGCGATCGACTCCGGGTAATTCCTCGCCGTCTCCTGCAGATAGCTCGCGTTGGAGATGAGATTGATTTTCAGGTGCGTGGCGCTCGCGTCGTGCAGGTCTCCCACGCAGCGCATGGCGTGCTTCTCCTGCACCTGCGCCTGGGAGAGGTTCTTCTCCAGGAAGTACGTGAGTGCGTAGACGTTGCGGATCCACGCCTCGTGCAGGTAGCGCAGCGGCGACTCGCGGCCGGCCAGCAGCGCGAGCCCGGCCTCGAGCTCGGCGCGGGCGTCCGGCATCTGCGCCAGGCGCTTGGTGCGCGTCAGGGCGCGGAACATGCGCAGGTGCGCGAGCCGCTCCGGCGGTGCCTGCCGCTCCAGTCCCCGGCCGAACGCCTCCAGCGCCTCGTCGTGCTGGCCGGTGAAGACGTGCACCACGCCAACGCTTCGCTCGAAGAGGATGCGCAGCTCCTCCGCGTCCCCGAGACTGCTCTTGTCGATCTCGATGGCCGGCGTGCTGAAGCCCGTGTCGAGCGCGTCCCAGCCCTCGGCCACCCGCGCGGGCGACAGGCCCCTGCCCGCGGCGTCGACCAGCGCCAGTCCGCGCTCGGCGGCGAGCATGGCGCCCTCGTAGTTGGTGGTGAAGAAGCAGCTGCGGATGGCCAGCACGGCCGCGGCGATGCGGTGCTCCAGCGGCGCCTCGTCGTCCACCACCGCGGCCAGGTAGCGGCCCTCCAGGTCCACCGCCGGCTCCAGCTCCCGGCCGGACGCGGGGCCCACGCCGCCGGGGCGCTCGGTGCGCATGCGCTCGCAGAGCGAGTCCAGGAAGGCCCGGCGCCGCTCCTCGAAGAAGGCCGCGTAGTGCGGCCGGCGCACGTTCCACCCGGTGAGGAGGATCCGGCCCTCGAGCTGCTCCAGCCGTCCCCACTCGGCCGCCCGCATCACCGCGCGCAGGCTCACCAGGTCACACTCGCCCGCGCCGTGGATGACGAGCGGCCGCCCTGTCACCCGCAGCGTCTCGACAATCGCCCGCGCCGCCAGGTTGAGCACCCAGAACATCTGCTCGGACTCGCGATGCAGCCGGCGCTCGGACGGCGTGAGGGCCAGGTCCGTCAGGTCCGGCGCGCCCTGGATGGTGCCGGGGAAGAGCCGGTTCCACTCGGCGGGCCGCTGCTGGGCCAGGGGCCGCACCGCCTCGGGAGCCGCGTCCTCGCACGCCCTGAGGATCTTCCGCAGCCCACCGAAGGCCACGGGCAGCGCCACGCCCGCGTCCACTTCGATGGCCGTGGTCGACAGCACGCCTGGCGAGCCACCTTCCACAGAAACCGCGATCGCGCTCCGATTGCTCACAGGGGTACCTCTGGGGGGTCGAGGTTGTTTCCAGGAGCAACGGCCCATTGCACTCCCGGTGGTCTCATTTTTCTTGGAATCCTGAAATGAGTCAAACCCCCTGGGGCATGCTTATCCCCCGGCCGGAATGGAGGGCTGCAAGGACGCGGGGTTTGGAGGAGACTGTGGGCGTCCATGAGTAACTCGGCTCCGGGAGAGTCCCCGGTCCTTTCCTTCCGCCACCTCCTGTCGGACGCCGTCGCCTCCTTCCTCCACGAGGCGGGCCTGGGCGCCGTGCAGGTGGTGGAGCCCCTCAGTGAGCTCATCGTGACGCTGTCGCGCTACCGCGAGGAGGGCGAGCCGCTCTTCCCGGTGGCCTTCCTGGGGGATGACCTGCAGGAGATGCTGCGGGTGCTCGACGGGAAGGACGCGGTGGCGATCGGCACGGGCCCTCGCACGCGCGAGACGATCCAGCGGGCGCTCAAGCAGTGCGCGCCATTGGGCCAGGGGCGGTGGTGGTCGCTGTACGTGCTGCTGGTGCCGGACGGCTTCGCCTACGGCATCTTCCGGACGGACCCCTTCCCGCTGGTGGAGACGCCGCTGGAGCGCATGCGCAGGGCGGGGGATCGCTCGTTGCGGATGGTGGGCGTGCTGCAGCTGGCGGAGAACGTCATCGAGCTGCGCGGCATGGGCGGCCTGTACCGGCACATCTTCCTGTCCGGCGCGAGGGCCGAGGTGACGCTGCCCACGGTGGCCATGGACGAGCTGTCGCTGGGGCTGACGGCGGACGTGAAGGAGCCGGCGCGCGGGCTGACGCGGGACTTCTACCGGCGGGTGCTCTTCGAGGCGATGCAGGCCTCGCACGGCACGCTGGTGGCGGTGCTGCCGCGGGACAGCGAGAGCTCACCGCTCTTCGTGGACGGGGTGATGCTCTCCGAGCCCATCGACATGGTGGCGCGGGTGATGCGCTACCACGAGAGCCCGGGGGTGGAGGCGGCGTCGGCGGTGAGCTCGGCGGCGCAGCTGTTGCGCGGGATGATGGCCACGGACGGCATCACGGTGCTGCGCTCGGACGGCTTCATCCTGGGCTACAACGTCTTCATCCGGCACCCGGAGACGCTCATCCGCGAGCCCGCGCGCGTGGGAGGCGCGCGGCGGCGGACGTACGAGGTGCTATGCGCCCGGGTGGGACGGGAGCTGACCACCGCCTTCTTCCGCTCGCAGGACGGCGCCATCGCCTGCTGCCGGGACTGAGGCCCCGGGCGGCTTCCACGCGGGATTGCGGAACACCAGGCCCAGGCGCACGCGCCACGGGTTGGGGCGCAGCACGTCGCGGACAATGGCGGCGTACTCGTGGAAGGCGACGCGCAGCGGGTTGTACGTGTGGAGGTTCTTGGTGAGGCCGTAGATGGGGCGCTCGTCCTCGGGCTGGAAGGTGCCGAAGAGCCGGTCCCAGATGATGAGGATGCCCGCGTAGTTCCTGTCCAGGTAGCGCGCGTTGGCGCCGTGGTGCACGCGGTGGTGCGAGGGCGTGTTGAGCACCCACTCGAGCGGCCCGAGGCGGCGCACGGTCTCGGTGTGGATCCAGAACTGGTAGAGCAGGCTGAAGGCGTGCTGGGTGAGGATGAGCGCCGGGTGGAAGCCGAGCAGCGCGAGCGGCGCCCAGAAGAAGGTATGCGTCATGGGCGTCCACGTCTGGCGCAGGGCGGTGGACAGGTTGTAGTGCTCGCTGGAGTGGTGCACCACGTGCGAGGCCCAGAAGAAGCGGGACTCGTGATGGACGCGGTGGAACCAGTAGTAGCAGAAGTCCTCGGCGAAGAAGAGCAGCACCCACGCGAGCACGCCGTCGCCGAGCCGCAGCGGCGTGGCCTCGTAGAGCACGGAGTAGAAGGCGTACTCCACGACCTTCCAGCCCATGTAGATGAGCGAGTAGACGGTGCCCATGGTGAGGCTGGCCGCGGTGTCCTTCGCGGCATAGCCCACGAGGCCTTCGTCGCGGTGGCGGGAGAGCCAGAGGCCCTCGACGGCCATCAGCAGGATGAACGCCGGAGTGGCGAACTGGGTGGGATCGAAGGAAGGAAGACTCGCCATGGAGCGACTCCCTAGGGGTGGAGTGGGGAAGAGAAGGCGGTACGGGCGAAGCGGACGAGCAGCGCGAGCATCTGGCTGTGAGCGGGATTGGCGGGCAGCGCCACGCCACCGACGGCGGCGCCCTGCACGGCGTTGAGGATGAGCTCGATGATGGCGTCGAAGTCGGGGTGGGTGGAGGCGACGTCGGGGAAGAGCTCGCGGGCGACGCGGTGCAGGTGGCGGCGGTGCGGCGGGTCCACGCCACTCAGGGCCGAGGCCAGCTCCGAGTCGGTGCGCGCGGCGACATAGAGCTCGATGGCGGCGAGCAGCTCGGGGCGCTGGTAGATGGACCACAGCCGCTCGATGGCCTGGGCGACGCGATCTCCAGCGGGGGCGAGCGCGGGGAGGTCCTCGAGCCCGGAGCGGTACTCGGCGATGAGGCGGGGGAAGAGGTGCTCGACGGCGGCGCCGAGCAGCCCGGCCTTGGTGGGGAAGTGCTTGAAGAGGGCGCCGTGGGAGATGCCGGCGCGCTGGGCAACGGCGAGCGTGGTCGTCCGCGCATGGCCGAGCTCCACCAGGCACTCGACGGTGGCGTCGAGCAGCTTGAGGCGGGTGGAGTCCCGGCGTTCCTGCTGGGTGCGCCGGGCGCGAGGCGAGGCCTCGGAACCCGGGGACGAATCAGCCATACGCGGAGTGTAGCGCCCCTTACTTTAAAAAGAAAGTGAGCACTCACTCTCCAGATTGTTCGAGCCAAACCCCCGAGGAGCCATCAGGGAAACAACCCCTCTCCCCCCGGGAGAGGGACGGGGTGAGGGGACGAGGGCCCCGGGTTCCCACCCTGGAGCCCCACTCCAGGCCCCTCCGGGCCCCTCCGGGCCCGCGTTCAGGCCTGGGGGAGCGCGCGATCGGGGTGGGCCTCGGCGGAGGCGCGGGTGGAAGCGTAGAGCTGGCGGGCCTCCTCGGCGGAGACGCCGCGGAGGAACCAGGCGCGAGCGGCGGTGCCGAGGGCGACGGTGCCGGCGAAGGCCACGGCGCCGGAGACGACATTGCCCGCGCCGGGGAAGACGAATTTGACGAGGGCGCGAGCGGTCTCGCGCAGGGCGAAGGCGGCGCCGACGTTGACGCCGAGGGCGGGGAGGAAGTCGCGAGCTGCCTGGAAGTCGAGCTGCCGGCCGGAGATCCACGCGATGCCGGCGATGAGACTCACCTGGGCGGAGGTGATGGGGATGATGTCGGCGACGGGGATGGGGACGACGGCGAAGCCCATGCAGAGCGAGGCCATGGCGCGGGTGAGGGTGATGGCGAGCTCCTCCTGGAGGGCGCGCACGCGCGTCACGCGGGCGAGGACGAGCCGGCCCTGCTCGGGCAGCTCGCGAAACAGCACCTGGGCGAGCTCGCCCAGCCTCCAGCGCTCGTCCGAGCGGATCGTCCCATCCGGGCGGAAGGACAGGTAGGCGGAGAGGCCGAGCACGGTGACGAGCTCGCCGCGCAGGTCCTCGCGGGAGCGGAGCTTCTCGCGCAGCTGGCGCTCGACGGCCTCGACGTGGCGGAGCTTCTCCTGGAGCTCGGCGGGGTCCTGCTGCTCGGAGAGGTGGAGGTCGGTGCGCTTGGGCTCGAGCAGATCGCAGTGCGTGGCGACGCCGATGAGGGGAGGGCGGAGGCCGTGGGCCTGCTCGACGGCGGAGACGATTTGAGCGAGCACGTCGAGGTCCGCGTCGATGGCGGCATCGACCTCGGTGGCCTTGACGAGGAAGAGGAGGGCGTCGGGGGCCTTGCGGCGGACCTCGGCGAGGATGGAGTCGAGGGGCGTATCGGCGGCGTCGGCCTCCTCGGGGCGGGATCCCTCCTGGATGCCGCGGGTGTCGAGGATGGAGAGGGTGCCGAGCTCGCCCTGGACATCGAACCAGCGGCCCTGGCCTGTCTGTGCCTTGACGTGGCCGACCTCGGCGACGCGGGCGCCGAAGAGGGCGTTGATGAGGGAGGACTTGCCCGAGCCGCGGCGGCCCACGAGGACGAGGTTGGGCGAGCGCTGTTCGAGCAGCAGGGCGCGCAGGTGGGAAATCTTCTGGCGGATGTCGCGGGCGAGCGGATCCGGGACGCGCTCGAGCATCTCCTCGAGCCGGCGGATGGTCTCGGAGATTTCCTGGAACGTGGGTTCGTTCGTGGCGGCCATGGGTCCTCCTCGGAGATGGCCATAACACGGGGCGCGAGGGAGTCTCGTGCTCACGGGTGGACGAGCTTCCGGTGGTGCACGGTGCTCGCCCGGCTGGGCAGCGAGAGGGAGGAGGGCGTCAGAAGGCGGGGAGTGCGACGAGGGATTCGCTCATGGGGCGCGGGCGTGGCAGCGCCCCGCAGCGGAAGAAAATCTCCGGCGCCTCTTCAGGGCGTGGCGTGCCGCATCACGGGTCGCGTGATAGACGGAGGCCCCCATCCCTCGAATCCGCCCCCAGTTTCCTCATGGATTCTGAAGCCTCTACCTCCCCGCGCTTCTTCGTCCTGGAAGATGGCGCCATCGGGTCCCGCTACGACACCGAGGTCGACACAGTCGAGCCAGACAACATCTCGGAGGATGCGCCTCGCTGCCCACAGTGCGGTGACATCATGGGCTTGCTGACCTGGCTTCCACCCTACCGCGTCGAGCTGGAACTCTTCGGCGAGGAGCTGGGGGATTTGATCGATGGCACGGCGTATGACCTGCTCATCTCCGAGCGGTTCATGGCGGGCTTCCGGGCGGAAGGGCTCACCGGGCTGGAGGGCTTTCATCCCGTCGAGGTCCTCCGGGTGCGTTGCATGAGGAAGAGACCGCGCAAGCCCCTCACCGTGCCTCGCTACTACGTCGTCTGGCCCTGCTTCGGCCGGGGAGCGGTGGACCTGGTGCTCAACCGGGTGCGCTTCTCCAAGCCCCCCACCTGCACCGAGTGCCGCTCGACGGGCATCAACGCCACCCACGGCTTCGTCCTGGAGCCGGGCACCTGGGCCGGTGAGGACATCTTCCGCCCCCGGGGTATGCAGGGAAAAGTCGTCGTCTCCGAGCGCTTCAAGGACTTCGTCGAGCGCCATGGGCTGACGAACATGGTGCTCACCCCTACCGAGCAGTTCGTGCGGGACCCCTCCAACCTCGGACCCGCCCCCCTGCCGACCGCGTAGCCGAGCCTCCAGAGCGAAGTGCTGATGGCACGAACGTCTCTTCAGGGCCTGACGTGCCGCATCACGGAACCACCGACTATTTTTTGCCCCGTTTTGCTCGCTTAACCACCTGAGGCAAGTCCCCGTTGATACGACGTTCTTTCCCGCTCCTGAGCCAGTCGACCACCGTGTTGAAATCGGTGGTCCAACAGTCATTGTCAGTTGGGGACACCGGCTGGAATGTGAGGATGTTCCGCGGGTCTTGAGGGTCGGGCAGTAACCAGCGCTCGACCGTGTAGATGAAGGCGCCCCAGCGGCCACGGGCAGGGCCAAGCGAAACGGCGAGCACGTCGAACTCGCTGAAGCGGTAAGGGCGCGTGGACTCCCCGTCCTTCTCTCCAGCACGGCTCTTCTGCAGTTCCACCACGAAGTGGGTGCTCGGCCAGCTTACACGGGTTTTCCACACTTCGTTTGCGTAAAGCGGCTGCTTCCCCTCGGATCGCTGCATCTTGACTTGAACCCTGACCAGCGCATCCCTTGTCGGTGCAGCTGAATCCTCGACCCTGAGCAGTTGTGGCTGCGGCGGACGTCCGAGATTCGGCGCGTCAGTCAACAAGAAATCATAGGGCGGATCACCGCTGATGGGCAGCTCCCTCCATCGTGACGCGATGGTGGGCAGGACATCCGTTGCGAATGCGGCCTCTGCGAAGACCCCACGAATCATGCGGACCGTGAAGTCGGTCGCACGTCCTAATGCGTAGAGCATTCCGTCCGCCGAGATCATCAGCTGCGTTTCGACGGGATGCGGCGGCAATAGCCCGCGGAGGTACACCAGCACATGGCGCCGCTGCTCCTCATTGAGCATATCGAGCAGTCGCTTGACTTCCGCTACCCCTACACTGTCGGTCATATCTTAGCCTTGGGCTTAGGCGGCCGCCCGGCGGCGCGTGGCTCGAAGTTCACCACGTCGGACCGGCGTACGAGCACGTAACCCGCTACCGTGGTCGTTGCGAGGCGGCCCCGCTTGATCAGGCGTGCGATGGCCTGCCGGGACACCTGCCTTAGGCGTGCCGCCTCTGCTTGGGAGATCCACTCGTCCTCGGACGATGGCGATTTTGGGGTTGACATTGTCAACCAATTTCCTTAGGTTACGCCGTAATGGCGCGATGCTAGCCGCGGCGTGTGGCCTGTCAAATTCCCTACTGGTATCTGGCTGTACGTTCTTTTCGTTGTGAATGCTCGTCATGCCCAAACCTCAGTCGACGCATCCTACTCGGGAAGATGTTCCCCACCCGGCAAGTCTGGTCCGCGCGCTCAAGCCGTTCTACCGAACGAACCTCGGCGCTACCTTTCTCGTGGACTCACGTGAGGTGCTGCATCAGCTTCCCGACGAGTCTATCAATCTAGTCTTTACGTCGCCCCCATACGCCCTTCACTTCAAGAAGGAGTACGGTAACGTCTCCAAGGATGAGTATGTCGAGTGGTTGCTGACCTTCGCTCGTGACATCTTTCGCGTTTTGAAGGATGACGGCAGCTTTGTGTTGAACATCGGCGGCAGCTACAACAAGGGTATTCCAACGCGGTCCACCTACCACTTCAAGGTATTGCTTGCACTGGTGGAGGAGGTCGGCTTTCACTTGGCGCAAGAGCTCTTCTGGTTCAACCCCGCCAAGATGCCGATGCCCGCAGAGTGGGTATCGGTACGCCGAATACGGGTGAAGGATGCGGTAGAGTATGTCTGGTGGTTTTCCAAGACGCCCTGGCCGAAAGCCAATAACCGCAACGTTTTGAAGCCCTACAGCGCCGACATGATTCGCCTGAATCAGCGTGGTGTCCGGGCGACCGTTCGACCCTCCGGGCACAACATCTCCGCAGATTTCAACAGGCTTGATGCAGGTGGCGCCATCCCGCCCAATGTCTTCGAGGACGAGCTACCCTCGGATTTCATCAAGGCGGGAAACAACGCCGCCAATGACCGGTACACGAAGCGATGCAAGGAGGCTGGTTTGAGGATTCACCCCGCGCGCTTCCCTGCAATCCTGCCGGAGTTCTTCGTCAAGCTACTCACCGACGAAGGGGACCTCGTTGTTGACCCATTTGGAGGTTCGAACACGACGGGCAAGGTGGCTGAGGACCTTGGTCGCCGCTGGCTAGTGATAGACGAGGTCGAAGAGTATCTTGAGGGAAGCAAGTTCCGCTTTGACGCTGTTACGCCGGGTCTGGCAGCCAAGCGCCAGGGTGGACTGCGAGGTAACAGGCACTGACCGCCCCGACGCAGCTTCAAGAGGATTCTAAATAGCGCGTAGCGCGCAGCGCTTGGCTAGCGGAGAGGGACATGAGACGCAGTTCACCGCGACTTTGCTACAATCTCCAGTGCTTTCACGGCGGTTCGAGGCGCTCATGAAGAGGTAAAGCGCCTGCTGCACGAGTCTTGGGTTATAGGCGTGTAGCTGTCGTCGAAACGACCGCAAGTCAATGCCACGGGCAAGTGCTTGGAGGAACGCTCGCCGTGCTTCGTATTCGGGTGCCCCACGGTACTTCACCGAACTGAGGAAGCGATCGACGTTGCTGTCAACGACAACGAAGTGCGTCCAGTCGAGTCGCGAGGCCCATGGTCCTTGTGGGTTGAGGTCCGGGTTGGCAAGGGCAGACAGGTACATGTTGGCAATCTTGTAGCTCACGCGCCAGACACGTACTAAGGCTTCCTCCAGTGCAAGGGATCGTAGGCGCCTAGTGCGCTGGGTGCGACACACATGCTGGTACAGCGCGGCTAGGTCAGCATGCCCAGCTTCATGCAGCATGAGGGCTGCTGAGGTGGGAACCTTCCCAAAGTCTCCATAGCGGCGAAGCAGCTCTGCATGACGCTTGAGGTGACAATCGGGAAATCCCACCTCCTGGCAGTCCCCCTTGCCAGTTGCGTCCTTCGCTAGCGTGCACTGGGAGTGAAGCGCAGTGAGCGAATGAGAATGCGGGCAAGGGCTCTCTGTCGTGTATCTCAAGAGGAGCGAAGCGCTCGTGAGTTGGCGCACCTCAAGCGGTGCCAGCCCTCGTAAAATGCGCAAGACCTGCACGTCCCGTTGGCGCTGAAAGAGCACTGTTCCAATCAAGAGCTGAAACAGGGCTCCCGGACTTCCCTCCCGTAGGGCCGCAGGCTTCAGCGCGAAGTGACCCAGCCGATCCGGACAGCAGAACATCGCGAGCGTTCCAGGGTCGTCTCGTGTACCGAAGTACGTTCGTAGATACCAAGCGACGACGTCAGACGTTGCGCTGTATTGAGCTCGCGTTGGAAGTATCATGGCGCTGGTGTCAGCCGCTGCCTTTAATTTCGTATCCGTCCGCAGGAGGGGCGCCTTAGCAGGAACGGTGCAGCTCGCCTTCATCCTGAGGTTCCTGCAGAAGGTTCTACCCGACTCCCTGACGAGTCGCCCAGCTTTGTACGCCGCGTATCGACGAGTGCTACGCCCAAGCCGCTGTCGTCTTCTCATGTACCCGGCCACCCCCCGGACGGCAAGGCCGCAGAGGGCGCCTTCGCCGCAGATGAACTGGACGGGGCGAGCGGCCGGAGGTAGCCTCCTCTGGGCGTGTTCGCTGATGCGAGCCGTCGATGCTGGTCGCCTGTCCGGCGCCAGAGCGTGCGCGAGCCCAGTCCGGGCGTACAGCGCGACACGGTGACTGCCGTGCGGAGAGAGAAGAGCGATGAAGCTGAAGTGGGTCTCGCATTTGAGACGTGCTGGCTCCCGTCCTGCTTGGGCGTTGGGTTGGGTGGGCTGAATTCTTGAGCGGAGTGGTGGAGCGGAGTGGGAAGTAACATGACTAAGCAAATGTCAGCCCAGCTCGTATTGCCAGGCGCGGGGTTAGATACACCCGATAAAGGAAATGCTGCCGCCATGCCGCAGCTGAGGCCGTTCTTTGGATACTACGGTGGCAAGTGGCGCGATGCGTTGAAGCATTACCCCCGACCTCGCTTTGACACGATCGTCGAGCCGTTCGCTGGGTCTGCAGGCTATGCTCTACGGTACGCCGATCGACGAGTAGTTTTGTGCGAGATCGACCCGATCATTGCAGGCGTGTGGCAGTACCTGATCAGCGTGAAGCCTAAGGAAATCCTCTCTATTCCGGATCTCCCACTCGACGGATCTGTCGACGACCTTAAGATCAGCCAGGAAGCGAAATGGCTTGTTGGCTTCTGGCTCAATCGTGGCGCGGCGAATCCTCGGAAAAAGCCGTCGAAGTGGATGCGTGACCGGATTCGGCCGGGATCTTTTTGGGGCCAGCGGGTTCGCGAGACTATTGCTTCCCAGGTAGATGCTATCCGTCATTGGAGAGTCTACAACTGTAGTTACGCAGACTGCCCCATGCTCGGCCCTGCAACGTGGTTCGTTGATCCTCCATATGAGAAAGCCGGAAAGCACTACCGGTTTGGCTCGGACGGGCTGGATTACAGCGCTCTTGCCCTCTGGTGCCGCTCACGCTCCGGTGAGGCCATTGTCTGCGAGAACGAAGGTGCCACTTGGCTTCCTTTTCGGGAGCTAGCAGATGTCAAAACAACCCGCTCAGGTCATAGATCCAAAGAGATGATTTGGATGCGATCCTTCGAGGAGCCCCTTGAATAGCGGTAGCTTCGCATTGCAGGGCGAGCAGAATCGCGGCCGTTGCCCGAAAGGCGGCGATGTAAGGCGTAATGCGCTCCGCTCCGACCGATGCTCGAGACGAGCACTTCAGCCGGAGTAGCGCATTGGCTTCCGAGAACCTATCCACTGGAAGATGGCCGCTGAACGGGGACTGCGGAGCGTGCCGACCCTCGACTTGCGCCTCGAGCCGCGCCATGACGGCTGCATATTCTTCAGTGCGCAAGTCAAGGCACTTACCAGCAGCAATCTGTCGTGCCTGTCAGTTTGATGGGCTAATCCCCTTCAGGTAAATCCACGAAGGCACGACCCTCGTGACGAGAAGACGCATCGCAAGGCGTAGCCATGCAGCACCGTTCGGCAACTTTGCTGAAGGGGATTAGGGTGTCGCTCTTGCAGCCCAGGCTCCGCGCCGCTGTGGACGGCTGTGCCCGCTCCCGCCGTGTTCCGAGGCCCCACATTCCGTCTCGCCCACCGGTTCAGGGCGAGTCAGCGTGCACTGTCATCAGCGGCCCGGCGCTACATCCCCGCGGTCTGGGCGATGATCTCCTTCATCATCTCGGAGGTGCCGCCTCCGATGGTGAGCATGCGCACGTCCCTCCAGGCCCGCGCGATGTTCGTCTCCTCGATGTAGCCCATGCCTCCGTAGAACTGCTGACAGTCGTAGGCCACCCGCTGCGCGAGGTCCGCCGTGTACAGCTTCACCATGGAGATCTCCTTCAACGGCCTCCGCTTGCGTTGGAAGAGATCCACCGTGTGATAGGTGAGCTGCCGGGCGGCTGCCACCGAGGTCAGGTGCTCGGCGAACTTGTGGCGCCACACCTGGTACTCGATGAGCCTCTTTCCGAACGCCTCTCGCTCGCGGCCGTATCGGATGGCTTCCTCCAGCATCCGCTGCATCATGGCCACGGCGTTGATGCCCGTCACCAGCCGCTCGCCCTGGAAGCTGTTCATGATGTGGAAGAAACCGTCGTTCTCCTTCCCCAACACGTAGCGCGCGGGAATGCGGCAATCCTCGAAGAACAGAATCGCCGTGTCCGAGGAGCGGTGGCCCACCTTGTCGAGCTTCTTCGACACCGAGAAGCCCTTCACGTCCGTGGGGAACGTCACCAGCGAGATACCCGCGGCGCCCGGGCCCCCGGTCCGCACCGCCAGCACGAGGAAGTCCGCCCGCGTGCCATTCGTAATCCACATCTTCGAGCCGTTGATGACGTAGTCATCCCCGTCCCGCCTCGCGGTGGTGCGCAGGTTCGCCAGGTCCGAGCCCGCTCCCGGCTCACTCATCCCGAGCGCGGCGATCTTCTCTCCCGCGAGCGCCGGGGCGAGGAACTCGCGCTTCTGCTCCTCGGTGCCGACGTCGTTGATGATGGGCGTGGCCATCTGGCCCTGGACCATCAGTGCCATGCTGACGCCCGCGTTGTCGCTGCGCGCCAGCTCCTCGGCGAAGACGGTCACGAACCAGTAGTCCAGCCCGCTGCCGCCGTACTTCGGATCATGGTGGATGCCGAAGAGGCCCAGCTCGCCGCACTTCTGGAAGAGCTCTCGCGGAAAGAGGCCCGCCTGGTCCCATTCCAGGGCGTGGGGAGCCAACTCCTTCTCCACGAATCGCCGGACTGTCTTGCGGAATGTGTCGTGCTCTTCGGTGAATGGATGACTCATGGCTTGGTGGGCAGCAGCGCGAGCACGCGCGAGAGCACCGCGACGCCTTCCTCGTATTCGTCGAGGCCGATGTGCTCATGGGGGGTGTGGTCCAGGGAGGAATCTCCAGGGCCGTAGGCGAGGGTGGGCACCTGCCACGCCGCCGCCACGGTGTTCCAGTCGGACGTCCCCGTCTTCAGCCGGAGCGTGGGTTTGGCACTTCGCTCACGGATGGCCTTCTTGAACGCGCGCGAGAGCTCATCGTTTCCATCCGTGCTGACGGCGCCCTTGTTGGAGAGCGCCTTCACACTGACGCCGGGAACGCCGCCCAGCAGCGCCAGCAGCCGCTCGCCATCGGTGGAGGGCCCGGTGCGGACGTTCACGCTGGCCCGGGCCCACTCCTCGGTGTCCGTCGAGCCCGTCTGGATGGACGTCAGCGAGGGGAGGTTCTGCTCGAAGAGCGGGCGCTCGCGGTTCCACGCGTCGCAGTCGGTGCGCAGCGCGTTCCAGGCCTCGACGATGTGCTCGGCGGCGGCGCGGTAGTCGCGGCTCGCCGTATGACGCCGGCTCGCGCGGTACTCGAGCTCGGCCCGCACGAGGCCCTTGTAGCCGATGGTGATGGCGTGGGCCCCGCTCGGCTCGCCGTTGATGACGAAGTCCGGACGGTAGCGCTCGCGTACGTGGAACGCGCCGCGGGTGATGGCCACCTCCTCCTCGACGCACCCGAGCAGCAGGAACTTCTTCCCCGCGCGCTCGCTCTCGTCGAGCAACTCCACGGCCTCGATGAAGGCGCCAATGGCTCCCTTGGCATCCACGGTGCCGCGCCCGAAGAGCCGTCCGTCTTCTATCCGCACCGGCACCTCTCCGGGCACCGTGTCGATGTGCCCGAGCAGCGCGATGCACGTGCCGCCCTCGCCGAGGCTCGCGATGGTATTGCCCACCTCGTCGGTGTGCGCGCGCCAGCCTCGCTGCTCGAGCCGCTCCGCCAGCGCGCGGGAGAAGGCCTGCTCGTGGTGGCTGGGGCTGTACTGCTCCACCATCCACTTCAGGAATTCGATCGTCTTCTCACGGGCCTGCATGGGCAGCCTCCTTCCGGGGGAGGGTGAATTTGGTTCCGGACTCCTCGGTGAGGGCGACGAACACCGGGCGGGGCACGCGGGAGGCGCTCACGTATACCGAGGGGACTCCGCCCTGGAGCGCCTTGCGCGCGGCGTCCAGCTTGTACCGCATGCGTCCGGCGGCCAGTTGCATGCAGCCCTCCACGTCGTCGCTGTGCCGCACGAGCGTCAGGGGCTCGTTCGGGTTCTCCAGCAGCCCGGGCACGTTCGACAGCATCACGAACGCACGGGCGCCGAGCGCGGTGGCGATGGACGCGGCGATCTGATCCGCGTCGGCGTTCACCAGCACGCCCTCCTCGGTGATCGCGGGAGGGCAGAGGACGGGCACGTAACCCTGGTCCAGCAGCGTCGCCAGGAGGCTCGTATTCACCGAGGTGATCTCCCCGGCGAGGTGCTCCCGGTCGATGCGGACACGCCCTCCGTCATGGATCTTCAGTGGGGGCCGGCGCCTGGCGATGAGCATTCGTCCGTCCGCGCCGCAGAGCCCGACTCCGGGGATGCCTCGCTCGCCGAGCGCCAGGATGACGCGTTTGTTCACCTCGCCCACCCACGCCATCATCAGGACGCGCAGGGTGGCCGCGTGGGTGAGCCGCACCACGTTGCCGGTGGGCGTCGTCACCTCGGGGCGCTCGAGCGAGAAGGCCTTCAGCACGCGCTCGCCCGCCTCCGAGCCGCCATTCACCACGACGACGCGCTCGCCCTGGCGGATGAGCTCCGCGACATCGTTGCAGACGTTCTCGAGATCAACCCCCGCGGCTCCGCCGATCTTGACCACGATGGGGCGGCCGTCCGGGACCTCCGGGTTGTTGGGAAGGGATGGGGCGCTCATCCGATCACACTCGCGCCGCCATCGACGAGCTGCACCGTGCCGGTGATGAACGAGGCGCGCTCGCTGGCGAGGAAGGCGGCGGCGGCGGCGAACTCCTCGGGGAGCCCCACCCGGCGCAGAGGAATGTGGGCCGCCATGGCGCGCAGCCCGGCGTCCACGTCCCCGTCGTTGTTCGTCCCGGCGGTGCGCTCCACTGGAGGCGTGCGGGTGTAGCCGGGGGCGAGGACGTTGACGGTGACACCGCAGTCCCCGAGCTCCTGCACGAGCGCGGACGAGAACCCGACGATGCCCAGCCGCGAGAAGCCCGAGAGGGCGAAGCGGGCCACGGGCCGCACGACGGTCTCCGAGGTGATGAAGAGCAGGCGCCCCCAGCCCGCCGCCTTCATGTAGGGGAGGGCGGCCAGGGCCAGGCTGATCGGCGGCAGGAGCACCGAGTCCAAGGCGTCCTTGTAGGCGCCGAGCTCGAACTTCGTCGCCGGGCCCGGAGGCGGCCCGCCGCTGTTCGTCACCGCGATGTGGAGCGCTCCCAGCCGGCCGGCCACGTCCTCGACCCAGTGGCGGACGGCGTCGGGATTCTTCAAGTCCACGGCGGTGGTGAGCACCCGGCCCCGGGCGAGCTCCTTCAGCCGGCGCTCCGCCTGCGAGAGCTTCTTGGGGTCACGCGCACCGATGGCGACGTGGGCTCCTTCCTTCGCCAGCTCCTCGGCGACGGCGAGCCCCAGACCACTCGAGCCTCCCGCGATGAGCGCGACCCTACCTGTCAGTCCCAGTTCCACGGATATCCTCCCTGTCGCTGCGGGTCGCGGTCTCGGAGCGCACCTGCTCGCGGGCCTGGGTGCGCTTGGGTTGGAAGTAGCCGTAGCGGGCCATCAGCGGCCAGGACAGCGCCTGGGTGATGTTCCTCGCTCGCGCGGGGAGCTCCTTGCGCCAGGCATCGTCCTCGGGACGCAGGAGCGTGGGTCCGCTGCGGAAGCGATCCGGATTGCCGGTGACGGTGTGGTTCCTTCCCAGGTGGACGGTGCGCCCCTGGACCGGATTGGCCGCGTCCCGCGCGCCGACATGCTCGAGCAGTGCTCCCACCACGGAAGCCGGCTCGGCGATGAAGTCCTCGTAGCGCAGGAAGAACGCGCGCTCGGGGTAGCGCTGGATGACGGCCTCGGAGGCGAGATTGAAGCCGACCCAGTAGCTGGTGCTGCGCAGCGCGGACATGGGGACGACGTATTGCTTCGTCTTCGTCCACGAGTGCGTGGCGGCGCGCGGATCCCTCACGAGGTAGAGGTAATAGGGCGTGATTCCTTCAACGTGCGGAAGGAGCGCCGCCTCGGACGGGAGCTTGCCACTGTCCACGAGGGTGTGGCTGTCCGTCGCTCTCGCGATGGCGTGGTAGGCCCGGCTCAGCGTGGCGGCGTACTCACGGACGTCCTCCGAGCGGGTGCCGTCCCGGAGGATGCTCCACGTGTGCCGGGTGCGCACGGACCTCGTCTGGCGCTTCACGACCTCCCGAGCATGGGACACGGGAGTGCTACCCGCGGGGGTCTCCTCCTCGAGCACCTTCGACCAGACACCACAGCGGGTGAGTGCCTCGCCGCAGCCGCAGAAGGTGTTCGAGCCGTTGCCGTAGGCATTCTTCCAGAGGAAGCTGAGCTCGCCAGTGTGAAAGAAGCCCTTCACCTCGTTGAGCACGTTTCCAAGGATGGTGCTGCCATTGCGGCACCAGCCGGTGATGTAGAGAACCTTGATGTTGGATTGAGACACGAGCGCCCCCTGTGCGCACTGCCTTGGGTGTCTTTGGAACCGTCCCGCCGTCAGGCCAGCGAGGCTACGTAGAAGTGCGTGGGCAGGTGGACGACGAGCGCCTCGTAGATCTCCCCGCACACGGCCAGCCCCTCGCGCGGGAAGATGCCCTTGGGGGGCTCGGCGAAACGGATGACGGAGCGGCCGCTATCGAAGATGGTGGCCGCGGCGGTGTAGTCCCCGACGATGACGGTGCCCGGGTTGACCATGCGCGCGCGAGCGATGCGCACGCCCATGTCCGCGAGGTCCTTGAGCAGGCTGCCCTGCCCGACGAAGTAGCGGTAGTAGTCCTCCGGGTTCATCAGGATGCCGTCGGCCGAGCCGCCCACCTGCTCGACGCGATTGCACGCCGCCAGCAGCGAGGCCACGGGCGTCTCGCGAGCCGCCAGCCGGGTGACGCCCGGAGTCTCCAGCAGGCCGCGCACGCGCTCGCCACCGGGGCCGCGAGCGAGCGCCTGGTTCTCCGCGGTGCACAGGCGCACCAGCAGCCGGTAGTCGATGAAGGTCGCGAGCGCCTCCGGGTCGTCCAGCAGCGCGGGGTTGATCTGCACCCACGCCGTGGTGGGCTTGAGCTGCGTCTTGTCCGAGTGGAACTCGAACGTGGCCTCCTGCCGCAGCTGCGCGTCGATGACGTGCTCGGTGGGCGCGGACTGGGGACGGGTCTCGTACCAGTATTTGACCTGCTGCTGCTCCGACTTCACGACCTTGAAGAGGCCCCGCACCGCGATGCGGGGACGGCGCTTGAAGCCCGGGAACGAGTCGGTGATCGTCGTGGAGAACTCCACGGACGCCTTCGTGCCCTGCGCGATGACGGCGTTGGCAAAAGCCCGCCCGGGGGACAGCTCGGTCCCCGCAGTACCATTCGTGCTCATGTGTTCACCTTTGTGTTGGAAGACTTCGGACAGCGAGAGGCTTCAGATGGGATGCAGACCTCGGAAGCCGAGGCCCTCGGTTTCCGCGCGGCCGAGCATCAGATTCATGGCGTGGACGGCCGTGCCCGCCGCGCCCTTCACGAGGTTGTCGATCGCCACGTTGACGACGATCCGGTTCCTCTCCGTGTCCACGTCCACGGCGAGGTCGCAGTAATTCGTGCCCTGCAGCGGCCCGGGCTCGGGGAAGGGCGAGGCGCTCGTATTGGGCCGGAGGAGCCGCACGAAGGGCTTCTCGCGGTAGGCCATCGCGATCGCGCGGAGCGGCTCGGCCTCGTCGAGGGGCCTCGAGGCGAAGCAGTGCACCGTGGAGAGGATGCCGCGCACGCTCGGCACGGCCGTGGCGCTGAAGTGCACACTCGGGCGCGTCCCTGTCACCCGCTCGACGATGTTCTCGATCTCCCCGGTGTGCCGGTGCCCCACCGCGCGGTAGCAGCGCAGGGCCGAGGCGCGCTCGGGATGATGCGACGCGCGATCCGGTGTGGCACCACCGCCGGAGGAACCCGTCTTCGCGTCGACGACGATCTCCGGCTTCACCAGGCCCGCGCGCACCAATGGGAGGATTCCCAGCAGTGAGGCGTGCGCCATGCAGCCGGGCACCGCGACATAGCGGGCCTCGGGCAGCTCGCTGGCGGTCCACTCGGGGAGGGCATAGACGAACCCGGGCACGTCCGCGGGCCGCGGGTGCTTCTTGTACCAGCGCTCGTGGTCCACCGGCTCCAAGCGGAAGTCCGCGCTGAGGTCGATCACCCGGCCCGCCAGCTCACGCACCCGGGCCCAGCGGTTGATGAGCCCGCCCTGGGGCATGCAGCTCACGAGCAGCTCACATGGCTCCAGCGCGTCGTGCGGGACGAAGCGCAGCGAGCTCATGCCGCGCAGGTTCGGATGCGGGTAGTCCAGCCGCTTGCCCGCGAATTGATCCGAGGTGGCCTGCACCACCTCCACGCCGGGGTGGGCCAGCAGCAGCCGCAGCAGCTCGCCGCCCGTGTAGCCCGAGGCCCCCAATACCGCCACGCGCGTCATGGGTGCACCCCGATGGCGTACTCCGCGATCAGCTCCGGCAGCGGAACCCGGGTGATCTCAATGCTTCGCGCGAACTCCACGCAGTGGTTGATCTCGTTCACGAGAATCTCTCCGCTTCGCGTCTCGAGCAGGTCCACGGCCGCGATGTCCGCTCCCACGGCCGCCGCCGCGCGCTCGGCGAGCTTCGCGTGTGCCTCGGGTACCTCGTACCGCTCGGGAACGGCTCCCCGTGCGGTGTTCGTCACCCAGTGCTCCGAGCGCCGGCGGATGCCGCCCACCGCCCTGCCCATCACATAGACGCGCAGGTCATAGCCGGGCTTGTCGATGTACTGCTGCTCGAGCGCGACATGGTCCGAGGCGCTTCCGGTTTCGAAGCGCATCTGCATGAGGCCCTCGGCCGCGCTGCGCCCGTCGATCCGCGCGACCATGCGCCCCCATGAGCCCACCGCCGGTTTCGTCACCACGGGATAGCCCCGGCGTTCGATCTCCGCGACGCAGGCCTCCTCCTCGAAGCCCGCGAACGACCACGGCATGGGGACTCCGTGCGCCGCCAGCGCCAGGTTCGTGAGGATCTTGTCCCCACACGTGGCGATGGCCCGGGCGCTGTTCACCACGCGCGCGCCCTTCACCTCGAGGATCGCCGCCAGATAGCGGGAGCGGGTGAGCGACATGCTCCGCATCAGGACGACGTTGCCACTGGATCCGCGCTCCGCGTCCAACGGCAGGACGAGGTCGGAGTCCTGGCGGAGCTCGACGGCGCAGTCCCTCTGGCGGAGCGCGTCGAGGATCATCCGCTCCTCGGTGCGCAGCCGTGTATAGACGAGATCGATCTTCTTCATGGGGGGTGACGAGGCGCCGGCTACTCGCCCCAGTCCTCCTCGACCTCGGGGGCCTCGGCGAGACGCAGGGGCTTGATGCCCACCACCTCGAGCTCGGCGGAGCAGCCCTCACACGTGAGGACCTCGCCCTCCAGATAGGTGTCTCCGAGAATCTCGAAGGCACACGTGGGGCAACCGTTGATTCCCGCGGCATCCAGCTGCTTTTGCACCTGCATCAGTTCCTCCTTGTGGACAGTGAAGTGAGAACGCGCTCGGCCACCGCCGCCCCGTCGAGCCCGTGCCCGCGCAGCAGCGATTCATGGGAGCCCGCGAGCGGGTCGTAGCGATCCTGGATGCCGATGCGGATCACCCGCCGGCCGAGCCCGTGGGCGCACACGGTCTCGCAGACCGCGCCGCCGAGCCCGCCGAGGATGTTGTGCTCCTCCACCGTGACGAGCAGCCGCGTGCGCTCCGCCGTCTCGAGGAGTGCCGCCTCGTCGAGCGGCTTGAGCGTGTGCATGTTCACCACGCGCGCCGAGACCCCTTGGGACTCCAGCCGCTGGGCGGCCTCCAGCGCGACGGAGACGCCAACCTCGCCGTGGGCAATCACCCCCACGTCCGAGCCCTCCCGGAGGCAGAGCGCCCGGCCGAGCGTGAAACCTCCGCGGTGTTCTTCCAGCCGGCTCACCCGGTTGCGGCCGAGCCGCATGTACACGGGGCCGTCGTGGTCGATCATCGCGCGCGTGGCGAGGATCGTCTCGAGGCCGTCCGCGGGGGAGAGCACCGTCATCCCCGGCATGGCCCGGAGGATGGCCAGGTCTTCGATGGCATGGTGGGTGGGCCCGAAGAACGCACCCGAGACACCGCCGTAGTCACAGACGAGCTTCACATTCGCCTGGGGGTAGGCCATGGCGAGCCGCACCTGCTCACACGCCCGCATCGCCCCGAAGGGCGCGAAGGTGTGGGCGAAGACGATGTGCCCCACGTGCGCCATGCCGCACGCCATGTCGAGCATCGTGGCCTCGCAGATGCCGAGGTTGAAGTAGCGGCCCTTGTGGCGGGCCTCGAAGGGGTCTCCTCCGCCGCCGAGGTCCGCCTCCAGCAGCACGAGGCGGGAATCCTGCTCGGCGAAGCGCGCGAGCGCGTGCCGGAAGATCTGCCGGTTGGAGAGCGTGGGGTTTTCCCGGAGCCAGGCCTCGGGGGTGGCCGCGAGATCCGCGCCGCTCGTCTGGGTCTCGCTCACGGGGTTTCTCCCATGGACACGAGCGCGCGCCGGAGCTGCTCGGGGGAGAAGACCGCGTAGTGCGGGCCCTTGCCCTTGAACATGGGGACGCCCGCTCCCTTCTGCGTCCGGGCGACGATGGCGCGTGGGCCGTTCCCCGCGGCGGGAGCCTCCAGGGCCTGGCAGAGCGCGCCCAGGTCGTGCCCGTCCACCTCGAGCGCCTCGAAGCCAAACATGAGCAGCCGGTCCGTCAGCGCCGCCTGCGAGAGAATCGACTCGGTCGGTCCGTCATTCTGTCCCCCGTTCCGGTCGATGATGATGGTCAGGTTGGACAAGCGCTGATGCGAGGCGATTTGAAGGGCTTCCCAGTTGGAGCCCTCGCCCATCTCCCCATCACCACAGATGACGAAGACACGGTTGGACAGGCCCTTGAGCCGGTACCCGAGCGCGAGCCCGGTGCCCAGGCCCAGCCCATGCCCCAGGCTTCCGGTGGAGAAGTCCACCCCGGGAACCTTCGCATTCACATGGCCCGTGAAGGGGCTGCCCTCCGCGTTGTAGCGCCGGACGAGCTCCTCGGGGTCGAAGAAGCCGAACGCGGCCAGGGCGGCATACAGTCCCGCCGCCGCGTGTCCCTTGGAGAGGATGAGGTGATCGCGTCCCTCCCAGCGGGGCTCGCTGGGATTGATTTTCATGACGCGGCCCAGCAGGGCCACGAGGATTTCCGTCAGGGAGAGCGAGCCTCCGAGATGGCAACCGGAGGGGGTCGCCGCGAGCCGGACGATGAGCCGCCGGATATGCCTTGCATACACTTCGAGAGGGACGAGGCCGTCGCCGGGGGGACGCTCAAGGCGTACGTCTGTCGTTGCTGCGGGCACCGAGCGAGTCATGATTTTTTTGGGGGGGGACGAGGCAACTCGTGACTTCGAAGTGTCGCGAGCAACTCTATAAAAAAATGAGAGAGACTTCGTCAATGTGTGAAGTTAGGCACCAATGTAAAAAAAAAATCCGACATTGGCCAGCCGCTGAGAAAGTGTTAGGGATTTCTCCCGCAAAGACATATACGTCTCAGGAAAACAGGGGAGTGGCTTAATGGTGGAAAAATTCTACAGCGCTGCCGCGCGGGCGAATGGGCTTGATTGGCGTGTTAAAGGTTGGTGGCGCGACCAGACCGTGGTCGATGACCTCCGGCGCGCGATCAAGAGCCACCCGGACAAGCCGGCGATCATCGCGGCCCGGTACTTCTCCAGGGACATCACGCGCATCAGCTACGCGGAGCTGGGGACGTATATGGAGCGGTTCGCGGGGGCCCTCCGCGAGCTGGGCGTCGAGCGCGAGCAGATCGTCGCCGTGCAGCTCCCCAACTGGTGGCAGTTCACCGCGCTGGCCCTGGCGTGCGCGCGGATCGGCGCGGTGCTCGCGCCCATCCCCCCCGACTACCGGCGCCGGGAGGTGGAGTTCATCCTCGGCAGGACCGAGGCCCGGGTCTACATCGGCCCGGCGACCTGGACCGGGTTCTCACACCGGGACATGCTCCGGGAGACGGCACCGGCGCTCCCCGCACTGCGTCATCGCGTCTTCATCGGGGCGGGAAGTGGCCTGGCGGAGGGCGAGCTCGATTTCGACGCGCACTTCGTCGCCACCCGGTGGGAGGAGCATTACAGGGCCAGTGCGCTGGATGAGCTGACGGCCCGTGCGGATGACGTGTTCAACATCCTCTATACGTCGGGCACGACCGGCGAGCCCAAGGGCGTGGTCCATTCCTACAACACCAACTACGCCATCACCCGGGCGCTCAACGAGACGATGGGACTGGGCGCTGAGGATGTCATTTCGCTTCCCAGCCTGCTCACCGCCTCGAGCGGCTTCACCTATCTCTTCCAGATGCCGGTGCTACTCGGGGCGACGGCCGTCTATCTGGATGTGGCGGATCCCGACTTCCATCTCAAGCTCATCGAGGAACACGGCATTTCGTTCATGTACGCGATTCCGACGTACTACCTGAACATGCTCGCCGCGCAGAAGCGCCGGCCCAAGAAGGTGAGCACGCTCGAGTGTCTGGCCACCGGCTCGACTCCCGTCCCGCCCCACCTCATCGCCGAGGTGCGGGAAGTCTTCGGTGTCCGGCTGCACACGCTCTGGGGCATGACGGAGAACGGCGCCGTCACCATCACCCGGCACGAGGATCCCCCCGATTGGCCCGCCAACAGCGACGGCGCCCCCGTCCCCTGGATGGAAGTGAAGATCGCTCCGGCCACCACCGAGGATGGCTCGGCCTTTCCGGATGGCGCGGGGCGGCTCCTGGTCCGCGGCGCGAGCCAGTGCCTGGGGTATTTCAAGCGCGAGGACATCTACAACGCCTGTCTGGACTCCGAGGGGTGGTTCGATACCGGGGACCTGGCGCGTGACGATGGACGCGGCGGCATCCGCATCGCCGGCCGGCTCAAGGACATCATCTTCCGGCACGGGATGAAGATTCCCGTCGTGGAGGTCGAGTCGGCGCTGTATGCGCATCCGAAGGTGCGGGAGGTCGCCGTCGTGGCCCACGCGGATGATCGCATCGGCGGTGAGCGCGTGTGCGCCGTCGTGGTGCCGCGCGACGAGGCGCCCACCCTCAATGAGCTGCGGGACCATCTGCGCAAGGCCGGCATGTCGGTGTCGTACTGGCCGGACCGTCTGGAGCTCATCTCCGAGATGCCGAAGACCCCCTCCGGAAAGATTCGCAAGTTCCTCCTGCGCGAGCGCCTGAAGGAGACGACCGCCAGCACGGCCTGAGCCTGTCTTCACCCCTGTCGTCGAGAAAGACCCGCTGCCTCCTGGCGGCGGGAGTGGTCCCTTTTTGTCTGCCTTTCCCCCAAAGGCAAGCGTTCCCCCCACGGGCCCCAGGGCCCCTCCGCGCCACGGAGGGCTCCTCCGCCCGGTTCAGTCCAGGCAAGTCGACATGAACATGCGCGATGTGCAGCCCCCGGCCGATGGCGTTTCGCGAGCCGCCCCCGAGAGAGCCGAACCGAAGCCGGGTGTGAAGCCGGTACGCAGGGCTCCGCCCCTGGTGCCGGTGTCTCGTGAAGAGGCGCCACCGTTGTCCTTCGCGCAGCAGCGGCTGTGGTTCATCGATCAGCTCACGCCCGGGAGCCACGCGTACAATGTCATTCCCTTCGCCCGGCTGAAGGGGCCGCTCGACGTGGCCGCCCTGGAGCGGAGCCTGGCCGAGGTCATCCGCCGGCACGAGGCGCTGCGGACGACGTTCACCCAGGTGAATGGGCAGCCGGTGCAACGGATTGTTTCGGAGCTGGCGTTCCAGCTCCCCGTGGAGAGCCTGGAGTCCGTGCCGGAAGGCGAGCGGGAGGCGGTGCTCCAGCGGCTCGCGGAGGAGGAGGCCCGCCGCCCGTTCGACCTGGAGAAGGGCCCGTTGATCCGAGGACGGTTGCTGCGCGTGGCGGCCGAGGATCACGCGTTGTTGCTCACACTGCACCACGTCATCAGCGACGTCTGGTCCCTGGGAGTGGTGGAGCGGGAGCTGACCACGCTGTACCGGGCCTTCTCCAGCGGTGCGGAGCCAGCGCCGCGGGCCTTGCCGGTGCAGTACGCGGACTTCGCGAAGTGGCAGCGGGAGTGGTTGAAGGGCGAGGTGCTCGAGGAGCAGCTCGGCTGGTGGAAGCAGCAGCTCGCCGGAGCACCGCCCGTGCTGGAGCTGCCGACGGACAGGCCGAGGCCTCCCGTGCAATCCGCTCGCGGAGCGGTTGTGCGGGTGATGCTGTCTCCGGCGCTCTCCGGTGCGGTGAAGGAGCTGAGCCGCGAGCAAGGCACCACCCAATTCATGACGCTGCTGGCGGGCTTCCATGCGCTGCTGGCGCGCTACAGCGGACAGACGGACCTCGTGGTGGGCACGCCCATCTCCGGGCGCAACCGGCGCGAGGTGGAGGGGCTCGTTGGCTTCTTCGCCAACACGCTGGCCCTGCGCGTGGATGGGACCGGAGCCGAGAGCTTCCGCGAGTTGCTGGGCCGGGTCCGTACGGCCTGCCTGGGCGCGTATGCCCATCCGGATCTCCCCTTCGAGCAGTTGGTGGATGCGCTGCAGCCGGTGCGAGACCTGAGCCGCTCGCCGCTCTTCCAGGTCATGTTCGTTCTCCAGGGGGCGATGCCGTATGCCGCCCTGGAACTGCCCGGTGTTTCCGCGAGCGAGCTCGCCGTGGATCCCGGCGTGTCCCGGTTCGACATCACACTGTCGGTGCGGGAGACCTTGGATGGATGGTTGTGCCTCTGGGAATACAACACCGACCTGTACGACGAGGCGACGGTGGAGCGGATGGCGGCCCACTACGTGCGGCTGCTGGAGGGAGCCGTCGCGCAGCCGGAGGGAAAGCTGTCGGCCCTGCCGCTGATGGACGAGGCGGAGCGGCGGCGGGTGGTGGTGGAGTTCAACGACACCAAGGCGCTGTACGCGCCGGCCCGTGGAGTCCATGAGCTGTTCGAGGCGTGGGCGGACCGGACGGCGGAGGCGGTGGCCGTCAGCTTCGGAGAGCAGGGGCTGACGTACGGGGAGCTGAACCGGAAGGCGAACCGGCTGGCGCACCACCTGAGAGGACTGGGGGTGGGGCCGGACGTGCCGGTGGGCCTGTGCGTGCGCCGCTCGTTGGATTTGGCGGTGGGGGTGCTGGGCATTCTCAAGGCCGGAGGCGCGTATGTGCCGCTGGACCCGGCGTACCCGGCCGAGCGCCTGGCGCTCATGCTCGAGTCCTCGCGGGCCCCCGTGGTGCTCACGCAGCGGGCGCTGAAGGACGCGCTGCCGGCGGGTGCGGCGCGGCGGCTGTACCTGGACACGGACGAGGGAGCATGGGCCGGTGGCAGTGAGGCCAATCCACAGCCGCTGATGGGGCCGCAGGCGCTGGCGTACGTCATCTACACGTCGGGGTCGACGGGCGTGCCCAAGGGCGTGGCGATGCACCACGGGCCGTTGCTCAACCTGATTCGCTGTCAGGTGGCGCGCTCGGTTGTGGCGAAGAGCAAGACGTTGCAGTTCTCGGCGCTGAGCTTCGACGTGAGCTTCCAGGAGATGTTCTCCACATGGGCGGCGGGAGCAGAGCTGGTGCTCATCCCCGAGGAAATGAGGCTGGATGCGAGGGCGCTGCTGGAGAAGATGGACAGCAGTGGAGTGGAGCGACTGTTCCTGCCCTTCGTTGCGCTGCAGAACCTGGCGGAGGTGGCGGAGAAGGAAGGGCTGGCGCCCAGGAAGCTGAAGGAAGTCATCACGGCCGGAGAGCAGCTGAGGGTGACGCCGGCGCTGCGCGGGATGTTCGCGCGGCTGCCCGAGGGATGCGTGCTGGAGAACCAGTACGGACCGACGGAGACACACCTGGCGACGGCGTACCGGCTGGAGGGGAACCCGGAGCAGTGGCCCGAGCTGCCGGGAATCGGCAAGCCCATCGCGAACGCGAGCGTGCACCTGCTGGACGGCAATGGAGAGCCAGTGCCGGTGGGAGTGGTGGGGGAGCTGTACATCGGAGGGGCGGGGGTGGCGCGGGGCTACCTGCACCGGGAGGAGCTGACGCGGGAGAAGTTCATCGAGGACAGGTTCGCGGCGGCGCCGGGAGGGAGGCTGTACCGGACGGGGGACTACGCGCGCTACCTGGCGGACGGGAGCATCGAGTTCCTCGGGAGGCGGGACGCGCAGGTGAAGGTGAGAGGCTTCCGCATCGAGTTGGCGGAAATCGAGGCCGCGCTCGCCCGGCATCCCGCGGTGAAGGACGTGGCTGTAGTGGCGAGGGAGATCGGCGCCGGTGGAAAGCGGCTGGTGGCCTACGTGGTGCCCGGCACGTCCCCCGAGCTCGATACCGCGGCCCTGAAGGCCTTCCTCAAGGAGAGCCTGCCCGAGTACATGGTGCCTTCGGCCTTCGTGCGCCTGGAGGCGTTCCCCCTCACTCCCAGCGGGAAGGTGGACAGGAAGTCGCTCCCCGCGCCGGAGCTGGAGGGCTCGGCGCAGGAAGGGTTCGTGGCGCCCCGGACGCCGATGGAAGAGCTGGTGGCGGGCACCTGGGCGCCGCTGCTGGGCCTGCGGCGCGTGGGCGCGCACGACCACTTCTTCGAGCTGGGTGGGCACTCGCTGCTGGCGACGCGGGTGGTCTCCCGTCTGCGAGAGGTGCTTCGCGTGGACCTGCCGGTGCGCGTGCTCTTCGAGGCGCCCACCGTGGCGGAGCTCGCGCATCGGCTCGAGTCGATGCCGGGCGGCCCGCGGGGTTCCCAGCCTCCGCCGCTCGTCCCCATGCGGGCGGACGGCGCGCCGCCACTGTCCTTCGCGCAGCAGCGGCTGTGGTTCCTCGAGCAGCTCGCGCCGGGTGGGTTCGCGTACAACCTGCCCTTCGTCACGCGGCTGAAGGGCCAGCTCGACGTGGCCGTGCTGGAGCGGAGCCTCGCGGCGCTCGTCCGGCGGCACGAGGCGCTGCGGACGACGTTCACCCTGGTGGATGGGCAGCCCGTGCAGCGCATCGCCTCGGAGCTGGCGCTCGCGTTGCCCGTGGAGAGCCTGGAGGCCCTGCCGGAAGACGCGCGCCCGGGAGCGGTGCGGCGCCGGGTGGAAGAAGAGGTCCGGTGCCTCTTTGATTTGGAGAAGGGGCCGCTGGTGCGAGCGACGCTGCTGCGCGCGGCCGCCGAGGAGCACGTGCTGGTGCTCGTCATGCACCACATCGTCTGCGACGGCTGGTCCATGGGCGTGCTCGTGCGCGAGCTGGCCGCGCTGTATCAGGCGTTCTCCTCGGGCGCCGAGCCCTCGCTGCCCGCACTACCGGTGCAGTACGCGGACTACTCCCGGTGGCAGCGCGAGTGGCTGCGGGGCGAGGTGCTGGAATCGCAGCTCGGCTGGTGGAAGCAGCGGCTCGCCGGAGCACCGCCCCTGCTGGAGTTGCCCACGGACAGGGCGCGTCCCGCGGTGCAGACCTTCCGGGGCGCCACGCTGCCGGTGCGGCTGCCCGCGGCGCTCTCCGGGCCGCTCCGCGAGCTCAACCGCCGGGAGGGGGTCACCCCCTTCATGACGTTCCTGGCGGCGTACCAGGCCCTGCTGGCGCGCTACAGCGGCCAGACGGACCTCGTGGTGGGCTCGCCCATCGCCGGGCGTACCCAGCGGGAGCTGGAGGGGCTCATCGGCTTCTTCGTCAACACGCTGGCGCTGCGGATGGACTCCTCGGGGGAGGTGAGCTTCCGGGAGCTGGTGCTCCGGGCTCGCGAGGCCTGCCTGGGAGCGTACGCGCACCAGGACGTGCCATTCGAGCAGCTCGTGAATGCGCTGCAGCCGGTGCGGGACCTGAGCCGCGCGCCACTGTTCCAGGTGATGTTCGCGTTGCAGGAGGCGGCACCCGCGCTCGCACTGCCCGGCGTGTCCTCGGAGGAGGTCTCCTTCGAGCTCGGACTGGCGAAGTTCGACCTCACGCTCTTCGTGCGGGAGACCGCGGACGGCTGGGAGAGCCTCTGGGAGTACAACACGGACCTGTTCGACGAGGCCCGGGTCGCGCGCATGGCGGCGCACTACGCGCGGCTGCTCGAGGGGGCCCTCGCGCATCCCGAGCATCCCGTGTCGGCGCTGCCACTACTGGAGGAGGCGGAGCGGCGGCGCGTGCTGGTGGAGTGGAACCAGACGCGAACCGGGTACCCGCGCAACGCCTGTGTCCATGCGCTCTTCGAGGAGCAGGTGGCGCGCCGGCCCGAAACCGTGGCGGCGGACTACGAGGGGCAGCAGCTCACGTACGCGGAGCTGGACCGCCGCGCCAACCAGATCGCCCGGTACCTGCGAGGGCTGGGCGTCACACCGGGAACGCTCGTGGGCCTGTGCGCCGGACGCTCCCTGGAGATGGTGGCGGCGACGCTCGGCATCCTGAAGGCCGGCGGCGCGTATGTGCCGTTGGATCCGGCGTACCCCCAGGAGCGCCTGACGTTCATGGTGGAGGACACGGCGGTGCCGGTGGTGCTGGTACAGCCGGAGCTCGTCTCGAAGCTGCCGCCGGTGGGCGCCAGCGTGGTGCTCCTGACATGGGAGACGTTCGCGCACGAGCGCGGGGAGGGGCTCGGGGAGCGGGTGGCTCCAGAGGCCCTGGCCTATGTGATGTACACGTCTGGTTCGACGGGCAGGCCCAAGGGCGTGTGCATTCCGCACCGGGGAATCGTCCGGTTGGTGCGTGACACCTCGTATCTTCAGGTGACGGCGGAGGACACGTTCACCCAGATGTCGAACACGGCGTTCGACGCCTCGACGTTCGAGCTGTGGGGAGCGCTGCTGAACGGGGCGCGGCTGGTGGGCGTGTCGAGGGAGGTGGCGCTGTCCTCGAAGGCGCTGGCCACGTTCCTCCGGGAGACGCGGGCGAGCGTGGTGTTCGTCACGACGGCGCTCTTCAACCAGATCGCCGCCGAGTGCCCGGAGGCCTTCCAGACGGTGAAGTCCGTGATTTTCGGCGGCGAGGCGGCGGACGCGAAGTCGCTGAGACGGGTATTGGAGCGGGGCGCGCCGAAGCACCTGGTGAATGGCTATGGGCCGACGGAGAACACGACGTTCTCGACGACCTTCGAGGTGAAGGAGGTGGCGGCGGGGGCGGTGTCGGTGCCCATCGGCGGGCCGGTGTCGAACTCGGACGCGTACGTGCTGGACGGGCGGATGCAGCCGGTGCCGGTGGGCGTCACCGGAGAGCTGTACGTCGGAGGAGACGGGCTGGCGCTCGGGTATTTGAACCGGCCGGAGCTCACGGCGGAGAGGTTCGTGGCGCACCCGTTCAGCACGGAGCCGGGCGCGAAGCTGTACCGGACGGGAGACCTGGTGCGGTACCTGCCGGACGGGAACCTCGAGTTCTTCGGGCGGCGCGATGCACAGGTGAAGGTGCGTGGCTTCCGCATCGAGTTGGGGGAGATCGAAGCAGCGCTGGTGAAGCACCCGTCCGTGGGCGAGGCGGTGGTGTTGGCTCGGGACGAGGGGCTCGGGGGCAAGCGGCTGGTGGCCTACGTGGTGCCCACGTCGTCCCCCGAGCTCGATACCGCGGAGCTGAGGGCCTTCCTCAAGCAGTCGCTGCCCGAGCACATGGTGCCCTCGGCCTTCGTGAGGCTGGAGAAGCTCCTGCTCACGCCGAACGGGAAGGTGGATCGCGAGGCGTTGCCCTCGCCAGAGGCGGAGGGGACGGAGCGCGCGGGCTACGTAGCGCCTCGGACGCGGATGGAGCAGGTGGTGGCGGACATCTGGGCGCCCCTGCTGAAGCAGCAGCGGGTGGGGGCTCGGGACAACTTCTTCGAGCTGGGAGGACACTCGCTGCTGGCGGCACAGGTGGCCACGCGCCTGCGCGAGGCGCTCCAGATGGAGCTGTCAGTCCGGGTGCTCTTCGAGGCCCCGACGCTGGCGGAATTGGCGGCACGGCTCGAATCGATGGCGAGCGGCGTACGGGGGCAACGGCTTCCGACGCTGGCACCCGTTCAGCGAGAGGGCGAGCTGCCCCTGTCCTTCGCGCAGCAGCGGCTGTGGTTCATCGAGCAGCTCGAGCCTGGGGGCTTCACGTACAACGTTCCCTATGCCTTGCGGCTGAAGGGCCGCCTGGACAGGGCCGTGCTGGAGCGGAGCCTCGGGGAGGTGGTGCGCCGGCATGAGGCGCTGCGGACGACGTTCGTGGAGGTGAACGGGCAGCCGGTGCAGTGCATTGCCCCGGAGCTGGTGCTGGTGCTGCCGGTGGAGGACGTGGAGGGACGGGCGGAGGGAGAGGTCCAGCGGCGCGTGGAGCAGGAGGCGCGGCGCCCGTTTGATCTGGAGAAGGGTCCACTGGTGAGGGCCACGCTGCTGCGCGTGGTGGCGGACGAGCACGTGCTGGTGCTCGTGATCCACCACATCGCCTGCGACATCTGGTCGTTGGATCTGCTGCTGCGCGAGGTGGAGACGCTCTACCGGGCGTTCTCCGAGGGGCAGGAGCCCCAGCTGCCGGCGCCGCCGGTGCAGTACGTGGACTACGCGAAGTGGCAGCGGGAGTGGCTGAAGGGCGAAGTGCTGGAATCGCAGCTGGGCTGGTGGAAGCAGCAGCTCGCGGGAGCACCGCCCGTGCTGGAGCTGCCGGTGGACAGGCCGAGGCCTCCCGTCCAGACCTTCCGGGGAAGCCATCTGGTGAAGCCCCTGCCTCCGGCGCTCGCCGGGGCGGTGAAGGAGCTGAGCCACAAGGAAGGCGTCACGCTGTTCATGGCGTTCCTGGCGGCGTACCAGGCCCTGCTGGCGCGCTACAGCGGGCAGAGTGACATCGTGATGGGCACGCCCATCTCCGGGCGCAACCGGCGCGAGGTGGAGGGGCTCATCGGCTTCTTCCTCAACACGCTGCCGCTGCGGGTGGACGGGTCCGGAGCCGAGAGCTTCCGGGAGTTGTTGGGCCGGGTGCGCGAGGCGTGTCTGGGGGCCTATGCCCATCAGGATCTGCCGTTCGAGCAACTGGTGGACGCGCTGCAGCCGGTGCGAGACCTGAGCCGTTCGCCGCTCTTCCAGGTGATGTTCGTCTACCAGACCGAGCTGAAGTCGATGTCGCTGCCCGGCGTGTCCGTGGACGAGTTCGCCTTCCAGGCCGGGATGGCGAAGTTCGACCTGACCCTGTTCGTGCGAGAGACGCCAAATGGGCTGCTGAGCCTCTGGGAATACAACACCGACCTGTACGACGAGGCGACGGTGGAGCGGATGGCGGCCCACTACGTGCGGCTGCTGGAGGGAGCCGTCGCGCAGCCGGAGGGCAAGCTATCGGCCCTGCCGCTGATGGACGAGGCGGAGCGGCGGCGGGTGGTGGTGGAGTTCAACGACACCAAGGCGCTGTACGCGCCGGCCCGTGGAGTCCATGAGTTGTTCGAGGCGTGGGCGGACCGGACGGCGGAGGCGGTGGCCGTCAGCTTCGGAGAGCAGGGGCTGACGTACGGGGAGCTGAACCGGAAGGCGAACCGGCTGGCGCACCACCTGAGAGGACTGGGCGTGGGGCCGGACGTGCCGGTGGGCCTGTGCGTACGCCGCTCGTTGGATTTGGCGGTGGGGGTGCTGGGCATTCTCAAGGCCGGAGGCGCGTATGTGCCGCTGGACCCGGCGTACCCGGCCGAGCGCCTGGCGCTGATGCTCGAGTCCTCGCGGGCGCCCGTGGTGCTCACGCAGCGGGCGCTGAAGGACGCACTGCCGGCGGGTACGGCGCGGCGGCTGTACCTGGACACGGACGAGGGAGCGTGGGCCGGCGGCAGTGAGGCCAATCCACAGCCGCTGATGGGGCCGCAGGCACTGGCGTACGTCATCTACACGTCGGGGTCGACGGGCGTGCCCAAAGGTGTGGCGATGCACCACGGGCCGCTGCTCAACATGCTTCGCTGGCAGGTGTCGCGCGCGGTGGCGCCGAAGGGCAAGACGTTGCAGTTCTCGGCGCTGAGCTTCGACGTGAGTTTCCAGGAGCTGTTCTCCACGTGGGCGGCGGGAGGAGAGCTGGTGCTCATCCCCGAGGAGCTGAGGCTGGAGGCTCGGGCGCTGCTGGAGAAGATGGACAGCAGTGGGGTGGAGAGGCTGTTCCTGCCCTTCGTGGCGCTGCAGAACCTGGCGGAGGTGGCGGAGAGGGAAGGGGTGGTGCCGCGCCAGCTGAAGGAAATCATCACGGCCGGAGAGCAGCTGAGGGTGACGCCGGCGCTGCGCGGGATGTTCGCGCGGCTGCCCGAGGGATGCGTGCTGGAGAATCAGTACGGGCCGACGGAGACGCACGTGGCGACGGCGTACCGGCTGGAGGGGAGCCCGGAGCAGTGGCCGGACCTGCCGGGAATCGGCAAGCCCATCGCGAACACGAGCGTGCACCTGCTGGACGGCAATGGAGCGCCGGTGCCAGTGGGGGTGGTGGGGGAGCTGTACATCGGCGGAGTGGCGGTGGCGCGGGGCTACCTGCACCGGGAGGAGCTGACGCGGGAGAAGTTCATCGAGGACAGGTTCGCGGCGGCGCCGGGAGGGAGGCTGTACCGGACGGGGGACTACGCGCGCTACCTGGCGGACGGGAACATCGAGTTCCTCGGGAGGCGGGACGCGCAGGTGAAGGTGAGAGGCTTCCGCATCGAATTGGCGGAAGTCGAGGCCGTGCTCGCTCGCCACCCCGCGGTGCGCGATTGCGTCGTCGATGCGAGGGAGGCGGCATCGGGGCAGAAGCTGCTGGTGGCGTACGTCGTCGGCAAGCCGGGACAGCAGGCGCCGGGCAGTGGGGAGTTGAAGCGCTACCTGAAGGAGACGCTGCCCGAGTACATGGTGCCTTCGGCCTTCGTGCCGCTGGAGGCCTTCCCGCTGACGCCCAGCGGGAAGGTGAACAGAAGGGCGCTGCCCGCTCCGGACCCTGGCCGCCAGGAGTCGTCGCGCTCGTACGTCGCACCGCGCACGGCGCTCGAGGTGCGGGTCGCGCGCGTCTGGGAGGAATTGCTGGGCATCCACCCCATCGGGGTGCGGGACAACTTCTTCGAACTGGGAGGCAACTCGCTGCTGGCCATCCGGTTGTTGTCCCGAATCCGGACGAGCACGGGGAAGAGTCTGCCGGTGGCGGCGCTGTTCCAGGACGCGACGGTGGAGCACCTGGCGGGACTGCTGCGACAGGAGGCGGGGCCGTGGTCGCCGCTGGTGGAGCTGCGCAAGGGGGACGGGAAGCGGCCCTTCTTCTGCGTGCATGCGGTGGGGGGCACGGTGCTCGGGTACGTGGAGCTGGCGCGGCTGCTCGGGCCGGAGCAGCCGTTCTACGGGTTGCAGTCGCGAGGGTTGGACGGAGACCAGGAGCCGTGCGGCTCGGTGGAGGAGATGGCCGCGCTCTACATCGAGGCGATTCGGAGCGTGCAGCCCAGGGGGCCCTATCTGCTGGGCGGCTGGTCGATGGGCGGCAGCATCGCGCTCGAGATGGCGAGGCAGCTCCAGGCTCGGGGCGAGCAGGTGGACCTGCTGGCGCTCATCGACAGCTATGACCTCACGCCGGCGGTGGCGGGATTGTCGCCGGAACACCAGGAGGCCTCGCGGCTGGGCGTGCTGTTCTACCGGGATCTGCTGAGAGCGGCGGGGCAGGAGCTGCCGGTCTCGGAAGAAGCACTCGCGCGGATGGGCCCGGAGGAGTTGAGCGGGACCCTGGAGGAAGCCAGCAAGGCCGCGGCCTCGGTGTTGGGTGCCGGTGTCCAGCCGCTGCAAGCGCTGCGGCGGGTCTTCGAGGAGAACCTGCGGGCGGCGTGGCGGTACGTGCCACCGCGGTACGAGGGGCGCATCACCGTCTTCGAGGCGAGCGAGTCCGCGCTGCGTGCGCAGGGGGGAACGCGTTTCGTGACCACCGGGGTGGACGTTCACGCGCTGGAGGGAGACCACTACTCCATCCTGCGCGGCCCGGGGGTGGAGGCGCTGGCGGCGCGGCTCTCGTCGTGCCTGGAGCGGGCCCATGAGCCGCGCGCGGAAAGGCGTCATGCCGACTGAAACCCCTCCATCCACGGCCGCCACCAGGAAGGCGCCGGTCAACAAGTGGCTCGTCACGATCTCGGTGTCCTTCGGCACCCTGATGGGCTCCATCGACTCGTCCATCGTCAACGTGGCGCTGTCGCAGATCCGCAGCTCCATCGGGGCCACCGTCCAGGAGATCACCTGGATGAGCACCAGCTTCATCATCGCCACGGTGCTGATGCTTCCGCTCACGGGCTTCTTCGGCCGGCTCTTCGGCCAGAAGCGCACCTATATGGCGTGCCTGGCCCTCTTCATCGTCAGCTCGTTCTTCTGCGGGATCGCCTGGAGCCTGCCCTCGCTGGTGTTCTTCCGGGCGCTGCAGGGCATCGGTTCCGGGCTGCTCGTTCCCACCGAGCAGGCCATCCTCCGGCAGACCTGGCCCCCCGAGGAGCAGGGGATGGCCATGGGCATCTTCGTGATGGTCGTTACCGTGGGGCCCGCCGTCGGCCCCACGCTCGGCGGCTACATCGTCGACAACTTCCACTGGTCGTGGATCTTCTTCATCAACCTGCCCATCGGGTTGCTCGGCCTGCTGATGGTGTGGCGCTTCGTCGAGGAGCCCGAGGACGTGCTGGCCGCCAACCGGGCCGCCGCCGAGCTGCAGCGCCGCAACATCGACTGGGCCGGCATCGGCCTGCTCTGGGTGGGCATGGCCACGCTCCAGTTCGTGCTGGAGGAGGGGCAGCGCCAGGACTGGTTCGAGTCGCGGGCGATCACCACCTGCCTGCTGGTGGCCGTCTTCTGCCTGGCGGCCTTCGTGCTGCGCGAGCTCACCGCGGTGGCGCCGGCGGTGGACCTGCGCCTCTTCAAGGATCCGGTGTTCTCCTCGGGGGCGGTGCTCGGCGCGTTGATGTTCTTCATCCTCACGTCGAACCTGTTCCTGCTGCCGCTCTTCATGCAGGAGCTGCTCGGCTTCACGGCCATGCAGGCGGGTGCGGCGCTCATGCCGCGCACGCTGGTGATGATCGTGATGATGCCCATCGTCGGGCGCCTCTACAACCGCGTGTCCCCACGGGTGCTCATCGGCGTGGGGCTGTTCATCATCGGCGTGGGCGTCCACCGCATGATGCGCGTCTCGCTGGATACGGGCAGGGCGGAGATCATCTCGTCGATCATGCTGCAGGGGCTGGGCACCAGCCTGCTCTTCGTGCCGCTCAACGTCGTGGTGTTCGACAAGGTGGAGCGGGCCCGGATGGCGGACGCCACCGGCATCAACACGCTGATGCGGCAGCTTGGCACCTCGGTGGGTCTGGCCCTCTTCGCCACGCTGATGACGCGCTACACCGCGCAGGCTCAGGTGGGGCTCTCCGCCCAGCTCGTCGCCGAGCGCCCCGAGCTGTACGAGCGCATCTCCTCGACGGCGAGCGGTCTCGTGGCGGGCGGTGTCGAGGGCTACGAGGCCACCGAGGCGAGCCTGCGCCTGCTGGCGAGCGGCCTCCAGCGGCAGGCGTCCCTGCTGGCCTTCAACCGGCTCTTCACGCTGTCCACGCTGCTGTTCGCACTGGCGCTGCCGCTGCTGGGCTTCCTCTGGGCCTCGCCGGGCACGAAGCCCGCGCAGAAGGCCCCGAAGGCCGAGCCGGACGAAGTTCACCTGGATGTGGAGGTCTGACGGGTCATGAGTGCCACCCCCCGATTGGTGGAAAAGGAAGCGCCCGCTCCGGGTCCCACGCCCGAGGAGGTGCTCAGGAAGAAGAGGGGCCGCAGGGGAGCACTGCTCCTGGGCTCGGCCGCGGTGGCGGTGCTCGCGGGCATGGGCGGCTACGTGGTGCTCACGCGCGGGCAGGAGGCGACGGACAACGCGCAGGTGCAGTCGGACATGGTGCCGATCAACGCCCGCGTGGGCGGCCCCGTGCTGCACGTGAACGTGGTGGACAATGCCCGGGTGAAGAAGGGCGACGTGCTGGTGGAGATCGACCCGCGCGAGTACGCCGTCCGGCTCAAGCAGGCCGAGGCGGACGTGGTGTCGGCGCGAGCCCAGGCACAGGCGGCCGAGGCCCAGGTGGACGTGGCGGAGGCGAGCGCCCGCGGTGGCCGCTCCACCGCGCGTGCCGTGGTGTCCAGCAGCACGGCGGCGGTGAGCAGCGCCGAGGCCCAGGTGGAGGTGGCTCGCGCGGCCGTGACCCGGGCGGAGACGGACGCGCAGCGCAAGGCGTTGGAGCTCGAGCGCGTGCAGCGGCTGCGCAAGTCGGAGATCGCCGCCCAGCAGGAGCTCGACGACGCCCTGGCCGCCCATCAGGCCTCGCAGGCGTCACTGGCCGGCGCCCGCGCGCAGCTCGCCGCGGCCGAGCAGTCCCACCAGGTCTCCCTCAGCAAGGTGGAGGAGGCCCAGGGGCAGTTGGATCAGAGCGCCCCGGTGGCCGCGAAGATCGCCGTGGCTCGCGCCAACGCGGAGCTCGCCCACGCCAGGGTGACCGTCGCCGAGGCCGCGTTGGAGCAGGCCCGGTTGCAGCTCGATTTCACCCGCATCCTCGCGCCCGCGGAGGGAACGGTGTCCAAGCTGACCGCGCGCGAGGGTCAACTCCTGACGGCCGGACAGCCGGTGGCGAGGCTCGTCCCGCCGCGGACGTATGTCGTCGCCAACTTCAAGGAGACCCAGGTGGGGCACATCCGTCCGGGCCAGCGGGTGGAGGTGCGGGTGGATGCCTTTCCGGGCCTCGCCTTGACGGGCCAGGTGGACAGTCTTTCCGGAGGAACGGGGGCCAGCTTCTCCCTGCTGCCGCCCGACAATGCCTCGGGCAACTTCGTGAAGGTGGTGCAGCGCGTGCCCATCCGTATTTCCTGGAAGGACCCACCCGGGGACCTGCCCTTGCAGGCCGGCCTGTCCGCGGAGGTCACCGTCTTCACCGGAGACTAGCTTCCCGGAAAAGGATGTCTTCCGGGTGGTGTCTTGTTTTACTGTTTGAGATTGTGATAAGTGATTGCCCGCTTTCAATTCCTGGCTTCCCAGGCCAGAGGAGCACTCCATGAGCATTGAACATCCTTCCAGCACGCAGATGGAGCAGAAGCTCGCCGGCTATTGGGGCGAGTTGCTGGGCCTCCAGGAGATTGGCCGGGGAGATCATTTCATCTCGCTCGGCGGCAATTCCCTGCTCGCGACCATGCTCGCCAACCGCATCGAGGATGAGCTGGGCATCCGCCCGACCATGGGGGAGCTGTTCAACACCCTCGGGGACGTGGCCACGCTCTGCGAGCAGTTGGTGCGGGAGCAGGCGGAGGCGGGGAGATGAGTTACGAGCTGTCTCATCTCCAGGCCCTGGAAGCCGAATCCCTCTTCATCATTCGAGAGGTGGTGGCCGAGTTCTCCCGGCCCGTGCTGCTGTTCTCGGGAGGCAAGGACTCGGCGGTGATGCTGTGGCTGGCGGAGAAGGCCTTCGCTCCGGCGCCGCTGCCTTTCCCTCTCATGCACGTGGACACCGGGCACAACTTCCCCGAGGTGCTCGAGTACCTGGATGCCCGCGCGGCCGCGCTGGGGGCCCGGCTGGAAGTGGCCTCGGTGCAGGCCTTCATCGACTCGGGCCGGGTGGTGGAGGAGAAGGGCCCGCGCGCCTCGCGCAATCGCTTGCAGACGGCGCCCCTGCTGGACGCCATCGAGAAGCACCAGTTCGACTCCGTCTTCGGTGGCGCCCGCCGCGACGAGGAGAAGGCCCGCGCCAAGGAGCGCGTCTTCTCCTTCCGCGACGAGTTCGGCCAGTGGGACCCGAAGAACCAGCGCCCGGAATTGTGGAGCCTCTACAACGGCCGCCACCGGCGCGGGGAGCACATCCGCGTCTTCCCCCTGTCCAACTGGACCGAGATGGACATCTGGCAATACATCGCCCATGAGCGCATTCCGCTCCCGTCCATCTACTTCAGCCACCGGCGCGAGGTGTTCCGCCGCGACGGCATGCTGATGGCGTGCTCGCCCTACCTGCCGCTGCTCCCGGGCGAGCGGGCCACGACGGCCCAGGTGCGCTTCCGCACCGTGGGCGACATGACGTGCACCGCCTGCGTCGAGTCCACCGCCACCACGGCGGAGCAGGTGATTCAGGAGGTCTCCGCTTCCCGGGTGACCGAGCGGGGTGCCAGCCGCGCGGATGACAAGTTCAGCGAGACGGCCATGGAAGACCGTAAGCGCGAGGGGTATTTCTAATGGAGCTGCTCAGGTTCGCCACGGCTGGCTCGGTTGACGATGGGAAGAGCACCCTCATCGGGCGGCTGCTCTACGATACGAAGTCCATCTTCGAGGATCAGCTCACGGCGGTGGAGCGCACCAGCAAGGCGCGCGGGGACGAGTACGTCAACCTCGCCCTCCTCATGGACGGCCTGCGCGCCGAGCGCGAGCAGGGCATCACCATCGACGTGGCCTACCGCTACTTCGCCACGCCGAGGCGTAAGTTCATCATCGCGGACACCCCGGGCCACATCCAATACACACGCAACATGGTGACGGGCGCCTCCACCGCGGACCTCGCCCTCATCCTCGTGGACGCGCGCAAGGGGCTTCTCGAGCAGACGCGGCGCCACGCCTTCATCGCCTCGCTGCTGCGCGTGCCCCACGTGGTGGTGTGCATCAACAAGATGGACCTGGTGGACTACGACGAGCGCGTCTTCGAATCCATCAAGGACGAGTTCCGCAAGTTCTCCATGAAGCTGGAGCTCACGGACCTTTCGTTCATCCCCATCTCCGCGCTCAACGGCGACAACGTGGTGATGCGCTCGGAGAAGATGCCCTGGTACCAGGGTCCCGTGCTCCTGCACCACCTGGAGAACGTGCACATCGCCTCGGACCGCAACCTCATCCAGGTGCGCTTCCCGGTGCAGTACGTGTCGAGGCCCATCTCCAAGAAGCTCCACGACTACCGGGCCTATTCCGGGCAACTCCTGGGCGGCGTGCTGCGGCCCGGGGACGAGGTGAAGGTGCTTCCCTCGGGCTTCACCTCGCGCATCCGCTCCATCGAGCTCGCCGGCAAGCCCGTGGAGGAGGCCTTCCCTCCCATGTCCGTCAACATCTCGCTGACGCATGAGATCGACATCAGCCGCGGCGACATGCTCTGCCGGCCGGGCAACCCGCCCATTGTCTCGCAAGACATCGATGCCATGGTGTGCTGGATGGTGGATCAGCCCCTGCAGCCGGGCGCGAAGCTGGCCATCAAGCACACCACGCGCTCGGCCCGCGCGGTGGTGAAGGACCTCCAGTACCGGATCGACGTCAACACGCTCCACCGGGACGAGGAGTGCAAGTCCTTGCAGCTGAATGAGATTGGCCGGCTGTCCTTGAGGACCACCGTGCCGCTCTTCTTCGACGAGTACCGGCGCAATCGTCATACGGGCAGTTTCATCCTCATCGACGAGGCGACGAACGCCACCGTGGGCGCCGGAATGATCAACGGCCCGGCGGCCTGAGCGTCTGGGTCGAGTCTCCGAGAAGTCCATACGCCTCCGCCGGGGTTGGCGGGGGCAAACCCACACAGGAGTGAGCCGAACGTGAGTGCGCGCGAGGCGGTCGTGACACAGATAAAGGCCGGTCTGGACCGGCCGGGCGGTTTCATCCTCTGGTTCACCGGAATGTCCGGGGCGGGGAAGAGCACGCTCTCCACGGCGGTGCGCCACCGGTTGGAGGGCGGCCACTCCGTGGAGGTGCTCGACGGAGACGAGGTCCGCACCTTCCTCTCGCGAGGCCTCGGCTTCACCCGGCCCGACCGCGAGGAGAACATCCGGCGCATCGGCTACGTGGCGCGGGTGCTCGCCAGGCACCGTGTGGCGGTCATCTCCGCCGCCATCTCTCCGTACCGGGAGTCGCGCAACGAGGTGCGGCGGCTGGCCACCGCCGCGGGCATCCCCTTCATTGAGGTGTATGCCCAGGCCAGCCTCGAGGCGCTCGTGCAGCGTGACGTGAAGGGCCTGTACAAGAAGGCGCTGGCGGGGGAGATCCCCCACTTCACGGGCATCTCGGATCCCTACGAGTCTCCCGAGTCGCCAGAAGTGACGGTGCGTACCGACTCGGAGACGGTGGAGGCAGGGGTGGAACGCATCCTCGCCGTCCTGCGCGAGCGCGGACTCACCGCGCAGCGCTAATGCAGTGCATGCGGTTGTCAGGGCGCGGCCGAACGTGCGGGCCGCCGATGACGGCTTCGCCAGTCATTCCTGACACAGGGTCTCGCCGTAGGGTTGGGTTTTCCGACGCTGGATTCCAGTAAACACCCGTCGTATTTGTTTGTCCTGTCTGGGTATAAATATGAGAAATCTTTCGCTGGCCCCGCGCAGGTCCACGTGGGATGTTTTCGCGGCCAAAGAGCTTGACCAGAATTCCTGGCAGCAGCTCATTCGCAACGAGATCCCCGCGGTTGTCATTCGAGGCTTCGCCACGCCGGACGAGTGCAGCCGTCTCGTCGAGCGGGCGCAGGTGATTGGCTTCGAGACGTATAAGGATGTCGTGCCGCCCATCGACCGGATCGGCGCGACGGTGTTCGAGCACAACGGCTCGGATGTCTCGGCCTACTTCGGGAGGGCCGAGCAGTGCCGGGCGCTCCAGGGAGAGATCTTCTCGCAATCGTTCTCTCCGCTCGAGCGCTTGATGAGCCGGTTGCGCCAGGCCACCGGGTCTCCGGTACAGATCGCCGCCGATCCGGCGCACGGTACCTACTGCGCGGGCCTCATCCGCCGCATCGAGAATGGGACCCTGCTCCACATCGACTACGCCCCCGCCGAGCAACCGGAGTGGTGGGTGGCCCAGGTCCAGGTCCAGCTCGCCTGGAACCTCTACCTCGAGCTCGACCCGGAGAATCCCGGCGATACGTATGTCTACAATCACGCGTGGACGCCTGAGGATGAGATCTACAAGCTCCCAGGGACCTATGGCTACAGCCGCCCCGTGGTCGAGGGCGCGGAGAGGTTCACTTTGCGGCCCACGATGGGCGACGTGTACATCTTCAGTACGCGGAACTTCCACGAGGTCGATTCGAGCGCGGGTCACCGCACCACCGTGACCTCGGCGATCGGCACCCTCCCCGACGGGAGGATTGTCCTGTGGTCTTGAGCGCACACCCCTCCTGCACCGCGGCGGTCATGCACGGTGCCAACCGCCCCGTCGAGCTCCAGCACTTCTCCGCACCCGAGCTCGAGCCGGGCGGAGTCCTGCTCGAGACGATCTTCTCCGAGGTATGCGGGACGGACGTCCACCTGTCGCACGGCCGGCTCGCCGGTGTGCCGTACCCGATCATCCCCGGCCACGTTTCCGTCGGAAAGGTGCTGGCCGTGCGCGGCGAGCCGCACGATGTTGACGGACGTCCCGTGCGCGTCGGTGCCACGGTCACGTTCCTCGACGTCGTCGGGACCTGCAACGCCTGCTGGTTCTGCCTGGTCGCCAAGATGCCGAACCGCTGTCCTTCGCGGCGTGTCTACGGCGTCACCTACTCGGCGAAGGAAGGGCTGTACGGCGGCTGGTCGCAGCTCATCTACCTCAAGCCCGGGGTGTCCATTCTCGAGCTCCCCTCGACGCTCACGCCGGAGCGCGTGATCGCGGGCGGCTGCGCGTTGCCGACCGCGATCCACGCCGTCGACACGGCGCGCATCAAGCTCGGAGATCGCGTGCTGATCCAGGGCGCGGGCCCGGTGGGGCTGAGCGCGGCGACCCTGGCCCTGCTCTCTGGCGCGGGCGCGGTCTACGTCGTCGAACGTCATGAGGTGCGGCTCGCGATGGCCCGCGAGTTCGGAGTCGATGAGGCCATCCCGCTCGACGTCACGGGTTCGAACAGCCACGTGGAGCGGATTCTCGCGCTCACCGAGGGACGCGGCGTGGACGTGACGATCGAGGCCACCGGCGTGCCCGCGGCGGTCAAGGACGGCATCCACATGACCCGCGACGGCGGGCGTTACGTGATCGTCGGTCACTACACCGATCACGGCGAGGTGGGGCTCAACCCGCACACGGAGATCAATCGGAAGCACCTCGAGATCCGTGGCGTATGGGGCGTGGACTTCAGCCACTTCCATCGCATGCTCCGCATCCTCGACCGGCACGGTGCCAGGGTCGCCGGTGGCAAGGGCTGGGAGCACATGGTCAGCCGCACCTACGGCCTCGAAGAGGTCAACCAGGCCCTGGCCGATGTCGAGACGGGTCGCATCGTGAAGGGACTCATCCGCCCCACTCCCGTCCGGACCTCACCATGACGGCCGATTCGATCGATGCCGCCGTGCCCTCGCGGAGACCCGCCCTGGGCTTCATCGGCGGGGGTGTGATGGCCGAGGCATTGATGGGAGCGGTCATCGAGGGCCGTCTGGCCGCACCCGGCACCATCCTCGTCGGAGAGGTAGACGAGGAGCGTCGCCGCGTGCTCCGCGAGCGGCATGGTGTCGAGGTGACCGCGGACAACCTCGCGGCGGCAACCGCGGAGCTCGTCGTGCTGGCCGTGAAGCCGCAACACCTGGGTGCTGTCCTCCAGCAGCTGCGCGGGCAGCTCCGCGAGGACACGATCGTCGTCAGCATCATCGCGGGCGCGCGCCTGCGGACGCTGTGCGAGGGTCTCGAACACCCACTCGTCGTTCGCGCAATGCCCAACACCCCCGCGCGCGTCCGCAAGGCGGCCACCTTCTGGATCGCGAGCGCGGGCTCGAGCAAGCCGGCGCTGCAGCGCGTACGCTCACTGCTGGGCGCACTCGGCACCGAAGTGGAAGTCGCCGACGAGGCCGGCGTGGAGATGGCGACGGGCCTCGCTGGGCCCATGCCCGCCTTCGTCTTTTTCCTCATCGAGGCGTTCATCGACGCCGGCGTGGCCCTGGGGCTGCCGCGCGAGCAGGCCACCCTGGCGACGGTGGAGAGCATGCGTGGAAGCCTGGAGCTGCTGCAGCGCACCCAGGAGTCCCCGGCGGCGTTGCGCAAGCAGGTCACGAGCCCCGGTGGCGCGACGCTGGCCGGCTTGAAGGTGTTCGAGAGCGCGGGCGTCCGGGAGGCGATGGGCGCGGCGGTACGCGCGGTGCACGCACGCGCGCAGGAGCTCGGCCGGCTTCCGCTCGCGCCCGGCAAGGAGGGCTGAAGTGCAGGCCGCATCACCCGGCAAAAGCCCGGAGCGCCTCATCCCAGCTCAGCCGGGAGCACCGCTCCACCCACCGCGCCACGGTCTCCGCTCCCGTTCGCGCGGCCAGCGCCACCACGGCGGCCTTCTCGAGCGGTGCATCGAAACGCTCGCGCGCGTCCCTGGCCAGCGTCTGCACGTCCACGGGGCTGGTCAGGTATGCCACCGCCAGGCCTCCCGGCCGGGTGAGCGCCTCGTAGGCGCGGCGCAACCGCTGGAACCCCTCCAGATCCTGGTGAGGTGGGTGCCGCGCCAGCGCGGCGAAGTACGCGCTCTTGACGGCGGCCGGGTCCATCGTAGGCGCCAACCCCAATACGGCGAACGGCTCTTCGGGCGTCATATCAGCTGCTCTCCTCCCCTTCCTCCGGAGAGACAGCCTTCGGGGGGCTTCTCCCGGACTCCTTCGGTGGCGCCGCGCCCTCCGCGGCGGGCTTCTTCTTCGAGCGTGATGCACGGCGCGCCGGGGTGCTCGCGGCCTTCTTCTTCCGCGAAGCCCCGCGCTTGCGCGGCCGGTACCCATGCTCGTGCGCCAACGCCCGCGCCTGCTCCACCACCGGGGCATGGAGAGCGGGTGACTGCTCCGACAGGGCCCGCATGAAGGCCTCCAGCACCGGGTGGAGGTACTCGCAAGGGGTGTTCATCCTCCCGGCGGCCACCACCGCCTCGGCGAGCGCCAGCACGTTGGCGGCGCGGCGCTCCAGCCAGCGTTCCAGAACGCGCCTGGCGAGCGCCTCCCGGCCGGACACCTCCATCGTCCGGAGCGCCTCGATATGCCCCGTGTTCCCAGGATGGGCCTCCAGGTACCGCACGGCGGCATCCCATGCCTCGGCGTCCGAGGAAGCCTGGCGCACCGCCACCTCGAGGAACTCCACCTGGTAGGTCAGCACCCTGGGAGCGAACCGGCGCCAGATGCGCAGGCCGTCCCCGGTCAGCTTCATCGAGGAGTAGACCTGCTCCATCTCCCTCTCCATCCCCATCAGCATCCGCTCCGCATCCTCCAGGTTCCGCACGCCGCGCAGCAGCCGCTCCAACTGCCGTCCTCCCTGCTTCAGCCGACTGCGGTGCAGCAGGATACGGACGGCTTCGCTGAGCTCCCTCCGGAGCTCCTCGTTCGCGCCCTCCCAGCAGACCTCCACCCATGACTCCACCAGGCCCGGTGCGCAGGTAGAGGCCACGCATTCGATCAACGCCCTACGCTCGGAGGGCACGGCCCCACCCAGCCAGGACAGCAGGGAAGAGGCCTCCGTGGCGACCAGCCGGCCCAAGGCTTCCTGGAGCCACCCGGGTGCGTTGGGCGCCTCGGGGTTCTGCTCGCACCAGGCCAGGAAGGCCCGCGCCCAGAGGGGCGCGTTCGCGCTCCGGGCCAGCAATTCCTGGTAGAGGCCCAGCGCCCGCGGCAGGGCTGCCCCCTCGAAGCGGAGCCCGGACACCGCCTGCACCACCCAGGACTGGGACGTCGGTTGGAGCGCCGCGGCCTGAGCCAGGGTGCAGAGGGGCTCGGCGTCCTCGATGCGCGAGATGGTCGTCCGCGCAAGCCCCGCGGCTACCACCCGCAGCGCCTGCGACGTAGGAGCGGACAGGGCCTCGGGAGCTCCTCCCTCACGCACCGCCCGGGCCAACAGCGAGGCTGGCTCCGAGAGAGCGGCGTGCCCCTTGCCCTCCGCTGCCCGGAGCCACAGCTCTCGCGCCGCCAGCTGTCCCGCCAGCTCCCATACCGCTCGAGCTACCTCGGCGGGTGCCGCTCGTGCCCACGCCTCGGCACGGCTGGCGAAGACGGGGAAGGGCTCGAGCGCGCACAGGGAGAGGAGCGCCCCTTCCACCTCCTCCAGCGAGCGGGGCGGCGGCAGGGAGACGCGCTGGCTCGGCGGCTCGACTCCCAGGAGCGAATCCACCGGGGGCAGGCGCTCGAGAGCCGGGGCGATGCGCTCGGGAGAGGGGCTCCCCTCGGAGGAGAGCCAGTCATCCATCGCCCTGGCCAGAAGGGGCGCATGCGCTCGCGCCGGGCCGGTGAGGGGTTGCCACAACCGCCGCGCGCGCTCCCAATCGCGGGCGCGGCCCGCCGCCCATACCAGTGGCCAGTACGTGGCCCAGGCCTCCTCTGGAGCCGCGCCTCGCTCCACCAGGCCGGGCTCGGCGTCCACGCGCACGGCCTGGGTGCTGAGCGTCCTCCAGGAGCCGTGGCGGTGCTGCTCCCGGACGGCCTGCCGGAAGAGGGCGGCGCCGCTGGGGAGCAGTTCCTCCCTCAGCGGCGGCGGCAGCCGCAGGAGCGCGGACAGCATCCCCTCCAGGTCCCCCCGTTTCTGGTACTTCCGGGCCTCCTCCAGCCACTGGCGGTGCTGGCGCCCGGTGCGGTCGTGCTTCACCATGGCTCAGGGTTCCGGGGATCCCGGCCCGTGTTCGAGATTGAGGAAGAAATCCAGGAGCGCCTCTTCCGCGCGCTCGCGCGCCGCGCCCTGGGCCTGCGCGTACTGGTCGAGAAGCCGCTTCAATTCGGCGCGGAGCTCGGGAGGGAGCTGCTCGAGCAGGGCGTGCCCCTTGCGCTCCACCGCGCTCTGCCCCGGCGCCAGGGCCGGGACGGCCTTGCCCACGTCCGCCACCGAGAGGGCCACCGTCTTGGCGTTCGTCGTGCCGGGCTGGCTGACGGAGACCTTCACCACCCCGTTGAGATCGTAGGCGAACTCCACCCGCACCGGTGAGTTCGCGGGCCGGGGTTCGAGCGGGAAGTCGAAGGCCCCCACCCGCGTGTTCTCCGAGACCCGGTGCGACTCGCCCTGAAACACCTCCACCTGGACGAGCTCCTGGTCGGGCACCAGGGTGTAGAACTCCTCCACCTTCGTTGCCGGCAACACCGTGTTGCGGCGGAGGACCGGGGCGAAGGTATCCGGTGTGGCGCTCCCGAGGTCGTCCTCTCCGATGACGCGCATGCCCAGGCTGTGCGACGTCACATCCACGAGGATGCGTCCCACCGGCTCGCCGGACAACATGCCGGCCTGGATGGCCGCGCCCAGCCCCACGGCCAGGTCTGGATCCACTTCCTCATGGATGTCGACTCCGAAGGCCTCCTCCAGCATCTGGCGGACCCGGGGGATCCGCGTCGAGCCTCCCACCAGGCATATCTTGGACAGCGACTGCCCCTCGAGCCGGGCCTCCGCCAGGGCCTGGCGGGTCAGGGCCACGGTGGACTCGAGCAGCGGCTCGATGAGCATCTCGAAGGCGCGCCGCCGCACCTCCAGCTCGAGGTGGATGGGCCTGCCTTGCGCCTGGGTGAGGAACTCCTCCTTCACGTGCACGGAGATGTCCGCGGACAGACGGATCTTCGTCTCCTCGGCCAGCTGGCGCAGGCGCGCCATGGCCCGCACATCCTCGCGAGGCTCCACGCCCTGCTTCTTGAGCTCCTCGAGGAAGAGCTGAACGAGCTTGTCGTCGAAGTCGTCCCCGCCCAGGTGGGTGTTGCCCGCGGTGGAGCGCACCTCGCGCACCCCCTGGAACACCTCGAGCACCGACACGTCGAACGTGCCGCCCCCCAGGTCGTAGACGAGAAGGATCTCGGGCTCGGCCATACGGAGGGCCTCGGGATGCAGCACGTGCTCATACAAGAGCGAGGCGCTGGTGGGCTCATTGAGCAGCCGCAAGACGTGCAGCCCCGCGCGCTGGCCGGCCTCGAGGGTTGCGCGGCGCTGGGCGTCATCGAAGTAGGCAGGCACGGTGATGACCACGTCACGCACGGGGACGCCGGTGGCCTTCTCGGCTCCCTGCTTGAGCGCGGACAGGATTTCGGCGGAGACCTCCTCGGGAGACACCTCGCGCCCGGCGATGGAGTAGCGGTGGAGCGTCCCCATCTTGCGCTTGGCCGAGCGGATGCACCGCTCGGGCCTCAGCAGCTCGAGGTTGCGCGCCTCGCGCCCCACGACGACACGAGTGTCCTCGTAGAGGACCACCGAGGGGACGATGCGACTGCCTTCCACTGGCACGGCCACCGGGCGGCCCTCCACCAGGTGGGCGATGACGGAGTTGGTCGTCCCCAGATCGATTCCAAAGACATGGCTCAAGGGGTATTCCTCACGATGATGGCTTCGCCCTCGCGAAGGAGGCGCTCGCCCCGCAGGGCGGAGGCGCGAACCACGCGGGCAATGGCGCCCTCGGCGAAGCTGGGGTGGGGCTGAGTGCCTACAATCCGGAACAGGCGCCCGTCGGGAAGGTGGCCGATGGACGCCAGGCGCGTGATTCCGGAGGAGGTCAGAAAGCGCTCGAGCCGGGCCGCCACTCCCATGAGTCCCGATGCGAGCGCCGCATCCGCCGCGACGCGGGAGGCCTCTTCGAGCAGATCCAGGGCATCCAGGAGCTCGTCCCAGGGGGGCTCGCTCCCCGAAGAGTTGCCCGGCGTAGCGCCGCGGAGAGAAGAGAGCGAGCCCCTCAGCTCCGCGAGTCCCCCTTCCAGCTTGCGCTCCAGATCCTCGACATGGAGGGCCAGACGGGCCTGGGCCCGGGAGGACTTCTGGACGGCATCCAGAAGCAGGGTGCCCCAGGTGGGAGGCGACTCGGCAGGTAGTGTGGCCCCGGGGAGTCCGGGCACTCCTGAACGTCCAATGAACAGGCGTCTCAGCCAGGTGAACATCAAATCAACGCCGCTCGTTTCCGACCGGCGCTCCATACAAAACAGGATTCGGAGCCGCAGCTTCAGTTCACGCACCAACGCTCGTGGCCACGCCAAACAGCTCGCCGTAACGCGAGGACCCCTCCTGCTCGCGCGGATGCGTCTCCCATTCTTCTGTCGATACGGGCATTCCCGGGGTCTACTTCTCCCGTGGTGCTCTATGGCATGACCTCTCCCGTCATGTCGAGTACTTCCTCCTCGCTTGTTATCGCGCACGCTTGTTGATGGAGATTTGGACCGTCTGGTGGATGGGAATCAGCGAGGACGCACGGGCGCGCATCTCACTCGTTGATGGAGCCCTCGCTGGACCTGAGCAGTGGGCGTGCACGTCCAGCGAGGGCTGGCCAGGGTGGGGTTCAGCTAGAGCACCGGACGGATTGAAGACCTAGAGATTTCGAGGGATTGGAAGGAGGCTCGACAGCTGAGCCATCCCCTCATTCAAGCGGTGGAGCAAGGGAGCGCTTCGCAAGCTGAGTGGTGCGCGAAGTAGGCTCGGGATGATTACCTCCGCGGTCATGCGAAAGCCTCGCCTGAATGGATTCTCCGTCCAGCGGGCGAATCCCCAGATGAAGGAAGCCTGCCGTGAACAGCGGCTCAGCGTTGACCTGCGACGCGAGCTGTTCCAACTGCTCGATTGCCGTCTGCCGCTCCTTGGAGAACCTGAGCGAAGCATAAGACGGATAGGGGCTTTGTTGAGGAGGGCTGGTGCAGAGGGGCCGAGCAGGCCAGCAGGCAGGAGGCCCTCAGGGAGGGGGTCTTCCGCTCCCCGGCTCCATCCACACTTTGAGCCCCCGCACCTCATGCGCGCCCTGCTCCAGGGGGATGGAGCCCCTCCAGAGCAGCAGCACGCGGCGCGCATCTGGCTCCAGGATGACGGTGTCCAGGTTCATCACCGGCTCGATGGGCCCGCCTTCTAGCGCCGCGCTCACCTGCGGACGCACTCCCGGAAGCTGGAATGTCAATCGCCCCTTGGGTGAGGCATTGACGAGGAGGACCGGCTCATTGCCCTGGAGGTAGCCCGGAGCCACTAGGCCCGGGGACGCGGCATTGAAGTAGCGCCGGTCGAAGTCCCTGGGCAGCAGCGGCTTGCGGCCTGACTCCCACGCCTTGTCGTAGGTGCCGGCGAGCGCAGCCCGGGGTTGCCAGTCCGGGGAGATGAAGCCGAACCCCGCCGGGGGGACCCGCTGCCCAAACTGCTTCAGGGGCCGGGCCGGGTCCTCAAGGTTGGGCAGCCGCAGCCCCTCCTCGTAGTGACGCGGACTAGCCCGGAAGCCCACTCCCACCGGGTTGTGCGGCTCGAACTGGGGGTTCGCCGGAGCCGTGGCCGTCCGGTCATGTCCGCCGAAGGTCCGCTCATAGACGAGGGGCATCTTCTCGAAGGGCAACGGGCGCGTCATCGAGACCTGCCCCAGGCTCCGGACCCAGACCCGCTCCCCCACCACGCGGACCACCTTGCGCAGGGGGCCCACCCGCACCTCCACCTCCAGTTCGGTGGTGTTCCGCGCGGGCGCATACGCGTTCCCGTTCAGGACCACGTCCGTGGCCAGCTTGGTGAAGGCCGTCTCGGGCTCGTACCGGTAGCTCGACTGGCCCGGCTCCCCCCACGCTTCTCCCGCGAGGCTGACCGGCACGGGCGTGTCCGCCAGCTTCAGCCCGTCCTTGTCGAGCAGGTAGGTGGCTTTGACCACCACCACCAGCAGCGGGCGCAGTTCCTCGTCCGCCAGGGCGAGCGGCTCGACCGCGAAGGGCGTCTGGTTGTTGACGGTGAGGCCCACACTTTCCTCGGTTCCCGGCTCTCTCGCCGGAGGGCAGTTCCAGGCTGGAGACTATCAGTGCCCGGTCCTCCGTTGGACGTGCCGCACCGAGGCCATGCCCTGGGGGGGCCGGGGCGCTATAATGGGGCCATGGGGAAGAACTTCGTGGGCGTGAACAAGCTGTCCATCGTCAATGCCGACTCGGGCGGGACGACCATCGCGTTCCCGGACGTGTGCAAGACGCCCACCCCGGCAGGCCCCGTCCCCATCCCCTATCCGAACATCGCCCGCTCGGCGGACACCGACAAAGGCTCCAAGAAGGTCACCGTGGAGGGCAAGCCCCTCTGCCTGAAGGACTCGAACTTCTCCACCAGTACCGGCGACGAGGCCGGCAGCGCGGGCGGAGTGGCCTCGGGGAAGACAAAGGGCAAGGCCGAGTTCGTCAACTACTCCTTCGACGTCTCCATCGAGGGCAAGAACGTGCCGCGCTCGTTCGACCTCATGCTCCACAACGACAAGAACACGCCGCCCTTCCCCGTGCTCCAGCCGCCTGTCATCTCCATGGACAAGGAGGACGAGAAGCTCAAGTGCCCCTGCTGCGGGGATCCGCAGTCCTGACGGGAGCGTACCCGCCACATGGCCCAGGACTCTCCCAAACCCACGGCGTCCTCCCAGCCTGGGGAGGAGGAGCCCCTCATCCACGGTATGCTCGTCGGCTGGGTGGCGGGCGTGGACCCGGACGGCTCGGTCCGGGTCGACTTCGCGGGAAACCAGCGCGGGCCGCTGCTGGCGCGCACCACCGTCCTGCTCGCGCCGGAGCAGTGGCGCCAGGCCGCGCGCGAGCGCCGGGAGGCGACGCTCTTCTTCGATGACGGCAGGCCCTCCCGCCCCGTTCTGACGGGCCTGCTCCAGCCCATGCCACCCACGCCCCTGCTCGATGCCGTGCTGGCCCAGCAGTTTTCCGAGGCGCCCCGGGAGGCCCAGGTCGATGGGCGACGTGTCCTGCTGGAGGGGCGCGACGAGGTGGTGCTGCGGTGTGGCAAGGCCACCCTCATCCTCCGCGCGGATGGCAGGGTCATCCTCCGCGGGGTGGAGGTCCTCACCGAGGCGGAAGGCGTCCACCGCATCCGCGCCGGGAAGGTGAAGATCAACTGACGCGGGCCGTTACAGCCCCAGATCCTCGGGAAACGGCTCGGACGGGGCCTGGAAGGCCTCCGCAGGCATGAAGGGCAGGCGCGGTCGCGCGGGGATGCCCCACCGTCCCGCCAGCCGGACCAACGCGAGGCCCTCCACGAAGATGGAGGCCTCCGTCTGCGCGAAGTATGCATCGAGCGCGTCCTGGCGCCGATCGGCCTCGAGGCCCTCCTCCCACTCCCGGGTGAGCACCGACAGGGCCTGCCAGAAAGCATCGGCGTCCTGGCGCACGAGCGCGGCCAGGGCATCGAAGCGGGCGGAGGGCTCTTCCAGGCAGCGCTCGAAGGAGGCCAGCCGTGCCTTGTCCGGCTGCCGCTCCAGCAGCGGCCCGGAGAGCAGGTCGAAGTAGCGGAAGTCCTCCTCTGGCTCCATCTTCGGTGTCCAGGGGGTGTCCAGCTTCGCGCCAATGCCACGGGCCAGCGGCAGTTGGTTGAGTGCCAGTGCATCCAGCAGGGGCCGTGCCCGGGACTTGCAGAGGTAGTACGTGTCCAGCCGGGGATGGGCGGCGCGCTGGTCCAGCAGCCACTCGTAGAGGCGGGCGCTCTGGAAGAGCGAGTGCTGGAAGCCATCCACGTCCAGGTCGATGAGCAGCAGGCCGCAGCCGAGCTGGCGGGAGCGGGCGCAGACGTCCAGCACCGTAGCCGCGTCCGGGCCGTCCTCGCGCAGCCGCTCCAGTCCGTCCTGGATCTCCTCCTCGAGGTTCTCCAGCGTGATGTCCAACTCGAGCATGCCCATGAGTGCTCCTAGGGAAGGGGCTCGCCCATGGCGGCGACACTGATGCCGGTGCAGCCAGCGGCCTTGAGCGTCTCCAGCAGATCGGAGCGGATGAGGATGCGGTTCTTCAGCTCGCCGAGCCGGAAGAACAGGGCGTCCTTGGGTACCTTGTCCTCCAGCACGTACAGCTTGCTGAGGCTGGTGCTCACCACCTTCCGCTTGTTCGGGTAGAGGTTGTACTTGGAGCGGTCCCAGTCGAAGCAGTCGAAGCTCTGGAGGGCGTTGGCGATGAAGTAGGGCTCGGCAACCTTCTTGCGCTTGCGGTCCTTGAGGGTGAAGGGCAGGAACTCCACCAGCTCGGGCCCCAGCCCCGCCTGCTCCAGGATGGCCCGGGCCTTCTCCGAGACCAGCACCACCTTGTGGATGTTGTCGATGAAGTCGGTGACCATGTCGCCGCTTTTGTTCGACAGAGCGAGCTCCAGCTTGGGGGGATACTTGCCCTGCAGCGCCATGCCCTCGTTCAGCATCCAGTAGTCGGCGAAGGCGTCATCGAGGTTCTTGATGGTGCCGACGCGGGGGTCACTGTTGATGACGAAGATGAAGTACTCGTGACGTGGCATGTCCTGACCTTAGCAGCTCACCCGGGCTTGACCCGGCCGATCTGCCTGCCTGTCTGCATGGTCTTGATCTGCTCGAGAATCTTCTCGGAGACGGAGTCGAGCTCGACCGCTACGTCCTCGGTGTCCTCGCAGGCTTTCGTCTGCACGGCCTTGTCGAGCTTCTGCTTTGCGTCCTTCAGCATGTCCTCCATGGACTTGGAATAGGCGGAGTGCTTCTTCAGCCCCCAGGGACAGTGCGCCGGCAGCTCGACAATCTTCGAGACGGAGGTCTCCTGCGGCAGCAGGACGATGTTGTTCGGGCCGTTGATGTTCCACTTCGAGGCACACAGGATCTTGACGCGGTCCTCCGTCTTGTCGTCGTTGCCGCAGACGAACTCCTGGAGCGCGCCCTGCGGAATCAGGTGGTGGTAGTTGTGGTGGTACGGGTACCACGCCCCGTAGCCCTCGACGGGCCCGTTCTTCACCTTGAAAGTCTTCTCGCGGCGCCCCATATACTTCTTGGGGACGTGCTCGGCCGGGAGTGTGTAGCCGTAGTGCCAGCCCTTCTCGTTGAGGCTCAGCCACTTGATGGACCCGCCGAAGCGGCGCTCGAAGAGCTTGCGGAACGCATCCCTCGCCTCGCTCGTCTTCCGGGCGGTCCGGGACTTGGCCTTCACCTCCTGCGAGATCTTCGAGGTGAGCTTGAGGTCACCGCGCCTGCGCTTGTCGCCCGAGAAATCCAGGACGTAGCCCAGCGCCAGAGCGTTCTTGCGGTGGTCCTTGTTGTACATGTCCAGGCGGGAGCCGCTGACCTTGTAGCCGTTCATGGCGTAGTGGCAGGCCGTCGTTCCATAGCCCCCAGAGTGGCGCCAGATGCAGCCGGTCGTGTCACCCTGGTGGTACTGCTCTTTGAAGTCCCAGGAAACGTGCTTCTTCTTTCCCATCGCGACCTCCCGCGTGCGGCCCGCTGGCGCTCAGTCCCGGGAGAGCCGCGCGGCCGCGAACTCTCCGGAGTCGGAGCTGGACCAGACGAGGGCCTGGTCTCCGTGAGCATAGCCTCTGGCGAATCCCTGGAGCACGGAGCACACCGAGATGAGTCCACTGGCCGCTCCGGTGTCCCCCAGGCACTCGGCGGGGGCGTGGAGGTGGGTCCGCTCCAACGGGTGCGTCTCCCGGAGCATCGACTGCGCGAAGCCCCACTCCAGGGCACGCGCGTGTTCGCCGTTGACGTCGCCGTAGATGTCTCCCACCGGCGGGGCACCGGCGGGCCAGGCCTGGCGGATGGCCTGGGCCAGGGCGCGCCCGGACTCCGCGCCCCTGCGAGCCTCTCCCGCCATCCGCCCCGTCCCCACCGAGGCCAGCGTGCCCAGCACGGACGCGTTGCGCCGGGCCGCCTCGGCGCCAGTCTCCAGCAGTACGGCGGTGGCCGCCTCGCCCGGCATCAGCCCCATGGGGTGCTCCGGCGTCTTCAGCCGTCTCCGGCTGGCGAGCCACTGGAGCGTGTCTTCCTCCACCAGGCTGTCGATGCCCAACACCAGGGTCCGTTGGAACCGCCTCTCCTGGAGGAACTGGGAGGCCTGCTGGAAGGCGATCAGCCCCGAGGCATGGCCCGCTTGCAGCACCGAGACGTTCTGGACGGGGAGTGCCAGACCGCCGTGCCGTAGCAGCCGCGAGGGGAGCTGCTCGGCGATGAGCTCGTCCTGGAAGTCGAAGTCGTCCCGCCGGGTGGGGGACAGGCAGAGCAGCAGCGCCGTCTGCCGAAAGAAGGCGGTGTCGCCTCTGGAGAGCTCCGTGGAGCGCAGCAGATCCTCCAGCGCGAGTGTCCCCAGCTTGATGAGCCGGGCCAGGCCGGTGAACCCGTCCACCAGCCCCCGCAGGGGGTGGCCCGTGACCACGGCCGCGCCGGGCTCGTCCAGCCGGAGGACCTGGAAGGGCAGGGGTCGGGGCCGAACGATGCGCGCCCGGAGCGAGGCACAGGACTCGACCGCTCCATGGCCGAGGGTGCTCACCATCCCCATGCCCGTGAGGACGAGCGCGCCGGGCACCCGTGCGCGAGCCTGGGGGCGGGTCACCGGCTCGGAGCGCGGCGCGGAGGGTGGCGGCGTCCAGCCCCGCATCAACTCTCGGAACCGGCCGGCGGGCACCCGGCCCAGGGCGCCACGCATCCGCTCCAGCTCTCGCAGCTGCCGGGCCGCGAGGAGCCGGGTATCGAGCTGGCACCGCCCTCCCGTGCGAATCGCCAGCTCCAGCGCCAGCACGGGCCGGCGGCGCATGGGACCCTGCTCCAGGTGCTCGACGAGCCGCTCGGGACTCCAGGGGGCGCCGCCCAGGTAGCGCTCGGTGGGGTTGAAACGGGAGCGCGCCTCCTTCCACCACGCCTCGATGCGCCCGGCGTCCGGAGAGGGCAGGTCGCCCTCCGGTCCCGCATCCTCCTCATCCTCCACGGGAGGAATGACGAACCCCCGCTCCAGCGGCAGGCCGGTGATGGCCGCGAAGGCCTCTGCGGCCACTCGGGCACATTCCTTGTCCCTCAGCCAGGGCAGCAGGGCTTGGGCTGCCACCAGCCTTCCACTGAAGCCGAGCGCCCAGAGGGCATCGCGCCGGGTCTCGGGGGCCTCGAGCCCCCGCAGCAGCGGCTCGAGTTCCTGCCCGGATGCGCCCAGCGCCCAGGCCTCGGCCACGGGCTTCCATGACTCCGAGGGGGATGCGATGGACTGCTCGTACGCATGCCACGCCTCCGGCAGCCCGAGTATCGAGCCCGTCTCCAGGGCGGCGCCGCGCACCGCTGGGGCTTCCGAGTGGAGTGCCTGCTGCAAGGAGGCCAGCTTGAGCAGGGTGGGGAAGTGGCGGGCCGCGCGCAGGGCGGCACATGCCAGGTCCGGGTCCTCGTCAGCCACGAGTGCGTCCAGGCTGCCAGGGGGAGGGTGCCGCCGGGCCACGAGGACGTCCAGGAGGGCGGCCCGGGCAGCGGGGCCGACGCGCTCGAAGGCGGCCAGTAGGTGAGGCTCCAGGCCTGGACGGGGGGAGAGGCGGAGCGCCTCTCGGAGCCCCTCGCGCTGGTGGGGCTCCCCCTCCTGCAAGACGTCCAGAATGGCCCCGCTCCAGTCCTCTTCCATGCCGAGGAGCGAGAGCCCCGCCGCAAAGGACTCCTCCCGACTGTCCGCAGCCAGCCGGGGAAGCAGCAGGCGCCGGGCGACCTGGGGGCCTCCCAGCGCCAGCGCATCCACGTGAGCCAGCAGCCGCTCCTCCGGGCCGCCCGCGACCTCCCGAGGCGTGTAGAGGGGGGAGGAGAGGCTCTCCTCCCACCGATTGAGCAGGAAGGCTGCCTCGTCCAAGTGCTCCTCCGCGATGTCCCAGCGTAGCGGAGGCGGGTCTGTAGGGCGTGACATGGTGGGTTGCATGTTAACCGTCAGCGGCCACGTGCGTCTGCGTGCCACCGGCCGGGCCGTCGTGTGAAGAGCGCCTCGAGGTAGCGGCTGAAGCGGAAGGCGTCATGGGCCGCCAGCTCGCGGGCCGCCTTCTTCGTCCAGTTTCTCGCTCGGGCCTTCAGCTGCCACGCGACCTGCTGGAGCGGGTCGGACGTCGTGCGAAAGTCGGTCGGACCAGCGGCCCTCTCAGCTCCGGTATCTTGGCAAAATGCACCGGCTTGTTTCCATACGAGCACAGGGGCATAGGCCGCATCATTGCTTCCCGGCACGCCCCTCTGAGGGACGTAAGAGAAGGGGAGGCAACGGCAGGGACGTAAAAGGGACGTAATCAAACGGACGCCCCCGAACGTCGGCGAACACTCGAGTCCGATGACTCAACAGCCGCAAATGCCCATTTTCAGAGGAGAAAACAGGTCGGTAGGACAGAGGAATCGAACCTCCCAGGGACATGTCTCCATGCCCCCCACCGGTTTTGAAGCCCCGCCACCCGGATCGGCGGGGTGCTCGTGGGGGGCGGCTCCCCTCTGGAGCAGGGCCGGCGGCGCGTCCGTGGAGGTCCACCCGCGTCCGGCCTTCTTGGGTACGACTTGGGTACGGAGAGAAGGGCGTCGCCCCAGCTTCGTATCGAGGTGATTCACCGTTGGCGCGGCCGGCGTTTTTGGGGGCGTTTCTTCTTGTTCGGGGCATCCCTCCCGAGGATGACCCACTCCAACCCGTCGGGCATCGGAACCGGTGGCCCCTCGCGGTCATCAAGGGCGTCGTGTTGGAAGAAGTCGAGAACCTTGATGGCGTGTTCCCGTCGCCTCTCCTTCGCTACCTGCCGAGCGCGCTCGAAGTGTTCCAGCACCTCATCCTTTACCTCGGTCACCTCGTTCAGATGGCAGTAGCGCAATAGCCGTCCAAGCAGCCGTGCGCCCGTGCTGATCACAGGAAGGCTGTTGAGGTACTTCACGCCATCGTAGACGAGACCCCAACCGTAATCGGACGCCTGCCGGAAGAGCGCCACATCATCCGGGCTTGGTGGCTCAGGCGCCCGACCGACGAGGCTGTACACGGGGAGTGCTTCGTTGATGATGTCTACGGCCGCTCGCGCCGCTTCCGGAGTGAGCCCTGCCCTGGGCACGGAGAGCACCTCTCCGGCGGCGGCGATCACCTCGCTATGAACGGGCGGTCCGAAGTTCAAATCCGCAACGTAGATGCGAAGTGGCTCCAGCAAGGAAACCATCTTTCCGAAGTCCCACGAGGCCGACCTGATGGCGTACTTGATCTTCCTGATCTCGACCAGGGCCATGGAGTCCAGCCGCTGCTGCGCCGCCAGCTCTTCATCAGCTTGAAAACTCGCGCGTACTTGGAGGTACGTCATCCTCCTCTTGGACTTGTCGGTGCGAATCCAGAAGTCCAGAGGGGCATCGCTCTTGCCCTGAACGGCATGCGGAAAGCCCACTTTCGACTCCCCGATTTCAACTACGACGACGCCCCTGGTTGCGTTCTGTGGGTCGAAGACGGTGCGTACCCGGAGCGCTGATTTCGTGAAGGGCGGATCGATAGAGCGGCTGAGCACATCCCTCATGTTGTTCTCGTGCGCCGCCGCATTCTCGATACCTGGAACGCTGCACGCCCGGCCCTGCGCGTCCTCCGCAACACCTATAAGCAGTCGGCCACCACCGCCGTTCGCAAAGGCGGTGGCATCACGTCGAAGCTCCTCCTTGTCCGCCTCTCTCTTTTCCAGGGGCTTACGCGAATCCGAGTAGGCGTCCCGCTTGAAGTCGAGATGCGGGCCCTCGGTAACGCCGTCGGTCACCAGGGCGAGGAGTCCATCCCAAGTCTCAGCGTACTCGTACAGCTTCTTCATGACTTCCCCCGGTCGTAGATGCCGGCAGGATCGAAGTCCAGCACGGGATGCTGTCGCAGCCTACTTCCTCTTGGAGTAGACGCAGTTCATGGACGAGAAGCTGCAACGCCTCCTTGGGGAGGCGGCCCGGGCTGTCCTCCTGCGGCTGGGACTCACGCAGGCCAACTTGAGAGTGGGGCTCTTGGCGCCTCGCGTTCAGGCTAGACGACCAATTCTCGGTACGAGGTCATCGCCTGGGCCCTGTTCTCAGTGAAGCTGGTCAGGCTGTACTTTGGTGTCGAAGAAGTAGCGTCGGCCCATTTCGAGGCGGCGGTCGAAGGTGCTTCGATCATCTGCATACAGGGTGGCCATCTCCTCTTCTCCGTGGTCTCGGAGGAACTGTACCGTCGCACGATCAAATGCAGCGTCGTACTCAGCCCTGAGCGCCTCTACATCATCGGGCGCCTCCCCGATTGGCCAGAACTCACCCTCCTTGAGTCCGTAAGCCTCTTCGAGGGCATCTATTTTCGCGCCGATCGCTTCCACAACCGGATCCTCGATGGACTCAAATGCTGCATCCAGCAGGACACGGGCTACGAGGTAGAAACCAGCATCCGGCGGAAACTTTCCGGAGTCACGAACCGCCTTCGCATCCAGCAACGCGATGTCCTTTGAGCGCATGTGCTCCCCACTGATTGGGTGTTCAGGTGGCTGCTAGCAGCGATCGAGCACCCCCTCAAGTATTTTGATGCTTCCGTCCTGTTGCCTCTGTTCCAGGAGATCACTCCCGAGATGGCGTTAGGAAGCTTTGGGTGTGCCTCTATTTTTTGCGATAGACGCAGTTCATGGACGAGAAGCTGCAACGCCTCCTGGGGGAGGCAGCCCGGGCTGCCCGCCTGCGGCTGGGACTCACGCAGGCGGAGGTGGCCAAGAAGGTCCGCCTGAAGTCCGGCGTCTACGGCCGGGTCGAGCGCGGGATGATGATGCCCAGCGTGCCCACCCTGCGGCGCATGTGCGAGACCCTGGGCATCTCCTCGGACGTGCTCCTGTCCCTGGGCGCCCAGGCCCACGCGGCGACAGTACCGGCCGAGACACCCCCGCCGGGGGCCGGTGAGCACCCGGAGCTGAGCCGCATCATTCACATCTTGCAGGGGTGGCCGCCGGAGAGGTTGGCGCTCTTGCGCAAGCTGCTGGAGACGGCGGACTCCAACCTCTCGACGTGAGCTAATGCGCTCCGGGTTCCTCTTCTTGGACGGACGGCTGCTGCCCGACCACTGGCTGTACGAGGCTACGCGCCACGAAGCCGACGGCCGTGAGCTGCTTCTCGTCCAACTGGCGCAGGGTGCGTAGCAGCCGGCGCAGGCGCGGCGAATCCTCCGTGGTGGGCTCGGATTCCTTCAACCAGGCCGCCGCCTCATCCGCTTCGAGTCCGAGGGCGGCATCGGCGTCCAACCGCAGCACCATGCAGAGCGCGCGTAGTCTGAGGACGCTGGGCGTCAGATTGCCCCGCTCCATCCGCCCGTACACCTCGGTGACCACGCCCACACGCTCGGCCACGTCCGCCTGGGTCAGCTCGGCTTTCAATCGGGCTGCTCGCAGCACCTCTCCCAGCTGGACGGTCAGCTTCTTCTTCGTCATGTGGATGTTCTTCTTCATGGTCACTCGCTCCGATCCTGCTCTTCCTCCGTAGCCTCCTCCTCGGGTGTAGGCAGGACCCCCTTCTCGATAGGGAAGGCGCGCGTCTCCTGGGGGGCGGGCTTCTCGTGGAGGAGGGTTTCCAGTTCCTCCGCCGCCCTGGCGCGGCCGAATCGCTTCCCCTGGTTGTTGAGCCACGCGCGCAGCTCGTCGCGCATCTCGCCCCCCGTCTGGTAGCGGTCGTCTGGGTTGCCGCGCAGGACCTTGTGGAGGATGCGCTTGAGCGGTTCGGGCATGCGCTGGGCCAACCGCTCCACGTCCTCCGGGCCGAACCGCAGGATTCGGTGAGGTGGTGCTCGCGCTGAACGTGGACCCCAGCGCCGTTATGCTCGGGCGCCCAGTTCAGGGACATGAGTTGCTGCGCGTTGAATTCGCTGACCACCGGATCTCGAGAGCTTGTGGACGGGTCTACCTACGAGTTGGTCGCCGGGAGCTTGAGCAGGACGGTCTTATCCAGGAGCCGGATCAGGTCGTTCTCGTCCGCGTTCGCCATCATCCAGTCCGCGATCATGAGCACCGGGGTGTCTCTCCTGTTGACGCCACAGGACACGATCTCCTGCGTGAAGCTGTTCAGGTACAGGACCTCCAGCGCGCCGCTGCTCAACTGCCTGATGGACCACTCGGCCATTCATCCTCCGTGGGCTCCGGAAAACCACGGAGGCGAATAATACGATTCTTTAAGTTCGTTTTATAGCTGGGCCTTGGCTACGACCTTCGAGGGCGTGCGCACCGTCGAAACGCCCAAGGCCGTTGCTCGGAACGTAGGTCGCCGCGTGGCGGAGCTACGGGGCGAGCGAGGGTTGACGCAGGAGGAGTTCTCGGCCGAGATCGGGGTGAGCTTGCGCTATCTCCAGCAGGTGGAGGCAGGCCGCGAGAACCTGACCATCGAGTCGCTGGTGAAGCTCGCCCGGCACCTGCGGGTCCAGGTAGCTGCTCTGTTCGAGCCCGCTCAGACTAATGCCGGGCGGCGCGGTCGGCCTCCGCGCCGTACCTGAGCGCGACCTCGGCTGTTGACTTCTCTCGACCGAGCGGTGCAACGCGGCGAAGCAGTGGTAGACTTCGCTATGTGGAGGCGCTGCATGAGTATCAAGTTTCCGGTGGCGAAGAACGGAAGCCCGTTATGCCCGGTGTGCAGAGTGCCACTGCCATGCCCGGAGGGTGGTATGGCCCAGGGGTTCTCGGGCTTGGACAGTTTGTCGAGTAAAGAGAAGGAGCCGGAATGGGTAACGACGAGGTGCCCAAAGTGCCAGAAGTTGTACCAACTGCCGGCGGGCTCATGGCCCAGGCCGATCATGATCATCGAGTAGGCGGAGAGGTCGAGCGGTACGTCGAGGGCCGGGAAGTCCCTACTAGCGACCTTGTTTGGCTCGATCTCCAAGAGCGCATTCCCCAGCAATCGCTCGAAGCAACTGTGCGTGGTGCCAATGCGATCATGACCATGCTGGGCATCTTGATTGCTGGGCACCTTGCGGTCGTAGCCTTCATCGGCACGAAGAAGGGCTGGTTGTTTCTCGCAGAGGTGCCGTGGCTGCTTGCCGGAGCGCTGGCGTTGAAAGTGCTCCTGCCGGAGTCGTGGAACTACCGCCCGAATCAGGTCGCCACCATCCGCGCCGCGTACGTCGCCATGGTCGAGCGAAAGCGCAAAACGGTTATCGCGTCCGCCGTCTGCCTGCTCTTGGGCATCCTAGCGGCCACGATCACGTGGGTATTGAGCCCATCGTGAGTGGAGTTCACCGGGTTCGGCCTTCCAGCGCGTCCTGGTACATGGGCTCACTGGTCCAGAGATTTGCCGTCCCTCAGAGGCGCGCCGTAAGTAGGGGACATGAGAACCCCTCACGAGCAGGCCGTCCGAGACGCAGTGATCAACTTGGCGTGGCCCAACAGCCCCAAGAAGCGAGCCAACCTCCTCGACGTGGTTCGCGAAAAACTTGATGCTCTAGAGCAGGAGCATCGGCGGGCATTGGCCGATGCTCGTGCTCGTGGTCTGGAAGAGGCTGCGCGTATCGTCGAGTTCAATTTACCCGAGGCTGAGGTGAAGGTGTGCGACGCGCGTGAGCAGCCCACGGCCAAGGCCGTCCACCGCTCGTGCCGCAGCCTCGCCGCCGTTATCCGCTTCATGAAGAAGGATCCGGAGCCGCCGGGCATGGATGCTGAACCGCCGTCCGCACCGTGCTCGCTGTGCGGCGACGCCCACCCGGACGGTACAGCAACAGGCGGCATTGTTACCTAACGCTCTGGGCGAGTTGGTACGAGACGCGCTCTCACCATTCGAACTTAGCGCTCCAGGGTAAAATGATCCTCTGAGGAAGCCCGAAATAACCAAGTACCATTAACCATCGGAATCTTCGTTCGCCCAATCGGCCGGATCGAAGTGCTCAAGAGCGTCGACGTCGACCGTCCCAACGCCTCGGCAAAACTTACACTCCCAATCATTGTGTTCGCGACTGCCTTTGCAGAGCGGGCATTTGGCCTGTTTGTATTCGCGCGGATCGAAGTGCTCAAGAGCGTCGACGTCGACCGTCCCAGCGCCTCGGCAAAAACTACACTCCCAATTATTGTGTTCACGACTGCCTTTGCAGAGCGGGCAGTCAGCCTGTTCGTATTCGTGCGGATCGAAGTGCTCAAGAGCGGCGACGTCGACCGTCCCAATGCCTCGGCAAAACCTACACTCCCGATTGTTGTGTTCGCCACTGCCCTTGCAGAGCGGGCATTTGGCCTGTTTGTATTCGCGAAGGTCAATTTCGTCGATCGCGCACGCGTCGACGGTGCCAACGCCGCGACAGATAGGACACCCCCAGTTGTTATGTTCGCCACTGCCTTTACAGAGCGGGCATTCCTCCTGGCGATACGGCTCCAGATCGATCTCGTTGACCAACTCCTCGGAAACCGTTCCCACGCCTCGGCATACGGGGCACTCCCAGTTGTTGTGTTCGCCACTGCCTTTGCAGAGCGGGCATTCGGCACGCCCGGTTTCGTCGAGAAACTTGGCACGCTCGCTGATCACCCTCTCAACAGGGGCGGTCTCGTCGTCAAGCGCGGACTTGAGTCTTTTCGCAAATTCCGGTGCTTTTTTCTTCAGGCTTGGCGCGAGCGCATGAGTTTTGATGTGTTCCATCAATGCGCTCCGAATATTAGCTACCGCTGGGAGATGCTTCTTCTTGAGCGCAGCATTCACCGATTGAAGTTGCTTGATGAGAGCGAGAATTTCGTCGAGGAGGCCTGCGTGAGCCCGCCATATGGCTGCGCGGGCATCAAGAATCTGCTTCTTCGCCTTTTCAATGTCCGACCTTGAAATCAATTTCTTCTTGTCAAAGTCGTCGTGGTCGTTTGGGCAGAGATAAATCAGGTTGTGTGGATGGTTGTTTTTGCTGTTATGTACCGGGTCGATGTGGGCAAATTGCCCGCCAGGGCGATCGCAGATCACGCACTTGAACGCCGCCTCTTCTTTGATTTCTTGCTCCACTCCAGTCGGAACGTCAGGACGCTTGCCCGGCTTGGCAGGCCATGGCTCGGCGAGGTAAGCCGAAAAGTTCTTGAGCTTCTCCGGCTCAAAGAGCAGATCGCCGTCTGCGCCCTTTGTATACTCAAGCTTTCGTGAATGTCCGGACTTGGGCGCATGCGTCGAAAACCACTCCAGTAGCTGGGGCGACATCCGCACGAGCGCGGCCGCCTTGTACTTGTTGACCGAAGCGGCGGGGTTTTGGTGTGATGTTTTTGTCTTCTTGGGCGGCACGGACCTACTCCTCTCACACTATGAGTCCTACCACGTTATCTTCCTGAAGCTCATTAGACCACTTGGGCCTGTGCCGCGCGCAGTACCACCGGATCCTCCGGATGCTCCAGGCGGATGGGCACGACGTACATCGGCGGGACCGTGGCGCTGACGTAGTGGAGAGCCGTGGTACGTGTACTGCTGTGGTTGAGCGCTTGAGCGACGGCCTCCAGGGGCAATCCGCCGCCCTTTTGATTGTAGGTACTGCCCCGCTCGACCAGCCACGTAGCGAAGCTGTGCCGGATGGCGCCGAAGTGGACGAACTCCAGGCCCGTGCGCTTGCACACCCGCTCGACGGCCTCGCGGATGGTCTGCCGATCCGGTGCTGAGCCTCGTACCTGGAGACGCTGGGCGGTGGCGAGCGCCTGGGCATCGAGGGACACGGTGAAGCGCTTGCCCGTCTTGTGCTTGAAGGTGACGGTGCCTGCGATCTCGCCCTGGTCCTTCAGTACCGCGATCTTGCCGTCACCGCTGGCCAGCCGATCCACCTCGGTGCCGTGCATCCCGCTCTTGGCCTGGAGGCACAGCACGTCGCGGATGGCCTGCGAGCCGAGGGCCGCGTAGAGCTTCTGGATGTGCTCGATGCCGTAGCCCTTGAGTTCGTGGTTCCGGCGCGCAGGAGGCACCTTCAGGAAGCGCCCCGGGTTCTCCATCGGGTCCAACTCGCCGGCCTCCTGAAGGTACGAGGTGAAGGACTTGAAGACGATGATGCGCCACTTCTTGCCCGTGTCCCAGGTGGCCAGCAGCTTCTTCAGCGCCGGACCTGTCAACGCACGCAGATCCTTGCCCGCGAGCGCCGTCGCCCATGCGGCCAAGTAGCCGCGCGTGCTCTTGAGGTATTCGACGGACCTGCCGCTGGCCTTCAAGTGCTGGAGGAATCCCTGAGCCCGGTTCTCGTCCAGGAACACCGCCTTCGCGGCGTCCTCCTGGGCCTTCTCCACGCGCTCCTGGCTCGCGGTCCGGTACGCGGCCGGGTTCCGGCGGAACGCCGCCAGCTCGGCCAGGGCCTCGGCCTCGCTCCGCACGTCCAGCGTGATGTTGTAGGCGGCCCCGGCGACGGTCTTGCGGATGATCCACCGCGTGCTGCCGTCGTTGGCCGTGTACGTGCGGCCTCCGAGCCACTTCCCGCTCCACTTGGGCATGTCCGGCTCCCGTACCCAACCCCCACTTGGGTAAAAGTTGGGTACAAGAGCTAACGGAGGGCAGGGCGTCCCGCAACCCCACCGGGGCGGTTCCGGAAAACCTCAATGAAAACGGGTCGGTAGGACAGAGGAATCGAACCTCCCAGGGACATGTCTCCATGCCCCCCACCGGTTTTGAAGACCGGGCCGGCCACCAGGTCCGGAGGTCCTACCACTCGCGATTACTGCCGGGCCTCGTGCTCCTCGTCAACGTCAGTCTTCACTCCGCGCCTCGTGTCCGACGCGTCCGCTTGCTGTATGCACCCCGCGTGTCCTCCTCGTCCTTCTCCCTCTGGCGCTGGGCCCTCGTCACCCTGCTGTGCTCCAGTTGTGCCACTCGCGGCACGGTCGCGGCGGCCCCGTCTCCCGCTCCGTCCCCCACCGTCACCGCCCCGCGCGCCGATTCCCCTCTTCCTCCGGATGCGCGTCTCTCCCAGGCGCAGCTCCGCACGGATCTCCGTCAGCTCGTCCGGCTGCTCGAGGACTCCCATCCCGACCCCTATTCACGCGCTGGCGGGCGGGTCGCCTTCCACCGCCGCGTGGACGAGCTGCTGCGAAGCCTTCCTCCCGAGGGCATGACGGTCGACGCCTTCTTCCGCTTCGCGCGTCCGCTCGCCGCCTCGCTTCATGACGGGCACACGTTCCTGCGTGCTCCCTCCGCCCCGGCGAGCGCCACAGCCTCGCTGCCCTGGAGCTCGAGGCCGTCGACGAGAGGCTCTATGTCAGCCGCGTCCGTCGCGCCGACCTCCGGCCACTGCTCGGGGCGACGCTCGTGGGCGTGGAGGGCTCGTCCTTCGAGTCGCTCTCCGCTCGCATGGAGGCGGCTCGCGGCGCGGACAACCGCTACCACAACCTCATCCACCTTGCGGATGCCCTCCGCTCGCCTTCCGAGCTCGGAGACCTGCTCGGCCGGCGGGTGCTCCCGGGGCCCGTGCGCTTCGAGCTGCGCCAGCCCGATGGTGCCCTCGTCACCGTCCCGGTGGAACGGGTGGATGCGGCCTCGGGCGAGGTGCTGGTTCCTCCCACGCGTCTCTCCGTGCCCGAGCCCAATGCCGCGGACCTCGCCTGGTCCTTCCTCGGCCCCGACACGTCCGTGGCGTACCTGCGCATCGACTCCATGGGCCGCTACCGCGAGGCCTTCGAGCTGTGGCGCTCGGTGGGCTTCACCCTGGCCCTGGGAGACCACCTGTCCTCGGTGGCTCGGGCCGCCGGCCAGCCGGACCTTCCCAGCGTGGACGAGCGCATCGCCGCCGTCCCCTCGGCGGCCGAGCTCTTCCGCGACCTCTTCTCCGCCATGCGCCGCGAGCACACCGCCACGCTGATCGTGGACCTCCGCCGCAACACCGGGGGCAACTCCTTCCTGGGCCACATCCTCGGCGCCTTCCTGTACCCGCTGGACTCGCTCGTCACCACCGAGTCCGGGTACCAGGTTCCCCGGTACTCGCCGCTGTACTTCGAGAGCCACCAGGGCGACTCGCTGGAGCAGGCGAGGGCGCGCAGCGGGTTGGCGCTCGAGCCGGGCGACCTGGACTTCAGCGAGGAGCGGGCCTGGCGTGAGCGTCAGCGCCAGGGGCTCACCCCCCAGGAGCGCGAGCGGCTCCGGCAGGAGTTCCTCGAGGGTGCCGCGCGCTCGCCCACGTTCGCGCGGGAGCTCGCCGCGGGGCCGCTCCACGTCCCGGAGTCTCCGCGCGTGCTGGTCCTCACCTCGGCCCGCACCTACAGCGCGGGGTTCGATCTCGTCGCGCTGCTCAAGGCCCATGGCGCCACGGTGGTGGGCGTGCCCCCGGCCCAGGCGGGCAACTGCTTCATCGACACCGCCCCGTTCCGGCTCGAGCACTCGGGGCTCACGGGCTCCATCTCCTTCAAGTACAGCGTGCTCTTCCCGGAAGACACCGCGAATGGCGAGCTGCTCCGGCCCGACCGGGAGCTGCGCTTCGACGAACTCGCGGCCCTGGGGTTCGATCCCCACGCCGCCGTCCTGCTCGCGCTGGAGCTGTCCCGGCCCGTGCCTAGTCCAGCCCCCGCTGCCACAAGTCATCCTCGTCGAGCCCCATCAGGTGCCCGACCTCGTGCATCACCGTGATGCCGATCTGCTCGAGGAGCTCCTCGCGCGTCCTCGCCACGCGCTCCAGGTTCTTGTGGTACAGCACGATGGAGGCCGGGTAGGGGTCGTAGCTCGCCGGATCGTCCAGGTAGAGGTGGGTGTCCCGATCGCCCACCGTCGGGCCGCGGAACACGCCCAGGATGCACGGGGACAGGGGAGGGGACTCGCCCAGCAGATCCTCGTCCCGGGGGATGTCCTCCACCGCGATGGTGACGTTATCGAGGTACTGCTTCACGTGCCGGGGCAGCGCCTTCACCGCGTCCTCGACGGCCTGATCGAAGGCCTCCTCGCCCAGCTCCACCCGGGAGGGGAACTCCTTGGGCGCCAGCGCCTGGGCCTTCGCGAACCGCTTGCGCGCCTCCTTCGCGTCCCCCCGGCGCTCCGCCAGCAGCCCGAGGTAGTGGTGCGCCCACGGCTCCTCTGCCTCGTCCTTCAGCACGTCCTCGAAGGCGGCCTGGGCTTCCGGGAAGCGGCACAGCTCGAACAGGGCGATGGCCCGCTCCAGCCGGGCCTCCACGGACCTCGGCACCAGCCCCAGCGCCGCCTCCAGGCTCCCCAGCGCCTGCGCACACTCGCCCACCTGATTGAGCCCGGTGCCCTCCAGCAGGAGGAGCTCGAAGAGGAGCTCCGCGTTGCCCGCCCGCTGGGCCAGCTTCTTGCCCCGGGCGCACAGCTCGAGGCCGTCCTCCACCGCCTCGCGGTCGTCTCCCGCCCGGCCCACCAGGCACTCGACGGCCCCGAGCAGCAGCTCGATGTCTTCCGGGGCCGCCTTCACGGCCCGCGCCCAGGCCTCCAGGGCCTCCTCCACGCGCTCCAGCTCGGTGAGGGCCGCCGCACGCCAGTGCAGGGCCTCCGGGAGCCCCGGGGCGTGGGCCAGCAGCGCTTCGGCGCTGGCCAGGGCCTTCTCGAATTCTCCCAACTCGAAGGCCGCCGCCACCCCGTCCAGTCGGACCTCCACGTCCGACGGCGCCGCCCTCTTCGACGTCCGCTTCCCCATGTGCGGCCACATACGAACCCCTTCCGCGCGTTGTCAACGTGCGTCACGGCTGTTACGTTCCGCGACCTTCCGCTGACACTGCTCGTAAGGGTCCGTGAACATTCTGGTCGTGGATGATGACGTCGAGCTGTGCACGCTGCTCTCTCGGTTCCTCGAGAAGCACGGGTACACCGTCTATTCCGCGGCCGATGCCTTGCAGGCCCTCGACATCCTTGAGCGGCACACGGTGGGCCTCATCATCAGCGACTACCGGATGCCCCACATGGACGGCATCCAGTTCACCGCGATGATCAAAGCCGACCCGCGCCACCAGAACACCTCCGTCATCCTCATGACGGGCAACGCGGACGGCAACGTGCACGACAAGGGGCTGCGCAAGGGCGTGGCCATGACGCTGGAGAAGCCCCTGGACTTCAATCAGCTTCTCAACCTCGTGCGCTTCGCCGAGTAGCCCGCCCGCCTTCCGGGCCGTCCGCTCCCCCACAGGCGCGCTGTTCCGTGTTGACAACCCCCGGCCGCCTCTTATTTTGGCGCTCGCCTGGGCCGAGTGCTAATCCCCGCACCCCGGCCCGCGTAGTCCATTCTTCAATCTTTTCAGGAGGTTACGATGGCAGCGAAGGAGATCTTCTTCCACCAAGCGGCCCGTGAGGCGATTCTGCGCGGTGTGCGCACCCTCTCGGACGCGGTGGCGGTGACGCTGGGGCCCAAGGGCCGCAACGTGGTCATCGAGAAGTCGTTCGGCTCGCCCACGGTGACGAAGGACGGTGTGACGGTCGCCAAGGAGATCGATCTCGAGAACAAGTTCGAGAACATGGGCGCCCAGATGGTGAAGGAGGTCGCCTCGAAGACTTCCGACAAGGCCGGCGACGGCACCACGACGGCCACCGTGCTGGCCCGGGCGATTTATGAGGAGGGCCTGAAGCTGGTGGCCGCCGGCCACAGCCCGATGGACCTCAAGCGCGGCATCGACAAGGCCGTGGAGACGGTGGTGGAGGAGCTCAAGAAGCTCTCCAAGCCGACGGCCGACAAGAAGGCCATTACCCAGGTGGGCACCATCTCCGCCAACGGCGACGAGACGATCGGCCACATCATCGCCGACGCCATGGAGAAGGTGGGCAAGGAGGGCGTCATCACGGTGGAGGAGGCCAAGGGCCTCGAGACGACGCTGGACGTGGTCGAGGGCATGCAGTTCGACCGCGGCTACGTGTCGCCGTACTTCGTCACCAACCGCGAGCGCATGGAAGTGGTGCTCGAGGACGCCTACATCCTCATCAGCGAGAAGAAGGTCTCGTCGATGCAGGACATGGTGCCCATCCTCGAGCAGGTGGCGCGCGCGGGCAAGCCGCTGCTGATCATCGCCGAGGACATCGAGGGCGAGGCCCTGGCCACGCTGGTGGTGAACAAGATCCGCGGCGTGCTGAACGTGGCGGCGGTGAAGGCGCCGGGCTTTGGTGATCGCCGCAAGGAGATGCTCAAGGACCTCGCCACGCTGACGGGCGGCATGGTGGTGAGCGAGGAGCTGGGCCACAAGTACGAGGCCCTCACGCTCAACGACCTGGGCCGCGCCAAGCGCATCACCATCGACAAGGACAACACCACCGTCGTCGACGGGGCGGGCAAGAAGGCGGACATCGAGGGCCGCATCAAGCTGCTGCGCGGGCAGATGGAGACGACCACCAGCGACTACGACCGCGAGAAGCTGCAGGAGCGGCTGGCGAAGCTGGCGGGCGGCGTGGCCGTCATCCACGTGGGCGCGGCGACCGAGACCGAGATGAAGGAGAAGAAGGCTCGCGTCGAGGACGCGCTGCACGCGACGCGCGCGGCGGTGGAGGAGGGCATCGTCCCCGGCGGCGGCGTGGCCTACCTGCGCACCCTGGGGGCGCTGGAGAAGCTGAAGCTGGGCGGTGAGCAGGACTTCGGCGTGGAGATCATCCGCAAGGCGCTGCAGGAGCCGCTGCGGAAGATCGCCTCCAACGCGGGCCTCGAGGGCGCCGTCATCATCAACAAGGTGCGCGAGGGCAAGGGCGCGTTCGGCTACAACGCCCGCACGGACGTGTTCGAGGACCTGGAGAAGGCCGGCGTCATCGACCCGACCAAGGTGGAGCGCACCGCGCTGCAGAACGCGGCCTCCGTCGCCTCGCTGCTGCTGACCACCGAGGCCATGGTGGCCGAGCGCCCGAAGAAGAAGGCCAAGGCCGGTGCGGGCGGCGGCGGCGCCCCGGACTACGGCGGCGACGACCTGGAGTACTGAGAAACGGCCCCACCGTGGGCTGAGCCGAGCTCCCGGCCCCGGGTGCCCCCCTTCGAGGGAGGTGCTCGGGGCCGCGGTGTTTTCAGGAGCGGGCTTGCTCGAGGAGGCGGGACAGCTCGTGGCTGAGCTCGGGGGCCTGGAGCTCCCGTGGCAGGCAGCCGGAGGCACCCGCGCGCAGGGCCTCCAGCATCGTCTCCTGGGAGAGGTACTCGGCGAGCACCACGAAGGGCGCCCCCTGGCCCAGCTTCCGCGCCAGTTCCAGCGCCTGGCGGCCATGGGCGGGGCCGAAGTCCCAGCTCACCACCACGGCCGCCGGTGGCTCCACGGTGGGCTCTCCGGGCTCGGCGTCGAGCACCCGGGCCTCCAGTCCCATCTGCGCGAGGGCCTCGGTGAGCCGGCGCGCGGAGGCCGGGCTGTCCTCGAGCACGTCCACGCGGCGGCTGCCGGGGCGGATTGCCCGCCGGATGGGCGTGGTGCTGGCGAGCGCCTGGCGCAGCTTCGCGCGCACCTCGCGGATGTCGTCGAAGGGCTTGAGGAGGTAGTCGAGCAGCCCCAGCTCCAGCGCCTGCTGCGCCGTCACCAGCGAGGGGTAGCCCGTCATCAGGATGACGCGCGAGCCCGGGTCGAGCTCGCGCGCCCGCTGCGCCAGCTCCAGCCCCGAGAGGCCCGGCAGGTTCTTGTCCGTGACGAGGAGGTCCACCGGCCCGCGCTTCAGGTGCGCGAGCGCCTCCTCGGCGTCCACGGCCTCGAGCACCTCGCACTCGCGGCCCATCAGGTCCTTGAAGACGCTGCGGATGATCTCCTCGTCATCCACCACCAGCAGGCGCCGGCGCGCGGGGGCCGGAGCGGGAGCGGCGGGCGACGGGGCGGAGGCCTGGGCGTGGGGCGCGGTGGGGAGGGCGGCGGGGGCGGGGAAGAGGACGCGGAAGACGGTGGTGGGCGCCGGTTGCTCCGCCAGCACCGAGGCGGGGACGAGCTCCAGCTGGGCGTGGTGCTCCTGGGCGATGCGCTTGCACACCGCGAGCCCCAGCCCGGTGCCGCGCTTGTTGCCCGTCACATAGGGCTCGAAGAGGTGGTGGCGCACGGCCTCGGGGACGCCCGGGCCCCAGTCCGCCACGTACATGACGGGCGAGGCGCCCTCGCGCCCCAGCACCACCTTCACCCGTGCCGGCCCCGACACCGCGTCGCGCGCGTTGTTGAGCAGGTTGAGGGTGAGCTGCTCCAGCAGCCGGCCATTGCCCTGGACGGTGAAGTCCTCGCGCGCCTCCACCTGGAGGCTGACGCGTGAGGAGTCCGGGTTGAGGCCGAAGGCGCGCGCCGCTGCCTGCACGTGCGCCACCAGCGACACCGTCTGCTGCGGCGCGGGGCGCTCGCTGGCCAGCCGGGTGAAGTCGGAGATGATCTGCTCCATCCGCTCCACCTGGGCCAGCATCTGCTTCAGCGGCCCGCGCATGCCCAGCTCCTCGGAGAGCATCTGCGCGTAGGCCTTCACGCCGAGCAGCGGCTGGCGCAGCTCGTGGAGCACCTCGGCGGCCAGCTGCGTGTTGCCCGAGGGCGAGCGCCGGAGCTCCGCGGCGGCCGCCTTCGCCGCCGGCAGGTCGCTTGCGTCCAGGGCCTGCAGCAGCTGTGCGAGCGGGGCCGGGATGTCCATGGTTCATCAGCATGGCCGAGCCTCCCGCCCGGCCGCAACGCGAGGCGTCGGAATCCGTTGACCAGCGACCCCTCCCGCACGGATGCTTCCGGCGCCTACACCTCCCGCTCATACTGGCCGTACGTCCCCGGAGAGCCTCCATGCCGCAGACCAACCCGTTCCACGCGATGGTGCCCAGGAAGTTGACGGACTCGGAGCTGGCCCGCGCCATCCGCCTGGACATGGAGGCCGAGCTGGACGCCATCAACCTCTACGCGGCCCACATAGACGCCACGGACAACGAGGAGGCCAAGGCCGTCCTCCACCACATCATGGACGAGGAGCGCGAGCACGCCGCCCTCTTCTGGGAGCTCATCGCCCGGTTGGATCCCGCCCAGGCCGAGCACGTCAAGGTCATGTCCCGCAAGTACGAGCTCATCGTCTCGGGCGCCCCGCACGAGGCCGTGGAGGCGGCGGGGGAGGGCGCCGAGGGCACGGCCGCCGAGCCCCGTCCCGACAAGAAGCTGACGGTGGGCTCGCTGCGGCGCTGAGCGCCCCTCAACTCCCGGTCGGCTGGCTGTGGCGCCCCGGGGGCGTGGCCTCGAGGTCCTTGGCCGCCACGTAGACGACGTTCCGGGTGCCCTTCTTGCCCCGGTACATGGCCCGGTCGGCCAGGTCCAACAGCGTGGCCTTCTCCTGTGTGTGCTCGGGGAAGCTGGCCACGCCGATGCAGGTGGAGAGCGCCAGCGAGTGGCCCTCGCGCGCGAGGAAGCGGTGGTTCTCCACGGTGCGGCGGATGCGCTCGGCCACCTTCAGCGCGCCGCCCGAGTCCGTCCCCCGCAGCAGCACCACGTACTCGTCCCCGCCGTAGCGCACCGCCACGTCCCTGTCTCGCACGCAGCCCTTGAGCACGCGCGCCATCTCCACCAGCAACTGCGAGCCCACCAGGTGCCCGTGGGTGTCGTTGATGCTCTTGAAGTAGTCCAGGTCCAGGAAGAGCAGGCTGAAGACGCCCTGCGTCTGCTGGGCGCTCTTCACCTCCCGGTCCAGCACCAGGTGCAGGTAGCGGACGTTGAAGAGGTGGGTGAGGTCGTCGAGGTAGGCCAGGTCCTCCACCTCGGCGATGCGGCCCAGGTTGCGCAGGGCGAGCGCCAGGCAGCGCGCGAGGAAGCCCGTGGCCTCGGCGATGCCCTCGGGCGGCGAGCCGGGGTAGAGCAGCAGCGTGTAGCCGAGCAGATCCTCCCCCTCGATGGCGGGGGCGACGAGGGCGCGCGGGAAGGGGCCCGGTAGCTGCTCCAGCACCCGCGCTTCGCGGGACGCGCCGAGCCGCGGCGCGATGGCGGAGACGAGGGTGGCCTCCAGGGCCTGGCCGGAGAGCCCCTGCTGGCCCAGCAGCCGGGGCAGCCCGGTGCCATCGGCCTGGAAGAGCAGCACCGCGCTGGCCCCCGTCATTCCGATGAAGGCGGCGCAGGACGTCTCCGACAGCCGGTTGCGGTCCAACGTGGTGGAGATGCGCTGTCCCGTTTCCAAGAGCGACACGTAGCGGCGCAGCGCGGCGTTCTCCTGCAGCAGCTCGCGCGTGGCGAGCGCCCGGTGCACGGCGTGCTGGAGCACCTCGGGGGCCACCGGCTTGACGAGGTACTCGGTGGCGCCGCTCTTGATCGCCCGCACCGCGGGGTCCACCTTGTCCAGGCCGGTGATGACCACCACCTCGACGCCCGGGTAGTGCGCCTTGGTGTGCTGGAGCACCTCCATGCCGTCGCCCTGGGGGAGGATGAGGTCCGTCACCACGACGTCGTAGGGGCCGAAGGCCAGCGCCTCCTTGGCGTCCGGGATGGAGCCCACGGCGGTGACCTCATGGCCCACGCCGCGCAGGTAGTCCCCGTACAGCGTCCGGGCCATCTTTTCGTCGTCGACGAGGAGGATGCGGGCCATCGCAATGGGCTTAGCACCAAGGTCCCGGGGCTGCTAGCCTGCCCCCGTGCCTCCCTACGAAAGCGGACGCCGGCTCTGTCTCCTGATGGAAGCGGGCGAGACGCGCTACTCCGTCGAGGCCACCTCCGTCATGGAGGTCGCCGCGCCGGGACCCGATGAGACCAGCCTGCGTGGAGTGCTGGAGGTGAGCGACTTGTCCGTGCTGCTCGGCGGCGAGCCCGAGCGCGCCCCCGGCATGGTGGTGGTGTTCGACGTGAGCCCCACCCTGGCCGTGCGCGTCCGCTCGATCGTCGAGGTGGTGGACGTGGCCCCGGCTCCGCACTACCTGCTGCCCTCGGGGCTGGGCGACACGCTCGCCGCGCTCAGCCGCAGCGCGGTGCTGCACAAGGACCGGCTCTACCTGGAGCTCAACGCCGAGGCGCTCCCCCACGAGCCGGGCACCGTCCGCCCCCCGCCAGAGCACCCCGTGCACTTCCTGGGCTCGCGGCCCGAGCGCTCGCTCGTCTTCGAGTCACAGGGGCGCTTGTTCGGCCTCCCGCTCTCCCTCATCTCCCAGGTGGTGACGCAGGGGCCCGCCTTCAGCGCGCTGCCCGGGAAGGGAGGGGCGGTGGCGGGTGTCATGCCGCATGGGCAGGCCCTCTGGCCCCTCTACTCGGCCCCGGCCCTGCTGGGGAGTGCTCCGGCCCACGTGGAGCCCTTCCTGGTGCTCACCGAGGTGGAGGGGCGGAGCCTGGGGCTGTGCGCCTCGCGCGTGCTGGGCGTCCACCCGCGCTTCGAGCCCACCGGGGAGCCGGGGGAGTTCTCCGCGCCCGGTGTTCCGGCTCCCGTGCTCTTTCTGGACGTTCGCCGCATGTTTTCTTGAGCTTCCGCTTGTTTTCTTGAAGGCCCGGGTGGTGAACCGTAAGCTGCCCGGCTTGACAGTGGGACGCATCGTCCCGATTTCTCACCGAATTCCAGGGGGTTTGGACCCCCGAGGCCCCGAACCGATGCCCAAGAATCTGCTGGTCGCCGACGACTCGCTCACCATCCGCAAGGTGATCGGGATGATCTTCGCGACCGAGGACTTTCAGGTCACCGCGGTCGACAACGGGCTGGACGCCATCACCCGCTCGCGGGAGCTGCGCCCGGACGTGGTGCTCGCGGATGTGATGATGCCGGGTAAGAACGGCTACGAGGTCTGCGAGGCGCTCAAGAATGATCCCGCCACGCAGGGCATCCCCGTGGTGCTGCTGGCCGGCACCTTCGAGGCCTTCGACGAGGCCCGCGCGCGTTCAGCCAGGGCGGACGACCACATCACCAAGCCCTTCGAGAGCCAGGTGCTCCTGGACAAGGTGAAGACGCTGGTGGGTCAGAAGTCCAACACCATGCCCGCCTCCGCCGCCACGCAGGTGACGGCCCCTGCCCCCGCCGCCGCGGCCCCGCAGCAGCCTCGTCCCGCGGGCCCTCCGGGTCCTGGCATGCCGCGTCCTCCGGGTCCGGGGATGCCGGGGCCGGGCGTGCCTCCGGGTCCGGGTGGCGCTCCGGGTATGGCGCGTCCGGGCGTGCCTCCGGGGCCGGGCATGGCTCCGCGTCCGGGCATGCCGGGGCCGGGTGGTCCGCCGGGGCCGGGCGGCCCTCCGGGCATGGCGCGTCCGGGCGTTCCTCCGGGGCCGGGCATGCCTCCGGGTCCTCGTCCCATGCCGGGGCCGGGCGGGATGCCGCCTCCGGGCGGGCCGGGCGCTCCGGGCATGGCGCGTCCGGGTGGCCCTCCGGGGCCGGGCATGCCTCCGGGTCCTCGTCCCATGCCGGGGCCGGGCGGTCTGCCTCCTCCGGGCCAGGGCGGCGTTCCGCCTCCGGGCATGGCGCGTCCGCCGGGTCCGGGCATGCCGGGTCCGGGCGGTGCTCCGGGTATGGCGCGTCCGGGGGTTCCTCCTCCGGGTGCCGCTCCCGCTCCGGGCGCCGCTGGCGGTCTGCCCCGTCCTCCGGGCGCCACGCCCCTTCCCGGGTCGACGCCCGCCGTCTCGGGCCGCGGCAGGGATCCCTTCGGCCTGAGCTCCGCTCCCGCGGCCCAGCCCGCTCCCGTCGAGGAGCCGATGGATGCCGGGGGCCTCGAGGAGCTGTCGCTCGATGAGCCCGTGGCCGAGCCCGAGCCTTCCACGCCGACGCCTACCCGGACGCCGGCGCCCGTCGCCCAGGCGCCCCGGCACGCTCCCTCCGCCGATGGCGGCGAGGCGCAGCTGCGCGAGGCGCTCTCCCGGGCCTCTCGCGAGGTCATCGAGAAGATCGCCTGGGAGGTCGTCCCCCAGCTGGCCGAGACGATCATCCGCGAGGAGCTCGAGCGGTTGATCAAGGACCGCGAGACGAAGCACTGATTCGAAGCGTCGTAGCTGGCTTCCACACCCCGACCGGCCCCCGTCGGGCCGGTCCTTCCACCGGCCCGCGTGGGCCGGTTCGCGTTTTCCATGAGCGATACGACCGAACTTCCCAAGGCCTATGATCCCAAGGAGGTCGAGGCGCGCTGGTACGCCCACTGGATGGAGCGGAACTACTTCCGCGCCGAGGCGACCTCCGGCAAGCCCGCCTTCTGCATCGTGCTGCCGCCGCCCAACGTGACGGGCAGCCTGCACCTGGGGCACGCGCTCACCGCCACCATCCAGGACATCCTCATCCGGTGGAAGCGCATGAGCGGCTTCAACACCCTCTGGGTGCCGGGCACGGACCACGCCGGCATCGCCACGCAGATGGTGGTGGAGCGCGAGCTCAAGGAGAAGGAGAAGAAGAGCCGCCACGACCTGGGCCGCGAGAAGTTCCTCGAGCGCGTCTGGGAGTGGAAGCACAAGTACGGCCAGCGCATCAACGAGCAGCAGAAGGTGCTCGGCGCGAGCCTGGACTGGAGCCGCGAGCGCTTCACCATGGATCCGGGCGTCTCGGCCGCCGTGCGCGAGGTGTTCGTGCGGCTGCACGAGGAGGGCCTCATCTACCGGGCCCAGAAGCTCATCAACTGGTGCCCCTCGTGCCACACCGCGCTCAGCGACCTGGAGGTCGAGCACGAGGAGAAGCAGGGCTCGCTCTGGCACCTGCAGTACCCGGTGAAGGGGAGCGAGCGGAAGCTCACCGTGGCCACCACGCGCCCGGAGACGATGCTCGGCGACACCGCCGTGGCCATCCACCCGGACGACGAGCGCTACAAGGGCCTGGCCGGCCAGAGCGTGGTGCTGCCGCTCACCGGCCGCGAAATCCCCATCATCGCCGACGCGCAGCTGGTGGACCCGGCCTTCGGCACCGGCGTGGTGAAGGTGACGCCGGCCCATGACTTCAACGACTACCAGACGGGCCTGCGGCACCAGCTGCCGATGATCAACGTGCTGGACGAGTCCGCGCGCATCAACCAGGAGGGTGGGGCGTACGCGGGCATGGACCGGCTCGCCGCGCGCAAGAAGATCCTCGAGGACCTGGCGGCCCAGGGCCTGCTGGAGAAGGAAGACCCCCACAAGCTGAGCGTCGGCGGCTGCCAGCGCTGCGGCACCGTGGTGGAGCCGCGCCTGTCCCCGCAGTGGTTCGTGAAGATCGAGCCGCTCGCGAAGCCCGCCATCGAGGCGGTGGAGCAGGGCCGCACCAGAATCATCCCCGAGTCGTGGACGAACACGTACTTCCACTGGATGCGCAACATCCACGACTGGACCATCAGCCGCCAGCTGTGGTGGGGCCACCAGATTCCGGCCTGGTACTGCGGGGAGTGCAGCCCGCGCCTGGAGGCCACCGGCGGCATCGACTTCTCGCGCGCCGAGCCGCTCGTGGCCCGCGCCGCCCCGGAGAAGTGCCCCAAGTGCGGCGGCTCGCACCTGGAGCAGGATCCGGACGTGCTCGACACGTGGTTCTCCTCGGGACTGTGGCCCTTCAGCACCCTGGGCTGGCCCGAGCAGACCCCCGAGCTGAAAACCTTCTACCCGAACTCCGTCATGGAGACGGGCCACGACATCCTCTTCTTCTGGGTCGCCCGGATGATGATGTTCGGCCTGCACTTCATGAAGGACGTGCCCTTCCGCACCATCTACCTGCACGCGATGGTGCGCGACGAGAAGGGCGAGAAGATGTCCAAGACGAAGGGGAACGTGATCGATCCCCTCGACATCATCCAGGGCTCTGCGCCCGAGCAGCTCGCCAAGAACCTGCGCAACAAGTTCCCCCAGGGCATGCCGCCCCACGGCGCGGACGCGCTGCGCTTCACCCTGGCCTCGCTCACCCAGCAGGGCCGCGACATCAAGCTCTCGCTGGACCGCGTCGCCGGCTACAAGGCCTTCGCCAACAAGCTGTGGAACGCCAGCCGCTTCGCCCTGATGAACATGGGCGACTTCCAGCTGGATGAGCGGCCCCTCTCCGAGCGCGAGCTCACCCTGGCCGACCGGTGGATCCTCTCGCGGCTGCAGCGCGCCATCGCGGTGACCCGCACGTCGCTCGACGCCTACGCCTTCGGCGAGGCCGCCTCCACGCTCTACCAGTTCCTCTGGTCCGAGTTCTGCGACTGGTACATCGAGCTGGCCAAGGGCTCGCTCTACGGCGAGGACGCCAGGGCCAAGGACACCACCCGCGCGGTGCTCGTGTACTGCCTGGACCGGATTCTCCGGCTGCTCCACCCGTTCATGCCGTTCATCACCGAGGAGATCTGGCAGAAGCTGCCCATGTCGCGGCCCGCCGAGTCGATCATGATCTCCCCGTTCCCCGAGCCGGAGACGGCGCTCGAGGACACGGCCGCCGAGGCGGAGATGGGGCCGGTCATCGCGGCCATCGAGGGGTTGCGCAACATCCGCGGCGAGAGCAACCTGCCGCCCTCGGCCCGCATCACCGCGTACGTGCAGAGCCCGGACACGCGCACCCGCGAGCTGCTCGAGCGGTGGCGCGGCTACCTGATGCCGCTGGCCGGCCTGGGGGAGCTGCGGATTACGGGCCCCGGTCCCAAGCCGGCGCAGTCCGCCGCCTTCGTGGGTCCGCGGATGGAGGTCTTCGTGCCGCTCGCGGGCCTCATCGACGTGGACGCCGAGCGCGAGCGCCTGCGCAAGGAGATCACCCGCTCGGAGCAGGAGGTGGGCGGCATCAAGCGCAAGCTGGACAACCCCAACTTCGTCGCCAAGGCGCCCCCGGACGTGGTGGAGAAGGACCGCGCCCGCGTCGAGGAGCTGGAGGCGCGCATCACCAAGCTGCAGGACAGCCTGACCCGGCTCGCTCCGGACGAGACGCCCGCGCCCGCGGCTGGTCCGGCGGACGCCGAGGGTGAGGTCGTCAAGGAGGAGTCGGGCACTGTTGATGGCGAGGTCGTCGAGTCCAAGACCGTCGCGGAGCGGATCGTCGAGCTCCAGAAGGACGAGGACGAGGACGACGCGGATGTCCACGATGTCGGCAGCATCGACGTCGAGGATGCGCGCGCTCCGAGGAAGCCCAAGGCCAGGGCCACGCCCGCCCGCGCGCCCGCGGAGAAGAAGGCTCCGGCGAAGAAGGCCGCTCCTGCTCCCGTCAGCGAGGCGCCCGTGAAGAAGGCGGCGCCCGTGAAGAAGGCGGCGCCCGCGAAGAAGGCACCCGCGAAGAAGGCACCCGCGAAGAAGGCACCGGCGAAGAAGGCACCGGCCAAGAAGGCACCGGCGAAGAAGGCCGCAGCCAAGAAGGCACCGGCGAAGAAGGCCGCGGCCAAGAAGGCTCCGGCGAAGAAGGCGGCGGCCAAGAAGGCACCCGCGAAGAAGGCGGCGGCCAAGAAGGCACCCGCGAAGAAGGCGGCGGCCAAGAAGGCTCCAGCGCGGAAGAAGTCGGCGCCTTCCCGTGTAGCCAAGACCCGGCGCTGAGCCCGATCGGAGACGTCACTCGCATGGATACCTTCGTCGATCGCCTCATCTCGCTCGCCCTCGAGGAAGACCTCGGGGCGGCGGGTGACATCACCACCGATGCCCTCGTCCCCGTGGACGCCCAGGGCTCCGCCGAGCTCATCGCCAAGGAGCGGCTCGTGCTCGCCGGGCTGGACACCTTCGCTCGCGTCTTCGAGCACGTGGACCCCGACTCGCGCGTCGAGCTGCTCGCGCGCGACGGGCAGGAGGTGCAGAACAAGGCCCTCGTCGCCCGGGTGCGCGGCCGCATGCGCGCGCTCCTCACCGCCGAGCGCACCGCCCTCAACATCGTCCAGCGCACCTCGGGCATGGCCACCATGGCCTGGCAGGTCATGTCCGCCGTGCGCGGCACCAAGCTGCGCATCCTCGACACGCGGAAGACCTCCCCCGGCATGCGCTCGCTGTCCAAGCAGGCCGTGAAGGCCGGGGGCGCCTTCAACCACCGCTTCGGCCTCTTCGATGGCGTCCTCATCAAGGACAACCACATCGCGGCCGTGGGTGGCTCCGTGCGCGAGGCCCTCCGCCGCGCCCGCACCAACGCGCCCCAGTTGGTGAAGATCGAGATCGAGGTCACCAACCTCGAGCAGCTCGCCGAGGCGCTCGAGGAGGGCGCGGACGTGGTGATGCTCGACAACATGGACGACGAGCAGATCCGCCGCGCCGTGGAGCTGACGGCGGGCCGCATCCCGCTCGAGGTCTCCGGTGGCATCACCCTGGAGCGCCTGCCCCGGCTGGCGAAGCTCGGGGTGGACTTCGTGTCCATGGGCGCGCTCACGCACTCGGCGCGCGCCATGGACCTGTCCCTGGAGATCGTCCAGGCGCCGTAGCCCTCAGCGGCCGGAGCCGAGGGCCTCGTACCGGGGCTCTCCCTCGGCGGACGCGGGGAGGCTCAATCCCAGCGCCGCCGCCACGGTGGGCGCCACGTCCGTGGTGCTGATCTCCCGCGTGTACGTGCCCGGCTTCACCCCCTTGCCCGCCAGGATGAAGGGCACGAGCTGGTCGTACGCATACGGGGTGCCGTGGTTGGTGCCGGTGGGCTCGGCGCTGATGACGTGGAAGGGCTTCACCACGAAGAGCACGTCCCCGCTGCGCCCCGGGAAGTAGCCGCGCCGCAGGGGCATCACCAGCCCCGCCACGTCCGGCATCGAGTAGAGATCATCCCTCGCCACCGCCAGGGTGATGGCTGGCTGCTTCAACAGCCAGGCCGCCGCGGCCCGCCGCACCGCCGCCCCGTCCACCTTGCCGCCCTCCAGCGTCTTGCCTCCCAGGTACACGTCCAGCTCCTCGACGGTGGCGAGGATGTCTCCGCCGAACTGCGCCCGCAGGGCCTCGGTCAGCCCCTTGGAGAGGACGCCCGGATCCACGCGCTGCGCATCCATTCCCTCGGCGGCCCAGTGCTCGGGCACCGCCGCGCCACCGTGGTCGGCCGAGAGCACCACGAGGAGGTTGTCCCTGCCGCCCGCGGCGCGCTCGGCCGCGGCCACCAGGTCTCCCAGCGCCTTGTCCAGCCGGTACATCGTGTCCTGCATCTCCCACGAGTTGGGGCCGTACTGGTGGAAGACGCGGTCGGTGGCGCTGAAGCTCACCGCGAGCAGGTCCGGCACCTCGTCCTTGCCCAGGCCCTCGCCGTCGATGGCGGCGCGCGCGGCCTTCACCACCAGGTCCAGGGACAGCGGGGAGATGGCGAAGGCGGTGTACGCCTGGGGGCCCGGGGAGGTGAGGCCTCCGGTGAGCGGATGCGGGAAGGTGCGCCCCAGCCCGTAGAGCTCGCCCTCGTAGGGCCGGTCATCCTCGCCCGTGTACGCGGTGCGCGGCAGGAGCGGCTCCCACGTCACCTTGCCGAACCACGCCTCGGGCGGATTGGCGGCGTTGAAGGCCTTCAGCCAGCCGGGCAGCTCCTTCGTGTACCAGGTGCCCGTGACGAACTTCCCCACCGTCTCGTCGTACCAGTAGGCCTGGCCGAGCCTGCCAGCCAATGGAATGGCCGAGCGCGCCTTGCCCGACAGCGCGATGGCCTTGCCCTGCGCCTGCGTGGCCAGCCGCAGCCGGTCCGCCACCGTCTCCGCCATGAGGTTGGCCGGGCTCACGTCCTCGTTGGACAGGGCCGCCTCCAGCACCGGGTGCGTGGGGTCCGGGAAGACGCGCTCGGGCTTGCCCGTGGCCCGGTCGATGATCCGGTTGTCCACGATGCCGTGGCGCCAGGGGTTGGCGCCGGTGGCCAGCGTGGCGTGGCCCGGCGCGGTGCGCGGCTTGGCGTAGCCGTAGCGCGCATACGGGTAGAAGGCCCCCGAGTCGATGAGCTGCCGCAGCCCGCCCTTGAGCCGGGGCTGGGTGCGCAGCAGCAGATCCGAGCCCATGGCGTCCACGGTGATGAAGAGCGTCAACCGGGGCGGCTTCGCCAGGGCGGGCAGGGCCAGGAGCAGCAGCAGGAGGGGGAGGGCGCGGAGGCGGAACATGGCCGCCCATCCTCCATGGCTCGTGCTCAGAAGCAACCAACTCCCGAGCAGCAGTGCTTTCCGGTCGGACACTGCCCTGTTACGGTCGATTCGATCCATGGTCGAGGCACGAATCCGAGTGATCTACGGCGACACGGACCAGATGGGTGTCGTCTATCACGCCAATTACTTCCGCTACTTCGAGCTCTCTCGCATGGAGTACTTCCACGCGCGAGGGGGCAGCTATCGTGAGATGGAGCGCGAAGGGCTGATGCTGCCCATCGTGGAGGCCACCGCCTCCTACAAGTCGCCCGCCCGCTACGAGGACGTGCTGCTGGTGCGCCCCCGCGTGAGCGAGGTCAAACGGGTGTCGCTGGCCTTCACCTACGAGGTCTTCCGCGAGGGGGGCTCGGACACCCCCCTGTGCACCGGGCGGACCGTGCACGCCTGTGTGAGCCGCGAAGGCAGACCCACCCGCCTGCCGGACGCGCTCCTGCGCCTGTTGCAGGACGCTTCCTGAATTCCCACCTCTTCAAACGTTCTTCTCAAGGAGACACTCAATGGATCGCAACCTGGCAATGGAGGTCGTGCGCGTCACCGAGATGGCGGCCATCGCTTCCGCCCGCTTGATGGGCCGCGGCGACAAGAACGAGTCGGACCAGGCCGCCGTGGACGCCATGCGCAAGGCGTTCGACTCGCTGCACATCAACGGCACGGTGGTCATCGGCGAGGGTGAGCGCGACGAGGCCCCCATGCTCTACATCGGCGAGAAGGTGGGCCGCCGCAACCCGGAGGACCCCGAGGTGGACATCGCGTTGGATCCGCTCGAGGGCACCAACCTGTGTGCCTACGGCCGCCCGGGCGGCATCTCCGTGGTGGCCATGGCCGCCAAGGGCAGCCTGCTCAACGCGCCGGACACCTACATGGAGAAGATCGCCGTGGGCCCGCGCGCCAAGGGCGCCATCGACCTGCGCCGCACCCCCACCGAGAACCTCCACGCCATCGCGGAGAAGATGAAGGTCTACGTGGCGGACCTGACGGTCATCATCCTCGACCGGGAGCGGCACGCGGACCTCATCAAGGAGGTGCGGGCCGCGGGCGCGCGCATCCGCCTCATCGATGACGGTGACGTGGCCGGCGGCATCGCCACCTGCTTCGAGGACACCGGCGTGGACGTGCTGATGGGCATTGGCGGCGCGCCCGAGGGCGTCATCGCCGCCGCGGCCATCCGCTCGGTGGGCGGCGACATGCAGGGCCGGCTGGTGCCCCGCAACAACGATGAAATCGCCCGCGCCAGGCGCATGGGTGTCTCCGACATGTCGAAGATCTACACCGCCGAGGAGCTGGCCGGCGGCGAGGTGATGTTCGCCGCCTCCGGCGTCACCACCGGCGACTTCCTGCGCGGCGTGCGCTTCTTCGGCAGCGGCTGCGAGACGCACTCGGTGGTCATGCGCAGCAAGACCGGCACGGTGCGTTTCATCCAGTCTCGCCACCGCTTCGACACGAAGCCGGGTTACAAGTTCTAGCCAACCCCTTCTGGGCAACCCCCCCATCGCGGAGACACGCACACCATGCCTGGCGCCAGTCGCTCCATCGTCGTCAACGCTCCCCCGGAGAAGGTCTTCGACACCATCATCACCTACGACCGCTACCCGGAGTGGCTCCCCGAGGTGAAGAAGATCCGCACCTCGGATCGCAAGGGTAACGAGGTGAAGGTCCACTACGAGGTGGACTTCAAGATCAAGACCATCCGCTACACCATCCTCGTCCGCGAGGAGCGGCCGCAGCGGATGACCTGGTCCTTCGTGGAGGGCGAGGTGATGAAGGACAACAAGGGCAGCTGGGTGCTGGAGCCCGCGGGCGAGGGGCGCACCAAGGTCACCTACAGCGTGGAGGTGGCCGTGGGCCCCCTGGTCCCCAAGTCCATCCTCACCACCCTGGTGGACCAGTCGCTGCCCAACCTCCTGGAGAACTTCAAGCGCCGGGTGGAAACGGCGGCCTGAGGCCCAGGGGCTCCGGCCTCGACGCCGTGCGGCATTCCCCCGGGACGACCGGGGGGCAGGCAGGAGGCCGGGCCAGTCCCGGACAGAACCGTCACTCCGGATGTCCTGGGTCCTCAGACGAGTAGGAGCGCTTGCGGGGATCGCTGGCTCGATTACAATCCAGTCAACGTTCTCGGCGTCCGGTGGTTCGGGTCCGCATCGATTTCTGGACAATTTCCGCCGCGTCCGGTTGTCGGGAGGTAGACGGGCGAGCATGCGAGGTCGCAGGCACGTCCCCAGAAAGGAACCAGGGCCCTTACTTTGCATCTGAAGAACTCAGAAGCCGATAGGGTGGCGGGAAACCAGGAGCGGGACGGCGGGCGTACATCAGGGTACGTAGGCTGAGGGAGAAATCGAACCCATGCTCGACGCCTTCATCATCGAAGAGATCAAGCGCCGGGAGAGGAACCGGGAGGAGCGGGAGCGTCCCGCGCTCGAGATTCCGCTGCCCGTGCCCGAGGAGCGCCCCCGGCGCCGCTCGGAGGCCGAGGACGACGACAAGCCCCAGCGCGGCGTCATCATCATCGACATGCTCGGCTGAACGCCCCTCCGCACCGCTTCCCGAGGCCCGCGGTGGACGTCCCTTCCCGGACGGCTCCACGCGGGCCTCGTGCTTTTGGCGGCCGCCCTCGGCCTTTCAGTCCGGAGCCAGGAGCAGCAGGTGGCGGGGGTGGTAGTGGCTCCAGAGGAGCCCCGCGCTCGGGCCCGGTGACTCCAGCACGCCCTGGCGCCACTCGGACGGAATGGCGTCCTCGCCGTGGAAGGCGCCCAGGAGCGCTCCGGCCACGGCCCCGTTCGCGTCCGCGTCCCCGCCCCGGTTGATGACGTCCACCAGCCCGGCCTCGAGGTCGGGGGCGTGCATCAACTCCCAGAAGGCCAGCCGGAAGGCCACCCGCACATGGTCCTGCTTCCGGTGCATGTGCATGTCCGGCCAGTAGAGCATCGGGTCGCTCTGCCGCGCCGCCGCCAGGTCCTCCTTGAGGAAGGTGGTGGCGATGGAGACCTCCTGGACGTAGTCGCCCGCCGAGCGGCCCAGGAAGGCGCTGGCCAGGGACAGGGCACTCAGGGCGGCGGTGAAGAGGTCCTCCTTCTGCAGCTGCTCGCCGGCGTTGAGGGCGTGCGCGAGGGCGCCGTTCAGGGCGGCGCACGCCAGCTGGCAGCGCGGATCGAAGTGGGTGAGGGCGCAGTCCGCGAGCGAGGCCTGCAGCCGCACCTGGGGGTTGTCGTGGAAGAAGACGCCAATGGGCGCGGTGCGCGCGAGGCTGCCGTTGCCGGCCGCGCGCCGGAGGCTTCGCAGCCAGACGCGCCGCCCGGCTGTCGCCTTGGGCAGGCCGGACTCGAGCACTTCGGTGAGCACCTCCTGGGTGAACTCGCTCACGCCTTCGCCGTGCCCCTGCCAGGCGAGGTAGCGGCGCAGCATGTGGTCCGCGTCGTAGGTGCCCTGCTCGCGCAGCCCCACGCCCAGGCAGCTCGCCATCTGTCCGCTCTCGCCCACCTGGCCCTTGCGCAGCTCGAAGGGGCCGCCGCCCTTGAGCTTGCGGTGGGGGCCGTCCGCGAGCTGGGGGAAGGGGGGCGCGATCAGCGGCCGTGTTTTCAAGGGGACACCCAGCGCGTCGCCCACGGCCAGCCCCAGCAGCGCGCCCCGGCCGCGCAGGCGGGGGTAGAAGTCATCAGCGGGGGCGGAAGGTCGACGCGGCGGCATGGCGGAGGGTGGAGGCTTCGGCGGGTTGACAGTGTAGCAGGAGCACCGTCGAGCAGGCTTGCGAGGGCCAGGAGCGTCCTTTAGAACCGCGCGCCTATGACCGAGATTGCTCAAATCGTGGCGCGTGAAGTGCTCGACTCTCGCGGCAACCCCACCGTGGAGGCCGAGGTGTTCCTGGCAGGCGGGGCCAAGGGCCGTGCGGCGGTGCCGTCCGGGGCCTCCACCGGCGAGCACGAGGCGCTCGAGCTGCGGGACGGCGAGAAGAACCGCTACCTGGGCAAGGGCGTGCGCAAGGCCGTCACGAACATCATGGACACCATCGCCCCCGAGCTGGTGGGCATGGACGCGGCGGACCAGTACGCGGTGGACATGCAGATGCTGGAGATGGACGGCACGCCCACCAAGAGCAAGCTGGGCGCCAACGCCATCCTCGCGGTGTCCATGGCCACGGCGCGCGCGGCGGCGGATGCCTTCGGCCTGCCCTTCTACCGCTACATCGGCGGCGCCCAGGCGCGCACCCTGCCGGTGCCGCAGATGAACATCCTCAACGGCGGCGCCCACGCCGATACCCGCGTGGACGTGCAGGAGTTCATGGTGGTGCCCGCGGGCGCTCCCTCGTTCTCCGAGGGCCTGCGCTGGGGTGCGGAGATCTTCCACGCGCTGAAGAAGATCCTGAAGGGCCGCAAGCTGGCCACCGGCGTGGGCGACGAGGGCGGCTACGCCCCGGACCTGCCGGCCAACGAGGAGGCCCTCAAGCTCATCATGGAGGCCATCTCCGCGGCGGGCTTCAAGGCCGGCGAGCAGATCTTCCTCGCGATGGACGTGGCCGCCAGCGAGTTCTTCGACAAGGGCTCCAAGAAGTACCGCCTCAAGGGCGAGGGCAAGGAGTTCGATGCTGGCGGCATGCTCGACTACTACCAGCAGCTCGTGTCGCGCTACCCCATCGTCTCCATCGAGGACGGCATGGCCGAGGACGATTGGGACGGCTGGAAGCGCCTCACCGACGCGCTGGGGAACAAGCTCCAGCTGGTGGGCGATGATCTCTTCGTCACCAACGTGGAGCGCCTGGGCCGCGGGATTGAAGGCGGCGTGGCCAATTCCATCCTGGTGAAGGTGAATCAGATCGGCAGCCTCACGGAGACGTTCGAGGCGGTGCGCATGGCGCACAAGGCCGGGTACACCTCGGTGATGAGCCACCGCTCGGGCGAGACGGAGGACACCACCATCGCGGACCTGGCCGTGGCGCTCGACTGCGGGCAGATCAAGACGGGCTCGGCGTCGCGCTCGGACCGCATCGCCAAGTACAACCAGCTGCTGCGCATCGAGCAGGAGCTGGGCAGCGGCGCGCGCTACGGTGGCAAGAAGGCAATCAAGGGCCTGCAGGCGAAGTAGGGAAACGAGCGAGACGTGGCCGACAAGAAACCCCGCATCCTGGTCTCCAACGACGACGGCTACTTCTCCGAGGGCCTGCGTGCCCTGGTGGACGCGGTGAGCCCGCTGGGGGAGGTATGGGTGGTGGCGCCGGACCGCGAGCAGAGCGCCACCTCGCACTCCATCTCCCTCAACCGCCCCCTGCGCATCACCGAGGTGCGTGAGCACTGGTACGCCGTGGATGGCACCCCGGCGGACAGCGCTTATCTGGCGATCCACCACCTCATGAAGGATGATCGCCCGCGCATCATGGTGTCCGGGATCAACCACGGGGCCAACCTGGCCGACGACGTCAACTACTCGGGAACGGTGGCGGCCGCCCGCGAGGCGGCGTTCCTGGGCATTCCCTCCATCGCCTTCAGCCTGGTGTCCCGGGCGCCGTTCGACTTCCAGCACGCGGCGCGCTTCGCCCGCTCGCTGGTGGCGGCGGCGCTCGCCCAGCCCCAGCTGCCGGCGCGGATGCTGCTGAGCGTCAACGTTCCCCGGGGCGAGCCCACCGGCTACGCCATCACCCGCCTGGGCCGGCACTCGTACGGCTATGACGTGGTGGAGAAGGAGGATCCGCGCGGTCGCAAGTACTACTGGATCGGCGGCAGCTCCTACGAGCACGAGGACATCCCCGGCAGCGACTGCAACGCCGTGCATCTGGATCGCCGCATCTCGCTGACGCCGCTCCACTTCGAGCTCACCGACGCGCCGGCCATGAAGATGCTGGCGGGTTGGAACCTCGAGGGCTTCCCACGCAGCGACGTGGGCAGCGGGGGAGACTGACGTTGGCGGTGGCGGCACCCAGCCAGGCGCGGCCAGCGTTGCTCGTGCTGCTCGCGCTCCTCGGCACCACCGGCTGCGCGCTGGTGGAGAAGTCCGCCACCCGTCCCATCGCGGCTCCCGTCTCCGGGCCATCCCCCGTGGCGCTCGGAGAGCTGCGCGAGCCCCACCCGGAGCCGGAGCTCGTCTCCGTCCAGCACAAGGTGGCCCCGGGCGAGACGGTGTACCGGATCGCCAAGACCTACGGCATCACCGTGGAGGAACTGTCCGAGGCCAACGGCATCGATGATCCGCGCAGCCTCACCGTGGGGCAGGTGCTCATCATCCCCGGCTTCGAGCAGCCGGTGCCGGTGGCCACCGAGTCGTCTCCTACTCCGGAGCCGGAGGAGGAGCGGCCAGGGCCGGGGACGAAACCTCCCACCCGGACCCCGGCCAAAGCTCCGGCGGTCGTCTCGGCTCCGTCTCGTCCGGCGTCCCGGCCTGGCTCCCCGCCCGCGCGGCCGGTGCCGGAGACGAAGGGGATGCTGGATTGGCCCCTGCGGGGCGTGCTGTACGCGCGCTTCGGAAAGAAGGGGCGCGAGCCCCATGATGGCATCGACCTCGCCGTGCCGGTGGGGACGCCGGTGAAAACAGCCCAGGAAGGGGACGTGCTGTACGCGGGCGAGCAGCGCGGCTACGGGCTCATCGTCATCGTCCAGCACTCGGAGCGGCTCATCACGCTCTACGCCCACAACCGCGACTTGCGCGTGCGCACGGGGCAGAAGGTGCGGCGCGGCCAGGTCATCGCCACCGTGGGCGAGTCCGGCAAGACGAGTGGCCCGCAGCTGCACTTCGAGGTGCGTGTCGACGGCAAGCCCATGGATCCGATCGACTACCTGGGCCCGCTGCCGGCGTCGTGAAGCTCGGACTCCCATGGGGTGCCCGGTGGCAGCCCGAGCGGGCAGGTATGCGTCTCGTGACCGCGCTCTCCGCCCCACGGCCGACCGTCTGGTACTAGAGTGCCGGACCCGTGAGCCGTCGCCTGCCGCTACTCCTCGCCCTTCTGCTCGTCCCGGTTGCCCGGGGGCAGTCGTCCTCCGCGGCCCCGGAGGCCCCAAAGCCCTCGGGCGAGGCGCCTGCCCCGGTTGTCGTCGTCACCCTGCTTCCCCTGGAGGCCAATGAGGAGGCCCGGGAACAGGCCTCGGGCATGACGGCGCTCCTCGTGAGCCGGCTCGCCGAGTCTCCCCGCCTCGCGGTGTCCACCACGTCGGACCAGGACGCCGTGCACGTCGCTGGCGCCTGCGCGGAGGGCCCCTGCAAGGACGCCACGCCGGGCTCCCCCGGCTCCGCCAGGGCCCGCTACGTCATCACCGGCCGGCTCGATGGTTTCGGCTCGCGCTACGTCCTCACCACCAACCTCGTGGACGCGGAGGGCGGACGCGCCTTGAGCCGGCCCCGTCTCGAGGTGTCCGCCCGGGAGGCCCTGCCTCGCGCCGCCGTGGCCATCGCGGATCAGCTCCTCGCCGCTCTCATCCCGGAGCCCTTGGAGCGCGCGCTCCCAGCGGCGCCCGCTGTCGCGACGCGAGCGCCCGGGACGGGTTCGTTCCTCGTGGGCCTGCGGTTCAACAACAGCCTCATCTCCAGCCTCTCCTCGTTCAACCCCGGTGGCGACGTGGAGATCGGCTTCCAGTTCCATCCCGAATGGGTCGTCTTCGGGCAGGTGGGCTTCACCTACGTCACGTCCCAGGAAGAGGGGCGCAAGGGCGGCCTCAGCGTCCTGCCCAGCGTGCTCGGGCTGCGCCACTACCACAACGCCGAGCGCTCCTTCCGTCCCTACTGGGGGCTCGGCCTGGGCGTGCAGCTGTCCTTCGGCGAGTTCGGCATCTTCCAGCAGACCGGCCCGCTTCCCACCGTCATCGGCTTCGTCGGCTGCGAGTACCTCATCGCCGGCCACCTCGGGCTCCAGCTCGAGGCCTCCACCAACCTCGCCCAGGCCACGCTCGGTCTCTCCGACGGCGGCCTCGGCAGTGGTCTCAACCTCGACCTCAACGCCGGCATCGCCTGGCATTTCTGAGCCCGGAGCTCCCCGCACATGCACTCGCGCTGGCGTGTCCTGCCGCTGCTCGTCCTCCTCGCCGCGGGTTGCGAGGAGCGTCCCTCTCCGCCGTCCCCCAAGGAGCAGGCCGAGGGCTACTACCTCAAGGGCAACACCGAGTACCTCCAGGGCAAGTTCGAGGACGCCCTGGCCTCCTTCAACACCATGAAGGAGCTCTCCCCGGAGGATCCCCGCCTGCCCGCGGCCATGGGCGAGGTCTACCTCTCCATGGGCCGTCTCAACGAGGCGTCGGCCCAGTTCGAGCTCGCCCTCAAGCGCGACGCCAAGCGCTCCACCAATTGGAGCCGGCTCGGCTTCATCCATGCCCAGCTCGGCCGGCTCGATGAAGCGCAGAGTGCCTTGAACAAGGCCCTCGCCCTGCATTCCAAGGACTTCAACGCCCTCGAGCAGTTGGGGGAAATCGACGTCAAACGGGGGGAGAAGGACGCCGCGGTGAAGCACTTCGTCCTCGCCGCCGAGGCCAGTCCCGATGCCAGCAAGACACCGCTGCTGCTGCGTGCCGTCGACGTGCTCGCGGGGGACGAGCGCCACGCCGAGGCCCTGCTGCTCCTGAGCGACCAGGCGGGGAAGGGCGTGCGGACGCCCGAGCTGCTCACCGCGCTGGGGGACGAGCAGGTACGGGCCGGCCAGCTCCTCCCCGCCGCAGAGTCCTACCGCGAGGCCGCCAGCCGCTCGCCGAAGGACCCCACGCTGTGGGAGCTCGTCGGGGAGATCTACACCCGGCTGGGGAAACCGGCGGACGCGCTCGCGGCCTACCGCGAGTCGCTGAAGGTGAAGGACCGCGCCGTCGTCCACGTGGCCATGGCGCGGCTCCACCTGGCGAACAACGAGCGTCCGGCCGCCGAGGAGCAGCTGGGGCACGCGCTCGAGACCGTCTCCGGCTCCGACGTACACGAGCTCACCGAGCTGGCCGACCTGCTCTCCACGTTCGGGCGCAAGCCGGATGCCCTGCGCATCCTCTCCAACCTCAGCGCCGAGCCCGACCACGTGAAGGACCTGGACCTACAGTTGCGCACGGCGGCCCTCGCCGCGGAGCTGAAGGACGAGGCGACGGTGACCACGGTGTGCAACCGGATCGCCAGCAGCGGGGTGCAGCTCAAGAAGTGCCCCTGAACCGCGCCCGGTCCAATCCACTGCGCATCGATGCGCAGTGAAAAGGGCAAATCCACTGCGCATCGATGCGCAGTGAAAAGGGCAAATCCACTGCGCATCGATGCGCAGTGAAACGGGGAAAACGCGATGGAGGCAATTCACTCCTCATCGATGAGGAGCGGATCAGACCCAATCCAGTCCTCATCGATGAGGAGTGAAACGGGAAAGACTAGCTCTTCCCGCCCGGCAGCTTGCGGTACACGCCGACCACCTGGCCCAGAATCATCGTCGAGCGGAACTCCGCCTTGCTCACGTAGATGGGCTGCATGGTGGCGTTGGCCGGCTGGAAGCGGATGCGGTCCCCTTCGGGGTAGTACCGCTTCACCGTGGCCTCGTCCTCGATGAGGGCCACGACGATGTCCCCGGTCTGGGCCTGCGGCGTCTTGCGCACGAAGAGGTAGTCCCCGTCGAAGATGCCGTCGTCGATCATCGAGTTGCCCTTCACCCGGAGTGCGAAGACCTCGCGCCCCTGACCGCCCAGCAGGAAGCTGTCGATCCGGACCGAGTCCTCCACGTTCTCCTGGGCGAGCAGGGGAGCGCCCGCCGCCACCTTGCCCAGCAGGGGGATTTCAATCAGCCCCGACTCCTTCTTCACCCCCAGGCCCAGCAGCATCCGGGCCCGCTTGGTGGGAACCAGCGACCGGCTCTGCTGCTCGCCCCGGTTGAGGTACCCCTTGCGCTCCAGTGCCTTGAGGTGATCGTTCACCCCGTTGGTCGAGCGGATATCCATCTCCTCGCCAATCTCGCGGATGGTCGGCGGGAAGCCCCGCGACTCCGTCTCCTTGACGATGAAGGCCAGGATTTCGCGCTGGCGTTCGGTCAGCTCTTCCATGCCTCGCTCCCTCGCCTGGTGGGCTGCCTAACGGCGCAACAGGCTTTCAGTATCCTCATGCTCCCTGAACATACGTATAGAGTCAATTCGTTCTGAGATGAGCACGTACAATCCGTGTGGGTCCTCGAGTTCCGAACGGGTACTGGGGTCGTCCCCCTTCTGCGCGTAGACTTCCGAACACCTTGTCCGAGCCCCGACATACCCTCTTGTTGGTCGACGACGAGCCCGACGTCATCGACCTGCTCGTGCGCATGTTCCACAAGCGCTACCACGTGCTGTCGGCCCACTCGGGGCCCGAGGCACTGGGGCTGCTGCGGCAGCATCGCGTGGACGTGCTCATCACGGATCAGCGCATGCCGGAGATGACGGGCATCGAGCTCGTGGCCGCCGCGCGCTCGGAAGGCATCGACATCACCGCGCTGCTCCTCACCGGCTACACGGATCCCGAGGACATCATCGCGGCCATCAACCAGGGCCAGGTGTACCGCTACATCACCAAGCCCTGGGATTTGAACGATCTGCTCATCACCGTGAAGAACGCGGTGGAGTACACCGTGCTGCGGCGGGACAAGGAGCGGCTGCTGCGCCAGCTCCACCAGCGGGTGGAAGCGCTCGGCGTGCTCTACGAGGTGAGCCGCGCCAGCGCCGGCGAGCCGCTCGGCTACGACGCCATCATCGACCGCGTCCTCACCGCGGTGTCGCGCGTGCTGCCCTATGACTGTGGCGCGGCGCTCATCGCGCTCGGGTGGGACCGCACCGCCACCCTGCGCCTGCGCTGCCAGGGCACCGTCGTGGGCGAGCAGTCGCTGCTGGGCGTCAAGGAGTCCATGCTGACCGCGTGGGGCCAGCGCTCGGGGCTGGTGCTGCCCGAGGACCGCGTCATCACCCACGTCACCGGCACCACGTCCCAGGATGCCGCCGCCCCGGCCTCGTGGGCCAGCCAGCTCACCGTCGCGCTCACCGCCGGGGGCCGCCCGGTGGGCCTGTTGTCGCTCTTCTCCCAGCGCTCCCACGTCTACTCCGACGAGGACGGCGCGCTGCTGGACACGCTCGCCAACCAGACGGCGGACGCCATCCAGTCCCTGCGCGCCTCCGAGGAGGCCTCGCGCCAGCGCATCGACCGCATGGTCGAGTCCATGGCCGACGGCGTCATCCTCACCGACGAGAAGAACGAAATCGTCGTGCTCAACCCCGCCGCGCGCCGTCTGCTGACGCTGGGCGAGGGCCCCACCACCGCGCCGGACGCCAGCAAGCGGCTGCGCGAGAAGCTCGGGTTCGATCCCTTCGAGCTGGTGCGCGGCTGGGAGTACGGCGGCGCCCAGGTGCTGCGCGAGGAGCTGAAGCTCGACGAGCGCACCATCCACACCACCGTCACCCCGGTGAACGACTCGCGCGGGGTGCTGCGCGGGGTGTGCGTGGTGCTGCGCGATGTCACCGAGCAGAAGCAGTTGGAGGAGCGCAAGGACGAGTTCGTCCACATGGTGAGCCACGAGCTGCGCACGCCCCTCACCTCCATCTCCGGCTCGTTGGACCTGGTGCTCAACTTCCTGTCCAACGACATGAACGACAAGCAGCGCCGCTACCTCATGCTGGCGCGCGACTCGACGGAGAAGCTCAACGCCATCGTGGATGACCTGCTGGACCTGGCCAAGTTCGCCAAGGGCCGGCTGCGGATGAACTTCGAGTGGGCCTACGTGGACGAGCTGGTGCGCCGCGCGGTGGAGAAGTACGGCCCGGCCTTCATGGAGCGGCGGATAAAGGTGTCCGCCGGCCTGCCCCAGCACGGGCTGCGCGCGCTGGCCGACCCCAACCGCCTCACCCAGGTGCTCAACAACCTGCTCACCAACGCCGCCAAGTTCACTCCCGAGGGCGGCGAGGTGCGGCTGGAGCTCAAGGCCACCTCGGCGGTGCCCGGCTACGTGGCGCTCACGTGCTGGAACAGCGGCGAGCCCATCGCCGAGGAGAACCTCGAGCGCATCTTCGACCGCTTCGAACAGGCGCGCACCAAGGCGAACCGCACCGTGCGCGGCACCGGGCTGGGCCTGGCCATCTGCCGAAACATCGTGGAAGCCCACGCTGGCTACATCTGGTGCGAGCCCTGCCACGACGGCGTGCGCTTCGTCGTGGTGCTCCCCGTGGAGCCCCCCGCCGAGTACCTGCGGCCGGACGGCCTGGACTTCACCCAGAAGCACAGCCCCGAGCGGCGCGGCGGGCTGGTGCTCGTCGAGGCCGAGTCGGACATCGGCTACATCACCAAGGCCCTGCTGCGCTCGCGCGGCTACGAGGTGCGCCTGGCCCCCAGCGCCGAGGAGGGCCTCACCCAGGCGCGGGCCTTCCACCCGGATGCGCTGCTGGTGGACGCCCGGTTGCCCGTCATCGACGGCCTGCGGCTGGCGGAGATCTTCCGGCATGATCCGGAGACGCGTCAGGCCCCGCTGCTCATCTTCTCCGCCTTCGACGAGCGCCCGCGTGCCTTCCGGGCCGGGGCGGATGCCTTCCTCTCCATGCCGCTGCAGTCCGACCGGCTGCTGGCCACCGTGGACTCGCTGGTGCGCGGGCGCACCGGCCAGCACCACGGGCGCGTGTTGGTGGTGGACGATGACGAGAAGGTCGGTGTCATCTGCCGCGAGGTGCTGGTGAGCCACGGCTACGAGGTGCTGGTGGCCTCCACGCTGGAGGAGGCGCACCGCTCCCTGCGCGAGCGCCGCCCGGACGTGCTGCTGCTGGATGTGCAGCTGCCCGACGGAGACGGCTACCACTTCCTCGAGGAGCTCAAGGCCGAGCGCGCCAGCGGCTACATCTCCGTCATCTTCATCTCCGCCCACTCCGAGACGAGCGCCAAGGTGCGCGCCCTCAAGCTCGGCGCCGACGACTACCTCACCAAGCCCTTCGACGCGCTGGAGCTGGGCGCGCGCGTGGAGACGGTGCTGCGCCGCAAGGAGCAGGAGCTGGGCGCCTCGCCCACCACGCAGCTGCCCGGCTCGGGCGCCATCGAGCGCGAGGTGCAGCGCCGGCTCGCCGAGCGCAAGCCCTTCGCCTTCTGCTACCTCGACCTGGACAACCTCAAGGCCTACAACGACTACTACGGCTTCGCGAAGGCCGATGGCGTCATCCGCCAGACGGGCGACTTGCTGCGCGAGGTGTTCGGCCAGGACGGCCTGCCCGGGGACTTCCTCGGGCACGTGGCGGGGGATGACTTCGTCTTCATCACCGCCCCGGAGAGCGTGGACCGCATCTGCCAGCACGCCATCGAGGCCTTTGATCGCATCATCCCGCTCTACTACGACAAGCAGGACCGGGAGCGCGGCCACATCGAGGCGGACGATCGCTACGGGGAGAAGCGCAAGTTCCCCATCATGAGCGTGTCCGTGGTGGCGGTGATGAGCGATGGCATGTCCAACGACCATGCCGAGCTGGCGCGGCGGGCCGCGGACATGAAGAAGCGCGCCAAGGCCATCCACGGCTCCGTCTACCTGCGCAGTGACAAGGAGCTCGCGGTCATCCGGACGGCCACGGGATGAAGCTCTACCAGCAGCTCGTCCTCTTCATGCTCGCCGCCACGGTGCTCCCCCTGGCCGCGGTGGGTTTCCTGCTGCTGTCGCGGGCCGAGACCGAGCTCACCGGGCGCATCGTCTCCGAGCAGCGCATCCTCGCGGAGTCCACCGCCGAGAGCGTGTCCGGCGAGCTGATGAAGACGGTGGACGCGCTGGCGCGCTCGGCGGAGCTCTTCGACTGGGAGCGCATCACCCCCGAGGAGTTCCAGGGCGCGCTGCAGCTGCTCTACGGGCAGTCCCCCTCGGTCAGCGCGGTGCTGCACCTGGACTCGCGGGGCCTGCCGCGCGGCTCGCCCGTCTTCCAGGCGTCCGGGGAGAGCGAGCACCCGGGGTTCGATCCCTCCACGACGCAGGCGCTCGCCCAGGCCGTGCCGGTGCAGGCGCTGCGCCGCGGCTACAAGGGACAGGCCGCGCTGGGCCGTGTCTACGCGCATGCCCTCAGTGGCCGGGCGGCGGTGGCCGTGGCGGTGAAGCTGGCGGACGGGGAGGACGCGCCCTTCGCGCTCGCCGAGGTCGTCTTCTCCGACCTGGAGGTGCTGCTGGAGCGGCGCGCCGGGGGCAGCCCGGGGCGGATTGATCTGGTGGATGCCTCGGCCGGCCGCGTCCTGGCCAGCTCGCTGCCCGAGCGCCGGTTGCGGCCGTTGGAGTCCGCGGTGGCCACCTGGCTCACCTCGGACGAAGCGCAGGTGCGCAGCTTCCGGGTGGATGCGCCCGCCATGCGGATGAGCGCCGCGCGCGTTCCCAAGGTGCCCGGCTTCGAGGTGGTGGTGGGCGTGGACGAGGCGGTCGCGCTGGCCCCGGTGCGTGCCATGCGCCAGACGGTGCTGCTGTCCATCGGCGCCGCCTTCGCGGTGCTGCTCGCCCTGGGCGCGCTCTACACCGGCCGGCTCAACCGCCGTCTGTCCGCCGTGGTGGCCGGTGCCGAGGCCTTCGGCCGGGGCGAGCTGGAGCGGCGGGTCGAGGTCCAGGGCAACGACGAGCTCAGCGACCTGGCCTCCACCTTCAACCGCATGGGCTCCGAGCTGGAGGCCGCCCGCGCCCGGATGCTGCGCTGGAACGATGACCTCAAGGCCCGGGTGGACGAGGCCACCGCCGAGCTCAAGGCCGCCCAGGCCCAGCTGCTCGAGGCCCAGAAGCTCGCGGCCGTGGGGCAGCTGGGCGCCGGTGTGGCGCATGAAATCAACAACCCCCTGGCCGGCATCCTCGGCAATACGCAGCTGATGATGCTCGAGCGCGACGAGAAGGATCCCGACTTCGACACGCTGCGGAAGATCGAGCTGAGCGCCAAGCGCTGCAAGGAGATCACCCAGAACCTGCTGCGCTTCTCCCAGCAGCGCGCCCAGCCCGAGCTGCGGCCGGTGGACTTCAACCTCGTGCTGCGCGACGCGCTGTCGCTCTCGGAGAATCAAATCCGGGGGGAGGGGATCTCCCTCGCCACCGAGCTGGCCTCCGCGCCGGTCCGCGTGAGGGCGGATCCGGGGCACCTGTCGCAGGTGGTGCTGGCCCTGCTGTCCAACGCGCGCACCGCGATGCTGAAGTCGCGGACGAAGCACCTCCTCCTGCGCACCGGCGAGCGTGACGGGCGCGGCTTCCTCGAGGTGGAGGACACCGGCAAGGGCATCGCTCCCGAGCACCGCCCGCGCGTCTTCGAGCCCTTCTTCACCACCAAGGACGTCTGGTCCAACGTGGGCCTGGGCCTGTCGGTCGCCTGGCGTGTGGTCAGCGAGGCGGGCGGTACCATCGACGTGCGCACGGAAGTGGGGCAGGGCACCTGTTTCACCGTGTGGCTGCCGAAGGCGTGAGGTGCGCGGCCCGCTGAGGTAGTTTGGGGGGCCCATGGACGCCCCCCGCTCCTCCCGGCGCAGTGCGCCCTTCCTGCTCGGCCTCGTCGCCATCCTGGCGGCGTTGCCGTTGGGCTATTTCCTCTTCCTCCACCAGCCCCCGGCTCCTCCGCCTCCGCCTCCCCGCGTGGTGGAGGCCCCTCATCCCGTGGCTCCCCCCAAAAAGGGCCCGGTGAGCCTGAAGCTGGAGACGGTGCGCGGCACGGTGGAGGTGCGCCGCGGCGAGCAGTGGCGCGCCGCCAGTGCCGGCGAGGCCCTGCGTCCCTCGGACACGGTGCGCACCCAGGAGGGCTCCTACGCGGTGCTCATCGGCGGCGAGGCCGTGGAGGTCCGCATGGAGCCCGGCACCGAGGTGTCGGTGGAGGCGCTCACCGACTCGCTCTCCCGCTTCCTGGTCGGCAACGGTGTGACGACGGTGCGCCTCAAGCCCAACTCCGGGCAGGCCCTCGAGGTGAGGGCCGCCGGCAGCGACGCCGTGGCCCGCACCGAGGGCGGTACCTTCACCTTGAGCAACAACGGCGCCGGCACCGTCGCCCTGGCCACCTTCGCGGGCGAGGCCACCTTCAGCGGCCAGCGCAAGGTCGTCATCGTCCGCGCCGGCCAGCAGTCCGTCGTCCGCCCGGGCCATGGGCCCTCGGAGCCCGCCGCCATCCCCACCAGCCTCCTGCTGAAGGTGAACTGGCCCGCCAGGCCCCGCCGCCAGGTCGCCGTCTCCGGGCAGACGGAGCCCGGCGCCCGGGTGGACGTGGGGGGTCGAATCATCCCCACCGACGAAGAAGGTCGTTTCTCACAAGTCCTGTCTCTCAAGGAAGGCACGAACGCCGTCCAGGTTCGCGCCTTGTCTGTCGGGGGTTTACGTCAGGAGGACTCGCGCGAGCTGACCGTGGACACCACCCCTCCCAAGCAGGTCACCGTGGACCCAGGGCTTTGGGATGACCCACCCCCCAAGGGCCATTGATGACGGCCTGACAGACGAGCGGCGGGATACTCGCCCGCCTGGTCCCGGGTTTGCAGTGCCTCAAAGGCCGAGAAGACGTCCCTGTACAAGGGCAATCCCGGGCGAAAGCCCAGGTGCGCAAAGCCGTGGGGCCTGAAGTGCGGCCGGCCGTGGTTGCCGTGGGTTCTGGCGCTGGAAGGCGCTGAGGGTGCTCGCCCGCGTATCGCCTTGGGTCACAGGGGTGGATGTAGCACCCAACGTGCCACCGGAGGTCAGTCACGATGCTGCGGACGCTCACCACCCTCGCCTGTGTTGTGCCGGCGCTGGCCCTGGGCCAGAACATGGGGGGTCCCCTGCGAGGCCAATCCCTCGTCGTCAACGACGGGCCGGGGGATCAGACGGATCCTCACGTGAGCGGCTCGCTGGTGGCCTACACCCAGCAACTGAGCCTGAGCAGCAGCGAAATCCGCTACCACGACCTGGAGTCGGGTGTGGATCAGGCCATCCCCACCGAGGGCGGGTATGACGCGCTCGCCGACATCAGCGGCGAGCAGCTCGTCTTCACCCGCACCACCAGCACCACCCGCGTGATGCGCTTCGACGTGCACCAGGGCGGGGCCGTGGAGGAGCTCGCTCCCCGTGCCGGCGCGAACCGGCGCGCGGCCGCGGTGGGGGGCCAGACGGTGGCCTGGCAGGAGCTGGGCTCCACCGCCGACGCCGTGCAGCCGGAGGTCTTCGCCTACCGCATGGACACGCTCGCGCTCACCCGGCTGACCGAGGACTCGCGTGTGGACCGTTCTCCCTCGGTCAGCGCGGATGGCCGGACGGTGGTGTGGACGAAGTGCGCCACCAGCATCGACGGGTGCGACGTCTGGTCGGCCCGCGCCGTCGACGGGGGCTACCAGGTCTCCCAACTCACCGGGTTGGAGGGCGAGGAGTCCCTGCCGGATACCAATGGCGACGTGGTGGTGTACGTGACCCGGAGCGTCGTGGAGGGCGTCTCGGAGTCGGACATCACCTGGCAGCCGGTGGGTGGCGGGGAAGCGCACCGCCTGTCGCTGCCGGGCACGGACACGAACCCCAACGTCAGTGGCCCGCTCATCGCCTTCGAGCGGTGGGATGCGTCCAGCGCGACGCCCAACTTCGATCTCATGCTGTATGACTTGCGCACGCAGACGTACTACCGGCTCACGGACACGCCGGGCAGCGAGTCGCTCAGCGACCTCAGCGTGGATTCCACCACGGGCCTGGCGCGGGTGGTGTGGACGGCGCGGCAGAACGGCAATCTCAACGTGTACGCCTTCGTCTTCTCCCTGCCGGGCGTGTGCACGCCGCCGCCGCCGCGGACGGCCGACGAGGTGTGCGCCTCGCCCGGAGCGCGGCCGCTGCTGGGCTCGCTCCTGGTGAGCCGCTCCACCGGGGAGTCGGACGTGGTCTCCACCTCCTTCGAGGGCAAGGGCTCCGGCGTGCTGTGCGTGGACAATGGCTTGGAGGGGAAGCCCGCCACCGCGGGGTGGGTGTGGCTCGGCGCGGGCCTGCAGGTGGGGCCCGATGAATTCGGGCAGGACGTCACGAGCGTGGCCCGGAAGGTGCCGCTCCAGGGCCAGGGCCTGCTGTCCGCCCTGGTGGAGGGCGCGCCCGGCAGCGCCTTCCGGGTGCGTCTCTACGGCGAGGTGACGTGCGAGGCCGGCCCGGCGGTGGGCCCGGAGGTCCACGAGGGCCAGTACCTGCCCGCCGAGCGCATGGGGACGGGTTTCGACTCGGACGGCCTGGCGCACTACTTCGTGCCGAGCGGGTACGAGGGGCAGCTCGCGGCGGGCAGTGGCCCGGAGACGGGCGGGCCGGGGCAGGTGGAGCCGCCAGCGGAGGGCTCCAGCGCGGACCCGGACGGGGTGGCCGGCGCGCTGCCCGAGGCCGGTCCGGAGCTGGCGCGCGCGGGTTGCAGCGCGGGGAGCGGCCCGGTGTCCTTCCTGGGCGTGTGGATGCTCGTCGCCTCGTTGCTGTTGCGCGACAGGGCTGTGCGGGCGCGGGGCCGTGCCGCTTCGCGGCATTAGGATTTCGAGCACGGGATGGACGCTGGTAAATTACCGGCACTCTGAACCGTCTCCTGCCAGTCCTGCTGCTCGCCGCCTCGGTGGCCTCGGCGGACACGCTCGACATCCTGGGGCCGTCCGCGGCCGTCCCTCCCGAGGGGTTCGCCATCGCCCTGCTGCGGCGGGACGTGACGGGTGCGCCCGTGACGGCGGAGGGGCTGTCCGTGTCGGCGAGCGGGGCGCGCCTGGTGCCAGGGCCCGAGCAGCCTCCGCTGCGCACGTTCCTCGTGGTGCCGGAGCCCGGAGCGCGGGAGGTGAGGGTGGTGGCCGAGGGGGCGGGCGCGCGGGCCGAGTCCCGGTACGTGCTGGGTCCGCCCGCCACGCAGGTGTCGCTCACGGTGGAGCCGCCCGCGCCCGTGAAGGGGCGGGACAAGGAGGCGCGGCTCACGGTGCGGATGCTGCGGCCGGACGGCACGCCGGATGACACCGGGGCGCCGCCCGTGCTGCGGGCCAACGTGGGGCGGGTGGAGTCGCTCGAGCGCACCGGCCCCGGCACCTGGCGGGCGCGCTACGTGCTGCCGGACACGCGCTACCCGGAGGTGGCTATTCTGGTGGCCCTCTCGGCGTGGCCCCATCCCCAGTCGATTCACGGCGCCTACGGCGAGGTGCGGGTGCCGCTCGCCGCCTCGGTGGAGCTGCCGGGCCGCACCGAGCCCAACGCGCAGCTCACCGTCACCATCGCCGGGACGAGCTTCGGGCCGGTGAAGGCGGCTCCGGACGGGCGCTTCCGGCTGCCCGTCATCGTCCCTCCCGGCCACGGCGTCGGGCAGGCGCGCGCGGTGGACGCGGCGGGCAACGTGCGGCGCTCGCGGATGGACCTGGCGCTGCCGCCCACGGACGGGCTGGCGTGTGTCCTCCACCCGCAGCGGCTCCCGGCGGACGGTGTCTCGCAGGCGCGCGTGCTGTGCGCCACGAGCGACCCTTTTGGCCTGCCGGTGCGCGACGCGCGGGTGACGGCCTCGGTCCGCCGCGGCACCCTGCGCGGCCCGACGCGCGCCGGGGGCGGCCTGCTGGAGTGGCTGTACACCGCGCCGCGCTCCCTGCCCGCGGAGCCGGAGCACCTGGTGGCCACCTGGCCGGAGCGGGGGACGAGCTCGCGCGAGGAGCTGCCGTTGCAGCTGGTGCAGGGGCCGGTGGCGCGCGCCGCCCTGTCGCTGGCCGAGCCGGTGGTGCACCTCGGCTCGACGGTGGGCGTCACCGCCCGCGTATGGGATGCCTTCGGACGGCCGAGGCCGGGAGCCCGGGTGGAGCCGGGCTCGCCGCTGGGCGCGTTCAGCCCGCCGCGCGAGGAGTCCCCGGGCGTGTTCACCCTCGCCTGGACGCTGCCGCCCAAGGGCCCGGTGGGGGCGTCGGAGGTGAAGGTGCTCGCCCTTGGCCCGGCCGGCACGGAGCCCGCGCGCCTGCGCGTCTGGGCGGAGGGCGGTGTGCTGTCCGCGGGCGTGACGGACCTGGCCGGCCTGCCGGTGCCGGCGCAGCCGCTGCGCGTGGGCGACGAGGAGCGGGTGACGGGCGAGGACGGCACGGTGGTGCTCGGCCCCGTGCGCCCGGGCCGGTGGGAGGTGGTGCACGGCCAGTGGCCGGGGCTGCGGCAGACGGTTTTCGTGGTGGCCGAGGGCGGGCCGGTGTTTCCCCTGGAGGCGCCCGTGGGCGCGGCCTCGGCGCAGCAGCCGGTGCGGGTGGCGCCCGCCGTGCCGGTGAACGTGCGGTTGAAGGTGGAGGGCCCGCGCGTCACGTTCTGGATGGAGGACGCCTCGGGCCGGGTGCTGGAGGGCCGCGAGGCTCACGTGTCGCTGTCCGCCGGCGAGCGGACGCCCGTGGAGGTGAAGGACGGACGCGGCAGCTTCCGGGTGCTGCATGAGGGGCCCGTGAGCGTGTCGGTGGCGGACGTGGCCACCGGCGTCACGGCGCTCGCCGAGGTGCGGCCTTGAGGTGCGCCGCCTGGGTGCTCCTCGGCCTGTGCCTGCTGCCGGGCGCCGTGCGGGCGCAGCTGGCGAGGACGGAGGCCCCGGAGCTGGCGGCGGCCATCGCCGGGCGCGTGTGCCGGGACGTGGACGGAGACGGGCGGTGCGCGCCCGGGGAGCCGGGCCTCGCCGACATCCGCCTGGTGCTGGCCACCGGCCGCGAGGTGCGCACGGACGCCTCGGGCCGCTACCACTTCGCCGAGGTGGACGCGCGCTCTCCGGACACCACGGGCGGGGTGCACCTGCGGCCCGGCCGGCAACGGCTGCGCGTGGACGTGCGCACGCTGCCGCCCGACAGCGAGGCCAGCCCCGGGGCCGTCACGCTGGAGGTGCCGTGGGCCGCCGTGGTGCTCCAGGACTTCGCGGTGCGCACGCGGCCCGAGTCCCTGCCGTCCCTGTCGCTGGGCTATGACACGTCGCCCCCCGTGGCCGCGGCGGTGCCGGGCGGGGTGGAGTTCCTCGTGGCCGGGCACGCCTCGCCGGGGGACGAGGTGACGGTGGGCACCACCCCGGCCGAGGTGGACGCGCGCGGCGGCTGGCGCGCCCGGGTCCGGCTCGTGCCCGGGGAGAACGTGCTGTCCATCAGCGACTTCGGCGCCCAGGGCACCCTGCGCCTCTTCCACCAGCGCATCGACGTGGTGTCGCGTGACGGCGGCCTGCTCGTCATTCCCCGGGAGCCCGAGCCCACCGGCGCGCTGCGGCTGCCGGGCAGCAGGGAGGAGCCTCCGGCCAGTGGCGTCTCCTCGCTGAGCGCCGAGTTCCCCCCGGGCACGCGCGTGCGCTCGCCGCGCGGCGAGGTGACGGTGGGGCCCGAGGGCTCGGTGCTGGTGCCGCTGGTGCTCGAGCCGGGAAGCAACCGGATCGCGCTGGAGGTGCAGCCCCCGGGTGAGCCCGTCCGCACGGTGACGGTGCAGCTGGTGGCGGTGCCCCGCGCCTTCGGGGTGGGGTTGTTGGAGGTGGAGGCCACGCTCTCGCCGTCCACGCGCGACTTCCGGCTCCGGGGGCGTGGCGCGGCCCATGGCGAGGCGCGCCTGGGGGAGTTCTCCCTCACCGGCGAGCTGGACTTGCGCGACACCGACGTGGACAACCTGCGCGGGCGCCCGGTGGCGGACTGGCTGCGGCCGCGCCTTCCCCGGTTGGAGCGGGCGCCGGATCCGGACCTCGCCATCTCCGAGTGGGGAGATGAGTCCGTGGGCCTCACGTCCAACGCCACCGAGAGCCGTCTGCGGTTGGAGGTGCGTCATGATCGCTTCGGGCGGGTGGGCCTGGGGACGTACCGGGCGCTGCAAGCGGAGGGGGAGGTGGGCCGCTACCACCGGCCGCTGTTCGGCCCCTTCGCGGAGCTGGCGGCGGAGCTGGGACGGCTGCGCGCGGGCGTGAGCGCCTTCGCCGGAGGGCTGGCGGATCCCACGCGCTCGCTCTCCGCGCTGCCCGCGTACGAGGAGCTGCGCGCCACCGGGGGAAGCCTCTACTACCTGGGCTCGGCGCCGGTGGCGGAGGGCTCGGAGCTGGTGCGCGTGGAGGTGCGAGATGGCGTCACCGGACTGCCGCTCGCCGAGCGCCACCTCATCCGGGGCCGGGACTATGAAATCGACTACGCGGCGGGCCGGGTGCTGCTCGCGCGGCCGCTGTCCTTCCTCGCCGGTGCGCCGCTGCTGCGCACGGAGCCGCTGACGGCCGCGCCCGAGCCCGTGCTCACCGTGCAGTACGCCGTGCTGCAATCCGCCTCGCCGATGGACTCCGCGGGAGGCGAGGCGTGGGCGGAGTGGAAGGGCGGACGGGTGTCCGTGTCCGCCGTGCGCGAGCAGCGCGATGGGGCGCCCTACCAGCTGCTCTCCGCGCATGCGCGCGCCACCCTGGGGGGCTACACGCTCCTGGCCGAGGTGGCCCGGAGCCAGGGCTCGGCGGTGCTGCCGGAGCTGTTCGGCGTCTCGGATGATGGGGGCCTGTCCTTCCTCCGGCCGGACGAGACGCGGGTGGCCGGAGGTGGAGACGCGCTCGGGTTGCGCCTGAGGGGGCCGGGACTCTTCGGCCAGGGCTCGGTGGACGCGGCCTTCCGCCGGCGCACGGCGGGTTTCTCGGATGGCACCCACGCGGACTCGCGGTTCTTCCGCCAGGCGTCCCTGCGCGCCGTGCAGCCCCTGGGGCCCTGGCGTCTCACGCTGCTGGGCGACGAGCGGCTCTCGGCGGATCCGCGTGTGCCCTTCGCGGACGCGCCGCTGGAGGCGCGCACGCTGGGCCTGGGCTTTGGCTACGAGCAGGAGCGGTGGGGCGTGGGCGTGGAGGTGCGCGACGCCCGCCTGCGCGCCAGCGAAGTGCCCGGGGAGGGTGCGCTGCTCGAGGGCGGGCGCACGTCCGCGGGGCTGCACGGCCACTACGTGGTGAACGACTGGCTGCGGCTGTCGGCGGGGCACCGGCAGGCGCTGGTGCTGCGTGGCGACGGGCCGGGCCGGGTGGACGACACGTTCTCCTCGGCGGGAGTGGACGTGAAGATCGGCGACGAGGCCCTGGTGGGCGTGCGCGGTGGCTGGGGCCCGGAGCTGGGGCCGCTGGCGTGGCTGAGCGGCACGTGGCAGCGGGGCCAGGACGTGTACTACGGCGGCTACTCGGTGGATGTGGACGGGCCGGACTTCGGCGCGAGCCGCGCGGTGAGTGGCGCGAGCACGCAGCTGGCGGACGGGACGAGCCTCTTCGTGGAGGACGTGGCCTCGCATGACGGCAACGCGGTGCGCCTGGCGCGCGCGGTGGGCTTCCAGCAGACCGTCTTCGGCGCCCTCAACGTGGGCGCGCGCTACGAGCGCGGCGTGCGCGGTGTGCTCGACGTGCCGTCCACGCTGCGGCGCGACGTGGCGAGCCTCTCCGGGCAGCTCGTCCTGGAGCGCTTCCGCGCGGATGGCCGCATGGAGTTGCTCTTCACGCGTGGCACGCCGGATCGCGGCCCGGCGGAGCCGGTGGAGCGCCTCCAGGCGGTGATGGCGCTCGCGGCGGAGGCGGTGCTGCGCGAGGACCTGTCGCTCTCGGGGCGGGTGAACTACGGCCGCACCTCTCGCCGGGAGAGTGGGGAGACGGAGGCCCGGCTGCTCGAGGGCTTTGCCGCGCTCGCCTGGAGGCCGGGGCCCTTCCTGCTCGTGGCGCGCTACGGCCTCTCGCGTGAGCTGCTGCCGGGCGAGCGCGCTGTCTTCGGAGAACGTGGTCAGCAGATATTTTCACTGCTGCCGGCGGTGCGCGTGGGGGACCGTTTCGCACTCGCCGCGGGACTCCATGTAGGCCGCAGCACCCGGGGCGATGTTGCGATATGGGTTCTCACCGGCTCGTTGCGCCCGTCGGTGAGGGTGGTGGGTGGCCTGGAGGTCGCGGTGGAGGCGGCGGGGCGGTCGGTGGCACCCGAGGACGAATCGTTGGGTTCGATTCGAGGTGAGGTGGCGTACCGGGTGGACGACAGGCTGCGTGTGGCCGCGGGCTATACACTGCTGGGGTTCACCGGGACGGGCTTGCCGGAGGAGACACAGAATGGTTCCGACAGGCTCTATCTTCGAGCGGAGCTCGCGTACTAGGCGGCGCGCGCGCGCGCGGCTGCTCGCGCTGGGGACGGTGGCGGGCCTGGTGCTGCTGGCCTCCGCCCGGGCGCACGCCGACTGGCCCACGCGGGCGTCCGTGACGGGCACGCCCAGTGAGGTCCTGGACGTCTGGGCTCCCGGCCACTTCGCGGTGGGGTTCGAGCAGGGCGCGTACCTGTTCCTCGATGGCGGCCTGGTCCTCCCCCAGACGATCGCCGGCCCCAACAGCCAGTCGGCCGGCACGTACTACAAACTGCCCGAGGCCTGTTTCGTCTCGGTCCGGCAGGACTTCACCGGGGGGCGCGACGCGCTCAACGCGGCCGGCATCACGTGTGGCTCCAACCTCGGAGATCCCATCGCCGGCAGCAACATGGACATCCTGCGGGTGAAGCACGCGGTCGGCGGCGGCGCCGCGGCCATCGCCCACGCCCCCGACAACGAGTACGCGGTCTACACGTCGGGGACCAGCATCTACGACCACGCCACCTTCAAGCCCACGACCCTGAATGACCCCGCGATCAACGGCACGCTCGGCGTGGTGCGGATTGGCGACACGCTCTACGCGCTCATCGGGAGCGCCAGGAATCCCACCACCGTGCACAGGGTCGAACGCGCGCTGGACGGCACCACCAACAGCCTTGAGCTGTTCCCGTCGAGCGACACCCCCATGGGCGCCGTGCAGGCCATCGACTTGTTCGCGGCCGGCAGCCCGGCGATTCCCTATGCCGTGGTGGGCACGCAACATGGGTTCCTCCAGGGCTCGATCGTGGCGTCGTCCACCCCGCTCCGGGAGGCCCAGGCGCTCGATGGCGGGCTGGGCGTGAAGAGCCTGTCCATGAACGTGGGGTTCGGCGGGGATGACGGCACCGGGTTCGGTATGGCCATCGTGGCGCAGCCGGACGGCACGGGGCTCAAGGTGATGGGCGCGGTGCCCATGCTCTCGGACACGGAGGCGGGGACCGTCTGGCGGGACAGGGATTTTCTGGATGGCGGGACGGCTCCGCTGAAGCAGGTCGCCTGCGTGGGCGCCAGCTCCTGTGTCTTCACCGCCGACCGGGCCGGCACGGACAACGTCTTCATCTACACCAACGCCGCGGGCCCGACGCTTTCCGTGGCGGCGCAGGCGGATGCTGGGGTGGACACGTCGGATGCCTCGGTGGTGATCGACGAGGGCACGGCCTTCACGCTGTCCCTCGAGGCGAGCGACCCGGATGGAGACCCGGTGCTGGTGACGGCCACGCCCTGGAGCGAGAGCTCGGCGCCGTTTTCGGTGGTGGTGCCCTCGGCCGCGGCCAGTCCGGGAGAGTCCATCCAGGTGTCGGGTGCCACCGGCAAGATCTGCAAGCCGCAGCGCGTGGGCACGCTCGTCGTCAATGCCTCGGATGGCCTGGCGGCCCATGAGGCCCACGAGAGCTTCCCGGTGTACGTGAAGCACACGGTGCCGCCGGCGAGGCCCTCGGTGGTGTTCTCCGACGGAGGCGTGCTCGCGGACGGTGCGGCCGTCGGGTTGAGCGCGGGGGGAGCACCCCTGACGCTGCGGACGAGCGTGGCGGACACGGGCTGCGCGCTCGTCGAGAACCAATGGACGCCCATCTCCCTGGGAGCGGGGGCGCCGTCGCTGGATCAGCGGGAGGACGCGGGCACCAACCTGGCGGTGTTCACGCCTCCGCCCTTCCTGTGTCAGGCGGGGGGAGGGGACTCCTACTACCGGTACCAGGTGACGGACGAGGGCGGCCTGTCCCGCTCCCAGGTGCTCCAGGTGCACGTGGCCCCTTGGGGTTCGCCCAACCCGCTGCTCAGCCCGGAGACGGGCGTCGAGCACCTGAACGCCGGGGACTCGCTGACCCTCACGCCCGCGTCGAGCCGCCACGCGTGCGAGGGCAGTGCCTCCTTCCCAGGAGTGACGACCGAGTGGTGGGTGGCGCTGGCCGACGGGGGAGTGCCCGGGAAGGGCCTCACGTACCGGGAGGAGCCCGCCACGCACGGGCTCGTGCTGGACACGGAGCACTGCCCCCCGGCGTCCTCCGAGCTGCTCATCACCGGCATCAACCGCCTGGTGGGCGCACCCGTTGGGACCTCCGAGTCGATCTCGACGCGTCAGGTGACGGTTCAAACGGACCGGGAGCCGTTCGATCCGGGAGCGTTCGAGCTCGGCGCGGACGTGCTGCCCTCGGATGAGCTGCTCGTGAGCGTGGTCTCGCCACTCAACTGCAAGGCGGAGCGGAACCTGCGCGCCGACCTCCAGTTCCAGTCCTCGAGCGGAGGCGGGGCGCCGCTGACGACGACGCTGGCCGTCCCGGGCGAGTGGCGGCTTCCGCTGGGCATGGGCTGCCAGGGCGGGCACATCCAGGTGAAGGCCTCGATGGTGGAGGACACCGGCCAGCGCACCGCCGAGACGACGTGGGACCGGGAGCTGCCCCGGCTGGAGGCGAAGCTGGAGTCGCTGCCGGCGGAGTCGGTGCTGGTGGCCCGCTGTGGCGAGGGCGCGCGCGCGACGCTGACGCAGACGTTCCCTGCGGGCGCCTGTCCGTCGTCGGCCGTGAGCTGGTCGCAGGTGGACGGTCCGCCGCTGGAGCAGACGGCGCTGTCCGGGAACACGGTGTCGCTGACCACTCGGGACACCGGGCTGGACGCGCTGGTGGGCCGCTCCGTGGTGGTGCAGGTGACGGCGAAGGCGGGCTCGAGCGAGGCCACGATCGAGCACACGCTGCCCATCACCGTGGCGCCCTTCGTGAAGGTGCGCCGCCGCACCGAGGTGCCCGCCGCTTCCGAGACGGGGCTCGTCGGTGTCTCCGTGGAGCTGCTCAACACCACCGCGTGCGGGGTGTCGGACGTGAGCTACGTGGAGCACCTGAAGGGCCTGACGTACGTGGAGGGCAGCGCGAAGTTCGACGGCCAGCCCGTGGAGGCCTCCTGGGAGGAGGGCGCCCTCACCGTGAAGGGCCTGGCCCTGGCGGGCGAGGGCACCGGGACGCTCACCTACGTGGCGCGCCCGCACCTGGTGGGCGAGCGCCGCATGGATGGCGAGGCCCTGCTGCGCGACGTGCCCATCTCCCTGAGCGAGGCCCCCGGGGTGCAGGTGCCGGACTCCGGCTGTGGCTGCACCAGCTCGGGGCCGGGCCCGCTGGTGTTCGCGCTCGGGGTGCTGGGGGCGGCCGTGCGCCGCCGCCGCCGGCAGTAGGGCGCGGAGGGCGTCCGCGCCCGGTTACAGGCCGAAGCTGATGCGGCGGCGGTTGGTCGGCTCGTCGCGCCGCTCCTCCAGCACGCCGATCAGCTCCAGGCCCCGCAGCGTGGCCAGGACGCCGCGCTCGGGCAGCTCCGTGAGCGTGAGCAGATCCGCCACCGTCTTGCTGCCGTCCGTGTAGGCCAGCAGCAGCGCCTGGGGCCCCTTGAGCTTCAGCTCGTGCAGGGCGTACGGCGGCGCCGCGGTGGGGAAGAGCCGGCGCGAGCGCGGCATGTGCTCGCGCAGGGACTCCAGGGGCTCGGAGCGCAGAATCCCCTCGAGGATGAGATCCCCGGGGAACACCGACAGCTTCACCAGGCCCGTGCCCGGTGGGCGCTTGGGGCTGAAGCCGTAGGCGCCCTCCTTCCACGAGAAGGTGGACCAGAGCAGCTCCTTCACCTGCTCCTCGACGAGCCGCGGGTAGCGCTTCGCGTCCAGCAGGCCCAGGCGCATCATCGCCTCGCTGGTGCGCAGGTTCTGCTCGCGCGCGAGCGTGAGCACCTCCTGCTGCTTCGCCTCCGGCAGCACGCCGCGGCGCACACAGAAGCGGGCGAAGCGCTCGTGGGCGAGGTTGGAGGCGGCGTACACCGGGCGGCCGGCCTCGAAGTAGACGACCTTGAGCACCGAGCCCTGCCGCAGCTTGAGCTCTCCGCTGTGGCGCGCCTCGTAGTAGGCGTTGAGCAGCCGGGGCACGCTGGTGTTCTTCAGGTCTCCCGAGAGCGACCAGTCGGGCGGCGGACGGCGGCTGGGGTCCGCGCCGGCCGGCTTGTTCCACACCTTCTCGCGCTCGCCGAAGGGCAGGGCGAGGCCGGGCTCGGGCTCCGGCGTCTCGGAGGCGCTCGGGGCGGCGGCGGCCGGCGCGGAGGTCTCCTCGGCCGGACCGAGGGCCTCCAGGGCCTGGTTCTCCTCGGCCGATTCGTTCGCGCTGCGCGCCACGTACTCCTCGGTATAGGCGGGGGCCGCCGGGGCCGTCTGCTCCTCGGCCGGAGCGAGCGCCTCCAGGGCCTTGTCCTCCTCCTCGGCCGGAGCGGCCGGAGTGAGCGCCTCCAGCGCCCGGTGCTCCTGCGCCTCGGCGGGGGCCTCCGGGGCGGGCGTCTGCTCCTCCTCCTCGAGCGCCTCCAGCGCCCCGAGCTCCTCCAGGTCCTCCGTCCGGATGACGGGGGTCACGCTCAGGTCGAGGGACTCCATCGCGGGCGGCTCGATCTCCCGCGTCACGGGGGGGGCCTCCGGGGTGGGAGGGGGCGCCAGGGGCTCGTCCCCGAGCGGATCTCCCGCCTCCTCGACGACCGCGAGCCCCTCTACGACGGGCTCATGCTCCTCGGGCGGCGTGCCGAAGACGGGCTCGTCCTCCACGGAGGCGTAGCCGGGCTCGTCCTCGGAGGGGGCGAAGACGGGCTCGTCCTCCATGTCCAGGAGCGAGGCGTCCTCGAAGACGAGCACCTCCTCGTCCTCGTCGGCGGGAGGCGGGGGCAGGGGCCGGGTCAGGCCGCACAGCTGCTCGACGGAGTCCAGCAGTTGCAGCAGCTCGAAGGGCTTCTCGAAGAAGGCGCGGGCGCCGTGGACCTCGATGGCCTCGCGGGCGAAGCGGTCTCCCTTGAAGACACCGCTGACGGCCACCGCGGGGATGGCGTTGTCTCGGAGCGCGGTGAGCACGGCGCTGCCCCGCATGTCGGGCAGCAGCAGGTCCACCACCGCCGCGTGGAAGGCCGCGGGGCGCAAGAGGGCGAGCGCGGCCTCGCCGGTGTGGACGGCCGTGGCCTCATGACCGCGGCTTTCGGCCGCGGCGACCATGAGGGAGGCGAGTTCGGGGTGATCCTCGACGATCAGCAGTCGCGCCATGGGGGGCGGGCACCATACCATTCAGGCCATGGACGTTCAGGGCTTCCACCACTTGGCCATCCAGGTTCGGGATGTAGAGAAGGTCACCGCTTTCTACCGGGAGGTGCTGGGCTTGTCCGAGCTCAAAAGGCACCATCGGCCCGACGGCTCGCTCCGCAGCGTGTGGGTGGGGGTGCCGGGCGGGGGGTTTCTCGCCCTGGAGGAGGTGTCTGGCGAGCCCGAGCCCGGTCCCTTCCGTAACGAGCGGCCGGGCCTCTTCCTGCTGGCCCTGCGGATTCCGAAGGCCGAGCGGACCCGGGCGGTGGAGGCCCTGGGGCGTGCGGGGGTGGCGGTGGAGCACGAGACGAAGTGGACGGTGTACGTCCGGGATCCCGAGGGAAACCGGGTGGCGCTCAGCCATCACCCGGAGGACTGAGGGACAGGGGAGGGCCCGCGCGCCTTGCGGAAGGCGGCGGGGGGCGGCTACAAGCCGGAGCCGACATGCGCCTGGGCGAACTGCTCCTTCAGGAAAATCTCGTCACCCCGCAGGCCCTGGAGGAGGCGCTCGAGTCGCAAGTCGTCCATGGCGGGCGGCTCGGGACGAACCTCGTCGAGTTGGGGATGCTGTCGGAGCAGGACCTGGCGCGGGTGCTGGGCAAGCAGCACAACGTGGCGTCCGCCTCGGGCGAGATGATTCCGGACGCGCGCGCGCTGGAACTGGTGGACCTCAACGAGGCGGACGAGAAGGACTTCCTGCCCATGCGGGTGGACGCCACGCGGATGAGCGTGGCCGTCATCAACCCCGAGGACATCGCGACGCTGGACGCGCTGGCCTTCAAGACGGGCAAGCGGGTGGTGCCGGTGGTCATCCCCGAGTTCCGGATGAACCAGCTGCAGCGGCGCTACTGCAAGGCGTTCCGGGCGATGCGGGCCATCGACATGAACGCGGTGCGGCCCACGCGCGCCCAGCAGGAGGCCCGGAAGGAGGCGGCGAAGGGCGAGGACCTGATGAGCGAGGAGGAGTTCCAATCGCTCTACGCCCAGGCCCTCACCGGTGGCGGCAAGGCCGTGGGCGAGGAGCCGGTGTTGGACCTGGTGGAGGCGGTGGAGGAGGAGCTGCCCGCCCCCATCGTCCAGGGCTACGCCGAGGTGCCGGTGCCCCCGGTGGCGCCTCCGCCGCTGGAGACCCTGCCGGAGCTGGTGGTGCCCGAGGCGCCGCTGTTGGAGGAGGGGCCCGGGGTGGCTCCGCCTCCGGTGCCCGGGGTGCCCCCGGTGGCGCCCGCGCGGCCGCGCACGAGGCCGGTGGCCCCGCCGCCGGAGCTTCCGCCCACGCCGCTCACCTTCGCCGAGGCGCAGGCGGAGCTGTCGCGCAGCTCGGATCGCGAGCAGGTGGCGGCGACGGTGCTGCGCTTCGCGCTGGGCAAGTGGAAGCGCTGCCTGCTGCTGAGCGTGCAGGGCAGCCTGGTGACGGGTTGGCGCGGCATGGGGCAGGGGGTGCGCGAGGCCGCGGTGAAGCGCATGGGCATCAGCCTGCAGGCGCCGAGCACCTTCCGGCTGGTGCGCGACACGTGCTCGCACTACGTGGGGCCGGTGCGCCGGGACGCGGCCTCGGGCCTCTTCTACAAGCTGCTGAGCGGGGACTACCCGACGACGGCCGTCATCCTCCCGCTGCTGGTGCGCGGCAAGCTGGTGCACATGCTGTACGTGGACAACGGTCCCGGCCAGCTCACCCCGCCCGACGTGGGCGAGCTGCTCATCCTCTCGCAGGGCGTGGGCCGCTCGTACGAGGCGATGATCCGCCGCCGCAAGAGCGCCTGAGCCCCGCCTCGCGCCCACACCTTTCCGGGGCGTGGGCGGGCTCCGGTGCTTTCGTCCTCGGCCCGACGGTTTTCCCTGACGGGCTGTCCGTCACTTCACGCGGCGGTGGCCCCAGGACAGGGGTGCCAGGGAATGATTGCCCTTGCGTGCTAGGGTCAGGGAATCAGTGAATTGTCAGGAAGCCGGGGACCCGAGATGAAAGCCATTGGATTGCTCGGAGTGATGATGTTGGCACTCGCTGGCGGCTGTGGCTCGGTGGACGAGTCCGAGGCCCCCTCTGGAGAGCCCGGCCGCACGGCGGAGCAGGCGCTCGAGGAGGACAATGGCCTGACGGCGAATGGGCTGGCGTTCAACGGGCTCGCCTTCAATGGGCTGGCCTTCAACGGTCTGGCTTTCAATGGCCTGTCCAGCGGCGCGTTCTCCACCTGGTTCCAGCAGAACCCGCAGCAATCCGAGCTCTTCATGAAGTACCTCGTCCGGTGCGCCGTCCCGGCGGGGCAGAGCCGGACGTATGTGAATGGCTCGACCACCTATGTCTGGCCCGGAGGTCTGGGATTGGCACCGGCCTGGTCCAGCGGCTCGCCGGCCACCGTGGAGGAGCAGCAGACCGTGTCCGCGTGCCTGGGGGCGCTCGTCAACAAGTACGGCCGCTCCGTGCTGCTCTCCATGCTGGGCACCAACGCGCAGGGGCAGCTCATCCCCACCACGGCCGCGGAGCTGTCGAGCTACACGCTGCGCGAAGGGTGCTTCTTCGGCAACCTCTTCAATGGGGAGGGGCTCTTCGTCGGAAACGATCAGGGGCTGCTGCCCATCTCGCAGAGCAGCCTCCGGGCCTGCGCGCTCTCGGGCAACAACGCGTGCCCGCCGCTCGCCTATATCGGGAGCTGCCACGCGTTTTGCCAGCATGACGGCACGGGCTCGTACTTCACGCGGTGCACCCGCAACGGTGTCTCCTACCACGCCCTCACCACCCGGCTCAGTCCCCAGGACATCTATACGTGCGGCGACGGCATCTGTCAGCCCACGGAGTCCTGTGGTGTGGGCAACGTCGCCTACAGCTGCAGGCGGGACTGCGGCTCCTGCAAGTGACGCTCCCGGGCGTCCGCCGGTGAACACCGCGGGGCCCCGCTTCACGTCCACGGCTTCGTTCCTAGGTTATCCGGACGGAGGTCGTGGATGGGAAAGGACACAGGGCAGCCCTCGGGGGTGGTGGGAGGGACGTTGGATGTCTCGGGCTCGACGGAGCCGGAGGCGGCCTCGCCCACGGACGCGGGAGCGGTGCTCGCGCACCGGAGGCTCGCGGCGACCCGGGCGAAGAAGGCAGCCGAGCGGGCGAAGAAGCCCGTGGCACGCCGCACCGCGAAGGCAACCACGAAGGTGAGGAGGGGATGATGACGAGGAAGGTGTTGTGGGCCGTGGCGCTGGGGACGTTGCTCGCGGGAGCGGGCTGCCACCGCAATACGCGCGAGCGCGCCGAGGACTCGGTGGAGAAGGCCGGAGACAAGGCCGAGGACACGGCGGAGAAGGCCAAGGAGAAGGCCGGGGACGCCGCCGAGACCGCGGGGGACAAGGCGGAAAAGGCCGGGGACAAGATCGAGGACGCCACCGACCACTGAGCTTCACCGGAGGCGGAGGACAGGAGGCCGCTGGGCACAGGTGCTGCCCCGCGGCCCTTTGCCCCTCGTCCTCCGGGAGAGGGTATCGGATGAACCCGGGTTGAACCTCGTGGGTCAGTCCAGGCCGCCGGCCTCTCCGATGGTTGGTGCCCTTGACACACTGTCTCCGCCTGTATGAGAAAACCGTCCTCCTGCGGGTGCCCGAAGGGGCAGCTCGGGAATCACAAACGGTTTCATCAGCCCGGAAGAGGAATTGAACATGCGCGGAGGGCCGTCTTCATCTCGAGGTTGGAGCCGAAGGGGAGCAGTGCTCCTGGTGCTCGCAGTGCTGAATGCCACGGCCTGTTCGGACAAGGTGAAGCCGCCGGAGACGCCGACGGAGAACCCGACACCGACCGAGCCCCCTCCCGTCACGAAGAACTTCACCAACCCGCTGCAGATCCTGATCCCCGGTGGCGGGCGCGTCGAGAACTGCCCCGATCCCACGGCCATCCGCGGCCAGCGGGAGGGAGACACGGCCTGGTACATGTACTGCACGGCCGATTCCCTCAACGATCAGGACAAGGACCCGGTGACGGGCAAATACAGACGGCACCTGATCCCCATCCTCAAGTCCAATGATCTGGTGAATTGGACCTACGCCGGAGATGCGCTCTCCGCGCCGCCGGCCTGGGCAAAGCCTGACACGGCTCTCTGGGCACCGGAGATCGCCTTCTTCGGCGATAAGTACCATCTGTATTACACGGTGGTGGACACGGTGGCCGGTGGCAGCGCCATCGGCGTGGCCACCAGCACCAGCCCCCTGGGCCCTTGGACCCAGGCCGACAAGCCCGCCGTCGAGCCCCACGAGGCACCCTGCTGCGCCGGGTCCCGCCGGTGGGTGTTCGATCCCGAGGTGCTCATCACCGACGATGGGAGCAAGTATCTCTATTACGGGAGCTACTTCGGCGGCATCTCCGTGCGCAGGCTCTCGGAGGATGGAATGACCTCCGATGCGTCCTCGCAGGTGGAGGTCACCATTGCCAACCGCTACGAGGCCGCCAGCCTCATCAAGCACGGTGACTACTATTACCTGCTCGGCTCGGCCACCAACTGCTGCAACGGTCCGATCAGCGGCTACAGCGTGTTCGCCGGGCGCTCCAAGGATCCGCGGGGGCCCTTCGTGGATCGCGAGGGTGTCCCGCTCACCGCCAGCCGCGTGGGTGGCACTCCGGTGCTCGGCCTGAATGGCAACCGCTGGGTGGGCACGGGCCACGACACGATCCTCACGGACCTGGGCGGCCAGGACTGGATGCTCTACCACGCCGTTGACAGGGCGAACCCCTACCTGGCCCCGACCGACACCGGCGAGCTGCCCCCCAAGCGCCAGGCGTTGATGGATGCGCTGGACTGGGTGGAGGAGTGGCCGGTGGTGCGCGGCGGCCAGGGCGCCTCGGACACCGAGCAGCCCGTGCCGGCGGGCAATGCGGAGAACACCCCGAGCCTCTACACGAGGGTGCTGGCGAAGCAGGACGAGCCCGGGGCGCCCATCGCCGCGGCCTCGGACGAGTTCGACGGCACGGAGCTCGGCGCTCAGTGGAGCTGGGTGCGCCCGCCGCCTTCGACCGGCTTCGGGCTGGAGAATGGCTCCTTCCTCTTCAACACCCAGGATGCCGACCTCTTCGAGGACGTCGACAACGCCTCCATCCTCTGGGAGCAGGCCCCCACCGGCGATTACCTGGTGGAGACGAAGCTCACGCTGAACCTGCCTGCGGAGGGCTGCTGCCAGAACTACGTCCAGGCGGGCCTCGTCCTCCACGGCGATGAGGACAACTATGTGAAGCTCGTCCACTCCTCGGTCTGGGAGACGCGCCAGGTCGTCTTCGCCAAGGAAGTGGGCCCCGGCGTGCCCGCGCACTACCCGCGTTACGGTGAGACCGTGGGAGGCCCCGCCGCGGACACCCTGTGGCTGCGGGTCGCCAAGCGCACCGTGGGGCAGGAGGAGCACTTCACCGCGTACTCCAGCCGGGATGGCAGCTCCTGGAGCCGGGCGGGGACGTGGACGCACAAGCTGGGAACGGGAGCGCGCATTGGCCTGGTGTCCCAGTCCGGACCGAGCTTCACCGCCACCTTCGACTATGTCCGCGTCTCCGAGTTGAAGAACTGACCCACTGGTGGGCCGGGGAGACAGGAGTCGAACCTGTCTCCCCGAAGCCAGACACGGCAGCCGTCGGCGCTCCCTGCTCGCGGAAGCCGCCCAGGGCAGAAGCCTGTACTTCTTTCAAAAGACCCACCCACTTTTTTACAGTCTCTCCGACCATAGGACACTTGCGCGGTCCGCATTGATGGTCACCGAACATCGAGAACGCGAAGGAGATCAGCCCTTTGCACTCCGTGCTCGGAGTGCAAGGGTGAGGACGTGGCCGTGGCACGGCACTGGCACACAAGGAGCCCATTGTCGGTGGATGGACCGGCGGACTCTTGTGCTACAGGTGTGTTCCTCGCGATGAAATCCTCTGTTGCCTTTGCTTGCCCCTGTCATCCGCCACATCTCGAGCCGGGGGAGTGCCCCACCCTGGTGCGGGGTACGGCGAGCGGGACGCAGCCCCAGGCCTGGGCCTCCGCGCGCGAGGACGGCCTCCTCGGCCAGCGGCTCGGCAGCTTCCGGGTGGTGCGCCAGCTCGGCCGGGGCGGGATGGGGAGCGTCTATCTCGCCGAGCATGGCCTCATCCAGAAGCGGGTGGCCGTGAAGGTGCTGCATGCCCATCTCGCGCAGGACGAGAAGCTGGTGGCGCGCTTCCTCGCCGAGGCCCGCGCGGCCAGCCGCATCCAGCACGAGAACGTGGTGCTCGTCTTCGATCTCGATACCCATGAGGGCCGGCCGTACCTCGTCATGGAGTATCTGGAGGGCGCGACCCTGGCCTCCTTCGCCCGCGAGCGGCTGGAGCCCGAGGTGGCGGTGGAGCTGCTCGCGCAGGTGTGTGACGCGCTCGGTGCCGCGCATGCGCAGGGCGTCATCCACCGGGATCTCAAGCCGGCCAACATCTTCGTCCTTCCGCGCGAGGACGGCGGCCACCGGGTGAAGCTGCTGGACTTCGGCATCGCCAAGCACCTCTACGCCGCGGGGGACGAGACGCCCACCCAGGCCGGCGTGCTGCTGGGGACTCCCGAGTACATGGCCCCCGAGCAGTGCGGAGAGGGCGCGGTGGGCCCGCACACGGACCTCTACGCCGCCGGAGTGCTCGGCTACCACCTGCTCACCGGACAGCTTCCCTTCAGCGGGCGCACCACGGCGGAGATCCTCCTCGCCCACCTGTGCGTCACGCCCCGGCCGGCGCACGAGCTGGCCCCCCGGGTGCCCCCGGCCCTCTCGCGGGTGCTGCAACGCGCGATGGCCCGGCAGCCCGCGGAGCGCTACTCCAGCGCCGCCGAGCTCAAGGCCGCGCTCCTCACGGCGGTGAGCCCGGGCAGGAGCGCCGCCCCGCCCTCCTTCCAGGCCCGGGTCTTCGTGAAGGACGGCGAGGCCCCCCGGCGGCTCGGCTGTGAGCAGGTGGGCCGCAGCGGGCTCTTCCTGCGCACCGACGCCCCCCCGCCGCTGCTCAGCCGGGTGCGGCTGCTCCTGGAACTGCCCGGCGGAGAGCTGCCCTGCACCGGCCAGGTGGTACGGCATGTGACCCAGGCCCAGGCCGAGGCCTGGGGCATGGTGCCCGGCTTCGGGGTGGAGCTGCAGCACGTCACCGCCGACTTCCACGAGACCCTCACCCGCCTGTTCTCCGGGGAGCGGACGCCGGCCCCCGCCGTCCGAGGCAACCCCGAGGCGGAGAACGTCCTTCGCGACTTCCGCAACCGGCCCCAGGGCGATCATTACGCCCTGCTCGGTCTGGCGCTCGAGGCGCCCCGGGAGCGGGTGCGCGAAGCGGCCCGGCTCGCGCGGCAGACCCTCGAGTCGCTGCTCTCCGGTGCGCTGTCCGCGGACCAGCGCGTCCAGGTGGAGCGGCAGCTCGAGCGGGTCTCCCAGGCCCTGCTCGTCCTGGGAAACCTGGAGCGGCGCGTGGAGTATGACGGCTCCCGGCGCAACGCGGCCGGCATCATCCGCTGTCTCGCCGAGGGGCTCACCGTCTCCCAATTGGAGGAGGCCCGGCAGCGCTTCCTCGCCCGGGAGCGCGGGGCGGATGGGCGCTCGCTGGTGCAGCTGCTGTCGGCCCGCCTGCTGGAGAAGTCGGGCCAGACCGCCAAGGCGCTCGCCGCCTACGAGCAGGCCGTGCAGGCGGATCCGCTCCACCTCGAGGCCCTCAACGGCTACCGCACCCTTCAGCTCAAGCTGCGCGGGGGCGAGACGCGCAGGCCCTCGGGCTCCTGGCCCACGAGACCCCTCTGAGGGGTGCACCCGCTACGCCGCCCAGTAGGCTGCGGACACGTGCTTCTTCACCTTACGGCGCGGATCACTTCTTCCCCAGCCAATACGAGCGTCCCTTGCTGCGCAGCACCTCCTCCAGGAACTCGGAGAAGGAACTGGCGATCTGCTCACAGTAGGCCGGGTCTGGCCATGTCTCGTGGTCTCCGTCGAAGAGGGAGTAACGATCGTCCTGTTGCCGGGCCACGTCCATCACCACGTAGTTGCCGTCCTGCACGTCGCAGAGGGCGTACATCGAGGCTGGGCCCCACTGGTCGTCATCCTCTCGACGAATGGCTACCCTCGCCCGCACGATCTCGGACAGGGGAAGCATTTGGTAGGGGGCATCCGGCAGTCGCTTGAACAGCTCCGCTCCGTTGCAATGCAGGTAGAAGGCCCGCAGGTCCGGGTCCAGCTTCCAACCCACCCGCTGCTCGAATGCTTCGATCTGCTCGGGCGTGGCGGGCGGATGGGGGAAGTGCTCGCGGGATACCTCTTCGAGCAAGCGGCTCATGGGCGTGGCCATCGTCAGTTGCCCGTATAAGGCAGGTTGGGTCCCACTGTATTCCAGGGGTCCTGACCGGCGTAGCAGGCCGGGGAGACAGGATTTGAACCTGTCTCCTCAAAGCCAGACACTCAGAGGCGGAGGCCGGCGAAGAATTGCACGTTGAAGCCGCTCAGGCTCCAGGTGGACTGGGTGTCCGAGAGGCTCACGTTGCCCACCCGGGCGGTGTACGTGTACTCGCCGGACGAGTAGCGCAGGCGGCCCTCGGCGCCGACGAAGAGGTTGTCCTGGACGAAGTACTTGCCGCCGATGCCCAGGCCCACCGAGGGGGCCACGTCGCTGCCCAGATACTCGAAGTCCGTGCTGTCGCCGGTGCCGGTGTTGGCCACACGCGTGGTGGTGAGGGTAACGCCCGCGAGCGCCAGGCCATACAGGTCCACCTTCTCCATGCCATGCGAGTTGCCTGGCATCAGGTGGTAGGTGACGCGGGCGTGGGGCGAGTAGAAGAGGTGGCTGAAGGTCCACCCGGTGGCCAGGTTGAGCACGGCACACACGGAGACACAGGCACCGGCCTCGAATTCACCGCCGAGGGTGAGCACGCCGGGCCCGAGCGGCAGCACGCCCACGTCGGCGCCCACGCCCAGGTTGACGAAGGCCAGGAGGATGTCCGCGTTGAGCATCACGCGCGCATCGATGTCGCCCACGCCCTGCATGCGGTTGAGCCGGGGCGCGGTGGGCGCCTCCGAGGTCCGCGTCACCGGCGCCGGCTGGGTCGCCTGCGCCTGCGTCACGGGGGCCTGCGTCACGGGCGTGTCCTGGGCCGGCGTCACGGGCGTCTGCTGGGACTCCGGAGCCTGCGTCGTCGCGGGCGCCTTCTGGGCCTGCGTGGCGGACGCCTTCTTCCGGGTCTGCGTCGTGGGCGTCTTCTGGGCCGTCTGGGCCCGCGCGGACGTCGCCGCCAGCAGCGCGCTCAGGCACAGCATCGCGATTCTTCCCTGCATCTTCTCCCCCTGAAGGGCCGCCGGGCGCGAGCCGCGCTCCGGTCCGGCCGGTGGTGTCACGGCTTCTCGTGCTTCACGTCGAAGGCGACGCGTTGGCGGGCCTCGAGCCGGAAGGACTTCTCCCAGCGGGCTTTGCCCGTGGTGACGACGAGCTGGTGCTCGCCCTCGTAGAGCGAGAGCTTCGGTCCCGCCTTGCGGCCGTTGAGGAAGATGCGCGAGCCGGCCGGGGCGCGCACCAGCACGGTGCCCTTGCCCACGAGGAAGCGCTGCACGGTCGTGCCCTGGGGGCGGACGGTGATGGCGCGGGTCGTCTTGTTGATGCCCTTGGCCGGATTGCTCAGCTCGAAGGTGTACGTGCCGGGTGCGAGCGGCATCGTGAGGGGCGTCTTGCCGAGCCGTTTGCCGTCGAGCGACACCTCCACTGGAGGCAGCACGAAGAGCTGGAGCCGGGTGGTGATGGCGGTCTGGGGGGCCTCGGGCGTCGCCGTGCTCGCGGCGGCGGGAGGCGTGGAGGGAGCGGTCCCCGAGGCGGGCACCACGGAGCCTCCCGGCGTGGCGGGGGCAGTCCCTCCCGCGAGGACCACGGCGGGAGCCGCGCCCTGGGCGGCGGGCGTGCCGGCGTCCTCCGTGAGCGCGGTGGCCACGGCCGTGCCCGCATCCGTTGGCGCGAGCTGCGCGGTGGCGGGGGGCGTCCCGGTATTTTCCGGGGCGGCCGGCGTGGGCTCCGCGGCCTTCGCCGGGGCTGGGGCCGCGACGGCGGCCACCTGCGTCTCCGCGAGCTGCTGCTGGGCCCGCTGGTGCTGGGTCCACAGGACGAAGCCACCGGCGGCGGCGGCCATGGCGGTCAGGGCCCCGACGAGGAGCGGAACGCGCGAGCGCCGCTTCCGGGGCGGGGCCTCCTCCTCCACCTCGACAGTCTGCCGGGCGGGCTTCTTGCGGCCGGGCGGCGGAGCGGGCTGCTCGGCGGCGGGCTCCTCGGCGGGGGCGGGAGGCGGCGCGGACTGCTCGGCCAGGGGCGGTGTGCGGGGCTCCTCACCCAGGGACGGCGCCGGGCGGGGCTCCTCGCGCGCGGGGAGGGGCTGGGCCACGCCAGGGAGGGTGTGGCGGCCGGTGAGCTCCATCACCGAGTCGACGGCGTCCGCGTCGTCGTCCTCGAAGGGGACGAGGTCGGCGAGCTCCGCGGCGTCGATCTCCGCCAGGGGCGTGAGGGGGCGGGCCATGCTGCCCGAGGGGCGCGTGGGCGCGGAGGCGGGCGTGCTGCCCGAGGGCCGGAGCGCGGGCTGCACGGACGGCGTGCCCGTGCCCGAGGTGCGGCGGGCCACGTCCGCCAGGCCGATCTCGAGCATCTGGCGCCGGGAGGCGCGCGCGTCCCGGTCGGGCGGGAAGAGCTGGGTGAGGAACTCGGAGAAGGTCTCCGCGGTGGGGATCCCCTCGATGGCGGCCACCACGGCCTCGCGGAACTCGAGCGCGGTTTCGTAGCGCTCGTTGGCGCGCTTGGCGGTGGCGGTGCGCACCACCTCGGCGAGGGGGCGCGGAATGTCCGAGGGCAGGGGCGGGAGCTGCCGGTTGAGGACGGCCTGGTCGGCGTCCGGCGCGTCCTGGAAGGGCATGCGCCCCGAGAGGCACTCGTGCAGCAGCAGGCCCAGGAGGAACACGTCGGTGCGGGCGGTGACGGCCTCGCGTCCGCCCATGAGCTGCTCGGGGGCGGTGTAGTTGCGGCGGTTGCGCACGCGGCGGCCATTGCGCTCGCGCGGGGCGAGGTTGAGGGCCCCATAGCCCGTCACCTTGCACACGCCACTGAAGGAGACCATGACGGTCTCCGGGCGCAGGTCTCCGTGCACCAGCGGGGTGCCGTCGTCGTTGCCGGCCAGGTGCGCGTAGTGCAGGCCCATGGCCACGTCCGAGACGATCAGCGCGGCGAAGGCGGGGGGCATGCGCGGGCGCACTTCCAGCACGCGGCGCAGCGACTCGCCGTCGGCGAACTCGGTGACGCGGGCGAGCCCGGCCTCCAGGTTCACCATGCCGTGGACGCGCAGGATGTTGGGGTGCTCGAGCACCGAGGCGCGTTGCGTCTCGCGCTCCAACTGGGCGCACAGCTCCGTGTCCCGGGCGACCTCGGGGGGCGCCCACACCAACACCACCGGACGGGCGGGGGCCCCGGTCTCGAGCGACAGCCCGAGGAAGGCGCGAGAGCCCTCGCCCGCCAGCAGGGGCCCGAGCGGATGATAACGAACCTGACTCATTGGGGCCCCATGCTACGGGCCCCGGCCCGGGGATCGCTAGAGCCCCCTCCCTAGAAGGGCAGGGTGACGTGGTAGCCGTAGCGCCCGCGCCGCACGAGCAGCAGGACGCTGCGTGTACCCCGGGCGGACAGGAGGGCCTCCTGGAAGGCGGCGGGCTCGGCCACGGGCTGGTTGTTGAGGCGCACCACCAGGTCCCCGGGCTCCAGGCCCACCTCGTCCGCCGCCGAGCCGGGGCGCACCGCCTGCACGGCCATGGCGCCGCGCGTGGGCTTCACCCTCAGTCCCAACCGGTTCCACACCAGGGCCTCCACCAGCTGGGGCGGGAACTCGACGGGCGTCACCTGGAGGGCGCGCTGTCCGCCCTCGCGGAAGACGGCGAGCGGGAAGGCGGCGCGGGCCGGGTAGCCCTGGGCGCGGGTGACGTAGTCCTCGGCGTCGGAGATGCGCGAGCCGCCCATCTCGGCCAGCACGTCGCCGCGGCGGATGCCCGCCTGCTCGGCCGGGCTGCCCGGCTCCACCTCGCTGACGACGACGCCGTAGGTGCGGTCCCACCCCAGCTGCCGGGCGAGCCTCGGCGAGAGGTTCTGCACCTCGAGGCCCACCCAGGCCGGGCGCACCTTTCCGAAGCGGGTGAGCTCCTCCATGATGCGGCGCACCTTGTCCGCGGGGATGGCGAAGCCGATGCCCTGGGCGCTGGCGAAGATGGCGGTGTTGATGCCGATGACGTCGCCGTCCACGTTGAGCAGCGGCCCCCCCGAGTTGCCCGGGTTGATGGCCGCGTCCGTCTGGATGAAGTCGTTGTAGGTGCGCCCGTCCGCCTTGAACGTCCGGCCCGTGGCGCTCACCACGCCCGAGGTCACCGTCTTGCTCAGCCCGAAGGGGCTGCCGATGGCCACCACCGTCTCGCCAATCATCAGGTCCGAGCTGGTGCCCAGCTTCGCCGCGGGCAGCGGCTGCTTGGAGCTCACCTTGAGCACGGCCACGTCGTTGTTGGCGTCGCTGCCGATGACCTCCGCCTCCAGCTCGCGCCCGTCGGCCAGAATCACGTGGATGGCCGAGGCGCCGCGGATGACGTGGTCATTGGTGATGATGGTGCCGTTGGGGTCCACGAGGACGCCGCTGCCCAGGCTCTGCTGCGTGCGCTGCTGCTGCGGGGGCGCCCCGAAGAACTCCTCGATGGGGGAGCGGCGGCGGAAGGGCGACTCCACCTCCTGCTCGGTGCCGATGAAGACGACGGCGGGGGAGACCTTCTGGACCACTTCTACGACTTCGTTGCGCCGCCGGGCCTGATCGGCGTGGGCAGGGGGACCGCCGGCGAGTGCCAGCAGGAGCGCGAGCGACAGGCTCCAACGGGTCAATGGGGTCTTCACGTCATGTCCTCCGGTTGCGGTGTCGGGTGGGTGACGCCCTGAAATGTCGAGAACTCCGCAGGTTTCGCGGCATTCCCGCGCATTGCACTGGCGTTCAGATGCCGGGTCGAAGACTAATGCAGCCATGAGTCTCGTCCTTGTAGCGGACGATGAGCCCGCGGTGCTCGAGGTGCTGAGTCAGGTCGTCGAGGACCTGGGGCACGATGTCCTTCAGGCGCGTGATGGCGAGGAGGCCTGGAGCCTCGCGAGGGCGCGTCGTCCCAATCTGGTCGTCACCGACCACATGATGCCCCGCCTGAGCGGGTTGGACCTGTGCCGCAGGCTGCGCGGCGACGAGGTCCTCGGCCGCGTTCCCATCATCCTGTTGAGTGCGGTGCTCCCACATGGTGCGCCCGAGGCCTACGCCTTCCTGCACAAGCCCTTCGAGATTACCGACTTCGAGGGGTTGATCCGCAAGGCGTTGGCGGAGGCGCCCAGGAGCAAGCCGCTGGAGGGCTCGTCGGCGGTGGAGGCGCTGGGGGACTGGGTGGCCAAGGGCTTCCAGGGGCCGCTGTCGGCGGCGCTCACCGAGGTGGAGCGGCTGCGGGTGGAGGGGACGGCGGGGGGTGGGTCGCTGGAGGCGCTCGGCGCGCAGTTGAAGACGCTGGAGGCCCTGACGCGCGACTTCCGGGAGGCCGCGCAACTGGCGGCGCGCTCGGTGACGTTGCGGCCGGTGGTGGCGGACCTGGGGACGCACGTGCGCCAGCGTCTGGACACGTGGAAGCAGCGGCTGCCCGCGGTGGAGTGGATGCAGGAGCTGCCGGCCGGGCCGGTGGAGCTGCGGTTCGATCCGGAGCGGATGCAGCGGGTGATGGACACGCTGCTGGAGCACGCGGGCCGGTACGGGGGCGAGGTGAAGGTGGCGCTGGAGTCCACGCCCTCGCTGGTGACGGTGCGCGTGAAGGACAGCGGGCCGGACCTCTCGGACGAGGCGGTGCGCGAGCTCTTCGAGCCCTTCCGGCCCGGTGGGGCGGGAGGCGCGCTGGGGCTCTACATCGCCTCGGAGCTGTCGCGGCTGCATGGCGGCGGGCTCTCGGTGGAGTCGAAGAAGGGGCAGGGCACGACGTACAGCGTGGTCCTGCCCCGGGGCTGACGGGCGGTTACTTGCGCTGCTCGGACTTCAGCATCCAGCCGATCATCTTGTAGAGCAGCCGGGCGCCCACGTTGCCGTCCCACTCGCCGCCCTCGGGATCCGGGGCGACCTCGGTGAGATCGAAGCCGACGATGGTGCGCCCGGAGCGGACCACTCCGGAGATCAGCGCGATCGTCTCCGGGAAGGACAGGCCGCCGGGCACGGGCGTGCCGGTGTGCGGGCAGAGCACGGGGTCCAACCCGTCGATGTCGAAGGACAGGTAGACGTGCTGGGGCAGGCCCTGGAGCATCTCGTCCACCTGGCGATTCCAGGGGATGCCGTCGAAGCGCTTGTGGTTGATGTCGGCGTCGAAGAAGGCGCGGACACGGCCCTTGGAGGCCTCGATGTAGCGGTGCTCGTCCTCGCTCATGTCGCGGATGGCGACCTGGACGAGCGACTTCACGCCCGGGATGCGCTCGGCCACGTTGTGCATGATGGAGGCGTGGGACCAGGTGAAGCCCTCGTAGGCGTCGCGCAGGTCCGCGTGGGCATCCAGGTGGAGCACGCCGAGGCCGGGGTACTTCTCGGCGTGGGCGCGGATGATGCCGAAGGAGATGGAGTGGTCCCCGCCGATGGCGCCCACGCGCTTGCCCTTGTCGAGCCACTCCTTGGCGGTGCGGTAGACGGCGTCGTGGAGCTGCTCGCACAGCTGGTTGACCTCGGAGGAGGCGGCGCGGAGCTCGGGGTTGGAGTGGTCGATGCCGCCGGCCTCGATGATGGGGGCGGCGCGCTCCTTGGCGCGGGAGTTCCAGGAGCGCCACTGCTCGGGCTCGGGGAGGAGGGAGATGCCGCGCTCGTAGGGGCGGCCGGTCTCGACGTCGAAGAGGTCGACCTGGCGGCTGGCCTCGAGGATGGCGGAGGGGCCGTCGGAGGTGCCACCGCCGTAGCTGGTGGTGGCCTCGAAGGGGACGGGGATGAGGACGACGTGGGCCTCATCGGGGGAGTGGGGGAGGCCGAAGATGCCGGAGCCGGGGGCCGCGGCGGCGCTGGGGTCGAAGGCAGCAGACATGGTGGCGGCGGAGGATAAGGGGGCGTTCGTGCGAAGCAACGTTCGTCTTCACCGGGACCCTTCCATCAGCGGCGGCCCGGGGGCTCGTTCGAGGGGTCGCCGGGCCGGCCGGTGAGGGGGCTCTCTGGATGGGGGTGGAGCCCCCAGGCGTTCCACCGGGGATGCCCTGGGGGAGGGACGGCCCCGTGCGTCCTTGCACGGACGCCCGATCCCCGGCATGGATTGCCTCAGATGATTGCCCGCCTGCCTACCGCCACCGCGCCCGCCGTGCCGAGCCACCGCCTCTCCGTCGCGCCCATGATGGACTGGACGGACCGGCACGACCGCTACTTCCTGCGCCTCATCTCCAAGCGCACGCGGCTGTACACGGAGATGGTGACCATTGGCGCCATCCTGCACGGGGACAAGGCACGGCACCTGGACTTCTCCAAGGAGGAGCACCCGCTCGCGCTGCAGCTCGGGGGGAGCGATCCGGAGCAGCTCGCCGAGTGCGCCCGCATCGCGGAGCAGTGGGGCTACGACGAGGTGAACCTGAACGTCGGCTGTCCCTCGGACCGGGTGCAGAACGGCATGTTCGGCGCGTGCCTGATGGCGAAGCCGGACCTGGTGGCCCGCTGTGTCGAGGCGATGCGCGGCGCCACCCGCCTGCCCGTCACGGTGAAGCACCGCATTGGCATTGACGACCTGGACTCGTACGAGCTGCTGACGCACTTCGTGCGGACGATCCACGGGGCGGGCTGTGACACGTTCATCGTGCACGCGCGCAAGGCGTTCCTGCAGGGGCTGAGCCCGAAGGAGAACCGCGAGATTCCGCCGCTGCGTTACGAGGTGGTGCGGCAGCTGAAGACGGACTTCCCGCACCTGACCCTTGTCCTCAACGGGGGAGTGAAGTCGCTGGCGGAGACGCGGGCGCACCTGGAGTGGGCCGACGGCGTGATGATTGGCCGCGAGGCGTACCAGAACCCGTACATGCTGGCGCTGGCGGACCAGCAGGTGTTCGGCGAGGAGGGCCCGGCGCCCACGCGGCGCCAGGTGGTGGAGGGGCTGATGCCGTACGTGGAGGAGCTGCTCGCGCGAGACGGGCACCTCTCGCGCGTGACGCGGCACATCCTGGGGCTCTTCGCGGGGCTGCCGGGCGCGCGAGGGTGGAGGCGGGTGTTGAGCGAGCGGGCCTGCCGGGCCGGAGCGGGGATGGAGGTGCTCCGGGATGCGCTCGCGCAGGTGCCGGATCGCGTGCTGGACGAGCCGGCGGCGCCTCCGTCCGCGCCCGAAGCCATCGCGGTGTAGGGCCGCGCCGGGGGCTCACTCCCAACGGAGGACGAGCTTGCCCACGGTCTCGTTGCGAGCCAGCCGCGCGAGCGCCTCGCGGGCCTCGCGCATGGGGTAGACGGCATCGACGATGGGCGTGAGCGTTCCGGAGCGCAGCAGGGGCAGGAGGCTTCGCTCCGCGGCCTGGGTGAGGGCCATCTTCTCCTCGGGAGGGCGGCTGCGGAGCACGGTGCCGGTGATGCGCAGGCGCCGGGTGAGGATGACGTCCAGCTCCGCGGAGGCCGTCCGGCCGGCCACGAGCCCCACGAGCAGCACGCGACCCTGAGGCGCCATGGCCCGGAGCGTCTCGGGCAGGTAGTCCCCGCCGACGAGATCCAACGCGAGCTCCACGCCACGTCCCCCGGTGGCCTCGCGGACGGCCTCCACGAAGCGCGGGGGCGAGGAGTCACACAGCACCGTCTTCTCCACGCCCCAGGCCGAGGCGCGCGAGAGCTTCTCCGTGTTGCGCCCCGTGCCGATGACCCGGGCGCCCATGGCGTGGCACAGCTGTGTGGCGGCGGAGCCCACCCCGCTGGCCACGGCGTGGATGAGCACGGACTCGCCCATGCGCAGCCCGCCTTGGAGCACGAGTGCGTCGAAGGCGGTGAGATACGCCTCGGGAATGGCGGCGGCCTGGGTGGGCTCGAGGTTCTCCGGCAGAGGGAGGGCCTCGCGCTCATGGGTGATGAGCTGTTCGGCGAAGGCTCCTCCGCCCACGAGCCCCATCACCCGGTCGCCGACCTTGAAGCGGCGCACGAGCGGGCCGATGGCCAGCACCTCGCCGGCGTACTCGAGGCCGGGGACATCGGCGGGGACACCCACGGGAGCGGGGTAGCCGCCGCGCAGCTGGAGGAGGTCGGCGCGGTTGAGGGCGGTGGCGAGCACGCGCACGAGCAGGTCCGACGGGCCGGGAATGGGAGCGGGCCGTTCCTCGAAGTCGAGCACCTCGGGGCCGCCAGGGCGGGTGATGCGGAGGACCTGCATGGGAGGGCACCTCGGGGGGCTGTTGAACCGGGGCAGTCAAGCACGGATGCTCCCAGCCCCATACCCGCCACAACACCGAGGTGTTCAACATGTCCGCGTGGAAATCCGCCGTCGCCCTCCTGGCCGTCTCCCTTTGTTGGGGACTCGGGTGCGCCCCGCCTCCTCGAGTCTGCCGCGAGGGTCAGGTGGCGGCCCCTGTCGCCGCCCAGCGCGACCCGGTGGCCGGTCAGCACCTCCATGGGCATGCCCACAATGACTACGAGCACGAGCACCCGCTCTTCGATGCGCTCGGCCACCGCTTCTACAGCGTCGAGGCGGACATCTACCTGAACGGGGGGAGGCTCGAGGTCGCGCACCTCAATCTCCCGTGGGAGTCCAAGCGGCCGCTCGAGGAGCTCTACCTGAAGCCGCTCCAGGAGCGGGTGGACACCATGGGCTCGGTGCAGGGAGATGGCGTGCCCTTCACCCTGTGGATCGACCTCAAGGAGGGAGGACGCGAGCTGGTCGACACCCTTCACGCCGTGCTCGAGAAGTACCCGATGCTCACGCGCATCGACGGGAACGAGGTGATTCCGGGCCCGGTCACGGTGGTGCTGACGGGGGATGACAAGGGCAAGCGGGACTTCGTCGCGCGGTTCCCCCAGCGCCGGGCGATGCGGGACAGCAACGACTACTCCCCGGAGGATCCGGCGGCGGACAGCGCGTGGGGCTACTACGCCCTCGCGTGGGGTGACTACCTGGACAGCTCGAGCACCGGGAAGCTCGACGAGGAGCAGCGCGCGCGCCTGGCCTGCATCATCGAGAACGCGCACGCCCAGGGGCGCAAGGTGCGTTTCTTCGGTGTTCCGAACCACCCGGACGCCTGGCGGGAGCAGCTCGCGGCCGGGGTGGACTTCCTGAGCACGGACGATCTCTCCGGTCAGGATGCGTTCCTGGAGAGCGCACCCTAGGGCCGCTCAGGGTCCGGAGGAACCGCTCAGGTGTCTGCCTTGGGTCCCTGGGCGTCCCCGGCCTCCCGCGTCTTCTCCGCTGGCTTCTCCTTGAGCGTCCCCAGGCTCGTGCTCCACCACTCCGGGCACAACACGAGGAAGAGGCCGCCAAACAGCACCATGCCCACCAACGAGATCAGAATCACTTCCATGGGTTTCTCTCAGTCCTTCTCGACATCCCGCTGGCGGCGGCCTGCCAGCCGAGGAGAAGCGCGAGCGTGAAGATGCGAAGGGCCAGCGACACGGTGCCCTCCCTATACGTGGGCCGGGTACGGGTCGCAACCGTGTGTGCTCGCCGCTCCCCAGGGTGCTCAGGTGACGAGGTGGGTGACGAGGGTGAAGTAGGTGAAGAGGGTGACGTTGTCGGAGATGGCGAGCACCAGCGGCGCCGACGCCATGTGCGGGTCCACGCGGAAGCGGTGGAACAGGAAGGGCAGCACGGCGCCGAGGCTCGCGGCGAGCGAGGTGGACAGGGTGATGGCGATGAAGAGGACGAAGGGGAAGGCGAGGTTGTGGGCGTAGAGGCTGCCCAGCAGCGCCACCACCACCGCGGCCATCATCCCGGCGATGCTCGTGCCCAACACCTCGCGGCGCACCTGGGGCGCGTCCACGCGCTGCTCGGCGAGCATGGACGCGGACACGGCGGTGGTCTGCACCCCGAGGCTCTCGGAGAGCACCAGCACCATGGGGATGAAGGCGGCCACCACGACGAGCCGCTCCACCGTCTGCTCGAAGAGGCGCGACACGGTGGCCGCGAGGAAGCCTCCGCCGATGTTGACGAGCAGCCAGGGGAAGCGCCGCAGCGCCATGTGCAGCGGGCGCGTCTCCTTCATCTCGTTCCCGGGCAGGCCCACGAAGCGGAACACCTCGTCGCGCACGCGGCCCTCCACCTCGTCGAAGAGCGTGTCCGAGAAGGTGTCCACGAAGTTGCCCACCTCCACCACGCCGACAATGCGGCCGTCGGCGTCCACCACGGGGAAGGCGAGGAAGCGGTAGGTGACGAAGAAGTCCTCCACCAGCGAGTCCGGCGCGTCCGCGGGCAGCTTCACCACCCGGGTGAACATCAGCGAGGAGATGCGCTCCTCGGGGGCGGTGCGGATGAGCTTGCGGATGGGCACCACGCCCACCAGGCGGCCCTCCGGGTCGCACGCGTAGCAGTAGAAGACCTCATTGCTGCCAGGGGCGGAGCGGATCTTCTCCAGGGCCTGGGCGACGGTGTCCTCGGCGCCCACGGCGACGAAATCGCGCGAGAGCCGGTCACTGCGCAGCAACGAATGTTCATCGTCCGGAGGGGCCACGTGGGGACTGTAAACGCGCTGGCCCGAGCCGGGCGCAAGGCTTATGAGTACGGCGTGTCCACGACTGTCCGAGAGTGTTCCATCTGCCGCAAGCCGGTCGCCCCGCGTGCCGAGAACCCGGCGTTTCCGTTCTGCTCCAAGCGCTGCCGCATGGTGGACCTGGGGCGCTGGTTGGGAGAGGAGTACCGGATGCCCGACAGGCAGTCCGACGAGCAGGAGGACGAGCTGCCGGCGGACCAGCACCCCGAGCGCGGCGGCGACGCGTGAGCGGCCTGTGCGACCTGCACTGCCACCTGGTGCCCGGGGTGGATGACGGGGCGCGCACGCTGGAGGACGCGCTGGAGATGGCGCGGGCGCTGGTGGACCTGGGCTTCACCACGGTGGCGCCGAGTCCCCATGCGCGGCCCGAGTACCCCTCGCACTCGCGCGAGACGGTGGAGGCCGCACTGGCGCGGCTGCGCGAGGCCCTGCACACCGAGGGCGTGGCGCTGGCCCTGGGGACGAACGCGGAGAACTACCTCGACGAGGCCTTCGTGCGCGGGCTCGGCACCCCCGAGGCGCGGCTGTTGGGCGCGGGGAAGTACGTCCTCGTGGAGCTGCCCCACACCTCGCCGGTGCCGGTGCTTCCGGAGCTCCTCTTCCGCATCCGCCTCAAGGGGGTGACGCCGGTACTGGCGCACCCGGAGCGCTGCTTGGAGTTCGAACGTCCGGGCCGGGCCGCCGAGGCGGTGCGCGCCGGGGCCCTCCTGCAGCTGGACGTGGGGGCGCTGACGGGGCGCTACGGCGGGACGGCGAAGAAGCTGGCGAGGGCCTTCCTGGATGAGGGGTTGTACGCCCTCGGAGCCACGGACCTGCACGGGCCCGTGGGGGCGCGCGAGTGGGTGGGCAAGGCGCTGGCGGAGCTGCGGGGCAGGGTCGGTGAGCGGGCCTTCATCCGGCTGATGGCGGGCTCGCCCGCCCGCTTGCTGGCCGGGGAACCCCTGGAGTCCGGGGGTTAGGGAGGGTATACGGGCCCGGTGAATCGCGCCGTCAAGCTCATTGCCAGTCTGCTCGTCACCCTCGTCTTCTCCTGGTGGGCCTTCCGCAACGCGGACTGGGCCTCCCAGGTGGCCAGCCTGAAGTCGGCCAACTACCTGTGGGTGGTGCCGTACTTCGTCGTGCTGACGCTCATCCACGTGGCGCGCACGCTGCGTTGGGGCTGCCTGTTGTCGGGCATGGAGCGCGTGCCGTTCCGCAAGCTGAACGAGGCCTCGGGCATCGGCTTCATGATGCTGCTGGTGCTGCCCTTCCGGCTCGGCGAGTTCGCCCGGCCCTTCCTCATCGCCCAGCGCAGCTCCATCCGCCGCAGCGCGGCGATGACCTCGGTGGTGCTCGAGCGCATTACCGACGGCATGTTGGTGGCGGTGCTGATGCGCGTGCTGCTCTTCTTCGCCCCCTCCGAGGTGCCCGAGCTGCGCTACGTGACGCTGGGCGCCAACCTCATGTTCGCCGTGTTCGCCAGCGGCCTGACCTTCCTGCTCTTCGCGCTGTGGCACCAGGCGCGCGCGGTGCACCTGGTGCGCATCACGGTGGGCCGGGTGGCGCCGGGCGTGGCGGACAAGATGGCGGACGTGGTGGACACCTTCGTGGGCGCCATGCGGCAGCTGCCGGATCGCCGCCAGCTGGTGGGCTTCTTCCTCTACACGGTGGTGTACTGGGGGCTCAACGGCGCGGGCATGGCGCTGCTCTCGCGCGCGTTCGGCCTGAACATGACGCTCTTCCAGGCCTACGTGGTGATGTCGACGCTGGTGGTGGGCGTGATGATTCCCGCGGCCCCGGGCATGCTGGGCACCTTCCAGGCGGCGGTGAAGGTGGGGCTGTCGCTCTTCGTCCCGGCCAGCGTCGCCAACGGCAGCGGGCTGGCGTACGCGAACGTGCTGTGGCTGTGCCAGACGGTGCAGCAGATCGGCTTCGGCGTGGTGCTGATGTCCCTGGGCCACCTGTCCTTCAAGGACATCGCCGGCAAGCTGGGCAAGGAGCAGCAGGCGTCGCTGCCCTCGGCTTGAGGCGCACAGCTCCGGCTACAGCTCTTCGTTGAGCCAGCGGATGATGGTCTCGCGGATGGAGGGCGGACGCTCGGCCACACCGCGCGTGCCGAAGCTCCGGCCCCCGTCCATCAGCGGAGGCGCCTTCTCGCGCGCCAGCGCCGGATTGCGTCCCTGGGCGGGCATGGCCGTCCTCACTGGCCGTCCCCGTTGGCCGGGCGGACGTACTTGGCGAGCAGGTCCTCCACCGCTTCGCGCAGGTACTCGCTCTGGTGGATGCGGGTGCGGCGGGCGAGCTCGCGCAGCTTGTGGACCTGTTCGATCGGAACGAGCACGTGGGTGGAGACCACGGACTCGGAGGCGTCGGGGCCGTTCGAATCAGCCGAGGCCGGGGTGACCTCGGAGCTCATCGGGCTGGCGCTGGCATCCTGCATCGGAACTACCTCCTCGGGGCTGCTACAGGCCACTACTGGCCTGTGGAGGCATTAGGGGGGCAGGCGAGCGGGCCGTCAAAAAAACCGCACCGTGAAGGTGGTGCCCTCGGCCTCGGTGGAGCTCACGGAGATGGAGCCGCCGTGGGCCAGGACGATCTGCTCCACGATGTAGAGGCCCAGGCCCAGGCCCTGGCGCGAGCTGTCCTCGGCGCGGCGGAAGGGATCGAAGATGTGGGGCAGCAGCTCCTCGGGGATGGGCGGGCCCTGGTTCTTCACCGACAGGACGAGCTGCGTGCCCTCCCGGTCCAGGCGCACCTCCACCGGGGCGTGCGGGTCCCCGTGTTTCAGCGCATTGCCCACCAGGTTGGAGACGACCTGGGCGAGCCGGTCGAAATCCCACTGCCCGGTGTACGGGCCCCGCCCCGAGGAGAACACGACGCGGCCCGGGTGCGTCACCTCGAACTCCTCGAGCGTGGCGCGCACCAGCTCCGCCAGCTCGCCGGGCCGCCGCTGCACGGGGATGCCACCGCCCATGCGCGCGCGGGTGAAGTCGAGCAGGTCGGTGATCATCCGCGCCATGCGCTCGGCGCTCCGGGCGATGCGCCGCACTCCGCCGAGCAGGGACTCGGGGACGTCGTCGCGGCGCAGGAGCAGCTCGGTGGCGAGCGAGATGCTCTGCAGCGGGCTGCGCAGGTCGTGGCTGACGATGCCCACCAGCCGCTCGCGGAACTGCTCGGCGAGCTTGTGCTCGGTGATGTCGCGGAAGAAGACGGCCAGCCCTCCCTCGGTGGTGGGGAAGGCGCTCACGCCCGCCCAGAGCTCCAGCGGGGCGAAGTACGCCTCGAACTGCACCGGCACCTTCTGCTCCACCACGCGGTGGTACTCGCGCCAGTACGGGGAGTCGGGCGTGGCGGTGGTGGGAAACACCTCCCAGAAGACGCGGCCGAGCGTGTCCTCGCGCCGCGTGCGCGACAGGCGCTCCTGGTTCTCGTTGACGAGGACGAAGCGGAAGTCCTTGTCGAGCAGGAAGAAAGCCTCGCCGTGCTCGAGCACCTCCAGCGTGCGCTGCTGCTCACGCACCGCCTTCTCGGCCAGCTCGCGCAGGCGCGTCTGCTCGAGCAACAGCCGCTCCCGCTCGGCCTCGCGGCATTTGCGCTCGCTGATGTCCCGGAAGTAGACGGCGATGCCTTCCTCGGTGGGGTAGGCGTGGATGTCGAACCAGCGCTCGCTCCTGGGATCGTAGTCCTCGAAGGAGAGGGGGATGCGCTCGGTGGCCACGCGCCGGAACTCGCGCTCCAGCCGGGTGCCCACGGTGGCGGGAAACAACTCCCACTGACCGCGGCCCAGCAGCGCCTCGCGTGGCTGCCCCAGGATGCGCTCGGCCTCGCGGTTGACGTAGGTGAAGCGCCAGTCCCGGTCGAAGGCCTCGAAGGCCTCGGAGATGTTCTCCAGGATGGCGGTGGCGCGGTTCTTCTCGCGCTCGGTGGCGGCGCGCTCGCGCACCCGCTCGGTGATGTCGAGCACCGAGCCGATGAGGCGCAGCGCCCGGCCCTTCGCATCGAAGAACGCGCGGCCCGTGGCGGCCACCCACGCCTCGCTCCCATCCCGCGCCCTGAGCACGCGGTACTCATCCCGGAAGGTGCCGCTGCCGGAGGGCTCCAGGGCCCGCCGCACCAGCCCGCGCACGCGCTCGCGATCCCCGGGGTGCACCAGGGTGAGGAAGGTGGCGTAGTCCACGGGCGCCTCCGGGGGCAAGCCGAAGAGGGCCTTGCAGCGCTCGTCCCAGTGCAGCGCGCCCGTCGTGGGCTCCATGTCCCACGAGCCCAGGCCGGTGGCCTCGACGGCCAGCAGCAGGCGCTCCTCGCTCAGCCGGGCCGCGACGCCAGGAGACAGGGGGCGGAGCGCCTCGGACGCGAGCAGGCGGGCGTCGCGGGCCTGCTGGAGCAGGTGGACGCGGTCGATGAGGCCGGCGAGGTGCTCCACCAGGGTTGCGAGGAGGCGGCGCGCGCGGGGCTCGAAGGGGCGGGCGTCGGTGGTGCCGAGGTACACCACGCCGAGCAACTGGCCTCGCGTCCACAGGCGCAGCCCGAGCAGCGAGTGGACGCCGCTGGAGCGCACGCCCTCGCCGAGCGCCAGGGGGGTGGTGGTGGCCTCCGGGAGGTGGAGGACCTCGGTGGAGGAGGCCACCTCGGCCACGAAGGAGGGCGGGAGCAGGGGGACGGGAGCGCGGTCGGGCGGGGTGGCCCAGAGGCCGCAGGAGGCGGTGGGGCGGAGCCACTGGCCCTCGGGCTCCACGAGCAGCACGGTGGCGGCGTCGGTGCGGAGGGCCTCCTGGAGGACGGCGAGCAGGGCCCCGAGCCGCTCGTCGAGGAGGACGGGGGGCTCGGTGGGCTGGAGGAGGTCGGCGGCGAGCGCGTCCATGCGGCGCAGGGCATGTTTCTCGCGCTGGCGGTCCTCGAGGGAGTAGCCGGTGAAGACGGAGACGGCGTGCTCCATGGCGGCCTGGAGCTCGTCGAAGAGGCGCTGGATGTCCTCGGGGGTGGGCTGCTCGGCGGGGGGGAGGGACTCCCAGAGGCGCGAGAGGAGCCGGCCGAGGAGGACGAACTCGGCCGTCACGTCCTCCAGGGTGTAGCCCAGGCGCAGGCGCAGGCCGATATGGGTTTCCTCCAGACGGCGCTTGAGATGGCCGGGGTCGCCGGGCTGGCCGCGGGAGAGGGCGAGCAGGGCGTCGAGGAACTCGGGGAAGTTGTCGAGGACGTCCTGGGGACGCACGTCCCGGGCGGAGGGAAGCCGGCGGACCTCCTCGAGGTAGCGCTGGAGGAGTGCCTCACGGTGCTGCGCGATGAGCTCGGCAATCGACGGCATGGGCGAGGAGAGACCTCACGCAAACAGCAGAGTTCACCGCGCCCGGATGCTTTGGGGCCGGAACCTTCCAGCCGGGTCACGCGCCGGACAGAAACATGGGGAGCTCCTCCTCGCGAGGCCCCCTCAACAGCCCCTCCCGCCACTCCCAGGCAAAAGAAAACCCCGGAATCACTCGTGAAAGTGACTCCGGGGCCTTGGCCAGGGTCGGACTTGAACCGACTACCTGCGGATTATGAGACCGCCGCTCTAACCAGGTGAGCTACCTGGCCAAAAAGTGCGACCTCTCATAGCGGGACCCGCGCCCCACTGCAAGAGGATAGGTGAGCCGAGGCGAGAGCCCCGCTCTCCAGAGGGCAGCCAGTCGGCCCTGTCCTCGGGCTCGAAGCCGGCCTCCCGCGCTCCTCGGGAGTGGAACACCCGCCCGCTCCGTCTCAGTCCCGGAAGATTCCGGCCGGTGGGCATAAGCCGGCCTTCTGTCGGCGTCACGGTGATTCCGAGCGCTACTTCCAGGCGGCCACGTGGTGCAGGAGCGAGTCCTCCCCGTGCCGCTGGGCCGCCTTCTTCAAGACCTGCGGGCGGGACGTGCTGCTGCTCCATGCCAGGTGCAGGATGCACGGGTGCTTTTGATGCTCCCCACGGATGACGCCGCCGAGAACGGCGAGGATCGGACGCTGTCGGATCAATAGGGTGGCCAGTCTGAATGGCTACCCGTCAGGGAGTGGCCATCATCAGGGGGAATTCCCATGAAGCTGTGTTGGACGGCGGCGCTGCTGGTGCTCCTCACTGGGTGTGCTACCGCTTCTCGGGTCGTGCGCCTGGACACGGGCCGGGCTGACACTCTCGTTTTCACCCCACGCTCCGGTGCCGAGCCGGTGAACTTGAAGGGCGACGAGTTCAGGAAGGCCGTGGCGAAGCGTGCCTGGGAGGTTCGGCCCTCCACTCGGCCCCAGGAAGCCGCCCGGAAGTTGTTCGAGGTCGAGGCGCGGAGTGGCTCGTACACGTACGAGGCACGTAACCGCCTCGTCACTCCGCTCGGGCCGGACGAACACCTGGAGGGGGCACCGCCGGTGGCGGAGGTGGAGTTGACTCGCGCCTACCTTCGCTGGTGCGAGCGCACCGGCAGGCCCGGAGACTGTCTGCGCCTGCTGACGGAGAGCCCCATCGTCAACGGGGATGGCCGTTTCGCTCTGGCCCTGGCCCTCGCCAAGGGCGCGGTGCTCGACGAGATGCTGGAGGCGTTCAAAGACATGGCCGATCCACACGCCATGGTGGCGGCGGTTCTCTGGACCTGGACGACGTACATGGTCCTCATCTCGATTCCCGACGTAACGGTCTCGAAGGGCCTCGCGGCGGTGATGACCGCCACACTCATCTCCTACGTGGGCGTCGACACCTTCTGGGGCCTCGTCGTGGGCTTCAAGCGATTGATGGACGAGGCGGCTCGGGCCGTCACGTTCAACGAGCTGCGCGAGGCCGGGGAGCGGTACGGCAAGGTCATGGGCCGCAACGCGGCGCGTGCGTTCGCCATGCTGGCCACGGTGGCTCTTGGCAACACGGCGCCGGGGTTGGCGGCGAAGGTGTCGACGCTGCCCGGCGCGATGCAGGCGGCGGCGCAGGCGGAGACGCAGGTGGGCCTCCGCCTCGCGGCAGTGGGGGAGGTAGAGACGGTTGCCGTGAGTGTCGATGCCGTTACCATCACCCTCGCCCCCCATGCGGTTGCGATGTCGGTCGCAGATGACCGAGGCAACGGGCATGTCACGGGCGAGCTGACAGGAGGCGCGTCGGATATCCACGTTGACAAGGTGGTCAACAGCAACATGCCGCACGCGGCGGAACGTGCGGTTGAACGGGCTGGTTTCTCGAGCGTGCAGGATGCTCGCGCAGCCTTGCAGGAGTTCGGCCGGCAGATCGAGAAGTCGGGACTTCCGCCCGGAACCATTCGGGACACGGCCCACGCGGACCGCGTCATCGTTCCTGGCTTTGGCCGAGGTGGTGCGGTCGTTTATCAGCTCAGGGATGGTGTATTGAAGCTGAAGACCGTTTTGCAGTGGAGGCCGTAATGGGGCAGACGGATTCCAAGAAGAAGCTCGGGCGCTTCGAGCTGCGAGTCTCCGAAGACGATCAGGACGTGGCCTATTTGCGCCTCCCGACTCACCCCGGTGAGACCTGCAAGATGTCGAAGTCGATCAGGCTGGCCGAACTCATGGGCTCCTACACGGGCCCCGATGTGGTGCTCGACTTCGACCAGGATGGAGTCCTGGTCGGAATCGAGCTCCTGGCGTGATGCCCTGCCGATGATGACGCGCATGGCCCCGCTTTGAGCTGAGCACCCGGTGGTGGGCTCTACTGGCCGGGGGAATGAATCTCCCCAGCCCTACTTCAGCACCGGGTGCTCACCGGCCCCGGCCGGAGGGCTGGTGCCGTCGCCTCGGGAGCTTGGGCACCCGGGCCTGCCTGGAACGCGCCGGGGCCTAACCCAGTAGCGCGCGCCAGTCCTGGCGGGGGTCGCCGAAGGCGAGGAAGGACGGGTTGGTGAGCTCCGCCTTGTTGTAGGTGAGCCGCCGGCCCTCGGTGTCCGTCACTCCGCCACCGGCGGCCTCCAGGACGCACTGGGCCGCGCCGGTGTCCCACTCGCACGTGGGCGCGAGCCGCGGGTAGAAGTCCGCCTTGCCCTCGGCCACGAGGCAGAACTTGAGCGAGCTGCCCATGTTGGCGGTGCTCGCCGTGGTGAGCCGCTTCAGCAGCGCCTCCACCTGGGGGCCCGCGTGGTCCTTGCTCGCCACGATGACGAGCCGCTCCAGGGTCGCCGGCCGCGTGCGGATGGCCACCGGCGCCCCGTCCGCCCGGGCCACGAAGGCACCCGCCCCCTTGCGGCCCCAGTACGTGACGCCCGACACGGGCACGTGCACCACGCCCAGCACGGGCTCACCGCCGGAGACGAGCGCGATGTTCACGGTGAACTCGCCCGTGCCCTTGATGAACTCCTTGGTGCCGTCGAGCGGATCCACCAGCCAGAAGGTGTCCCACTTGCGCCGCTCGGCCACTTCCGTTGCGCTGGACTCCTCGGAGAGCACCGGGACGCCGGGCGTCAGCTTGCGCAGGGACTCGAGGATGAGGGTGTGCGCGGCCTTGTCCGCCGCCGTCAGCGGCGAGTCATCGCCCTTGCGCTCGACGGAGACGGGGCCTCCGTAGAACTGGAGCGTGGCACGCCCCGCCTCGCGAGCCACGTCGCATACCGCTGACACCAGCGCTTCGTCCATCTTGATCATGACGATTCCTCTCTCAGGCGGCTTCCCGCTCGGCCAACGCGCTCAGCAGGTGGGTGAGGCGCTCGGCCAGGGCGGCGGCGTGGGGGTGGGTCAGCAGGGTGTGATGCGTGCCAGGGACTTCCTGGACCTCGAGCGCACCCGTGAGCCACGCACTCCATCCGAGCCGGCCGTCCCTCGCGACTCCCTCGGGTTGTGTGCTCGCCTTGAATAGCACGGTGCGCCCCGCGAACGGGCGGGGGGTGTAGTGGCTCAGCGCTCGCACGTGGCGCAGGTACGCCTCGTAGAGGCGCCATGCCTCCTCCAGCTCGATGCCAGGCCCTCCCTCGGCGGCGGCCTCCGCCTGCTCCAGCACGTAGGCCAGCCGCTCCCGTCCACCTGGTTGCGTCATGCGCTCGGGATCCAGCGGCAGCTTCCACCACGACAGCCCCAGGCCCTGACAGAAGGCTCCCAGGAGCGTCAGCTCGTCGGGCTCGGCCCGCGTTTCTGGCGCATGCGTGTCGATCAGCGTCAGCAGGTCCACCGTCTCACCCGCGGCCTGGAACTGCTGCGCCATCTCGAGCGCCACCACTCCTCCGAACGACCAGCCACCCAGGGTGTAGGGGCCTTGGGGCTGGACCTCGCGAATGCTCGCGACGTAGTGGCGCGCCATCTCCTCGACGGAGGCGGGCAGGGGCTCGGCGCCATCGAGCGCGGGGTCCTTCAGCGCGTAGAGGGGCCGGGCCGTCTCGAGGTGGCTGGCCAGGGTCATGAACTTCATGACGTCACCGCCCGCGCCGTGGACGAGGAACAGGGGCCGCTGGCCGGGCTCTCCGGCCCGCAGCTTCACCCGCCCGCGTGCGCTCTGCGAGGTGTCCTGCCCCAGGCCCAGCGCTTCGGCGAGGCGCTCGACGGTCGGGTTCTGGAAGAGCGAGAGCACGCCCAGGTTCCGGCCCAGCGCCGCCTGGTTCAGACGCGAGATCAGCCGCGTGGCGAGCAGCGAGTGGCCGCCCAGCTCGAAGAAGTGGTCGCGGATGCCGACGCGAGGCACGGCGAGCACCTCGGCCCAGATGGTGGCGAGTTGCTCCTCGGTGGGCGTGCGCGGGGCGATGTAGCCGGTGCCGGAGTCAGCGGGAGCCTCCGGAGCGGGCAGGGCCTTGCGGTTGACCTTGCCGTTGGGAGTGAGCGGCAGTTGCTCGAGCAGTACGAAGGCGGAGGGCACCATGT
>NZ_JBJMQO010000092.1:0-9967 GCF_045802675.1 Archangium sp. | reverse complement strand
CGGCCGCTACTCCACGCGCGGGCTCGTCGAGAAGTACGGAGTAACCTGGGACACCGTGCGGTACTGGATAAAGAAGGGCATCCTCACGCCCGAGCGTGCTCTACCGAAGAGCAATTTCTGCTTCCAGCTGACCCACGAGGTGGAGCAGCTCATCCAGGCCGCCCTTGCTCGAAAACGGACGTCACGCCGTCCCACGCAGCACCACCATCATCACCTCCATTCCCGCTAACACAGGTGTCCTGATGCAGGTTCCGGCATCACCCACAACATCATGTACATCGTCATGGCGGAAGTGACCGTCGCAAGCACCGCCTGGGGGTCCGCCATGCCCTTCAGCGCTTCAGCCGTCTCATCCCAGACTGAATCCATGGCGATGGCCATGGCCAGCACGTACTTGCCATCGCCGCCCAGGAGGGGGCCCTCATCCAACAGGTGCAGACAATCGCCAGGCTTGGACCTGCGCCCGCACCATCTGCCGTAGGCGAGCGTCAACTCATCACTCGCGGACGATGGCTCCAGGAGACGCAGGCCCCGCGTGGCCTCCTCCCCGTCTTGCAGGGAGATGACCCGCCGGTTCTCCACCTCGTACAGGTACGAGCCACTCCGCGGGGGAACACCCCACAGCCTCCGCGCATCCTGAAGTGGGTATGAGGAAGGGCGCACGTCCCGGGCCAGCGCCACCACGCCCGTCGCGAACTCGGCCTTGTCCAACGCCACCCGTTGGGCGTCCGAGTGCGGCGCGTGGACGATGGGCGCCCCATCGCCCAAGTCCAGCCGCACGAGCCGCGTCGTGGCACAGCCCACCAGGAGCTGGCCCCACAACAGCAGAAGCCCCCAACGCAGCATCATGTCGTTCTCCAGGTCCTTGCCCATGCGGGGAGACGTGTGCCCTGAGGCGCGCGGTCACTTCGCCCGGAGCCGCTCCGAGAGCGCCGGGGCCTTACTGAACAGGCACGGCCCCCTGCCGTACCTCACCGCCAGGGGCAGCGGGGCCTCCAGCCCGATGTGGAGCTCGCTCAAGCGCAGCCACTGCTCGACGACCGCATAGGTGCAGAACCGGCCCCGATAGCAGGCCGTCGAGATTGCCCGCGGGGAGAGCCCATGCCCGGTGGGCTCGAACAGGCCCGAACCGCGGCTCTTCAGCAGGGCGAACCTGCGGCCCTGGTAGAGGACGCTGTCCTGGAACTGTGCGGTCATCCCCTCCACGCTAACCCGCTACAGCAAAGTCACGTAAGTCGGTCCCCTCGGAGAGGTCATCAGCCGTCCTCCAGGGGCAGTTACCCGACTTACCTGAAGGGGATTAGCAAGACTCAATCACGGCCCGGAAGGCGTGGAGAGCAACTCCGGCGGAGTGCTCGGAGAGGGGCAGCGGGACCAGAGCACCGCCGGGCCCCAGCGCCTCAGGACGCAGAATCCGGCCGACTTCAGCGCGGGCTCGCCCAGGGCCCCCTTGTGGACGAGCACGTGGGAGAACTGGCGCTCCGTGAGGGGGCCGTACAGGTCCTTCACGTCCGTGCCGGGGCGCACGAGCAGCGGCACGTCTCGGTGCAGGTGGAAGTAGCCGCTGACGTTCCATTCCTGCTGGCCGGCGACGATGAGTCCGGTGAGCTCGGGCCGCTGACCGGCGAAGACGAGGGCGTCGAGCTGCTCCCGGGCCACTCCGCCCGGCATCTGCACGGTGGCCGCGGCCAGCGAGGAGAGCGCGTACAGGCCCACGAGCCCGCCAAGCACCCGCCGGGAGTGCACGTACCGCGAGAGGGAGTGCCAGGCGGGCCCGGCGGCGATGGCGACGAAGAGCGGCAGCAGGGGCGCGAGGAAGCGCAGCTCCTTGTGCGCCAGCCCCATCACCACCGCGAGGTAGAAGACGAAGGCGCCCACGAGCACGTCGCGCCGGGCGAGCCCGCGGCCGAAGTGCCAGGCGAGCAGCAGCGGCACCATGCCCACGAGCTTGGGCAGGTACCACCACCAGGGCTGGGTGCCGAACCGCGCCGCGCCACCCTGGAAGAGGTTGAACTGGAAGTACTTCCAGACGGAGTGCCAGGGCTCGCCCCAGGTGAGCCAGTCGAGCACGCCGAGCCCCAGCAGCACGGCCCCCACGCCCACGGCGGCACCCGCCACCGAGCGCCAGCGCCGGGCCGCGAGCAGGCTCACGGCGAGGGGCACGCCAAACACAGCCGAGGGGTAGCGCACGACGAACGCCAGCCCGAGCAGGAGGCCGCACCAGAAGCCCTCACGCAGACCGTCCCGGACGCGGGCGCGCCGGGCCCACAGGAGCGAGCCCAGCAACGGAGCGACACTGAGGGAGTCCGCGAGGGGCCTCGCGGCATAGAGGAGCCACCCGCCCCAGGTGACGTGGACGGCGGCGGCCAGGAGCGCGGCTTCGCGCCCATCGCGCTCCTCGACGAGCCGGTACAACGCCAGCGAGCCCCACGCCTGCACGGCGGCACAGCAGAGCCACACCACCGAGGCCAGGGCCCACGGGTGCTCGAGCCCCAGCCGCCCGCACAGCATGAGGACTCCGCCGAGCACGCCGGGTACGGCCCAGTTGCGCAGCCCCTCCAGCCACTCCCAGCTCTGGAGCCAGTACCCGAAGGCCAGCCCATGCGCGGGCTCGAGGAACTGGAAGACCTCATCCGGGTGCCGCCGACCGCGCTCGAGCGCCACCACCACGACGGCGAGCACGGCGCCCGCCACGGCGATCCACCGCTCCCACGCGGGCCTGAGGGGTGACGAGGGCTTCATCGATGCGCGCACAGCTTCCGCTCCCGCCGCGGAGATTGCCACGAGCCGCTCACCGCTCGCGCCCGCTCGCTTCCTGAGCAGATGGGATTCACCGCCTCCACAGGACTACAGCCCGGTCGAACCCGGCTCCCGGTGTGGGGTGCGCCTCGAGGCGAAGGGCTTCGTGCACCCTCGGGTCAGCGGCTACAATCGCGGGCATCCACCAACGGCGGGGGGGTGAGCACTACGTGTGGGGTGTATCTCCGCGAGGAGTGCGCACCCACGGCTGACGGGAATGCCACGCCCACCGTGCCGACACACCAAGGGAAGCCCCATGAGTCAGCGAGTCACGAGCCCGGAGGACGTGGGCCGGTTCTACGATCAATTCACCCGGTTCTTCGAAATCACCTGGGGCGACAGCATCCACGTGGGCTATTGGCCCGCCGGCTCACAGGAGGGCACCATCGCCGAGGCCCAGGTGCGCTTCACCGAGCTGATGATGAGCAAGCTGGGCGTGCGCGCGGGCGAGCACCTGCTGGACGTGGGGTGTGGCACGGGCGAGCCGGCGGTGCGTCTGGCGCGGACCCGGAGCTGCCAGGTGACGGGTGTCACCATCAGCCCGAAGCAGGCCGAGGCGGCCAACCAGCGGGCCCACGACGCGGGCCTCTCCGAGCGGGTGCGCTTCCACCGCGCCAACGCCATGGCCCTGCCCTTCCCGGACGCGTCCTTCGACGTGGCGTGGGCCCTCGAGTCCATCTTCCACATGTTCGATACGGGTCTGGCCCTGAGTGAACTCCGCCGCACCCTCAAGCCGGGGGGCCGGGCCCTCATCGCCGACTTCATCGTCGCGGTGCCCATGTCTCCCGAGGACGAGCAGTTCCACCGGGAGATGATGCAGACGGGCCCCATGCACTCCGTCCCCGACTATCAGCGCCTCATCCGCGAGGCGGGCTTCGAGCTCGAGGAGACGCTGGACATCACCGCCAACATGATGCGCACGGCCGTGCTCACGCGCGAGGCCCTGACCTCCAAGCGCGAGGAGCTGCGGCAGGCCTTCGGCAACGAGCTGCTCGGGATGCTGGACGCCACCTGGGCCAAGGCCTCGGACCTCGGCCAGAAGCACCAGGGCTATGCCGTCTTCCTCGTGCGCAAACCCTGAGCGCCCGCAAGACGAAGGGGCTGCCCCCCATGCGGGAGACAGCCCCTCATTCGTCACGCATGGGAGGCCCGGACTACTTCACGGCCTTCACGCGCTGGCGCTTCTCGGTGTGGCCCTCGGCGGGAGCCTCCGCCGCAGCCTCGGCCACGGCGGCCACCGGCTTGTTGGCGCCGATGCCGTACTTCTCGTACATCTGCTTCTCCACCTCCAGGCGCACTTCCGGGTGGTCGCGCAGGTAGTCCTTCGCGTTCTCACGGCCCTGGCCGATGCGCTCACCCTTGAAGGCGAACCAGCTGCCGCTCTTCTCGATGATGCCGTCGTTGGACGCCAGGTCGATGAGGTCGCCCTCCTTCGAGATGCCCGAGCCGTACATGATGTCGAACTCGACCTCCTTGAAGGGAGGCGCCACCTTGTTCTTCACCACCTTCACGCGGGTGCGGCTGCCCACCACGTTGTCGCCGTTCTTGATGGCGCCCACGCGGCGGATGTCCAGGCGCTGCGACGCGTAGAACTTCAGCGCGTTACCGCCCGTCGTCGTCTCGGGGTTGCCGAACATCACGCCAATCTTCATGCGGATCTGGTTGATGAAGATGACGCACGTCTGGCTCTTGCTGATGGTACCCGTGAGCTTGCGCAGCGCCTGGCTCATCAGGCGGGCCTGCACGCCCATGTGCGCATCGCCCATCTCGCCCTCGAGCTCGGCCTTGGGCACCAGGGCCGCCACCGAGTCCACCACCAGCACGTCGATGGCCCCCGAGCGCACCAGCATCTCGGCGATCTCGAGCCCCTGCTCACCGGTGTCCGGCTGGCTCAGCAGCAGGTCATCGGTGCGCACACCCAGCTTGCGCGCGTAGCCGATGTCCATCGCGTGCTCGGCGTCGATGTAGCCGGCCACGCCGCCGCGCTTCTGCGCCTCGGCCACGATGTGGAGGCTGAGGGTCGTCTTACCGGAGGACTCCGGCCCGTAGATTTCCACGATACGGCCCTTGGGCACGCCTCCGACGCCCAGCGCGATGTCGAGCGAGACGCTTCCCGTCGAAATGGCCTGAACGTCCCGGACCAGCGGCTCCTCGTTGCCGAGCCGCATGATGGACCCCTTACCGAATTGGCGCTCCACAGCGGACATCGCCAACTCGATCGCCTTCTCCTTCTCTGGATTCACGGCCATTTCGTCGTTGCTCCTTGCGTATGCGGCGAGCCACCCCGGCCCACCTGAACCCGCGTTTAGTACGCGATGGGATAACCCTAGTCCATCCCTCTGACACGACCTACAGCGTTCAGCGTCGAGGCAGCCAGAGCAGCAGGCAGGCCAACAATCCCGCCAGCCCGCTCACCACCGCCGGGTAACCCACGAGAACACTTGAAAGAAGCTGGATGATTGCAAGCACGGCCAGCACCATCAGACCCGCTCGCTGAGAGGCCGAGCGTTCGGGACCCAACACGCTCGGCACCAGCGCCAGCAGCGACAGGCCCATGAGGAGGATGAGGGGCAGCGGCGACCCGAAGTCGGCGGGCCGGTGCTGGAGCACGAGCAGCCACTGCCCGAGGATGCCGGCCCCCAGGACGCCTCCGGCCGCCAGCTCCTGCCACCGGAAGCCCGTGGCGCCCCCGTCCTCGCCGCGCAGGTGGGCCAGGTCCTCGGGGCGGACCTCCAGGGCGAAGGGGAAGCCGAGCCGCGTCAGCGCCTCGGTGGCCGCGGCCCGGCAGGAGCGTCCCTCCGCCTCCACCAGCCCCGCCAGCTGGCCGCCCTCCAGGAGCCGCTCGAGCAGATCCGCCACCTCCCGCGAGCCGCCCCCGGCGGGCAGCGCGTCCAGGTGGCGGTTGATGCGCTCGGCCAGCGCGGCGCGATCGGCCGCCGAGGCCGCGCCCCGGGCCTCCTCCACGAGGGGCAGCAGGGCCGACAGCGGCGCCTCCGGCTCGGGAGGGGCAAGGGGAGCCTCCCAGGGAGCCAGGGACGGAAGCTCCCCGCCCTCTCCCTCCCCCGGCTCACCTTCGCGAGAGCCGAGGCCCGGGGGGCGTGTGTGCGTGGTGCTGGACACGGCCGGGACAGTAACGACCGCCTCCCGCCCGCTTCAAAGCTTCCGGACCGGCCCTCGCCCCGGAGCTTCCGGCAGCCGACGCGGCCGCGCTCCTCCGCCTCCCGTCCGACAGCGCTCCTGCCCTCCGGGGAGGGCCGTGAGCGCGGCTCCTACATGCCCGGTCCCATGCCCGGAAGGAGGGCGCGAGGACTCCGGTAGGCTCGGGCACGGGATTTCCCCGCAACTTCCTTGGGGCACCCGGGTTGGACGTCGACGTGGAAGCGGATTCGGACGCACAGATGATGTTGAAGGTGGCGGCGGGCGACCGGAAGGCGTTCGCGGTCCTGTTCGACCGGTACCACCCGAGCGTGGCGCGCTTCGCGTTGCGCTTCGTCGGAGACCGGGAGCGGGCCGAGGAGCTGACGCAGGACATCTTCGTGAAGCTGTACCGCAACGCGAAGGGCTACAAGCCGACGGCGAAGTTCAAGACGTTCCTGTTCCGGGTGGCCTCCAACCACTGCCTCAACGAGGTGCGGCGAGGAGAGTACCGGGTGGAGCACACGACGGCGTCGGAGACGGAGGAGGACGGGGGCGGGCTGGAGCTGGCGGGCGGAGAGGGAGACAGGCCGGATCAGGCGCTGGCGGGGCGGGAGCTGGAGCGGGCGGTGGGGGAAGCGTTGAAGGGGATGAGCGAGCGCGAGCGGGCGGCCTTCACCATGTGCCGCTTCGAGGGCATGGCGTACCGGGACATCGCGGAGGCGCTGGAGGCGAGCGAGGCGGCGGTGAAGAGCCTCATCCACCGGGCGACGCTGGCGGTGGCGCGAAAGGTAGAGGAGCTGCAGGCGGGCCCCGAGCCCGTGAGGAGCAGGGCATGAGCTGTCCATTCGAGGAAGACCTGACGGCCTACGTCGACGGGGAGTTGCCGGCCGCGCGGCGCGCCGAGGTGGCGGAGCACCTGGGGAGCTGCGCGGGGTGCCAGGGCACGGAGGCGCTCCTGAGGCGGACGGTGGCGCGCATGGCCGAGCTGCCCGGGCTCACGCCCTCGCCGGCCACGAGGCGCGCGGTGATGGCGAAGCTGGACGCGCTGCCGCCGACGCTGGGCGAGCGGCTGCGAGGGCTGCTGAAGCCCTGGGTGCTGGTGCCGGCGGCGGGGTTGGCGGCGGTGGCGGGGCTGGCGCTCTACACCACGGCGCCGCGCGAGCCCGCGCTGGAGGTGACGGACGCGGGCACGCTGGAGCTGGCGATGAACCTGGAAGAGGTCGAGGACTACGACGTCGTCGGCCTGGAGAGTGGCGAAGACCTGGAGGTCATCGAGAACCTCCACGAGCTGGAGGTGCGGTGATGGGCCGGAGGAACCTGGCACGAGCGGGGCTGGTGGTGGCGCTGCTCCTGGGAGGAGTGGGCCGGGCGCAGGAGACGCGGCCGCCGGAGCCCCAGCAGCAGGAGCAACAGCCACGGACGCAGCGGGCCCCGACGGCGGCCGAGCGCTTCCAGCAGCTGTCCCCCGAGCAGAAGGAGGCGCTGCGGGCGAAGCTGCGCGAGCTCAAGGCGATGACGCCGGAGGAGCGCGAGCGCATCAAGGCCAACCTGGAGCGCTGGAAGCAGATGCCGCCGGAGGAGCGCGAGCGGGTGCGGGAGAACCTGCGCGACTTCCAGCGGCTGTCGCCCGAGGAGCGCCAGCAGTTGCGCGAGCGCTTCCGGGACTTCCGGGGGCTGAGCCCCGAGCGCAAGGCGGAGGTGCGCCAGCGGATGAGGGCGTACCTGCGCGCGCACCCGGAGCGGCGCGAGCAGATGATGGAGAACATGCGCCGCTGGAGGCAGATGACGCCGGAGCAGCGCGAGCAGATGCGGGAGCGGATGCGCGAGAGGCGGCGGCCGTGAGCGGGCGCCACGCATTGCTGCTGGCCGCGGTGCTGGCCTCCGGGACGGCCGCGGCCGCGGAGCCCTCGCCCGCCCGGGAGCAACCCGCGAAGGAGCAACCGAAGCAGGAGCAGCCGCCGCTGTCCAAGGAGGATGCGGAGGTCGTGGAAAACCTCGAGCTGCTCGAGAGCATGGACACGGTGGAGGACCTGGACCTGCTGCTGGAGCTGAGCAAGGAAGACAGTCCCACCGAGGGCCAGTGAGCGGGTAGACTGGCGGCACCTTGCCGTCGGCCCCCCCTACGTCCAAGACCGTGGAAATCCCCTCGCGCCGTTTCGGGCGCTACGTGCTGCGCTCGCGCCTGGGCTCGGGGGGAATGGCGGAGGTGTTCCTCGCCGAGACGAAGGACGAGCAGGGCTCCCCCCTCGAGGTAGCGCTGAAGCTGATGCGCAAGGACGTCCCCCCCGAGTCCTTCGCCGACGAGGCGGACCTGATGGGCCTGCTGGAGCACCCCAACCTGGTGCGCCGCCTGGAAATCGGAGAGGCCTTCGGCCGCTACTTCATCGCCATGGAGTTCCTGAGGGGCGGTGACCTGGACGGGCTGCTGCGTGCGCACGAGGACCAGGGGCAGCGCCTGCCGGTGCAGGTGGGCGTGCACGTGTGCATCGAGGTGCTGCGGGCGCTGGCCTACTTCCACCAGGCGCGCACGCGCAGTGGCCGGCCGCTGGAGCTCATCCACGGCGACGTGAATCCCTCCAACATCTTCTTCTCGGGGCAGTGCGAGGTGAGGCTCGGCGACTTCGGCGTGGCGAAGGCGCGAGGGATGGAGCTGGGCCCGGAGGACGGAGTGACCGCGGGCAAGCTGCACTACCTGTCGCCGGAGCAGACGCGCGGGGACTCGCTCACGCCGGCGTCGGACCTGTTCTCACTGGGCATCGTGCTGCACGAGCTGGTGCTGGGCTTCCACCCCTTCCAGCGCCACAGCTCGGACCCGGACGTGGTGATGGTGGCCATCCGCGCGGCGAAACTGAACCTGCCGGACACGCTGGACCGGCAGCTCGCGGCCATCCTGCGCAAGGCGCTCGCGCCCGAGATGACGCAGCGCTACCGCACGGCGGGAGAGTTCGCTGGAGCACTCTTCGCCTGGGCGCTGGACACGGGCCAGCCCTTCGGCGCGCGCGAGCTCCAGCCCCTGATGCAGCAGGCGCTCTCGCTGGGCTGAAATGAAAACGCCCGGGGGCCTCGAAGCGAGGCATCCCCGGGCGGGCTGGACCGGCGGGAGCCGATCCGAGCGGGCTACTCGACCGTCACGCTCTTGGCGAGGTTGCGCGGCTGGTCCACGTCGTTCCCGCGCAGATCCGCCACGTGGTAGGCGAGCAGCTGCAGCGGGATGGTGGCCACCACCGGCGCGAGCAGCGCGCTGGCGGGGGGAATCCGGATGACGTGGTCCGCGAGCGAGGCCACGTGCGCGTCATCCTCGTCGATGATGGCGATGACCTTGCCGCCGCGCGCACGCACCTCCTCGATGTTGCCGATGATCTTCTCGTAGGCGACGTGCGGCTGCTTCGGGGCGATGACCACCACCGGCATCTTCTCGTCGATGAGCGCGATGGGGCCGTGCTTCATCTCGCCGCCGGCGTAGCCCTCGGCGTGGATGTAGGAAATCTCCTTCAGCTTGAGCGCGCCCTCGAGCGCCACCGGGTGCATCGGGCCGCGGCCGAGGAAGAGGAAGTCCTGGGCGCCCATGAACTCACGCGCCACGCGCTTGACCGCAGTCTCGCACTTGAGCACGTCCTCGATCATCTTCGGGATTTCGGTGAGCGCCGTCAGGTGCTCCTGGGCCGCCTTGACGGTGAGCGTGCCGCGCATGCGCCCCAGCTTCACCGCGAGCAGGTACAGGCCCACCAGCTGCGTGGTGAACGCCTTGGTGGAGGCCACGCCGATCTCCGGGCCCGCGTTGGTGAGGATGGTGATGTCCGCCTCACGCGTCATGGCGCTGCCGATGACGTTGCACAGCGCGAGCGACATGGCGCCGCGGGCCTTGGCCTCCTGGAAGGCCGCCAGCGTGTCCGCCGTCTCGCCGGACTGGCTGATGGCGAGAACCAGCGTCCGCGGGCCGACGGGAGGATTGCGGTAGCGGAACTCGGAGGCGTAGTCGACCTCGGTGGGGATGCGGGCCAGGCCTTCGATCAGGAACTTGCCCAGGAGT
>NZ_JBJMQO010000091.1:0-178284 GCF_045802675.1 Archangium sp. | reverse complement strand
CTCCACCATGCGGGCCGCGTTGGCCAGGTTGCGCAGGGCGGCCGACTCGCCGCGCGCCTTCTCCAGCATGGCCTGGGCCTCCTTCTTCGCCTTGAGCGACTCGGCGAAGGCGCGGCGCAGGTCCGCCGGCAACATCACGTCCTTCACCTCCACGGACTCCACCGAGAGCCCGAAGGCGCGCACCTCGCCCGCCACGCGCTCGCGCATGCGCTGGCCCAGGTCGAGCCGCCCCGCCACCAGCTCCTCCAGCGGATGACGGGCCACCTCCTCGCGCAGCGCGAGCTGCACGCTCAGGTAGAGCGCCTGCGTGTAGTCCTGCACGCGGTGCAGGGCGGGCTCGGGCTCGGCCACGGCGAAGCGCACGGCGATGCTCACCTTGAGGCCCACCTGCTCCTGGCTGAGCACGTCCTGGCCGGGCACGGTGAGCGAGCGCTGGCGCATGTCCACCAGCTGAGGGGTGTGGTTCTGTCGCGGCACCCGGTGCGCCCCGGGCTTCAGCACGCGCACGAAACGCCCCTGCCGGTAGAGCAGGGCGGTGAAGCCCTCGGGGACGATGACCTTCAGGATGAGCACCTTGTAGGCGACCCAGCCGAGGGCGAGCGCCACCACCAGCAGCGGGAAGAATCGGAGCGCGGACATGTCCATGGGCGAAGCACCTCGTTCGGCGAAAGGCGAGACGTCGGCCCCGGGAGCCCCGGCGGCGCGGCGGGGGCTCTTCACCCGCATGGCCGCTCCGCACGGTGCGCCCGAAGGCGCTGGCTCCCGGGGCCTCCGTTGAGGAGTTGAACCTCGGCCCTTCCGGGCTGCCAGGAAGGGAGACCCCGAGCCCAGAACACCCCCGGACGGAGGTCCGCGGGTGCTGGAGAGGACTCCCAAGCCGCAGGGACGCACCGGGCCCCGCGCCCTGACACGCGCACGAAAAAGGGCGCCGCCCCGTCTTCCGGAAGCGGCGCCCCTCACGTCACGCCGGCCCTACCGCACCGCGGTGACGACGCCGGCGCCAATCGTCTTCCCACCCTCGCGGATGGCGAAGCGCATGCCCGGCTCCACGCCGATGGGGTGGAGCAGGCGGAAGCCCACCGCCATGCCCGCCGTGAGCACCCCGCGCTGGATGCGGCCCGTCACGTCTCGCCACCAATGGACGAACACCCTGCTCTCCCGGGTAGCTGGCTTTCCCATGTTCTCAGGGAAAGCTTCAGGTGGGAGGGTGTTCATTCATGTTTGTTTCTCTCTTGGCATTCGTCCTCGCCCAGGCGCCAGGGCCGTGTCTGGAGCGCTACCAGGCCCTCCACCCCAAGTGTCCCGCGGGCGCGAGCTGTCCATCGACGGAGCAGGAGGCCTGTTCGCTCCTGGTCAGCGCCTTCGCGGTGGATGAATCGCGCCTCGGGCAGCTCGTCCGGGAGGACGAGGCCGTCGAGGTCATCCCTCGCGAGGCGGTCCAGCCCATGCTGGGCGTGGGCGTGGGCGGCACGCCCGGCCAGATCGATGCCCCGGTCTCCGTCCAGCCGGTGGGGCTCGTGGGGGCCTCCGTGGGCGTCGTGTCCAGCTATTACGGCCGCTCCTGTCTGCTCACCTTCTCGGCCAACCCGCCCGCCATCTCGAGCAAGGACACGCGCTCCTATGCACACCTGTCGCGGCTCTTCGATGTCAGCATTTCGGTGCCCGCGCCCCTGCTGAGCACGAACCCGGCGGGATTCTTCGGCTTGCGGTCCAACATCGACTTCGTCGGCGCCGCGGTGGCCCGCCGCGCGTTCGATTCCCTGTCCGCCGTGGCCCTCCAGGCCCAGCGTCAGGAGCTCGCCTCGGGGAGCGGCTTCCGCGAGGACTTGAGACGCGCCCTCGAGGCGCTCGCCCCCGAGCAGCGGACCCAGTGTCTCGAGGCCCTCTTCGCTCCAGACAGCTCGCTCGAGGGAATCTCCGCCGCCTGCTCCCCCGAGCTTCCCGCCCGGCTGCGGGCCTCGGCGGCCGCGAGCTCCCGGTTCCAGCAGGCCCTGGACGACTTCGAGAACACGGTCGACACCTCGCATGGCGGGTTCAATGTGCAGCTCGACGTTCCGGCGACCCGCTCCAGTTCCGCGCCCTTTCGCGCGGCGCTCCTGGGCTCGGGGGAGTACGGCCTCATCGGGAATGTCCGCTCTCCGTGGCGCGCCGACCTCATGGCCTCGCTCGGCCCGGATTATCTGCTCCGGGGCGGGGAGGGCGCCCTGGGCGGGACCCTGGCCGTCGCGCTGGGCGTGAAGGCGCGGCTCCTCCACGGCATGCCGAGGCTGCATTCGAGCATCGGATTGAGAGGCCACCTCGGCCAGGAAACGCCGCTGCAACCCCTCAGTGTCCCGAGCTGGGCCGGGGACTACCTTCAGGCCCAGTTGGGTCTCAGCCTTCCCATCGGGCGGACGGGACTGGCCGTGGCTGGAGGCATGACCTGGTCCGTCGCGGGCAAGTACACCGGGCAGACGGCCTTCGCCGCGAATCTCATCTATTCGCTGCCAGGCCTGGCGCGATGAGCTCGCGGGGCCGTGGGCCCGGAGCAGGTGTCCTCACCCGGTGGGCGCGAGGGCCAGGCTGCCCACCAGCGCATCGGCCAGCACCTTCGCCTGCTCGCGCGGCAGATGGAGCCTGGAGGCATTCTGCAGCGTCGTCTCGCGCACGCGGGTGAGCAGCTCGGGTGTCAGCGTGGGGGCCTTGGGCGGGGCTTTGCCGCCCATGCGCTCCTTGAACTTCTTGAACATCCCCTTCACGAGCTCTCCCACGAAGCCCGAGCTCTCCGTCTTGAGCTGCTTGTGGACCTCGGCCGCGAGGAACGTGACGACCTGGGTGACGACAGCCAGGATGGCGGGAGTCAGCTGGGCCAGGGGCTCGCCCATGCTGAAGTCGAGGATCTCGTCCTGGGGCGAGCTCGCCCGTAGCACCTTGTCTGGATCCTCGAAATAGGCCGCGCTGGTGGCCTCGAACCGTGGCAACTCCCCAGGAGCCATCTGGCTGATGAGATCTCGTGACAGCTCCGAAATAATCCGCGCCTGGTCTTGATCCATCACGGTCGACTCCTTCCGCTCGTCCCCGGGCCGTCGCGGGAGCTCAGCCATACATTGAGGTGACGAACCCCGAACGGGAAGGGGAGTCCAAGGAGGTGGAGGGTCATGGGCTCGCCGCGACGTACACCCCCGCGGGAGCCACCCCGGGAGACCCTCGAGCTGCTGCTCGCCAGGGCCGATGATCATCAACCCGTCCTGCCCGCCGGGCTCGCGCCGGAGTCCGTCCAGGGCGCCCCCCGGCCCGAGCGGTTGCCACGCCGGGCGGAGGTGCCCCTGCTCGAGAGACCCGATGCGGACCCGAATGCCTTGCCCGAGCAGCGTTGGGGAGTGATTGCCCCCGAGGGGAGCGAGGGGGATGCACTGCTGCGAGCCATTGCCCCGCTGGTGGAGCACCGGGCGCGGCAGCAGGACGCCGAGGTGAAGGTCTACCGGGTGCCCCCTGATTTGGAGGCGGCCCAGGCGGTGGAATGGCGGGAGCGGGTGTACCGCGGCGAGAGCGTTCCCCAGGAGGAGCGGCCGAGGTACCTGTTGGTGCTCGGGGGGCCGGAGCAGGTGTCGCTCGAGCTTCAGCACGTGCTGGCTCAGGGGGCCTTCGTGGGGCGGTTGCACTTCGCGACGCCGGAGGGGACCCCGGAGCTCGCCAGCCATGCCGCCTACGTGGAGAAGGTGCTGGCCCACGAGCATTCCCCTGCAGAGGCCGAGGCCCCCGAGGTGCTGCTCTACACGGCCAGCGATGGCTCGCGGGCCACCGGCCGGGGCCACGCGCTGCTGATGGAGCCCTGCCGGAAGGTGGTGGAGTCGCGATGGATTCCCAGACATCTGGCGAGCCGTCTCCAGGTCATCTCCGACGAGCAGCCGGAGCCGGAGGCGTTGCCGCGCGTGGCCGGCGCGGTGCGCCCGGGGGTGTTGCTCTCGGTGTCGCACGGGCTGGGTGCGCCGAGGGAAGGATGGGCCTCCGCCGGGCAGCAGCGGGCGAGGCAGGGCGCGCTCTGCCTGGCGCCCGGGGTGGAGCTCACCGCGGACAGCGTCCGGCATCCGCCGTTCCTCTCGGGGGGTGTATGGTTTTGCGTGGCGTGTTTCGGAGCGGCCACTCCGCGCAAGAGCGCCTTCCACGCCTGGCTGTCCATGCTCGCGCGGCAGCAGCTCTTCCCTGGCCGCCCCGAGGCCGTGCTCGAGAGCCTGCCCCGGCCCGGAGAGCCTCCCTTCCTCGCCGCGCTTCCCCAGGCGCTGTTGGCCAATCCGCGCGGTCCCCTGGCCTTCCTGGGGCATAGCGATCTGGCCTGGAATTTCGGCTTCGCCAATCCGGAGGACCTCACCGAGAGCCGTGCTTCGCGCATTCTCGCGGCGCTCGAGGTCCTGGCCCGGGGCAGCCGCGTGGGGGTCGCGCTCGATGCGCTGATGCGCTCGTTCCGGGATGTGAATGAGAGCTTGATGTCCGCCTACCAGGAGCAGCGGGAAGCGATCGAGGAGGGGCGGCCGGACCCCACCGAGCCCAGGCGGGTCGGCTACCTCTGGATGCTCCGCAATGACTTGCGAGGCTACCTCCTGCTGGGAGATCCGGCGGTAAGGCTTTCCCTCCGGCGAGCCGCGCGGTGAGGGCGCGCTTCCCAGGTGTTCAGCTGGAATCACGGCCATGGGAGCGCTCGCAATCCGCGTAACGTCCGCGCGCCCGCGCTGCTCTCTCGTAGAGATAGGTTTCGCGCAGGTCCGGCGTCAGGCAGTCCTTGTTGTCTTCACGCAGGTGCCGCTGGAGCTCGGGGATGGAGAGCAGGGGCCAGTTCCTCGCCGTCCCGTCATTGCCGGCGGTGACGACGGACTGGCCCTCCGGGCTGAAGGCGGCGGATTGGATGGGCCCGGTATGCCCTTGCAGCACGAGGGGCTCTCCCGTTCCATCCGCCCGCCACACGCGCGCCGTGCCGTCATCTCCCGCGGTGACGAGGTGTTGGCCCTCCGGGCTGAAGGCGGCGGACCGGATGGGCCCGATGTGCCCCCGCAGCACGAGGGGCTCGCCCGTCCCATCGGCTCGCCACACGCGTGCCGTGCCGTCATCTCCCGCGGTGACGATGGATTGGCCATCCGGGCTGAAGGCGGCGGATGTCACCACGCCCGCGTGTCCCCGGAGCACCACGGGCTGGCCCGTTCCATGGGCCCGCCACACGCGCGCCGTGCCGTCCCAGGAAGCGGTGACGATGGACTGCCCATCCGGGCTGAAGGCGGCGGACTGCACCTGTGCCGTGTGCCCCCGCAGCACGAGGGGCTCGCCCGTCCCATCGGCCCGCCAGACGCGCGCCGTGCCGTCGGTGCTGGCGGTGACGATGGATTGGCCATCCGGGCTGAAGGCGGCGGACGTCACCACACCCGCGTGTCCCTGGAGCACCACGGGCCGGCCCGTTCCATCGGCCCGCCAGACGCGCGCCGTGCCGTCCCAGGAAGCGGTGACGACGGACTGGCCATCCGGGCTGAAGGCGGCGGACTGCACCTGCGCCATGTGTCCCTGGAGCACCACGGGCTCGCCCGTCCCATCGGCCCGCCACACGCGCGCCGTGCCGTCCCAGGAGGCGGTGACGAGACGCTGGCCATCCGGGCTGAAGGCCGCGGACGTGACCGGCCCCGCGTGTCCCCGGAGTACCACGGGCTCCGGCGAGCCCTCGGCCCGCCAGACGCGCGCCGTACCGTCCCAGGAGGCGGTGACGACGCGCCGGCCATCCGGGCTGAAGGTGGCGGACATGAGCAGGCCCTTGTGACCCTGCAGCTCCAGGGGCTGGCCCGGCCCGTGTGCCCGCCAGATGCGCGCCGTGCCGTCCCAGGAGGCGGTGACGACGGACTCTCCATCCGGGCTGAAGGTGGCGGACTGCACCTGCGCCGTGTGTCCCCGGAGTACCCGGGGCTCGCCCGTCCCATCGGCTCGCCACACGCGCGCCGTGCCGTCCCAGGAAGCGGTGGCGACGGACTGTCCATCCGGGCTGAAGGCGGCGGACACGAGTGGCTCGGTGTGTCCCCTCAACACCACGGGCTGGCCCGTGCCATCCGCCCGCCACACGCGTGCCGTCTCGTCCGCGCTGGCGGTGACGATGAACCGGCCCTCCGGGCTGAAGGTGGCGGACATGACCGCTCCCGTGTGTCCCCGGAGCACCACGGGCTGGCCCGTGCCATCCGCCCGCCACACGCGTGCCGTCCCGTCCGAGCTGGCGGTGACGACGGACTGGCCATCCGGGCTGAAGGCCGCGGACTGCACCTGGGCCGCGTGCCCCCGGAGCACCACGGGCTCGCCCGTCCCATCGGCCCGCCACACGCGCGCCGTTCCATCGAAGGACGCGGTGACGACGGAGTGGCCCTCCGGGCTGAAGGCGGCGGACACGACCGGCCCGGTGTGCCCCTTCAACTCCACGGGCTCGCCCGTGCCGTCGGCCCGCCACACCCGCGCGGTTCCATCCCAGGAAGCGGTGACGACGGACTGGCCATCCGGGCTGAAGGCCGCGGAGGTGAGCAGCCCCTGGTGTCCCTTCAACTCCACCGAGGGGCCCGTCCCATCCGTCCGCCACACCTGGGCCGTCCCATCCTCGCTGGCGGTGACGACGTGCTGGCCATCCGGGCTGAAGCGGGCCGCGTAGACCGCTCCCGGGGCGCGGAACGTCACCTCCGGAGCGCTCCGCGCCAGGGTGCCGTACGCGAGTGTCTTCCACCCTCGAATCCGCTCCGGCCGGTGGACCTCGAGCAGCAGCTTCATGGCCATCGCCGACTGGCCGCGCTCCAGCAGCTCCCGCGCTCCCGACATCAAGGATTGGCTGCGGGCCCGCTCCGCCTGCGCCAGCGCCCACACGAACAGTCCTCCCATCGCCACCGCCACCGCCAGGGCCACCCCGGCGATGAGCCGCAACCTGCGCCAGCGGGCGAGCTGACGCTGGGCCTCCTCGTGCCGCAACCGCTCCCGCCGGAGCTCGAAGACCTTCTTCGCCAGCCAGTCATGGCCCAGCTCGAAGCACCGGCTGCCGTGGTGCTCCCCGGCCAGCAGCACCGAGGTTCCCTCCAGGGTGGTCAACACCCGGTCCGCCTGCCCCGGTGGGAGCACGGCGCGAGCCTGATTCTCCGTCAGCAGCGTCCGGCTGCCATCGCTGGCCACCAGGTGCTCCTCCAGCAGCCGCCGCGCATCCGCCGCCAGGGGCCCCAGCCCTTCCAGCGTGGCCTCCAGGTAGCGGTGCAGGATGGGCTCGGCCTCCACCCGCTCGTCCACCCTTCTCCCGGCGGCACGCTCTTCCCAGAGCGCGCGGCAGACGATCTGCGCGAAGGCGGCCTGCACCTCCGCCTCGTCCGTGGCCTCCTGCCCGGGCAGCCGGACCTGCAGCATCAACTCCCCCAGCTCCTGCTCGGGCCAATGCTGGGGGGGAACGCCGGAGGCCGCCAACCTGCGCGCCACGTCCACCATTTCCTTCACCGTGAGCGGGCCGAGCCGCAAGCCCTGCTCCAGCAGCTCGCGCGAGCCGCGCAACCGCGCCCGCAGCCGCCCCAGGTAGTCCTCGCGCAGCAGCAGGGCGAGCTGTAATCCCCGGAAGGGATTGCGCACCAGCCGCACCAGTCCCTCGAGCAGTGTGTCCGTCTGCTCCGGGTCACGCCCCGGCAGGAAGAGCTGCTCGATTTGATCCAGGTAGAAGCAGCACCGGCCTTGCGGAACGCCGCTCCGCCTGACGCACCCCTTCGTCGAGGGCCTCGTGGGGGCCCAGGCCCGCGGGCACCGGGCCGAGGCTCAGGTCCGTGAACATCGCCTGGACGAGCGACTCGAGGGGCGCGCGCTCGGTCAGCCAGGTCCCGATGCGCACCACGCGGAAGCCGTGCTTCTCCTCGAGCAGGGGCATCACCCCGGCCTGCATCAACGAGGACTTGCCCGCTCCCGAGGGGCCGTAGAGCAGCAGGCTGGGCCAGGCGAGGATGCCTTGCACCAGCTTGCGCGTGGCCTCTTCCCGGCCGAAGAAACGGTCCCGTTCGCTCTCGCGGTAGGGCTGGGCTCCCAGGAAGGGATTGGAGGAATCGCTCATTCCTTCCTCCCGGCCGCCAGCGCCTCGAGCCATGCCATCAGCTCCTCATCCGTCGCCTCCAGCGCCCTCACCCCCGTGCTTCCCGGCAGCCCCCGGCCCTCTTCCCACACCTCCTGCTCGTGGGTGCGGGGGTGGAGGACGGCCACGCTGCCGCGCATCAACGCGCGCCGGCCGAAGAGCTGGTAGAGCAGCATCCGGTGGCACCAGGTCAGTTGGGACAACCCGACGAACAGGAGCGGGCGCAGGCTCAGGACGCTCTGGATGGGATCCGCGAGCTCGAGAGGCAGCAGGCTCGAGAGGTTGCGAAGGCCCAGCAGGTAGTCATCCTCGGTGAGCAGGGGCCGGCTGAAGTGGTGGGCTGGCAGATAGCCGGAGCACAGCCGGAGCACCACCACGTCCCGCTCGGTGTCCAGGGAGGCCGGGGCCTCGCGCAGACGCTCCCAGCGGCGTCCGCCCGCCTGGCGCCGCATCATCACCGCGTGCCTGTCCGAGCGCGTGGAGGGCTGGATGACGTGGAGCGTGAGCTCCGGATGTTGCTCGGCGAGCGCCTGCTCCAGCAGGGGCAACCGCAGGAGCGTGATGTGAACCCCGGGCCCGAGCCGCCGCGCCAGCAGACGCACCAGGGGAGGCGTGAAGTCCGTCTGGCCGAACACGTCCTGGAATTCGTAGTCCAGTTCCTCCTGCCCGATGCGCAGCGCGAAGAGCTGCGTCAGGGTGGTGAGGGGGAGCTCCGGGGTCACGGCGCCCGTCTTCTGGGTGAGCTCGCCCTGGAGACGCTCGCGCAGGTCGCGCAGGGTGGGCTCCTCCTCTTCCCAGCGGTCTCCCAGCAGCAGCGTGAAGGGCAGCTCCAGCAGCCGCGCCAGGGCCGGAGCCGGGGGGGACGTGTCCGTGCGGGTGGCCGCGGGCGGTGGGGGCAGGACCCGGCGCGCCTTGAAATCGAAGAGCACCGGATCCCGCCCGCGCAGGTAGAGCACCGGCGAGAACGCCTCGGCACTGCCCTCCAGCTCCGCCAGCACGCTGCGCCGGGCCTCGTTGAGGCTGAGCGCCACGTCTCCCTCCTGCTGGGCCGCATGGGTGAGCGCGCGGTAGAAGGCGCGCGAGCACCGCGAGGTCACGTCCACCCTCACCGGCCAGAGGTAGGCGACGACGGCATCCGCCGCGGTGCGCGCCAGCAGCTCCGCCGCGCTCGCCTGGGTGCCAGGGCTCGCTCCCTCACAGGCCTCCAGGACGATGAGCCGCAGGGGCCCCTTGCCCCAGGCCCGGTGGAGCTGCTGCGCCAGCAACTCCACCGGCAGCCAGCCCTCCTCGCCCTCCTCGTCCGCCAGCCGGAGGACGGGCAACCCCTCGTGCAGGCCCGCGTGGCCGGTGAAGTGGAGGATATGGGGTTCGGGCTGGCGCCTGAGGCGCTCGAACAGGGCGGCTCTCCGGGCGCGGGGTCCGGTGAGGGGCTCGAGCCATTCGATCTCCCCCGAAGCGAGGCTCTCGTGGAGCGTCCCCTGTAACCGCGAGAGGGCATGCGGGTGCAGCGGCGCGACGGCGAGCAGCCTCACCGCACCGCGCACCTCGCGGGGCTGCCAGGGCTCGGGCGAGCGCACGCCGCGCACCGGCAGGACGCTCGCCGAGTTCCCGAGGAACCCCAGGTCCTGTCCGGGCTCGCAGAGCGCCTCCCAGGGGAAGCCCTGGAGGCCTGTTTCCTGGAGCATGAGCCGGAGCAGGACGGGCCCTCCAGCGGCGGCCTCGCGCAGCCGCGCGAGCACTCCCTGGAGGTCTCCCTGGAAGAGGGCGCCGTGGAGGGCCTGGACCTGACCCGCCAGCTCGGGGTCAAGGCGCCTGCCTCTCTCGGCCGCTGTCTTCACCCGTCCGGCGAGTGCGAGCAGGGAGTCCGTCGTGAGGCCGGGTCCGAGCGGGTGCACTCCGGGCTGCTCGTGGCGGCTGCCGAGGGCCCGCGCCCTCAGCTCGGCACCATTCCGCTCGACGTCGATCTCCAGCCAGCTCCCGGCGGAAATGGTCTCCTCCTTGGTGGACGCCCTGAAGAGAACATAGGGGGCCCCGCTCATGGCGAGGAGCCCAGACGGAGCGGGTGGAACGGACACGCCCCGGCGCGGGGGCACCGGGGCGTGGGGAAGGCAGGCGCTCTGACGGGCGAGCGCCATGCGACGGGGAGGCTCAGCCGCCCGTGTGCACGGTGACCTCGGCGGAGAGGCCGGCGCGCAGCTGGAGATCCTTGGGCGGGTTCACCCAGGTGATGCGCACCGGGACGCGCTGCACCACCTTCACGAAGTTGCCCGAGGCGTTGTCGGCCGGCAGCAGGGAGAAGCGCGCGCCGGTGCCGCCCGAGAGGCTCTCCACCCTGGCCTCGAGCTTCTCGTCCTCGAAGGCGTCGATCTTCACCGTGACGCGCTGGCCCGGCTTCATCCCGCCCACCTGCGTCTCCTTGAAGTTGGCCACCACGTACGTGTCCTGGGGGACGAGCTCCGCCACCGCCTGGCCGGGGGCGATCAGCTGGCCCTCGTGGATGGTCAGCTTGGACACCTGGCCGTCCGAGGCCGCGACGATGTGCGTGTACTCCAGCTGCAGGCGGGCCTGCTCCAGCGACGCCTCGGACGACTTCACCCGGGCGTGGGCGAGCGCCGCGTTGGCACGGGCCGCGGCGATCTTCGCGTCGATGGGGGCGCTCGTGTCCAGGTTGCCCTGGGCCTCGGCCACCTTGCTCTGGGCCACGTGTCGGCCCTCCTCGGCGGCGGAGAGCTGCGCCCGCGCACCCTCGAGGCTGGCCTGCGCGGCCTCGTTGGCGGCCCGGGCGTCATCGAAGCTCTTCTGGGAGACGGCCTTGGCCTCCACCAGCGTCTTCTGGCGCTCGAGATCCAACGCGGTGCGGCGCGCATCCGCCTCGGCGCGGGCGAGCGCGGCCTTGGCCACGGACACCTGGGCGTCGGCGCTGCTGGCCTGCGCGGAGCTGGTGGACACCTGGGCGCGGGCGCTGGAGAAGCCGCCCTTGGCGCCGGCCTCGGCCACGGTGGCCTGGGCGTCGGCGGCCTGGGCCTGGGCCTGGGCCGACTCGAGCTCCGCCTCCGCCTGCTTCAGGCGGGCGGCGTAGTCGCGCGAGTCGATCTCCACCAGCACGTCGCCCTTGTGGACGAAGGCGTTGTCCGCCACGGCGACGCGGAGCACGGGCCCACCCACGCGCGCGGCGATGGGCACCACGTCCGCCTCCACCTGCGCGTCATCCGTGGACACCTGCCCACGCGTGGCCACCAGGTAGCCACCGATGCCGAGCAGCAGGACGCCCACGATGAGGCCGAGGACGAGGAAGCCACGGCGGCCCTTCTTCTGGAGCTGAGCGGCCGACGCGGCCTGCTCTTCGGGGGGTTGAACGATCTGGGGTGCGGTCGAGGCCATGGGTTTCAAATCTCCACGTCGATATGAACGGGTTCACTCGGCCCGTCTTTGAGCTTCGGGGCCTTGAGGAAGAGCACGAGCGGCATCACCACCAAGAAGAGCAGTGCCGCCAGTACGAAGAGCTTGTCGAAGGCCAGCACCATGCCCTGGCGGGCGGTGAGGCCGGAGAGCATGCGCAGCGCCGTCTCCTGGGCGTGCGCGTAGTCCATGCCGCGAGCCATGAAGCCGCCGCGAATCTGGGCCAGCCGGGCCATCACCTCGGGGCGCTCGGCCGTGAGGTGCGTGGCGAGCACCGCCTTGCCCTGCGTGCCGTAGCGCGACAGGAGGCTGGCGAACACGGCCAGTCCGATGGAGCCGCCAATCTGGCGGATCAGCGAGTTGAGTCCCGTGGCATCCGGCATCCGGTGGCGGGGGATGCGCGAGAGCGCCACGGTGGACAGCGGCACCATCATCAAGGCGAAGCCCAGGCCCTGCAGCATGATGGCGGCCATGATGTTGCGCGTGCCGGTGCTCAGGTTGAAGTGGCTCATCTGGAAGACGCCCAGGCCCGTGAACGCCAGCCCGGCCGTGATGAAGACCTGGGGCGGGAAGCGGGTGTAGATGCGCCCGATGATGGGCATGAGCACCAGCATCAGCAGCGTGCGCGGCATCAGCGCCAGGCCGGACTGCGTGGCGGTGAAGCCGAGCAGCTCCTGCATGAACAGGGGCAGCAGGAACATGCTGGCCATGAGGATGGAGAACATCAGCGCGCTGAGCATCGTGCCCGAGGTGAAGACGGCGTCCTTGAAGAGGCGCAGGTTGACCACCGGCGCCACCGCCGTGAGCTCGCGGATGACGAAGGCCACCAGGCAGATGCCGGACACCAGCGTGCAGAGGACGATCTCCGCGGACTCGAACCAGTCGTTGCTCTGCCCCTCCTCCAGGAGGTACTGCAGCGCCGCCAGGCCCACGCACAGCAGCAGGATGCCCTGCCAGTCCAGGTTCTTGCGCTGCTTCTCGCCCTCGGCCCGGTTGGCGGCGAGCAGGTCCTCCGGCTCGTGCACGAAGCGCATCACCATGAAGAAGCCGAGGATTCCCACCGGCACGTTGATGAAGAAGATCCACGACCAGTGGAAGTTGTCGACGATGTAGCCGCCGAGCGTGGGGCCGATGGCGGGCCCCACCATCACCGCCATGGAGAAGAGCGCCATGGCCATGCCCTGCTCCTTGGGCGGGAACGTCTGGCGCAGAATCGCCTGCTCGGTGGGTTGGAGCGCTCCGGCCCCGAAGCCCTGGATGGCGCGGAAGAGCACCAGCGAGGGCAGGTTCCACGCCAGGCCGCACAGGAACGAGCCGATGATGAAGAGCCCCAGGCACGCCAGGTACACCCGCTTCTGGCCGAAGAGCCGGCCGAGGAAGGCGGTGAGCGGCATCACCATCACCGTGGCCAGCGCGAAGCCGGTGGTGGTCCAGGTGATTTCCTGCACCGTGGCGCCCACCGAGGCGCGCAACTGCGGCATCGCCACGTTGACGATGGACGCGTCGATGGCCCCCATCAGGGTGCCGAACGTCACCGATAGGGTGACGAGCCATTTGTTGGGCGGTACCCGGAGCGCACTGGGCGCCGCCGGGGCCGCTACTGCAACGGATGACATGGAGTTAGACCTCGATACCTTGCATGAAGACCTGGAGCAGCACGTCCGCCCCACGCTGGAGCTCCTCGCTCCGCTGCGTCTCCGCCACCCGCATGAGCAGACCGCGCACCATGCCCAGCAGCAGCGACGCGTAGAATTCCGAGCCCTCGGGCCGCAGCTGGCCCGCGGCCACCCCGCGCTGGACGAGCGGCTCCACCCGCCGGGCCAGCTCCGCCAGCAGGCCGTGGCGCTGGGGGTAGCCCTGGGTGCGTACCAGCTCCGACTGCATCACGTTGGCGAAGAAGCGCGCGTGCTCGTGGAAGTGCCCGAACACCTTGTGGAGCAGCGTCCGGAGCTGCTCCCGCACGGGGCGCCCCGCCACCTCGGCCAGCACCTCGTCCACCTGCACCAGCAGCGCCTCGCGCCGCATGAGGATGAGCTCCAGCAGCAGCGCGTTGCGATCCTCGAAGTGGTTGTAGAGGGTGCCCACCGACACGCCCGCCCGCTCGGCGATGTCCTCCATGCGAGCCCCGAACCCCTGCTCGCTGAAGACCGCCTCGGCCGCCGCCCGGATGGCGTCCCCGGTGGCTTCCCGGAGCCGGGCGCGGAGCCTCGGTGCCGGTGCGCGTTTCGCTGAATCCCGATTCATTTTCTGAGCGATGAATTAACTCTCTCCCGTCCGCGCGTCAACTGGACCGCTCGGCTGGCACTGGCCGTGTGGGATGGGAAGGGCCCGGCGTCCTGCTTGCCACTCAACCGGACAGGGAGACGCCGAGGAGCCGGGGCGCCCCGTGAGCAGGGTGATGGCCGCGCCGGGCAGGAAGAGGCCCAGGGCGCTCAACCCCACGCTGGCCACCACCGCCGGGATCCCGGCTCGGCGAGGTGTCTTCCGAGCAGTCCAACCCCTCCCGGCCCCGGGTCACAATGGTGACTTCCACGAAGTGGCGCGCGTCGCCGGGCTCTGGCGCGCGACACGTGTGCTAAGGCCCCGGATGAACCACACCGAGCGGAGGCTCGCCGTGTCGACATGCGTGGCCGTGCGGTGGTTGTTGGCGCTCCTGTTCCTGCTGCCCGCCGTGGCTCGGGCGGAGGAGGGGAGGCGCGGGGATGCGCTCACCGTGGGGGCGCTGAGGCTCGTGCAGGAGCCGGCCGTGGGCTCGCCGAGACTCCTTCCGGAGGTCGTGCCGGTGTCGCCCGTCACGCACCCCTTGTGGCAACGGCTGCTCGTCGAGGGCGCGGCGGGAGTGGGGACGGGTCTCGCGGGAGCGCTCGTGGGAGTGGGAGTGTTCATGCTGGGGAGCGGCCTCCAGTTCCTCGAGCCCGACGACGGCGCGACGGTGCTTCCCTTCGCGCTCGCGGGCCTGGCCGTCGGCTTCCCGCTGGGCGTCTGGTGGGGCGGCGAGTTGATGGCGGGTAGCGGGAGCCTGCTCGCGACGCTCGGGGGCTATGCGCTGGGAGGGGTCGGGGCGGTGGGGCTGTGGGCGCTGTCGGAGCACGCGCGCCAGCCGGTCTCCAGCGTGCTGAAGGGCGTGGCCATCCCCCTGCCGGTGGTGGGCGCCTTCCTCGGGTACGAGGTGTCCTCCGGACTCCGGAAGAAGGCCGGGGGACTCGAGGTGCGGCCGGCCGTCGTCCTGTCCGCGGAGCGCCAGGAGCTGGTGCTGGCTGGCCGCTTCTGAAAGCTCGTGCGCGCGCCGGGTGGTCCTCTCCCCGGCGGCGTGGTACCCCCGTGCCGTGAGCGACACCTTCGACCAGCTCGGCCTGTCCCCGGAGTCCCTCGAGGCCGTGCGCCGCGCGCGGTTCTCCAAGCCCACGCCCATCCAGGCCCAGGCCATACCTCCGGCGCTCGCGGGCAAGGACGTCATCGGCTGCGCCGCCACGGGGACGGGGAAGACGGCGGCATACGTGCTGCCCCTGGTGGAGCGCTTCGCCGGCCGGAAGGGGACACTGGGGCTGGTGCTGGCGCCCACGCGCGAGCTGGTGCAGCAGATCGCCGGGCCGGTGGAGTTCTTCGGTGGGCCGCGCGGCGTCTCGCACGCGGTGGTGATCGGCGGCGAGGACATGGCGGCCCAGGCCGAGGCGCTGAAGCAGCGGCCCTCGCTGGTGCTCGCCACGCCGGGGCGGCTGGTGGACCTGCTGGAGTCGGGGGTGGCGTCGTTCCCGCAGCTGGAGGCGCTGGTGCTCGACGAGGCGGACCGGATGCTGGACATGGGCTTCCAGCCGCAGCTCGAGGCGATTCTCGCGGCGCTGCCCCGGCGGAGGCAGACGCTGCTGTTCTCCGCGACGCTGGGCCCGGACGTGAGCCGCTTCGCCCGCGAGGAGCTGTACAAGCCGGTGCGGGTGGAGGTGACGCGCAGCGGGACGCCGGCCGAGCGCGCCGAGCAACGGCTGTACGTGGTGAAGCCCGAGGAGAAGTCGGCGCTGCTGCTCACGCTGCTGGCGAGGGACGAGGAGACGGCGCTCGTCTTCACGAGGACGAAGGAGCGGGCGGACAAGGTGCACGGGGCGCTCGAGAAGGCGGGGTACCGGAGCGGGGTGCTGCACGCGGACCGGACGCAGCACGAGCGCAACCAGACGATGAAGGCGTTCCGCGAGGGGAAGTACCGGTGCCTGGTGGCGACGGACATCGCGGCGCGAGGGCTGGACGTGGAGGACGTGGGGCACGTCATCAACTACGACCTGCCGCACGCGCCGGAGGACTACGTGCACCGGATTGGGCGCACGGCGAGGGCCTCGGCGAGCGGGGTGGCCTCGACGTTCGCCACGTCGAAGGACCGGCAGATGGTCGCGCAGGTGGAGAAGCTCATGCGGGGAGGGATTCCCCGGGCCACGGTGCCGCGCGAGGACCCTGTCTTCCAGGCCGAGTGGGAACGCCACCAGGCGGCACAGCGAGACCCGGGCCCGCCGCAGAAGGACCACGGCGTCTCGAAGAAGGCTCCAGAACAGGCGCCGGGACGGCACGCGCGGTCGCACGGAAAGGGCCCGCGCTCGGGCCCGACGAAGTAGGACCCTGGCCGGGCTTGCTGTCCATACCCCGCTTGCCCGCGTGCTCATGGAGGAGGCGATGTCTATCTCCAGAGCTGGACTGGAGACTTCCTCGTCGGGACGGTATCGAACGCTTGAACCCGGTGGACTACTTGAAAGATAACCCTGGAGGTTCCACCTCCCTGGTCAACAGTCCCCCTGTCTCGGCGAGAATTTCCGCATGGATACCCTGACTCCCGCGGAGCGAAGTGAACGGATGTCCCGGGTCCGGAACAAGGACACCACCCCGGAGCTCCGCGTTCGGCGCCTCGTCTCCGCGATGGGGTACCGCTACCGCCTGCACTACAAGAAGGTTCCCGGTCATCCGGATCTCGCCTTCCCCGGCCGCCGCAAGGCCATCTTCGTGCACGGCTGTTTCTGGCACCGTCATCCGGACCCGGCCTGCCCGCTTGCGCGCCTACCGAAGTCGAGGCTGGACTTCTGGCTCCCGAAGCTCGAGGGCAATCGAGCCAGGGACCTGCGCAAGGAGGGGGAACTCAAGGAGCGAGGGTGGGACGTGCACGTCGTCTGGGAGTGCCAACTGCGAGACGAGGAGTCCCTACGCCAGGATCTCCGCCTCTTCCTGGAGGGCTCCGTCACTTGAGCCAGGGAGCATGCGGCCACCTATAGCAGCGGGGAAGTCAGGCCACTGCCGTCCGTAAGGCATGGCGTATGTCCCAAGAATCAATTGTGCTGGCACTACATGCGCCAGACGATCATGGTGTTTGACGCAGGCGCTATAGTCGGTGGCTCCGACTACAGTTTGCAACCCCTATCCTACCGATGAACGGTCACTTCGTATGTGGAGAGCCTCAAGTTGCTCTTTGATCGTCTCAGCCACAATCTCGCCAAGGCGAACAGGCACTGCGTTCCCAAGCTGTCTCATGCAGCGGGTCCAAGCGCCGGAAAAGACATACTCGTCGGGGAAGGTTTGTAGGCGCGCGCACTCTCGGACGGAGAAGTATCGGACACGGCCATCATCGAGTTGGAGCATGTTTTCTCCTCCGGGAACGCCGTGGCTCCCCGCCTTCAGGGTCTTCGCGGCCTCATCCAGTCGGCTACCCGTATGCTTCTGGTATTTGCGCGCTCCAGGGTTCAAGAAGTGGTTTTCGACTCCTTTCGCGACCGAACCGATCCGAATCTTCGGCAGATTGGTTATCGCATCACGTATGGTGTTCCACCTCTTAAGGCGACTCTTCGCCACACCTCCTTGCAAACGCAAATAGCGCAACCGGTTCGCATACCTCTTCGCGAGCTTCAGGTGATGGCGCTTCGGCAGGTCGTGATCTGCCCAGTACGATCCATCGAACCACTGCGCACGGAGCAACTCGTCAAGGGAATGAGTCGGCTGCGGAGATTCCCACCAAATGCCTAGGTCCGCGCGGAATCCGACGATGAACACGCGCTCCCTCCATTGCGGAACACCGAAGTCAGCGGCATTCAGTACGCAGTACTTCACGTTGTATTTCGCGACATCCAGTCCGGTTGAGTGAATCTCTTGGAGGCGCTTCAGGTGGCTAGCCCAAGTCTCCCCATCTTGTGTGCTCAGGTGCGGGTAGGTCATCCGGAGAATGATGTAATCGAGGTACGGCCGGAAACGGCTGCTCGTGAGCCCCTTTACATTTTCGATGAGCACTGCCCGTGGCTCAAGCTCCAGCACAGCTCGGAGCACCTCGGGAAACATGTTGCGCTGATCAAGGTCACCCAGTCCCTTCCCACCGAACGAGAACGGCTGACACGGCGCACCCGCGGCGAGCAGGTCGAGGTCGCCACGGATGCCCGAATACCGAAGCTCCCTCACATCCCCTTGATAGAGTGGCCAGTCGCGGACATGCGCAACCAGCCTCCGCTGATTCTCTCGGATCGTTGCGCATGCCTCGGCGTCCAACTCGACGACGGCTTCGTGCTTGAAGCCGGCGCGGCTCACACCAAGCGCAAGACCTCCTGCTCCCACGAACAACTCCAGTGCTTTCATTGCCCCTCCTCCTTTGCCCTCGCCCTCAGCACCTTGGTCAGCGTTCGCGTAAGTTTGGCGATGTTCTCGATCTGGCGCTCCCAGATGATCAACACTTCAGTCAGCATCTGCTCATCCTGACACCCATGCAACTTGGCCAATCCCTAGACGTTGCGCTGCGTCGTCAATGAGCGACCGGACGGCTGGGTCAGGCACCAAGTCCGCCTGGGTGAGAACCGCTGCGTAGGCGCACCCGCGCCGCTCCCAGGCGGCCCGTTCGTATACCGACATGAGGACCTGTTTCCAGGTCCGTGCCGGGCCCCAACAGATTACGCGCCCGTCTGGCAAGACGCACCCGTGTGGTTTGATAAATATGCGTGCGGGCGTAGGTCCGCTTAGACCGAGATGACGCATAATTTCTGTTGAGGGGGCACGCCGAGCCCTCGCGTAGCGCTTCATCAGCGCGTCCTTGATATAAAGCCGGACCTGACCCGGGTCCATGAACCGCAGGAGGCGCCCGCCGATGTCCTTATCGGCCGTCCAGGCATCGTACCACTGCGATCTTGTGGCTGCCGGGAGGTAGGACCAGCCCAATTTGTCGGCCGACTGCCAGACACGATCCTGCACTTCGGCGCGCACTTCGCGAGGGATGCTCACTGCACTCCACCTGGCGCAACCGGGCGTGGGAAGTCGAAGTCCGGAAGCTCAAGATCGCTATCCTCCTCGCGCAAGAACAGCGACGCCTGATCGAGCATCCACTCCTTCAGGAAGCTGCCTGCCGAGGCGTCGCGGAGTTGAACGACCCGACCGCCCAGTCCCAGTCTCTCGACATCCTCGCCGCGAACCGACTTGTCGAGATCAAGTACTTCCGCGACTCGCCGCAAGTCGGTCACCACGTCGAGAACAACCACCTTTTTCTTTCCAGGGCTGAGCCGAAGCCCTCTGCCTAGTTGCTGAACGAAGATCCTCCGACTGTGGGTGACCCGCATAAAGACCAGCATGTCCACATCCGGAACATCGACGCCCTCATTGAAGAGATCGACCGTTGTGACCGCATCAAGCTGTCCGGCTCTGAAGCGAGTCATAACCAAGTCGCGCTCTCTCGCATCCATTTCCGAAGAGATGGCCTCTGCGCGGAAGCCAAAGTGGCGCAGCATCCCCGCGAACGCCGTAGCGTGAACGATGGTTGGACTGAAGACGATGACCGATCTGCGGCGCTCCTCATGAAACACTTGGCGAATGGTCCGTGCTGCTTCTTCATCCCGGAGCGGGATGATCAGATGTCGGTTAAGGTCGCGAATCGAGTACCGGTGGCGCGACATACCTTGGACGACTTTCCAGTCCAGATTGTCAGCGAGGAGCCTGTAATCGACGTCTGCCAGAAATCCCTCACGGAGGCCGTCAGCGATTCCGAGCTTTACGAGCGCGGGCCCCAGCAGTTCGTCGATGTCGTAGCCGTCCCCTCGCCATGGGGTGGCTGTTGCACCGCCGAGCTTTGGTGACCGGAGCTGCTCAATGACTCGCCGAAACATGGCAGCACCGATGTGATGCGCTTCGTCCACAAGGATCAGGTCGAAGTCGGGAAGTTCGTCCACCTTCGCCAGCGCGCTCTGGACGGTCGCAAAGGTGATCCCATCCCAGAATGATGGCAACTCCCCTTCCATGAGCCGGTGAGTCGGAACCCATTTAGGTAACTGGAACCAAAACGCGTGCTCAAGCTGATCCACCAAGTTCCTGGTGTGTGCCAGCACCAGCACCCGGCCATTTGGAAGGGCACCGTCAGTAAGCAAATCGACGACAGTCTGAGCCATGATGACTGTCTTCCCGAGCCCAGTGGCCAGGACAACCTGTCCCCTGCCGGTATCAACGAGCGAGCGATGGAATCGCTCTACTACGTCCGCTTGATACGGCCGAAGCTCGCGACGATGTGGGGAATACTCCGGTGTATTCGACATCATGCCCAAGAGAATGGGCGGATCGGCGATTTCCACGTTCAGGTTTAGCTTCGCGAGACGTCTACGCTCGGCCAAGAGCCCCTCGCCCGGTGGCCGTGAAGTAGCGACCACGAGCCGATGCGCCCCGTAGACCTTGCCTGCTTCCATGACCTCCCGGATAGCTGCGACTGGAGGAGGACGAGTGGTTGTGTGCTTGCACTGGAAGACCCACACCTGCCCGCTAAGGACGCCAACAACGTCAGCGCCCCGATCTCCACTCCCCCCTACGATGCGAACATCGTCAAAGCCGTTGGCAACCATGAGGCGTGCGACATCTCGCTCGAGCGCCTGCCATGGCCCGTCCAAAAGCCGCTTCTCGTTCAAGAAAAGAACTGGGCTCACCGGCCATCCTCCTCCGAAACAGGGTCCAGCAGCTCGAGCGCGTACATTGCGCGGAGCAGCCGCGGCCTGGGTACCTGAGTGAGATCTGCCGGGTCTTGTTCAGCCAGCCAGACCGCATCGGATAGAAGGCTCTCGTACCGTCGAACAACCTGGGTACGAGCGAGCTGCGTCGCCGTGGTGTCCTCGTAGTTGAGCGTCGCGTACTCGTCGTCCCAGCAGTTACCGTCCAAGAACAACTCGGGGTGCCTACTGAAAAAGTCTGCGATCACGTGCGGCGGCGCATACTCAAGGAACCTCGCAGCACCTATGAGTGCTTGTGGGCTTCCTGCTGCGCGAGTCGCCATCTTGGTCAAGATTGACTTCTGGTCGTCGAGCGGTAGTTCCTTGAACAACTCTGGAGCATCGGTGGGGCTCACATGTTCCCGCAGTGTCGAGGCAATGGCGGCCAGCGTCTGCCGCGCCTCGTTCCCGAGCGTCATTGAATCCAGCGCGCTTGCCCGCGAGTAGCGCTGGCGTAAATCGGCGAGTATCTCCGCGAACGAGTACTCAGTCGTCTGATTACGCAGGAAATCCATTGCCGACCATGCGAGTTCCGCCAGCAGCGCATCGAGCGGCGTCATCGTGGCCGACTCGAAGACTGGGTGCTTCATGTCAAAGAAGAATTCTTGGTTTCCGTTCGGCAGGACCTGAAGTGCCCATGGTCGTTTACCAGCCAGCGCTGGATGTTGCTGATCGACCTGGAACGCCTGAATTGGCCACTTTTGGCTTGTCGCCTGGCTCTGATACGTCCTGCTGAGAGACGCGACCGGCAGAACCGAGTATTGAGGCGTAGGCACCACTACTGGCGTGGTAGTACTGGGCGTGGAAGGCGGGGTTCCAAACCCCGGCAATGTCGGCGCGCTGGACGGGCCGGATGCCGGAGGCCTTACCGGCGCCCCACCAGATGTTCCCATCAGGGCGGCACGGTCGGCCTCTTCAATCAGATCCCACCACTTGTCGTCCGTCTCGAATCCGGGGAGCCCTTGGTGAAACTTCGTGGCGAGTTCCTTCGCCATTTCGTTATCAGGAACGACTAAGAGCTTCTTGTACGCGCCTGCCACCTTAGGCTTGGGGCTCGAACGACGGAAAACTTGGTATAGCTTGTAGAGAGGTGACGTGTTTCCGGCCAATCCCAAGTCTGACGCCTTGTCAGGGCGAAGCGGACCGGTACCGCGGAGCAATCCCCGCATGTCTTCCCAGGCGGGGTCGTTTCGGTCAAACCGGTCCTTGGTGTAGTGGACGCGGCAATGGTCGAGGTGGATCTCGCCAACGATGCGGCCGCGGCCTCGGGGATCGTCGATGGGGTACTCTGTTTCGTTCAGCTCTCCGTCCAGCCCCTGCCAGACAAACAACTCCTTGTTCGCGCTCTCAATCTTGCGACCATGCCTCAAGAAGTCGATGCCGAACTCGTTTTCATGCAGGTAACGTTGGATGCCTAGCCAGCCTCGGATCGAGCGCCTCCGTGGGGTCACGCTCTTGTCGGTTCCACACGCGGGGCAGCTCTTCTCGTCGCTCGCGAGCCACTGCCAGCAAGACGTGCAGAAAGGGCGAGGCTCCATCTCCAAATCGATGTGCTGAAAAGCATCGACCGGCCCCTTAGGCGTCTGGACCACTCGGGGTTGGTTGCCCGGACCACCCCACACACAATGGCGGCGCCCCGGGGCAGCAGTCCCGTTCACCGAGAGCTGGAACTGGATCGGCACACCGCCAGGTCGGAGCATTGCGGAGTAGGCCTTGCTCAACTCACCCGTGAGCTTTGTTCTGTTAGCGGCCCTTGCGAACCACTGCCGCTGTTCCAGCTTGAGGTTCTGGATGAGGATCTCGGTTCCGTGCTGCCGGGGATCATTTTTCGGGCGGGTGAGCCGTGGCGTGCGGAAGTGCCGCTGCTTCCTGAGTTGCTCGAAGTCGATGACGAGCCCGATCCACTCCCGATCCCCCGCGCGCGTTGTCCAGACCGTCGTGACCGAGCCTAGGCGCGCTGTGGCGATGTTGAACCCCATCCCGAACATCCCGAGCTTGCCGAGGGGCTCGTTTCCGGACCAACCCGCCCTGACCGCTCGTTCGAGCAACTCTGGGGTCATCCCGGGGCCATTGTCCGTGACGCTTACCTGGCCATTCTGCATGTCTCTCATCGGTATCTGGACGAGGACTTCCGGAGACTCCACCTCATTGCCAGCGCTCCGAGCGTCGAGGAAAGCGTCGATGGAGTTGTCCACCAACTCAGCGATGCACTTCCACTGAGCGAGGTTGATCTCACCCAGCATGGGTAGGATGCGAGGATCCGGCTGGAGATTGAAGTCGCCGGCTTCGAACATGGGAGCGGTCGATGGGTTATCAGGCGAGGCCATGGGATTCCCCTCTGAGTGGGCGGACTCAGATCCGTAGCACGACTCCCTGCCAGATCCGTACTTGAATCCGCTAGGGACACTGCTCCCTCTCCGCTAATGCGCTCGCCCCTCCGGGTAATGCGTCCCTCTGCAAGGAAGACGATGACCGAGAGGCGCGGTCAAGGAGAGAGGAGCAGCTAATCTGTCACGGCCAGCGCCAGACGGCGCTCACCGGCAACTCACGCCCCAGCACGGCGGCGCCTCCCTTGGAACCTTCCTCCTTGGGCACACGCCCATCCCGGTCGCCCAGAACGATGCACACGGGGTACTTCCTTCCATCGGGCAGCACGGCCTGGGTGTAGCGGCCGAGGACGGCGGGGCTCGGCTCGATCCCCGTGATGTCGTAGATGCCAGGGCCCGTCCAAAGGCGGCCGTGCAGCAGCGTCCCCTCCGGCAGGTTTCCATCGCCCACCGTGAGGCGTCCAATGATGGAGCCATCCTGGTAGACGCCCGTCTCGCTCATGTCCGCAGGCTGATTGATGTCCACGACGGCGCGGAGGGGGCTCGCCGTCCGAATCTTCAACTCCTGGAACATGGCCTCGGTCGCCTCCTTGGGGCACTCCTCGGGCTCCGGGGGCTTCACCTGGGCGGCGGGGCAACCCAGGCCGGCGATGGTGCACAGCCAGGCGGCGAGGAGATTCGAGGGGGTAGTGCGTGAAGGGGTGGACACGGGCGGGCTTCCTTTCTCGGAACGACCAGACCCAGGCAGCGGCGCCTCGGGTGAGAGCGCGAGTGTGGAGCGCGCCAGCCACAAGACAAGACCGAACATGATCAGGCTCGCGAGCAGGACCAGAGGCCACCTCGTGCGGCGCGGGCCACCAGGTACGGCGGGGGCCTGCTGCCTCGCCTCCGCCTGGGCCTCTTCCTCCTGGGGTGTTGGCTCAGCTGGGCGCTCCCCGGTGGCAAAGAGCGGCACCTTCCAGGCGGGGGACTCCCCCTCTTGCTCGGCGGCGCTCTCCAGCGCTCGCAGCAGCGCGTCGGTACTGGGGTAGCGGTCCTCGGGCTGCTTCTCCAGCAGCTTCATGGTGATGTCGCTGAGAGCGCGCGGCGCCCGAGGGTTGAGGAGGTGGGGCGCCTTCGGGGGCACACTGGCGATGGCGGCCAGCAGCTCCTTGTCCGGCAGATTGGGGTCGAACGGGTGGAAGTCGGCGAGACCCTGGTAGAGCAGCACGCCCAGAGCGTACAGGTCTGCGGGCACGCCCCCGTGGAAAGGCTCGTTCCTCTTCCACGCCTCGGTGCGCATGTAGGCCAGGAGCTCGGGAGGCACCAGGTGCAGGACGCCCTCGGGCAAGCCCATGGTCTTCGTAAGGGTTCCCGGCAGGCGCACAGTGCCAAAGTCGATGAGGAAGGGCCTGCCGTCCCTGCGACGGATGAGGAGGTTCTCCGCCTTCAAGTCCCGGTGGTACACGCCGCGTGCGTGCAGCACGCCCACGGTGCGCACCACGTCGCTGAATGTGTACACCAGCCCGGTTGCGTGAGGAGGCTTGCGCCAGCGCCACCGGTGCCAGTCATCCCCATCCACGAAGTCGGTGACGAGGAAGGGGTAGCCCTTGCTGGGGTTGGGCCAGAAGTCCACCGCGTGCACGCGTAGCAGGTTGGGATGAGAGGAATAGGTGAAGAGGGCCGCCGCCTCGCGCGCGAGCCTCCGGTAGGCGCTCTTCTCCTCCACGTACTCGTCCTCCGAGAGCTCTTCCCGGACGTCGGAAAGAGGGTGAAGCGCCATCTTCAAGGAGTAGAAAACCCCCTCTCGCTTCACCTTGAAAACGCGGGAGGAGCCTCCACGGCCCAGCACCTGGACGATCTGCCAGGGCCCCACGGTGTGGCCAGGTTGGAGGTGATCCGGGTGCAGGGCGTCCGTCGTCACGGGCTGGCCCTCCTATAGCTTTACCTGGGCGACGGGAGGGCTCCGGCTGCCGCTCTTGTCCAGAAGCTCCAGGCGGAGGACCGCACCCACCTTCCAGAAGGGGGCCTCCGTCTCCACCGCCACGAGGCCCTCCTCGCCCGGCCCCAGCCGCGTCCTGTTCATGTCCAGGGAGACCACCTTCACCGGGGTGCCGTCAGCCAGGGCAAGTTGCGCCCCTGCTGGCTCCCAGGGCTTCTGCCCCGAAAGGTTGTGCACGCGGACAACAGCGAGGGCCCAGGGCCCGGCGCGATACCCCTCTCCGTCCTCCACCCTCATCCCGTCCCGAGCGATGGCGGGCTTCTCGATGCGCCGGGCCTGCACTCCATCGAGGTTGAGCCGCCCGGAAAAGACGAGCCCGGCGGGCCCACTCACGGCTCGGAGCGCCGCGAGCTGCGCGTCCTTCTCGGCCAGCACCGCCTCCAACGCCTCGACAGATCGAGGGCGGCGCACCACCTCCACCTCCTTGTCCACGAGCGTGGGGTGGGAGACGAGCGCGAAGGTGGCGGACGCTGGCGAGGCGCCGTCCTTGTAGCGCACCCGCACGCCCAGCTTCTCCCCGGGGCCCGGCTCCACGGCCATCTCAAGGATGAGGGTACGGTCGCCCACGTCCACCAGCCTGAAACGCGTCGTTCGCCCCTCCACCTCCACCGAGGCCCGGTCGATGGAGGCACCGAAGCGGAAGAGGGTGAGGATGTCGGCTGCCACCCGCACCTCCGGCACCGGTTCGTCCGGGTTGTTGGGGACGACGACCTGCCGCTGCTGCTGCTCGCGGGCGGGGGGCTGAGTCTGGGCTGCCGCCGCCCTCCCCGTCAGGAGGAGAACGAGCGGTAACAACGGTAGGAGTCGGGCCAGGGTGGAATACCTCCGAAGTCCACCCTAGCAGACATCGCATGTGGGGGGTCGGACCGGAAAGCCGCAAGCATTGGGCGCCGCCCGGCACGGTCCCACGTGGACTACCCCACGCGGGTACTTCCCGCAGGGTTGGCCTTGGAGCAGGCTCGATGGCGAATTCTTGCTCGTGGACCCGATGCTCGACTCGCTTGTAGACGTCTACAAGCGATGTGTGCTTAAGTGGGTGTGTGTGGGCTTGCTTGTGGATGTCTACAAGCGAGTCACGGCATCCCCGTTTTCGGAAGGCGCGACCCGGAGCTGGTCGGGAGAGAGACTTTTCGAACAGGCAAAAAAAGGGGAGGGAACACCGGCCATGTCTGGGCGGTGCCCCTCCCCGCGTGGTTGCCGCGTGTCACGCGGCGTTGCGGTTCTCGTCCTTCAGCGCGAAGGGTTGCTCATCCATGCCGGCCCGGAGCGCCTTGATGAGTCGCTCCATCTCCGCCATGGGCACGTCGCGCACGGTGACGAGTGCCATTCCGTTCTCCTGACGCATGTCGATGCGCACCGGTGCCACGTCCTTGAAGTGCCGGTTGAGGCTGTCCCCCAGGTACAGCCAGCGCACCATGTCAGACACGGGAGCCCGTGTCTTGAGAGGTGGCTTCCGCTTCACTCGCGCCGCCCGCTGCACCTCATTCAGGCTGCAACGCCAGAAGGGTTTGTCCACGGTCGTGCCATCCGGTTGCGGCACCTGCACGACCGTGTTGCTCGGGTCTGGGGAAGGCACGGTGATTTTGGCGGCCTTCGCGTAGTTGCGTAGGGCACGCAGGCTCTTCAATCCATAGTACAAACGGATGTTGAGCATGAATCCCTTGGACGAGTTCTCGTACCAGCTCAGCTCCTCCCGAGTGAGGCCGGGGATGTGTCTGCAGAGATAGTCCGAGGCGTTCTTGTACTCGGGGCCCGCATTCACGCTCTGCCATTTGAAATAATCGTAGAACGCGGAGATGTAGACCTGCGCATCGCTGGCCTGCTTGACGTACTCGCGGATGCGGTCGCGTATCTCCTCCACTGTCAGTTCACGTTCGGCTTCCTCAAGTGTTTCCATCGGTTGAATCCTCTTGGGTGACCGCTGAAGCGTGGCAAGAAAAGGGCGGGGAGGGACACCGCCATGTCTGGTCGGCCTCTCTCCCCGCCCGGTTACCTCACCCGCGGCTGCTTGGACCTACTTCGCGGCCAGCGAGGGCTGGGCCTGCAGTCCCTGCTGGAGCGCCTGGATGAGCCGCGGCACCTCCGCCATCGGCACGCCCTGCAGGTTGATCAGCGTCGTCCCCTCCTGGTTGTTCGCGGTGAAGCGGACCTCGGCCACGCCCTTGAAGTTCTGGTAGAGGCTGTCCTCGAAGAACAGCAGCCGCGCCTTGTCCGGCACCGGCACCCACGACGGGGCCGGGGCCCGCTTCGCACGCGTGGCGCTCTCCACGTCATCCACGCTGCACTCGGCGAAGGGCTTCGTCACCACCTTGCTGTCGTCCTGCGGCACGTCGATGCTCACGGGGCCCGGGTCCGCGGGCGCGGTCGCGCCGGTGGCATCCAGGTACCGCAGGAGGGCCCGCAGGTGGTACACGCCGTACTGCGTGCAGGTGTCCCCGTCGAAGTTCCGGGCCACCGCGCCGTACGTGCTCAGCGTCGACTGCGAGAGCGCCTTGACGTGCTGGTTGAAGTAGACCTGCGCGCTCTTGTAGCCGGCCAGCTCCGCCAGCTTCCGGTTCACCACGTGGTTGTACATCACCCCGAGCTGGTACTGGAACGTGCTCCCCTGGCTGACCAGGTTGTTCATGAGGTCCTTGATCTCATCGAGCGTCAAGTCGTCGAGCGGCGACGCCGCACCAGGAACGAGCATCGCCTTGATGCCAGGAACCGCCATCATCTTCTGCGTCTGCATGTGTTTCCCCCTCTTGGATGGGTGGGGCCGCGAATCGCGGCCGAGCACAGACAGAGCAGTCGCTATGCCAATGGAGGAGCCGTCTCATTCCAGAGACTTGCGAACTGAGCAGGTCTCACGGGGTCCTATGATTGGATGCGCCGTCCGAAAAACGGGACAGTCACTTGTAGACGTCTACAAGTGATGGCCATCCACATCCTCATTCCTCTTCGCACGACTGGCGGGCGTTTCGAGCCAATTCGGCTCAGCGCTCGCGGGGTAGCGACAGGGTGAAGCAGGCGCCCTGGCCGGGCTCGCCGCCCACGTCCAGCTTGCCTCCGTGCTCCTGGAGGATTCGCGCCGCAATCGCCAGTCCCAGGCCCGTGCCGCCGTCCTTCGTCGTGAAGTAGGGCTCGAAGATTCGCGCACGGTGCTCGGGCGGTATCCCCGGGCCGCTGTCCTGCACCTCCACCACCGCCTCCCGCTCGTTACCTCGCACTCGCACGTGCAGCGCCCCGCCCCCCTTCGCCATCGCCTCCTCGGCGTTCTTCACCAGGTTCACCAGCACCTGTGTCAGCTGATCCCTGTCCACCTTCGCCACCACCCCCGGCTGCACCTCCGACTGGATGCGGATGCCCTCCGGCGGCGTGGCGTAGAGCGCCAGCACGTTCTGCGCGAGCTCGCCCAGGTCCACCGGCTCCAGCTGCGGCTTGGGCAGGCGCGCGAAGCGGCTGAACTCGTCCACAATCCGCCTCAGCCGGTCCACCTCTTCCAGGATGACGCCCGCGCTGTCCCGGAACAGCGCCGGGAAGCGCGCGTCCTGCGCGTCCTGCACCGCCATCAGCGTCTCCAGCGACATCCGGATCGGCGTCAGCGGATTCTTGATTTCGTGCGCCAGCCGCCTCGCCACTTCCTGCCACGCCGCCACGCGCTCGCTCGCCACCAGCCGCTCCGTCGTCGAGCGCAGCTCCGTCGTCATGTGGTTGAACGTCTTCACCAGCTCGCCCACCTCGCCCGCCGCCTTCACCTGCACCTGCACGTCCAGCGCTCCCTCTCCCACGCGCCTCGCTCCCGACGTCAGCGCCTCCACCGGCTGCGTAATCCTCCGCGCCATCAGCAGCCCCAGCAGCACCGCGAAGCTCAACCCCAATCCCGCCAGCAGCAGGAACGAGCGCAGCACTCCCAAGGTCGCCTCGCGCTCGGCCGCGCGGCTGAACACGAGCCGCACCGTGGCCGCTTCTCCCAGTGGCAGCACTCGCGCCACCGTGGGCGGCGTCACGCTGCCTGCCCTCGCCACCACCGTGTCCTCGGACAGCAGCGCCACCTCCGCTCCCGTCAGTCTCGCCAGGTGCGCCGCCAGCCCCTGGTCCAGCAGCACCCCGCCCACCACCCACAGCCGCGAGTCCCCGTAGTCCACCGGCCTCGCCGTCACGAGCGCCGGTACCTCGCGCAGGCCCTCGTCGCTCCGCACCGACACCTTCACCGTCACCGGCTTGAATGACTTTTCCCGCGTCACCGCGAAGAGCACCGGGTCCGGATCTCCCCGCCTCGCGGGCAGGTGTCCCGAGGACAGCGTCGTGCCCTTGCGGTCGAACAGCGACAGCACCGTCAGGCCCCGGCTCTTCATCAGCGCCTGGGCCGTGTCCCCGCGCATGGCCCGGGCGGGGGACTCGCGGGCGTCGCGCGCCAGGTCCTCCATGGCCGGGCTCTCCACCAGCTCCTCCACCGCCCGGCGCGCGGTGGCTCCGGCGCGCTCGAGCGACTCCTGCGCGGACGCGGTGGCTCCGTCCATGCGCGCGTCCAGCCCCTTCGAGAGCGTGGCGCGCAGCCGCGTCACCGTGAAGGGCACCATCACCGCCAAGGGCACCAGCGCCAGCAGGGCGAAGGCGAGCGCCAGCCTCGTCCTCAGTCTCATCTCCGCGCCCCCGGGACTCCCGACGGAGCCTGTTGCAGCCAGACGCCGTCCAGCATGGGCAGCCCCTGGGCGTCGAAGACCAGTCCGCCCACCTCGGGCGCCGCCCGCAGGGCCAGTCCCTGGGCGTACAGCGGCAGCAGCGGCACCGACGGGGCGAGTGCCAGCGCCCGCTCGCGCGCCTTCGTGTCCCGCGCCGCCGCGTCCGCCAGCGCGCCGATGCGCGGCAGCTCCACCCCGAGCAGATCCTTGCGGCCCGCCGCGTCCAGCACCACGGCCAGCGCCGGGCCGGGCACGGGCGGCAGCAGCAGCGAGTGCAGCATCAGCTCGTAGTCACCCTTCGCCCAGCGGGTGCTCAGCTCGGCGCGCGGCTGGGGCTCCAGCGCCACGTTGTAGCCCCTGTCGTGCAGCTTCACCTGGATGCGCTCGGCCACCGCGCGCTGGTCCTCGCTGCCCGCGTCGTAGAGGAGCGTCACCTTGCGTCCGGCCTGGGGCTCGGGCGGCGGCGTGGGGCGCGGGCCCGGCGACTGCGGCAGCAGCGCGGGCGGCAGCAGGTTCAGCATGGGCACGGCCGGCGCTCGCACGAAGAGGCGCGTCAGGTCCTCCCGGTCCAGGGCGCTCTCCACCGCCTGGCGGAAGTCGGGCGGCACGCGCCTCGGAGACCAGGCCAGGTAGGTGGCGTACAGCGCCGCGCCGGAGGCAGTGCCCGCATCCGGCAGCACCCCGAGCTCCACCTGCGCCTGCTGCGTGGACCACAGGCGCGCGAGTCCACGCTCGTCCGTGGGCAGCAGCCGCACCCGGTCCACATAGGGCCGGCCCGGGCTCCACGCGAGCCGCGCCTCGACGGTGTTCGTCCCGGCGGCGGAGAAGGGGCCGAGCGCGGCGGGGACGGCGCGGGGCGGGGCGAGCGCGGGGTGGCACAGCGCTCGCTCCAAATCCGGCCACGGGAAGGCGAGCGCCAGCTCCAGGGTGTCGCCGGTGGCGGAGAGCTGCCGGCCCTCGCCGCGCAGCGGGAAGAGGAGGGCGCGGTAGGGCGAGGGGGCCTCGGGGCCGGCAATCCGCGTCCAGGCGCGCGCGAGGGCCTGGGCCTGCGCGGGCGAGGGCAGGCCGAGCCGCACCACCTGGGCGGAGGGGCGCGACAGCTCGCGGGCGAGTGCGGGCGAGAGCCGTCCGTCCGCCTCCAGGTGGCAGGCGGGCCGCGAGAGGAGGCCGAGCACGGTGGCCTCGGTGGGGGAGTCGGCGAGGGCCGGCTCTCCGGGCTCGGCGGGGCCGGTATGGGCGACGCGCAGCTCGCCTCCGTAGGGGACGCGGCCGGCGGCGAGCGACGGCGTGGCGCCGAGCAGGAGGAGGCTGGCGAGGGCGTGGCGGAGCGTCATGGCGCACCCTGGCGCAGGAGGAAGAGCACGCCGGTGCCGTCGGCTTGGGTGAGGCCCACCACCACCTCGCGGCGCTTGTCTCCGTCGAGGTTGGCCGTCACCACCTGCAGGGCGCGGCCGGCAGGCAGGGGCCCCTGCCAGAGGGGCTCGTGGACGGTGGGGTCTCCCCCGTTCGTCTTGAAGACGCGCAGGAAGTCCGGCGAGGGGTTGAGCTCGGGCGAGGTGGTGAGCAGCTCGGGCGTCCCATCCCCGTCCAGGTCCCCGAGCGCGCTGCCGGCGCCGAGGCCGGAAATGGGGATGGGCGCTTCCGCGGGCCGCGGGAAGAAGGAGGCCGAGCCATCCGGGTGGACGAGCAGGACGCGCGAGTGGGCGGCGCTGAAGGTGGTGAAGCGGGCCGTCACTCCGGCCATCCGCTGCTCCCCGGTGCCGAGCCGCACCTCGGGGGCGAAGGCCGTCTGGCCCGGGACGAAGGCGCCGCGTGCGTCGGGGCCGAGGGGCGCGGCCTCGAGCCGGGAGACGCCTCGCAGCGAGCCGCCCTCCAGCGTGAGCACCTCGCCGTGGGCGAAGCGGGTGGAGAAGGCGGCGATGCGCGGCGGGCCGGAGAGGATGGCCAGCGCGCCGAAGGGCTCGCGGGTGGGAGCGGGGCCGGGGGGCAGCATCTCCAGCGAGCGCTCGGCGACGAGGTGCCCATCCGCGGCGAAGACGTGCACGGCGCGCTCGGTGAGGGCCACCACCTCGTCCTTGCCGTCCCCATCGAGGTCCCCCGCGGCGAGCGCGGCGGGAGGGGAGGGCAGGCGCGCCAGCACGGCGCCGAGCAGGCGCAGGGGGCGGGGCTCCTCGGGGGTGGAGACGGGCGGGCGCGGCGCCTCCACGGCGGCGAGCGCGAGCGCCTGGGCATCCGCCTCCACGGCCTGGGCGAGGGCGGCGGCGGGTGAGGGCGCGCGGGGGGCGGAGCGGCCGGACCAGAAGTTCACCCAGGTGCCGAACACGTCGCCGCGCGCGCGCAGCTCCGCGCCCTCCACGCCGAGGGTGAGCCGCACGAGGGCACGGGCTCCCCGCTCACGGGCGAGCGATTCGGCGGCCTCGGGGGAGGGGGCCTCCAGCACCTCGGGGGCGAGCCCCGCGGAGGCCAGGCGCGCGGCGAGCAGCGTTCCGAAGGCGCGCCGCAGCTCGGGAGTGCCGCCGGAGAGGTGCAGGGCGACAGGGGGCTCGGGCTTCACCGCGCGCACGTCGGTGGCCACGGCCTGGGCGAGCCGCTCGAGAGCGGGAGCGGCCGCCGCGTCCGGAGTGGACGGGGCGGCCGGTGGGGGCGAGGGAGGCCTCGCGGCGGGAGCGGGGAGCGCGGCGAGGAGCAGAGCGGCGGCGAGGGCGCGGCTCACAAACCCCCCCGGCTACCTTCCTGGAGGAAGAAGTCGCTCGGGCTGACGTGGCCGGGAGGGGGCGCCTCGGCGGTGGGCTGGGTGCCCTCGAGGAAGGGCTCGAGCCGGCCGGGCACGGAGTTGCCCGCGAGCAGTTTGCTGACGGGATCGATGCGCACCTGCACCACGCCGGGGGGCACGTCGAATTCACGCGCGGGCAGGCCCTGGTGCGCGGCGCGCATGAACTCCAGCCAGAGGGGGATGGCGGCGCGGCCACCCGTCTCGGAGCTGCCCAGGGGCGAGTGGTCATCGAAGCCCACCCACGCGCTGGCCACGTAGTCCGCGGTGAAGCCGGAGAACCAGGCGTCGCGGTTCTCGCTGGCCGTGCCCGTCTTGCCGGCGGCGGGGCGGTTGAGCTCCCTCACCGCGCGCGCCGTGCCCTCCTCCACCACGCTGCGCATCAGCGAGGTGGTGAGGTAGGCCACCGCCGGAGGCAACGTCTCCTCGAAGGCCGGCTGGTGCTCCTCGAGCACCTTGCCCCGCGCGTCCGCCACCTTGAGCAGCAGGAGCGGCTCGGCGTAGCGGCCGTTGGCCTGCAGCGTGGCGTAGGCGTTGGCGGCCTCGAGGATGCTCACCTCGCCGGTGCCCAGCGCCAGGGTGAGGTTCTCCGGCAGCGGCGAGCGGATGCCGGCGCGCCGCGCGAAGTCGATGGCGGTGGCGGGGGTAATCGCCTCGATGAGGCGCACGGACACGGTGTTCTTGGACTTGGTGAGGGCCTCGCGCAGCGTCATGGGGCCGTCGAAGGTGTGGTCGGAGTTCTGCGGCTTCCACGTCTTGCCGGTGTACGGATCGCGGATGGCCTCGGGGGCGTCGTTCACCGTGCTGATGGTGGTGAAGCGGCCGCTGCCGAGCGCCGCGCCATACAGGAAGGGCTTGAAGGACGAGCCGGGCTGACGGCGGGCCTGGGTGGCGCGGTTGAAGGGCGACTGCTGGAAGTCATAGCCGCCCACCATCGCCACCACGTAGCGGTTCTGCGGGTTGATGACGACGAGGCCGCCCTGCACGAGCGGCACCTGGTCCAGGGTGGCCTCGAGCACCGCGGGGGCGGGGGTGACGCGGGTGATGCGCACGAGCACGATGTCGCCCGTCTTCATCACGTCCGACATCCTCGAGGGAGCGCCCTTGCCCTTCAGGCGCGCCCAGGTGACGGTGGAGAAGGGAATCTCGGCGGTGCGGCCCACCAGGTCCACGCGGGCCTTCTTGCCCGAGTCATCCACCTGGGTGACGAGGCCCGCCACGCGCAGGCCCTCCTTGAGGGGCGCGAGCTGCACGTCACGCGCGAGCTTCTCGTCGGCGGAGAGCGTCTCGTCCTCCTCCTCCTCGGCGGTGGTGGTCACCACCGGCTCCTCTTCCGGCTTGGGCTCGGGCTCGCCCGTCTGCGCGAGCGAGGAGAGGTCCGCCACATACGCGCCTTCCTTCTGGCGTCGGCCCGCCTCCTCGATGTGCCTGGCGATGAGGGGCTCGAGCTGATCGAAGCGCTTGGGCTCCAGCGTGCCGAGCGCGCCGCGGTAGCCCTGCCGGTGGTCCACGGCCTCGAGCCCCTTGCGCACCGACTCGTCGGCGATGGCCTGGAGCTTGGGGTCCATGGCGATGTCCACGCGCAGGCCGCCGGTGAGCACGGCCTCCTCGCCGTAGCGGGCCACGAGCGTGCGGCGGATCTCCTCGGCGTAGTAGGGGCCCACCTCGGGCGGCGGCCGCGGCGCGAGCACGATGGGCTTCTCCATCTCCTTCTCGGCCTGGTCGTGGGGCGCGAAACCGTGCCCGGCCATCTGCCCCAGCACGTAGCGCTGGCGCTGCTTGGCCTTGACGATGTTCTTCTCCGGGTTGATGCGGTTGGGCGACTGCACCGTGCCCGCCAGCACCGCCGCCTCGCCCAGGCTCAGCTCCTTGGCGTGCTTGCCGAAGTAGTAGAGCGCCGCCTCCTCGAGCCCGCTGCGTCCCTGCCCGTAATACACCTGGTTGATGTAGAGGCTGAGAATCTGGTCCTTGGTGAGCGCCTGCTCCACGCGCGGGGTCAGAATCCACTCGCGAACCTTGCGCGAGAGGCTGCGCTCGGGCGACAGCAGCATGTTCTTCACCACCTGCTGCGTGATGGTGGAGGCGCCGGACTTGCGGCTGCCCGGAATCAGGTTCTTCACCGCGGCGCGCGTCATGCCGACGAAGTCGAGGCCCTCGTGCTTGTAGAAGTCCGCGTCCTCGGCGCCGAGGAAGGCGTTGCGCACGTGGGGAGGCAGGTCCTCGATGCGCACCACGGTGCGGCGCCCCTGGGGCATGAAGAACTCGGCGCACACCGAGCCATCCGCGCACCGCACCTTGGTGACCTGGGGCAGGGCGTAGTTGCGCAGCGCCTCGGGCGAGGGCAGGTCGCGGCTGTAGTAGAGGTAGCCGCCCGCCACGACGAGCACGAGCAGCACCACGCCCGCGGCGGCCAGGAGGAGGAGCCGTTTCGCCCAGTGCCACAGGCGGGAGCCCGGGCGGGGGCGGGCCGGAGGGGCCGGCGGGGGAGCGGGAGTCGGGGATTGGGGCTGGGAGCTCATCTCGCGGGCCGGGTTCATGGGGCGCGGGGACAACAGAAGGACGGTGGACGTTAAACCGCCGGGCGGGGAACCGGAATGGGCAGGTGGCCCACCGGGCGGGGGGGCGCGCGAGAAGGACGGGCCCCGGCTATTGAGGGCACCCCGGGGAGAGCCGGCCTCCGAGGAGCGCCTGGACATCGACGGAGGCGCGGGCCTCGCGATTCAGCCGCTCCCGGTTGAGGCGGGCCTTGGCGTCCTGGGGGGCCAGGTGCGTGGCGGTGTCGAAGGCCATTCGAGCCTCTTCGTAGCGGCCGAGCCGCTCGTAGGCGAGCCCGAGGTTGTTGTGGACGAAGCCCACGTGGGGCAGCAGGTAGGCGGCCTGGGCGAGCGCCTCGGCGGCGAGCGTGTCCTGTCCGGACTGCAGGTAGGCGAGCCCGAGGTTGTTGAGGGCGTACGCATGGTACGGGTCGAGGTGCACGGCCTGTTTGAACCGGACGATGGCCTCGTCGAGCTGGCCGGCGGCCAGGTGGGCGCGGCCGAGCACCTGGTACGTCTCCGGGTACTCGGGGTCGAGCTCGAGCGCGGGCTCGGCGGCGCGCAGGGCGCCCTCGGTGTCGCCGAGCTCCAGCAGGAGGCGGGCCTCCTGGACGAGGGGCTCGGGGCCATCGGGGAAGATGCGGGCGAGCTCCGCGTAGGCCTCGGCGGCGAGCTGCTTCTGGCCGTTGAGGCGGGCCAGGGAGATGAGGCCGTCGAGCGCCCGCTCGGAGGCGTCGTCGTCCTGCGCGGCATCGGCATCGTGGACGGCGCGGCGGGCCTCGGTGAGGGCGCCGGAGAGGTCACCCGACTCGCGCAGGGTGTGGGCGCGGGCGAGGTGGTCCACCGGGTAGAGGTGCTCCTCGTGGGGGAGCGAGAGCTCCTCCACGGGCTCGGCGGTGGCGAGGTCCTCGGCCGTCGGAGCGAGGGACTCGCGCGTCTCGGGGAGGCCATCGGAAGCCGGGGCCGGAGCGGGCGCGGAGGCGGGGCGGAGCGGGTCCACCTCGCTGGGGGCCTCGGAGGGGAGGAGCCGGTTCTCGACGCGATTGGAGGCGACCGGGACGAGCGCCTGGGGCCGCCGCAACTGGCCGGCATCACAGGCGGCGAGAGAGAGGGCGGCGAAGCAGGCGGACAGGACGGTGTTCCTCATGGTGCGGCTCCTTGACGGGAGGAGCCCACTGCGATGCCCGTGCCAGCGCCCTTCTCCCTCGGGGAGAGGGCGGGAGGTGAGGGTCCGCGAGGACGCCTCCCCGCTCCCCGAGCCGGCGGAATGTGGCCCGAGGGACACACCCGGGGCCCAGGGCGCCCGAGGGACTCGCGGGAGGTGGTGCCACAGCGCGCTACATGACCCCTCAGGGCATGCGCGGGAGGGGGAGGGGAAAACCGTGGCGGGGGAGGAAGTGACGTGCGACGTTGGGCGGGATGAAGATCGCTGCCTGGAACGTGAACTCGGTGCGAGCCCGCCTGGACAGGCTGGTGGACTGGCTGAAGAGCGCTCAACCGGACGTGGTGTGCCTGCAGGAGCTGAAGTGCGCGGACGCCGAGTTCCCGATGGAGGCCGTGCGGGAGGCGGGCTACCACGCCGCGGTGCACGGCCAGAAGACGTACAACGGGGTGGCCATCCTGGCGAAGACGGAGCCCACGGACGTGGTGCGAGGCCTGTCGGACGGGGTGGATGACACGCACGCGCGCCTCATCGCCGCGACGGTGAACGGGGTGAGGGTGCTGAGCGTGTACGCGCCGAACGGGCAGGAGGTGGACTCGGACGCGTACAAGTACAAGCTGCAGTGGTACGGGCGGCTGCGGCGCTACCTGGACGCGCGGCACAAGCCGGGCGAGCCGCTGGTGCTGTGCGGGGACTGGAACGTGGCGCCCGAGGACATCGACACGTGGGACCCGGCGCTGTGGGAGGGCCAGACGCTCTTCACGAAGAAGGAGCGGGACGCGCTGAAGGAGCTGTGCGCGTTCGGGCTGACGGACACGTTCCGAAAGCTGTACCCGAGCGAGCAGAAGTTCAGCTGGTGGGACTACCGGATGCTGGCGTTCCCGAAGAACAAGGGGCTGCGCATCGACCACATCTTCGCGACGGCGCCGTTGGCGGAGCGGTTGGTGGATGCGGGAGTGGACCGCGAGGCGCGCAAGGGCAAGCAGCCCTCGGACCACGCACCGGTGTGGACCGAGTTCAAGGACTGACGCCCCGCTCCTCACTCAGAAGAGACACTCGAGCAGTCGTGCACCCCTGTTGCCGAGCACGCATGCCGGCGTGGTCACCTCACGCTTCGGGTTAGATAGAGTGGCCACCCCATGGACGAGCTCCTGCGATTCCTCCTCACCGAGTCCCCCGCTCCGGCGTCCCTCGGCTCCGTCGGGGATTGGTGGACGCAGCACCTGCGGCTGGCCTCGCGCTTCTCCCTCCCCGTGGACGTGGCCTTCGCCGGAGGCTTCTCCGCCGACCGGCTGGGCTACGCGTTCGCCTCGGGTTACCACTCGGCCCTGCGCTCGCTGTTTCCCGCGCTGCCTCGCGAGCACCGCTACGCGCTGTGCGTCACCGAGGCCGAAGGTGGCCACCCCGCGGCCATGCACACGCAACTGTCCGGGGCCGAGGGCGCGCAGCGGCTCGAGGGCACCAAGGCCTTCGTCACCCTGGGCACCGCGGCGGACGAGCTGCTGGTGGTGGCCAGCGAGGGCCAGGACGCGCAGGGCCGCAACCGGCTCCGGCTGGTGCGCATCGACTCGCGCCGTCCGGGCGTGACGGTCACCGAGCTGCCGCCCACCCCCTTCGTCCCGGAAGTGCCCCACGCCGAGCTGCGGCTGCACGAAGTCTCGGTGGCACCCGGCGAGGTGCTCCCCGGCGATGGTTACGAGCGCTACGTCAAACCCTTCCGCACGGTGGAGGACTGCCACGTGTTCGCGGCGGCGCTCGGCTGGCTGCTCCAGGTGGCGCGGCGCTCGAGCTGGCCGGACGAGGTGCGCGAGGAGCTGCTCGCGCTCGCGGTGACGATGCGAGGGCTCGCCCAGGCGGAGCCGGCGTCGCCCGCGGTGCACCTGGCGCTGGCGGGGGCGATCGACCTGTTCCGCCGCGGGGTGGACGGGCTGGGGCCGCTCTGGGAGCGGGTGGATGCGCCCACGCGCGAACTCTGGGAGAGGGATCGGCTGTTGCTCAACGTGGCGGGCAAGGTGCGCGCGAAGCGTCGGGAGGTCGCCCGCCAGAAGCTGAGCCAGGTTGAGTAGGTCCTGTCAGGGGGGAGGGTCCGGGCGCGTTTTCCCGCAACTGGTCCGATGGTCGTACCAGTCGGGACGAAGCGCGACCGGAAGGGGCCTCGTTCCTTCCGGGTCCGAGTAGGCCCGCGCTCGCGCCGGGCGCGTGGACGCTCGCGCTTCAGTGCCTCTCGGAGGCCGGAGCGCGGGCGGGAAGGAGCACGTCGAGGTACTCGGCGGCATACGGCGCGAGCAGGTCGCTCTGCATGATGAGCCTGTCGCCGAGCAATCCGGCGCCGATGTCCTGGTCCAATTCGTGGGTGCCCAGCACCTCCAGCGATTCGCGCGAGCCGAACGCCTCCACGAGCACGAGGCGCTCCTCCCGCGACGCGCCCTCTTCCTGCTTCGGCGTGCCCAGGAGCCGCTCGAAGTACTGGGCGGAGCTTTCGCGCGCGCGCGCCTGCCGGGAGGTGTTGATGATGACGCCCAGACGCGCCCACTGCTCCGGGCTCAGCGAGGCGCGAATGGCGCTGACGTGCCGGTGGAGCTGATCCAGCTCGTCCCGCGCCGAGGCCCGGACATTGGCCACGATCGCTGGGCGCACGGCCTGGGCGAAGCGCTCCAGACGCTCTGGCGTGGGCCTGCCCCGCGACAGGCTCTCCGCGAGCAGGGTGTCGCTCTCGCGCAGCAGGGTGCGCTGTCCCTCCAGCAGCTCGGGAGGCAGGACGCTCCGGGTGGAGGACGTGGGCGCGTCGAGCTCGGCCAGGGTGGCGGCGATGAGCTGCCGGATGCTCTGGAAACGGGCCTGCGTCTCCGGGGCGAGCGTGGGGCCGGTGTCGCCCAGCATCGCCACGTAGAGGCTCAACGGGACGTGGGAGATCGCCTTGAGCGTGTGGTAGCGCGGGGTGAGGACGGTGTACTCGGTGCTCTTCCCCCGCCACTGGAAGGTGAGCGTCCCCTTCATGATCAGCACGGGACGCTCCTCGGTGCCGAGCCGGGAGACATAGGCCTTCCGCGCACTCTCGTATTGCTGATGGAAGAGCGTGTTGAGGGCGGCCACGGGCTGCTGCGCCGGGCTCGCGGCGGAGTCCCGCGCCACCGTGGACGGAGCGGTCTCGTGAGGGGGGGCTGGCGCGACGGCGGGCGCGGCGGTCTGGCAGGCCGGCAGGGAGAGCCCCAGGAGGGCGGTGAGCAGCAGGGGGCGGATGGAGACGCTGACAGGCACCATGGTGCGCGGAGTCTCGAAGCCCGGCGTTCCCACCGTCAAACGGGAATGCCAGGACCGACGGGGCTCCTGTCCGATGCCTGATGAGGGCTGGATTAGAGCAGCCGCACCAGCTCCGTCACGTGCGCGTCCTGCTCGCCGGCCTGGGCGAGCGCGTCCGCCAGCTTCCGCACGTAGTCGCGATTCGAGCCGCTGGGGCCGTGGGCCGAGCGCACCACCGCGGCGATCTCCTCCAGCGTGGCCGGTCCCAGGTAGTGGGGGTTGGCGGGGCCGGCGAGGTACACCACGGCCTCGAGCGACGGAGGCTCGCGCGTCTCCAGTTGCACGAAGTGCCGCTCGTAGCCGCCCTGCTCGCGGAAATCGAGGTGGATGAGCACCTCCTCCACGCGCTCGGGGGCGATCCGGTACGCCATGCCCCAGCAGCGCGCGCCGGGCTCGGGCACCAGCGTCACCACGCGCCCGGGGGCCTCGGGTACGCCCCGGTGGTCCGTCGAGCCCTGCCAGAAGCGCCGCGCCCAGCCCTTCAACCACGCCTCACGGCGCTCCTCGAAGGGGAAGGAAGGACGGAAGATGAGGGAGCCGTAGCCGAAGATCCACATGGGTGTGTCCGCTCCTCCCAGGCTCTCCAGGGCTCCCTCCGGTGTCAACGGCGATCCCCTCCGCACCCCTGGCGGCCATGACGAGGGGCCCTCGGGATGGGGCCGTCCGGCTGCCCCCCTGGCGGGAAGGGGAGCGCATCGCGTGACGTCCCTGTAGTCTGTGCATCACCCCCACTGGGGGGAGGACACGATGGAATTCGACTGCGACTGGCTCATCATTGGCTCGGGCTTCGGCGGCAGCGTCAGCGCCCTGCGTCTGACGGAGAAGGGCCACCGGGTGGTGATGTTGGAGAAGGGCCGACGCCTGCGGGCCGAGGACTTCCCCAAGACGAACTGGAACCTGAAGCGGTGGCTGTGGATGCCGCGGCTCGGGTGGCGCGGCCTGTTCAAGATGACCTTCTTCCGCCACGTCACCGTGCTGTCGGGCGTGGGCGTCGGAGGCGGCTCGCTGGTGTACGCCAACACGCTGCCCATCCCGAAGGACGACTTCTTCCAGGCCCGCTCCTGGGGAGGCCTGGCGGACTGGAAGACGGAGCTGGCGCCGCACTACACCATGGCGCGCAAGATGCTCGGGGCCACGATGAACCCGCTGCGCACGCTGCCGGATGAGATCATCCAGCAGGTGGGCAAGGAGATGGGCCGCGAGGACTTCCAGCCCACCACGGTGGCCGTCTATTTCGGCCAGCCCGGGGTGACGGTGCCGGACCCGTACTTCGGCGGCGAGGGCCCCGAGCGCACCGGCTGCAATGCCTGCGGCGGCTGCATGACGGGCTGCCGCTTCAACTCGAAGAACACGCTGGACAAGAACTACCTCTACCTCGCCGAGAAGCGCGGCCTCACCATCCACGCGGACACCGAGGCCACGTGGGTACGCCCACTGCCCGGGGGCGGCTACGAGGTGGAGGCGCTCGAGGGCACCTCGCGCTTCTCCCGCCAGAAGCGCCGCTTCACCGCGCGCCACGTCATCTTCTCCGGCGGCGTGCTCGGTACGGTGGACCTGCTGCTCAAGCTCAAGTCGCACCCGGACGGACTGCCCCAGCTGTCGGACCGGCTCGGCGATGGCGTGCGAACCAACTCGGAGGCGCTCATTGGCGTGGTGGCTGGCAAGCGCTTCCACGACAAGGACTTGTCCAAGGGCATCGCCATCGGGTCCATCCTGCACACGGATGCGCACTCGCACCTGGAGCCGGTGCGCTACTCGGAGGGCTCCGACTTCTTCCGCGCGATGATGGCGCCCCACGTGGGAGGCCCCACCGCATTCTCGCGGCTGGCCAAGGTGGCCGGGCTCTTCCTGCGCCACCCGGTCAAGATGCTGCGCTCCTGGTTCACCCCCCAGTTCGCGCGCCGGTCGATGATCCTCCTCTACATGCGCACGCTGGATGGGCACCTGCGCATGCGGCGCGGGCGGGGCCTCTTCACCGCCGGAACCAAGGGGCTCACCACGGGCCTGCAGGAGGGCCCCGCGCCCACCGCCAATATCCCCGAGGCCACCGAGCTGGCCCACCGGGTGGCGGAGAAGCTGGACGGCCTGCCCATGACGCTGGCCTCCGAGACGGTGATGGGCATTCCGACCACCGCGCACATCCTCGGGGGCTGCTGCATGGGGGACTCGCCGCGGACGGGCGTCATCGATCCCCAGCACCGCCTCTTCGGCTACGAGGGCCTGTATGTGGTGGACGGCTCGGCCATCTCCGCCAACCCGGGGGTGAATCCGTCGCTCACCATCACCGCGCTCGCCGAGCGTGCCATGACCTTCATCCCGGCCCGCCAGCAGGTGGACTCCGGGGCGGAGGTGACGGAAGCCGTCGCGCGTCCCAAGGCGATCGGCGCGTGAACCAAGGTCAGGCGCCAACCTGTCGAAGAAAGCAATCAAGCGAGGAGTCGATGCGCTGAACCGCTGGAGCAGCTCATGATTGATGCTGAGAAGGCGCAAGTCCTCACTCATGTTCTGGAACGGGCCATGCTCGAGGCCGTTCCGGATGACAAGGTCCGCGATGAGATGGCGTTCCACATCGCGGATGTGTTGAGGGACTTCCTCCAGATAAGCCCTGTGATTGAGAAGGCCTTCGAAAAGGGCGAGTTGTCGCGAGGCGAGGTGGATGCGGTCTTATCGCTGCTGCTTTCTCATTGGCCGTATCATTTGAAGGGGCTCGCGAGATTGCGGAAGCGGTTGGACACCAGGCCCCAACGCAAGAAGCAGCCCTCGCGCCGGGCCCCTCGCCGGAAGTGACTCACTTCATCCGGACCATGGTCCAGGGCTCATAGAGCACCAGTCCCTGGGGCGCCCGGAGCCCGAGCTGGTACCAGAGCTTGCCCTCGCGGAGGTCCGATGCGTCCCTCCAGTGGGGGCCCGTTCCGGAGAAGGGTCCATCCAGCTCGTGGGCATTGGCCTTCTCGTCCGCGCGGAAGCGGCAGACCACTTCCCAGCCCTCGGGGACCTGGCCGTCCACGATGGCGCGGATGCCCACCCGTCCGCCCTCGTGCTCCACCGCTCCTCGCGGGCGGGGCAGTGAATCGATGACCTGACGGCGGCGCTCCACCTGCTCGTCCAGCGAGGCGAAGAAGTCGTCGAACACCTGCGACAGATCAATGCCCGCCGTCTGGAAGGCGTCCTGCCACGCCAGGGCCCCCGCGAGGTCCTCGGGCGCGTCCTTCCTCCCGAGCGCCGCGAGCACTCGCGCCGGGGCTCCGTCTCCATGCCGCCGCACCAGTGCCTCGATGAAGGCCCTGCCCAGCGGGTACACCCAATTCTCATCCCGCTCGGCCGCGAGCTTCTCCACGTCGAGCAGCTCCTCCGTCTTCACCTCGCGCCGGGCCCGCGCCGCCGCGGCGATGAGCTGGTACTCCTCCTCCGCGCCCGGGGCCTGGAAGACGCGGTACTCCACGTAGCTCGCCAGACCCTCGCCGAACAGCTTCATGCCCGTGAAGCGGGGCGAGGCCCTCGCGCCGACGATGCGCTGGGAGAGCACGTGCGTCGTCTCGTGTCCGAGCACCGCGAGCGCTTCCTCGGGGTTGGAGATTCTCGCGAGGCCCAGCCGCAGCGTGTTCCAGTAGGCCGTGCCCGCCGTGTGCCGCATGCTCCCGCCGAGGTCCGCGCGGATGGGCTCTCCCGCCTCTACGCCGAGAAACGCTCGGACCTTCTCGAAGGCGGCGTCCGCTCCGTCCACGAGCGGCTCGGCGCGCTTGCGCAGGTAGGCGGGGTAGGTGAACTGGTAGTGCCCGGTGGTGGCCTGCGCGGTGGCGGTGGTGGGGAACTCGACCTTGGGCCCCTTGCCGTCATGGCTCTTGCCCGAGTCCTCGTCGCTCCCGCTCCACCGGACCATGACGGCGATGAAGAGGCCCACGGTGGCGAGCGTGGCCAGCGCTCCCATCCACGAGCCCTGCATGCGCCGCTGCACCGAGGCGGTGAGCCGCTCGCCCAGGCCGAGGAATTGCGCCAGGGCCACACAGAGCAGCACCACGGCCGCGGAGAGCTGGAGCTCCAGCGCCTCCACGGGCCAGCGCCAGCGAGTGCCCTCGAAGGTGGGGGACGTGAGGCGGAACGGGTTGAGGGCGGCCATCCAGGGCACCCGGTCCTCGAGGATCGACTGGCCCAGCATCAGCACCGCCAGCGCCGTCCAGCACAGCCGCCGCAACGGCGCCAACGCCAGCGCGAGCGCGAGCACCGAGAACGCCTGCGCCACGCGCAGCACGGAGGCCACGGCGATCACCTGCATGTGCAGGCCCGGGTCGAGCGAGGTGCGCGAGAGCACGTGCTCGCCGAGCGTCCACACCGTCATCCCGAGCGGGTACACCAGCACGGTGCCGAGCGCGACGAGCAGCTTCACCCAGAAGATCCTCCAGCGGGAGGTGGGCAGCGCGTCGAGGAACTCCAGTGTGCGGTCATCTTGCTCGCGGATGAGCAGGCCGCTGCCCAGCGCGAAGGCGAGGATGAACGTCAGCACGGACAGCTCGCCATCCGCCTTGAAGCGCGTGTCGAAGGTGCTCGCGTAGGGCGAGAACCCCAGGGGCTCGGTCCACAGGGTGGAGAGCAATTCGAGTGCGATGAAGAAGGCCGCGAGCCAGAGGAACGGCCGCTGATCCCGCACCTCCTTGGCCACCAGGGGGCGGATCATGGAATGTCCCTCCGTTCCGCGAGCAGCCGGACGGGGCATCCGAGCGTCTCGGACTCCACCTGCACCACGAAGAGCCACCGGTCTCCTCGAGAGAGCCCCTGCGGCAGCCGCGCCCCGTCCGGCGAGGGCACCGTGTCCTGCCGCGTGAGCTCGTGCGGAGCCACCTCGTTCTCGAAGGGCTTCAACTTGTGGTGGAGCAGCGCGTACCGCTTGGGCGTCTCCTTCCCTGCCTCGGTCCGCAGCGAGTGCTCCAGGCGGAAGGTCTCCGCCGACTCGGGCACCAGCGTGAGGGTGGGGCGCAGTCCGGCCAGGTGCGCCAGCTCCGGAGCGTGTGCCTCGCGGTCCTTCTGGAGCGCCTCGCGCCAGAGCCTCGCCAGCTCCTCCTCCGAGGGCCCGCCCCGCTCACGCAGCAGCGAGGCCAGCCGTGGCTCGTGCCAGAGTCCCCAGAAGCCCGTGCCGGGAGGCTCGGCCAGGGTGTGCCGCAGGAGTGTCCGGAAGGCCTCCTCCCCGAGCCGCTCGCGCAGCACCTGGACGCCCCGGAGCGCCAACGCCCCCGACAGACAGGGGCCGAGCCGCTCGCGCGTCATCAACCAACGCCCGGAATCGAAGTCCTCCCGCGAGGCCACCGCGGCCCGCGTCGCCAGCCGCTCCTCGCGCGCTCCATCCCGGTACGCCCACGCCGTGGTGAAACCCTCGAGCAACCACTGGCGCTCCTCGCGCAGCACCATGCCGTCGCTGGCCTCGATGAGCACCTCGCGGAAGAGGAAGGCCTCGAAGGCGCGCGGGTCGAAGTCCGGCGCCGCGACGTTGGCCCGCACCACCACCCCGTCCGCCTTCTCGAGCTTCGCGCGCTGGAACACGTCGGCGTCGAGCTCGCGGATGGGCAGCACCGCCACGGCCGGGAGCTTCTCCAGCCCGAGGTACTCGCTCATCGCGCCCAGGTCCTCCGAGAGCCGCTCCGCCAATCGCCGGGCCTGCTCCTTCGAGAACCCCACGCCGGATGCCACCTGGATGGCCGAGTCCTTCACGCTGGCCCGCTCCGCCTCGTGCAGGGCGAAGGGCTGGCGCTGCTTCGCATCGTTCATCATCGAGATGACCGAGAAGAGCCCCACGAAGACACACGCGATGAAGACCTTCTCCCGGTGGCTCATCCGCTGGGAGATGAGCTCGGCGAGGGTTCCGTCCCGGTGGAGGACGAGCCCGAAGCTCAGCGCCACCGCCGCCGCCGTGAGGGCCCAGCTCGGGATGAGGTCTCCCCAGGGGATGCGCTGGCGCTCGAAGGCGAAGTCGGCGCCGAGCAGCGCGAACGGGCCGGACTTCGAGAGATCGAAATCGGTGAGGTGGTCCGCCGCGAAGAGGGCGATGACGAGGAAGATGTAGAGCGGGTTACGGTAGCGGCCGAGCAGCCCGGCGAGCGCGAAGAGGGCCCAGCCCAGCAGCACCGGCGTGGCCGAGCGCAGGATGAGGAGCAGGACGAAGCGCGAGGAGACGGCCTCGTGCGCGAGGGCCCGCTTCCAGAGGACGAGCAGGCTCACCGTCAGGGGCAGCAGCAGCACGGCCGACCCGAGCACCAGCTTGGTGGAGAGGATGCGCGAGCGGGTGAGGGGAAGTGCCTCGAGGAAGAGCTGGGTCCGCTGGCCGTACTCGCGCACCACCAGGCGGTGGCCCATGAAGACGGCGCCCACGGTGGAGAGCAGCACGCACTGGATGCGGAGCAGCTCGAAGAGGCTGCCCTTCTCGGCGTAGTGCTCCTCCGCCACCAGCTCGACGAGCAGCAGGAAACCGAGGAGCCCGTAGAGCAGGAGCCACGCGCCCCGGTGCTCGCGCCACTCCTTGCGCAGCAGGGCCTGGCTCATGACTCGTCCGACCGCCGCGCGTAGGCGAGGAAGATGTTCTCGAGTGACAGCGCCTCCACCGTCTCGGGGCCGAAGGGACTGGCGGCCTGGTGCTCGGGTGCGCCGAAGAGGACGAGGGCCAGGCGCCCATCGGGCAGGCGCTCGCGCCTCACGAGCGAGAAGCCGGACGGCAGCGCCTCCGGGGGTGTCTCCAGCACCACCCGGCGGACCGACTGGCGCAGCGTGTCGAGGCTTCCCTGGTAGCGCAGCCGGCCCTCGTGGAGGATGCCGATGCGGTGCGCGACCTCTTCCACCTCACCCACGAGGTGCGAGGAGAAGAGCGCCGTCTGTCCCTCCCGGCGCACCTGCTCGCGGAGGATGTCGAGGAACTCGCGCCGCGCCACGGGGTCCAATCCGGCGGTGGGCTCGTCGAGAATCAACAGCGGCGGGCGGTGCGCCAGCGCGAGCGCCAGTCCCAGCTTCATCCGCGTGCCTCCGGAGAGCTGCGCGGACTTGCGATCCTTCGGTACGTCCAGCACCCGGAGCAGCCGCTGGAACTGCGCGTCGTCCCAGTGCGGATAGAAGCCGGAGACGAAGCGCCCGAGCTCGAGCGCCGTCATCCACGGGTAGAAGACCTGCTCCTGCGACACGTAGCCGAGCTGCTGCTTCTGGGCCGCGCGCACGTGGCGGACACGCTGTCCCATCAGCTCGAGCTCGCCCTTGTCCGGACGGAGGATGCCCATCAGCATCCGCAGCGTGGTCGTCTTCCCCGCGCCGTTGCGGCCGAGAAAGCCGTAGACCTCGCCCCGCCGCAGCTCGAGCTCCACCCCATCCACCGCCTTCACGTTGTGGAAGGAGCGGGTGAGCCCATGGGTGCGGAGGATGACCTCCGGCGCTGGCAGGGGGGCCGCCACTGGCGTCGGCCCCGGCTCCGGCTCGGCGAGCAGGGGGGCCGGTGGCGGCGGCGTCGTGTCGTCGGGCGGGGTGGGGAGTGGCTCGGGGACCTCGGACATGGGGCGGGAGTCTATGCGCTCCCGAGCCCGGATGCCTCGGCCCCGGGGCCACGCGCTACTGCGGGGTGTTGAGCTCCTTGAGCACCTCGCCCGCGTGCCGGGCCTCGCCGGGCACCGTGGCCAGGTCATCCAGGCTGATGAGGCCCACCGGCTTCTTGTACCCGTCGAGCACCACCAGGCGCCGCACCGCCTTCTCCTCCATCAGGTGCTCGGCCTCGGAGAGGGGCGCGTCCGCGTCGCAGGTGATGACCATATGAGTCATGGCCTCACGCACCGGGGTGCGGTTGGGATCCTTGCCCGCCGCCGTGGCGCGCACGGTGATGTCCCGGTCCGTCAGCATCCCGACGAGCTGCTCTCCGTCCATGACGGGCAGGACTCCAATGCCATACGAGCGCATCCGCTCGGCCGCCGCGCGCAGCGGTGCATCCGCCGCGATGGTCTCCAGTCCCTTCGTCATCAGCTCGCCGATCCGCATCCAATGCCTCCTCGGGGCACTCCATGCCCGCGTGTGTTGCTTCAGGACCCGTGCGATTCCTCCGCCATGCGTACCGCCCCGGCTCACACCGGTGCGGGCAACCCGGGAGTGGGCTCCGTGCCCAGCCAGGTGAAGTCCGGCATCCGCTCGTGCAGGTACTCCCGCATGCTGGAAATCAACCCGGCCTCCACCTGGCGCGCCCGCTCGCGGCTCACCTGGAAGTGCTCGCCGATGGTCCGCAGCGTCTCGGGCTCCTCGGCCAGCAGCCGGTGCTCCAGGATGTAGCGCTCGCGCTCGTCCCGCAGCCCGCGGGCGAACGCGTGCACCTTGTGCTGGAACCACTGGGTGAGCTCCCGCCGGCCCAGCTCCTCGTCCACGGCGGGTGTCCCCGAGCGCAAGGCCCGGGCCGGGGCGGGGCGGCCCTGCTCGTCCTCCGAGCCCGCATCCAGCCGGACCTCGTCCTGGCGCAGCCTCTGGTCCATCTCGACGACATCTTCCTCGAGGACACCCAGGCGGGCGGCCAACAGCCCGGGTGTCGCCTCCTGGCCCGAGGCGAGCAGGCGGCCTTCCTCCTCCCGCATCCGGAAGAAGAGCTTGCGCTGCACGTCCGTGGTCCCGAGCCTCACCATCCTCCAGTTCTCGATGATGAAGCGCAGCAGGTAGGCGCGGATCCACCACGCCGCATAGGTGCACAGCCGCACGCCGCGCTCGGGCTCGAAGCGCTCCACGGCGATCACCAGACCGAGGTTGCCCTCCTGGATGAGGTCCATCAGCAGCAGGGGAGGGCGGTGGTGCTCGCGTGCCAGCTTCACCACCAGCCGCAGGTTCGAGGCCACCAGGCGGGCCCGGGCCTTCGCGTCCCCGCGTTCACGGACGCACCGGGCGAGCGCCGCTTCCTCTTCCCGGGACAGCAGGGGATGCCGCCGCACCTCGGCCAGCCACGTCTCGAGCAGCGCCCGGTCTCCAGGGGTCAGCTCCCCGCTTCGGGAGGAGTGATGCCTCGGAGACCGCGCCAGTCGAGCGGGGCGGAAGTGGCGGACCGCGAGCATGCGTGCACCTCGGGGCGGGTCATGGTCGATCTGCGACCGTTGCCGCCGGGATGCAGCAAGCGTGCGAGGTGTGGCTCCTTCGGGAGGTCTCCGGCCGCCCGCGAATCCCGCATGCGAGCGGGCGGCCGGACGCAGAAGGTGCGGAAGCCCCGGCCCGGGAGGGCACCAGGGCTTCCGGAGTGCTTCGGCTCAGGCGTCCTTGATGGTGCCCGCGCTGACGCGCAGGGCCTTGCTGGTGAACTTCGCGGCGAGCGCGTCCGGCTGGCCGGCGTAGTCCGTCTTCACCTCGGTGCTGGGGATGAGGTGGTAGGTGGCGAGCGCGTCCGTGGCGCCGACCTCGAGCACCACGAGGCCATGCGCGTCGGTGTTGGTGAAGACGAGGCCGGAGTTGCTCTTGCGCAGGGTGTCCTCCATCTCCGTGACGACGCGGCGGTAGACGGAGCTGGTGGCCGGGTAGCCGGCGGAGATCACGTTGCCGCTGGCGAGATCCTTCACGGAGGCGGAGGAGATGCCGGGCGCGGTGAGGGTGGGGATGCCCCCCTCCACCGAGGCGTGGGAGGAGTGGATGTCGCCGGAGATGAAGAGCGCGTTGACCTTGTTGTCGCGCAGGTACTTGAGCAGCTCGGCGCGCTTGTTGGGGAAGCCGTCCCACTGGTCCGCGTTGAAGTAGAATCGGGTCTTCAGGTTGGCGGGGATGTCCGTCAGGTCGCTCAGGTCCCAGATCATCGAGGTGAGCGACACGGAGCTCACCACCACCTTCCAGGTGTTGGTGGCGAGCACCTTCTCGCGCAGCCACGTCTCCTGCGCGGTGCCGAGCGCGTTCTCGCTGGCGCCCAGCGACTTCTTGTACTTCCAGCCGGAGTACAGGTCGTAGGACGCCTTCACCACCACGTAGCGCGAGCCGATCTGGTTGAAGAGGTCCGTCTTGCCCATGTGCACGTAGGCGAGCCCGCGCGGCTTGCCGGTGGGGCTGATGGGGGGGGCCCCGAAGCTGGAGAGCACCTGGTTGACGTACGCCAGCGCCAGCTTGCCGCGCACGTTCGCCACGGCCTTGGCGGACGCCTCGGCGCCGAGCCCCGCCGCGAGCGCCAGCTGGCTGTAGGCCTGCTGCAGGGCCTCCTTCTGCTGGGTGAGCTCGGGCGCGTCGATGTCCACATAGGCGTAGAGATCGGACGTGAAGGCCGCGGACACGCCCAGCTCCGCCAGTGCAGCGTCGTCCATCACCACCGTGGCGGGGTAGGCGTCCTCGGGGATGAGGTGGTCGGGCCGGTGGGTGCGGTAGTCGGTGAGGATGAGCTTCAGGTGCTTGCCGTACTCGAAGTCGCGGTAGATGCGCGTGTCGGGGTAGCGGGGCGCGCTGGCCACGTCGATGGAGCCCGCGGCCGAGTCGGTGGTGTCCAGCGGGATGTACTCGAAGAAGGCCTGCTCCGCGTTGCGCTTGCGCTCGTTGGATTGCTCGGGGATGCGGCCATCCGAGTACGTCGCGGTGGAGCCCCAGCTGTCATCGGAGAACTCGTGGTCGTCCCACACCATGACGAAGGGGTAGAGCTCGTGGAGCCGCCGCAGGTGCTGGTCCGAGCGCACCGTCTTGTACAGGTCGCGGTAGTTGGAGAGCGCCGACGCGGCGTAGTACTGCTTCGTACCCGAGCCCTGGGGAATCGCCGACGTGGGCTCGGTGAAGCGCACCACGCGGTTCTCGTTGTCGCCGGGCGACTGGAAGGTGGTGTCGCCGGTGGTCTCGTAGATGTAGTCGCCGAGGAACACGATGAAGTCGAGCTCCTCGTTGCGCTGCAGCAGGTACTGCCAGGGGTTGTAGTAGCGGCCGAGGAAGTCCTGGCAGCTGGCGAAGACGAAGCGCACGGGCACGTCCTCGCCCTGGGCGGGCGCGGTGCGGGTGCGGCCCACCGGGGAGGCGTAGCGCTTGCCGTCCTGCTCGTAGGTGAAGCGGTAGTAGTAGGTGGTCCGGGGCTGGAGGTTGGTGACCTTCACCTTGAGGGCGTGGTCATGCGCGGGCAGCGCCTCCAGGCCGTCCAGCTCGACGACGAGCGAGGTGAGTTCGGCGTCCGTGCCCACCTGGAGCGCGAGCTTCGTGGCCGAGCCCGGGTGGGAGGGATTCACGCCGCGCGTCCAGAGCACCACGCTGTCGGGGCGCGGGTCACCGGAGGCGACGGACTGGGGGAAGTGCTCCGAACTGGGAGTGATGGGCGCTGCGTCCTCGTCCGTGTTGCAACCGAAGGCGGTGCTGGCGGCGACGGCGGCGATGCACTGCAGGAACGTGCGACGGTGAAGCTTGTGGCTCAAGGAGGCCTCCGCTGAGAAGGGCCGCGAGCCTAGCCCAGCACCGAGCCGAACGTCCGCGTCACACGCCTCGCGGCGCGCGATCCTCCATGGGCCCAATCGTGCCGCTGCGCGTCAGAGACGCGGTGCGTTCCTTCCCGTCAGCTCTCGCTGCCGCCGGAGGCCGGCTCCTTCTCGCCACCGCGGCGCAGGCCCAGGGCCTTCATCTTCTTGTAGAAGTGGCCGCGCTCGAGATCGAGCAGCCGCGCCGCCTCGGTGACGTTGTCCTGGGTGTGCGCGAGCGTGAATTGGATGATGTCCCGCTCGGCGTCCTCCACCTGCTCGCGGAAGGTGCGGTCCACGCGGGGACGGAAGCCGCTGACGGGCGCGGGCGCCGCCGGAGCGGGCACCAGCGGCAGGGACGGGGCAGGGGGACGCGGCGCCGCGAGCCCCGAGGTGTCGGCGGCAGGCGCCGGAGGCACGAGGCCCTTGCCGCGCGGGAGCAGCTCGGCGGCCTCCTGGCCGGAGACCGTGGGGCCCTCGCAAAGAATGGCGAGCCGCTCCACCAGGTTGCGCAGCTCGCGCACGTTGCCCGGGTAGTCGTAGGAGGCCATCACCGAGAGCGCCTCGTGCGACAGCGCTAGGGGGCGGCGCCCGTTGCGCGCGCAGGCCTCCTTGAGGAAGGCGTCGATCAGCGCGGGCAGGTCCTCGCGCCGCTCGCGCAGGGGCGGCGAGTGAATCTGCACCACGTTGATGCGGTAGTAGAGGTCCTCGCGGAAGCGCTGCGCCTCGATTTCCTTCTCGAGGTTCTTGTTCGTCGCGGCGATGACGCGCACGTCCACCTTGATGGTCTCCGCGCCGCCCACCCGCTCCAGCTCGCCCTCCTGCAGCACGCGCAGCAGCTTGGCCTGCATGGCCTGGGGCATGTCGCCAATCTCATCCAGGAAGAGCGTGCCCTCGTGGGCCAGCTCGAACTTGCCCCGGCGCACGCTCACGGCGCCGGTGAAGGCGCCCTTCTCGTGGCCGAACAGCTCGCTCTCGATGAGCTCGTGCGGCACCGCCGCGCAGTTGAGCTTCACGAAGGGCCCGCCCTTGCGCCTGGAATTCTGGTGCAGCGCCCGGGCGATGAGCTCCTTGCCGGTGCCGTTCTCCCCGGTGATGAGCACGCGGCCCTCGGAGGGCGCCGTGCGCTGGATGAGCGAGAAGATGCGCTGCATGGCCGGGCTGCTGCCCACCATGTCGTAGCGGCCCACCTCCGCGCGCAGCGCCTGGAGCTCCTCCATGGCCGCCTGGTGCTTGAGCGCGTTGCGCAGCGCCACCAGCAGCCTGTCCCGGGCCAGCGGCTTCTCCAGGAAGTCCCGCGCGCCCAGCTGCGTGGCCTTCACCGCCGTGTCGATGGTGCCGTGCCCCGACATCATGATGACGGGCAGCTCTGGTTTGAGCTCCATCAACCGGGACAGGGCGGTGAGCCCGTCCATGTCCGGCATCTTCACGTCCATGAGCACGGCGTCCACGGGACGCGCGGACACCACGTCCAGGGCGACCTGGCCGCTGGCGGCCAGCTCCGTGCGGTAGCCCGCCAGCTGCAGCGACGTCTGGAGGGTGAGGAGGATGTTCTTCTCGTCGTCGACGATGAGGACGGTGGCGGGCATGTGGGGGCGGGACTTCACCAGCCCGGCCCGGGCCGCGCCACCCGAAAACGGGGCCGTCCTGCCCGCTCGCTCAGCGAGAGGCTCACCCGCTCTCCTCGGAAGCGCTTCCTGGAAAATCCTTACAGTTTGAAAGTCCAAAAGAGCTTTGACCCGAAATCAAAGGCTTGCATTGTCGACTCCTTGTCAGTGTTTGCATTTTCGTGATATTTACGGGGGCTTGGGCGGCGTGATGGCGGGCAAAACCCGGCTTCCCTGGGCGCATTCGCGAGAGCGGAGCGGACACCGCGTTTCACCCGAGTGAGGCCACGTCAGGGAGTGGCCCGCTCGTCGTAACCAAGGGGCACAACACAATGAAGGAATCGGCGTACCGGTCCACCGGTATGCGCACTCGTGGTCTGTCCATGAGGGCGCTGGGGGTGGCATGGCTCACGACGGCGTTGGCGTGTGGAGGCTCGGGGAATGAGCCTGGGAACCAGCGGCTCGAGGGCTATCGCTCGAAATCGCCGTTCCACAAGGTGCAGCTCAGCGCGCAGAAGGCGGCCGAGCTGGAGAAGCGGGGCGCGAAGGTCCTCGGGGACTACGGCGCCTTCAAGCTGGTCCAGGTGGATGACGCCACGCTGGACTCGCTGAGCCCGGCGCAGGGCGCGGAGCTGCGCGACGACTATGATCGCATCCTGCTCAACGCGGGCGTCATCGACACCGCGTCCGAGTACGCGAAGTCGATGCGCGGCGTGCCGCAGAAGCGGATGACGGAGGCGGGCACCAAGGGCTTCCACCTCGTGCACTACGAGGGCCCGGTGCGGCCCGAGTGGCTCGAGGCCCTGGAGTCCACGGGCGTACGGGTTGTCACCTACATCCCCAACAATGCCTACCTCGTCTATGGCGACACCACCGCCATGGCCAGCCTGCAGGCGCACATCACCGCGACCCCGGCCATCCGCTGGGACGGCGAGTACCTGAACGACTACAAGCTGGACCCGACCGTGCAGACGGCCGTCACGCCCACCTACGCCATCCAGCTCATCAAGGATGACGAGACGAACGGCGCGACGCTGGAGCTCATCCGGAGCCTGCAGACGCGCGAGGCCATCGTCAACGAGGCGCTCGGTTACGTGAACGTGGTGGCGGCGGTGGACCGCCAGGCGCTCTACGACATCATCCAGCGCCCGGACGTGCTCTCCGTGCAGCCGCGCCCCGAGCCGCGCAAGTTCGACGAGCGGCAGAACATGATCATTTCCGGCAACCTCGTCGGAAATGCTCCGAGCGGCGCGACGTGGCTGGCGTGGCTGGCCTCCAAGGGCTTCACCCAGGCCCAGTTCACCGCGTCCGGCTTCGGCGTGGACGTGAGCGATAGCGGCATCGACAACGGCTCGGTGACGCCCAACCACTTCGGCCTGTACCGCGGTGGAGATGTCACCGGCACCAGCCGCGTCGTCTACAGCCGCCTGGAGGGTACGGCCAACAGCGGCAGCACCACCTCCGGCTGCGACGGCCACGGCAACCTCAACTCGCACATCGTGGCGGGCTACTCCAACGTGTCGGGCGCTCCCTTCACGGACGCGGCCGGCTTCCACTTCGGCCTGGGCGTGGCGCCCTTCGTGAAGGTGGGCTCGTCGGTGGTGTTCGATCCGGGCACCTTCACCAGCCCCAACTACGCCAACCTGCAGTCGCGCGCGTACCGCGACGGCATGCGCATCAGCACCAACAGCTGGGGCTCGAGCGCCAACACGTACAACACGGACGCGCAGCAGTACGACGCGCTGGTGCGTGACGCGCAGCCGTCCGCCGCCTCGGTTCCCGCCACGGGCAACCAGGAGATGGTCATCGTCTTCGCGGCGGGCAACGGCGGCTCGGGTGCCAACACCGTGGGCAGCCCCGGCACGGCGAAGAACGTCTTCACCGTGGGTGCCTCGGAGAACGTGCAGCCCTTCGGCGGCGCGGACGCCTGCGGCACCACGGATGCCGAGGCCAACAGCGCCTACGACATCGTGGCCTTCTCCAGCCGCGGTCCCACCTCGGACGGCCGCAAGAAGCCGGACATCATGGCGCCGGGCACGCACGTGTCGGGCGGCGTGGCGCAGGCGGCGGGCCAGCGGGCCAGCCCTCCAGCGGTGCCCACCGGTTCGGCGCTCTCGTGCTTCGACGCCACGGGCGTGTGCGCGGGCTCCGGCTCCAACTTCTTCCCCTCGACGCAGCAGTGGTACACGGCGTCCTCCGGTACCAGCCACTCCACCCCCGCGGTGGCCGGTGCCACGGCGCTGCTGCGCCAGTACTTCATCAACCAGGGCGTCAACCCGCCGACCCCGGCGATGACGAAGGCCTACCTGATGAACTCGGCTCGTTACATGACGGGCACCGGGGCCAACGACAACCTCTACTCCAACAACCAGGGCATGGGCCTGATGGACCTGGGCATGGCCTTCGACGGCGCCTCGCGTCTGTTGGATGACGAGAACCCGGCCAACCTCTTCACGGCCACGGGCCAGACGCGCACCTTCAACGGCGTGGTGTCGGACTCGACGAAGCCCTTCCGCGTGACGCTGGCGTGGACGGACGCCCCGGGCTCCACCACCGGCAACGCCTGGAAGAACAACCTGGACCTCACCGTGACGGTGGGCACCACCACGTACAAGGGCAACGTCTTCACCGGCGCCAACTCGGTCACCGGTGGCACGGCGGACACCCAGAACAACGTGGAGAGCGTCTTCCTGCCGGCGGGCCTCGAGGGCGCCTACACCGTGACGGTGACGGGCACCAACATCAACTCGGACGGCGTGCCCAACAACGGCACGTCGTTGGACCAGGACTTCGCGCTCGTCGCGTACAACTCCTGCGCCACGGCCACCCCGGCGCCCTCGGGCACCACGGCCACGGTGACGGCGGACAACCGCATCGAGGTGAGCTGGACCGAGAACGGCTCGGTTTCCTACAACATCTATCGCGCCACCAGCGCGGGCGGGCCGTACACCCGCGTGGGCAGCTCGGTGACGTCGCCGTTCGCGGACGTGGGCGTGTCGGGCGGCACGACGTACTACTACGTGGTGCGCGCGGTGCAGTGCTCCGAGTCCCCCAAGTCCAACGAGGCCTCCGCGGTGGGCACGGGCGTGTGCACGCTGGCGCCCTCCTTCGCGGGCATCGGCTCGGCCAGCAACGCCGCCGCGAGCACCTGCTCCACCACCCTGTCCTGGACCGCGGCCACGCCTTCGTGCGCGGGCAGCGTCACCTACTCGGTGTTCCGCGGCACCACCTCGGGCTTCACCCCCTCGGCGGCCAACCGGATCGCCACGGGCGTGACGGGCACCTCGTTCTCGGATGACCAGAACCTGGCGTCCGGCAGCACGTACTACTACGTCGTGCGCGCCACGGAGACGAGCACGGCCACCCTCGAGGAGGCCAACACGGTGGAGAAGTCCTCCGCGGCCACCGGTGCCATCTCCCCGGGCACCTTCTTCGACGACTTCGACTCCAGCCGGCCGGCCAACGCCTCGGCGTACTGGGTCCCGACGGTCATCACCGGCAACGCGGCCACCATGGCCATCGTCTCCGGGTGCCACTACCAGTCGGCCACCAACGCGTACCGCATGGGCGCGGCCGCCACCTCCTGCGGTGGCACCTACGCCAACACCCAGCAGCACCTGCTGATGCTGGGCGGTAACGGCTCGGTGTCGGCCGCCATCAACGGCTTCACCATTCCGGCCGCCAGCTCCAGTCCCCAGATGACGTTCAACGTCTGGTACGACCTCGAGTCCCGCTTCGACGGCGCCTGGTTCGTCTACAGCACCACGGGCGCGAGCGGGCCGTGGATCAACGTGGGCGACGCGGTGTCGGCGACGGCGCCGTACATCTCGGCGGGCGGCTACGACAACACGCTCTCCAGTGCCAGCACCACGCGCATCTGGACGGCGACGAACACCGGCGCCAACGGCGCGCTCAAGGCGGTCACCGTCAACCTCGGCGCCCTGGCGGGCCAGAAGGTGTGGTTCGGGTTCCGCTTCTACGCTGACGTCACCGGCGTCCGGGAGGGCTTCTACGTGGACGACGTCCGCCTCCCGGTGGACGTGGCGGCCTCCTGCTCCACCAACGTTCCGCCTCCGGGTCCGGCCGTTTCCTTCAAGGTGACGGGTCTGCCGACGGTGGCCCAGGTGGGCAAGCCGGTGTCCTTCAACGTCTCGGCGTACGACGCGGTGGGCGTGGCGGCCACGGGCTACAACGGCACCGCGGCCTTCACCAGCTCCGACGGCGCGGCGGTCCTCCCGGCTTCGGTGGCCCTCACCGCGGGCTCGGCGAGCGGCCTGGTCGCCACCTTCAACACCGGTGGCACCCAGTCCATCACCGCGACGGACACCACGGCCCCCAGCATCACGGGCAGCGCGAGCCTCTCCATCACCACCGCGACGAAGCTGGCCTTCACGACCCAGCCTTCCGCCACGGCGGTTGCGGGCGCGACGCTCGGCACCATCCGGGTGGGCCTGGTGGACAAGGACGGCGTCGCGGTGACGTCGGGCACGTTCCCCATCACCCTGTCCATCGGTAACAACGCGGGCGGCGGCACGCTGTCGGGTACCACCACCGTGAACATGGTCGCTGGTGTCGCCACCTTCACGGGCCTGTCCGTGGACAAGGTGGGCACGGGCTACACGCTGAAGGCCACGGCTTCGGGCTCCGACCTCATCGAGAGCACCAGCTCGGCCTTCAACATCACCGTGGGCACGGCCGCGAGGCTGGCCTTCCTGGTCCCGCCCTCGCCGGTCGTGGTGGGCTCGGTCATCACCCCCGCGGTGAAGCTCGCCATCCAGGACGCGTACGGCAACCAGACCACCGCCACGTCCACCGTCGCCCTGACGCTCAGCGGCTCGGGGGGGGGCGTCCTCTCCGGCACCGTGTCGGCGGCGGCGGTGGCGGGCGTGGCCACCTTCAGCAACCTGTCCATCGACAAGGTGGGCACGGACTACACGCTGAGGGCCGCCGTGGGCACGTCGTACAGCACCGTGAGCAGCGCCTTCGCGGTGACGCCGGGCGCGCCGTACCGGGTGACCATCACCCGCCAGCCCTCGGACGTGGTGGCTGGTGCGTCCATCACCCCGGCGGTGCAGGTGTCGCTCTTCGACAAGCAGGGCAACCTGGCGACGCAGTCCTCCGCTCCGGTGGCGATCGTCATGGGCACCAACCCCACGGGCGCTACCCTGGGCGGTGTCACCACCGTGAACGCGGTGGCGGGCGTGGCCACCTTCGCGGACCTGTCGTTGAGCCGCACCGGTACCAACTTCACCCTGGTGGCGGGCTCCAGCGGCCTCTTCCAGGACTCCAGCGTCAGCTTCAACGTGAGCGAGGGCCCGTCGGCGAAGCTGGCCTTCCGCACGCCTCCGGCCCATGCGGTGGCGGGCTCGGTGCTCGCTCCCGTGGTGGTGGAGGTGCAGGACGGCCAGGGCAACCGCAACACCGCCTCGACGGTGTCGGTGACGCTCTCGCTGGGTGGCCCCTCGGGCGGCACGCTCGGTGGCACCACCACGGTGGCGGCCGTCAACGGCGTGGCCACGTTCTCGGACCTCACGCTGAACCAGGCGGCCTCCGGCTACACGCTGCACGCGGAGGGCACCGGCCTGACTGGCGCCACGAGCGGTACCTTCTCCATTGCTCCGGCGGCGGCGGCCTCCCTGGCCTTCTCCGCGCAGCCGGGCAGCGTGGTGGCGGGTACGGCCTTCGCCCCGGCGGTGAAGGTCTCCATCCTGGACACGTACGGTAACGTGGTGACGGGAGCCCAGGACGAGGTGTCCATGGCGCTCGTGAGCACCACCGAGGGCTCCACGCTGACGGGCACCAACAAGGTGTCGGCCGTCAATGGCGTGGCCAGCTTCTCCGGCCTGTCCATCACCCGCATGGGCACGGGCTACACGCTGGTGGCCAGCGCGGGCTCGCTCTCGAGCGCGACCAGCTCCGCGTTCGACATCCTGTCCAACGCCTCGGCGCGGCTCGCCTTCAAGACGGGCCCCGCTTCCATCAAGGCGGGTGCCACGCTGGCCCCCGTGGAGGTGGAGATCCTCGATGCGTACGGCAACGCGGTGGCCGCGGCGAACACCATCACCCTGACGTTGCAGGGCGGTGCGGGTGGCACGCTGGGCGGTACCACCACGGTGTCCGCGGTGGCGGGTGTGGCGTCCTTCGGCGACCTGAGCCTCACCCAGGCGTCGGCGGGCTACCGCCTGACGGCGCACGCGGAGGGGCTGGTGGACGTCACCAGCTCGGCGTTCGATGTCTCCTCCGGTGCGGCGGCGGCGCTGGCCTTCTCGGTCCAGCCCGGCACCAGCCAGGCGGGCTCGAGGGTTGGCCCCGCGGTCCGGGTGTCCATCCTCGACGCACACGGCAACGTCGTCACCGACGCGGCTGACGCCGTCACGCTCGCCCTGGGCACCAACCCGGGGAGCGCTACGCTGACGGGCACCACCACGGTGGCGGCCGTCAACGGCATGGCCACCTTCGCGGACCTGTCGCTCAACCGCGCCGCCAAGGGCTACACGCTCCAGGCGAGCACGGGCGAGCTGTCCGCGGTGACGAGCGCGGCGTTCGACATCACCAGCGGTGCTCCGGCGCGGCTGGTGTTCCGCGGTGCTCCGGGCAACGTCTCGGCGGGGGCCTCGCTGGCCGCCCTCGAGGTGGAGCTGCAGGACGCCCTGGGCAACGTACTCACCGACAGCAAGGCGCTGGTGACCCTGAGCCTCGGTGCCAACCCGTCGGCGGGCCTGCTCATCGGCTCCGCTCCGGTGTCGGCGGCCCACGGCGTGGCGAAGTTCGACGGGCTCTCCCTGCGCAAGGCCGGCAACGGCTACACGCTGGTGGCGAGCGCCGAGGGCTTCGAGGGTGCGACGAGCGCGGCGTTCGACGTGACGCCGGGCACGGCCGCCAGCTTCGCGCTGGTGTTCCCCGCGAGCATCACCGCCGGCCAGGAGGCCTCGCTCTCCGCCACGGCGTATGACGCCTACGGCAACGTGGCCACCTCGTACGCGGGCCCGGTCAAGGTGACGAGCTCGGATACGGCGGCGGCGCTGCCCGCCAACGCGGCCTTCGTGGAGGGTGTGCTCAGCGGCCTCAAGGTGACCTTCAAGTCCTCGGGCCTGAAGACGCTCACCCTGACGGACTCCGCGCAGGCGACCCTGAGCGCTGTGGCTCAGACCAACGTCACGCCGTTCGCGCAGCCCACCGTGGCCGTGACGAGCCCGGCGGGCGGCACGGAGGTGTCCGGTGAGGTCAGCATCACCGCCACGGGTGTGGTGGCCGCTGGCACCACGGTCAGCCAGATCTCCATCCTGGTGGATGGGGTGGTGGTTGGCACTGGCACGGACGCGACGCTGACGGCGAAGTGGGATGGCTCGAAGGCGGAGGACGGCTCGGCGCACACGCTCACGGCCGTCATCACCGACAGCGCGGGCAACGTGGTGGGCTCGGCTCCGGTCGGCATCACCGTGAAGAACGCGAGCTGCGGCTGCGGTGCCACTTCGGGCACCGACGCCAGCGTCTACCTGGGCCTGTTCGTCCTGGCGCGCTACGTCTCGGCGCGGCGCCGTCAGACGAAGAAGGCCGCCTGAGGTGTGACGCGGTCCCGGTGCGCGCGGTGTGGGCGCGCCGGGGCCGGCCGGGGAGGGGGGCTCGCTCCGCCCGGCCGCTAAGCAGACGAGCCAGTTGACCGGAACGCGCTGGTGTGGGGTCCTCCCGCCAGCGCGTTCTGCTTTTCGAGCGACATGAGGAGGTGCGGCATGGCATCGCGGACGGTCTGGAAGGGGGCGTGGGCGGTGGCGTTGCTGCTGGCGGCGGGGGGCGCGGAGGCGGCGAAGGGCGCGAAGGCGAAGGCGCGCGCGGAGAAGCTCGCGAGCGAGGCGCGGGCGCTGGCGAAGCCGCGCGGGTGCGACAAGGTGGAGGAGTGCGAGGTGGCGGGCTTCGGCCACAAGCCTTGCGGCGGGCCGCGCGAGTACCTCGCCTATTGCTCGCGGACGACGGACGTGAAGGCGCTGCGCGAGAAGCTCGAGGCGCTCGAGAAGGCCGAGCGCGAATGGCAGACGGAGGCGGGCATCAAGTCCACCTGCGGCCTGACGCGCATGCCTCGGCCGCAGTGGGTGGATGGCGAGTGCCGCGCCCGCTAGGTCAGGTGGGCCAGGTCCTGCTCAGGGGTGCTGCCGCAAGGGGCGAGGCACCTTCCGGTCGAGTTTCGTCCCGACTGGTACGACCATCGGACCAGTTGCGGGAAAACGCGCCCGGAGCCTCCCCCCTGACAGGACCTACCTTGGCGGGCCTGGCTCTGGAGAGGGCGTGGCTCACTTCGCGGCGAAGCCCTGGAGCGGCGCGTACCCGGGGAGCACCCCGGTGTGCGAGAAGACGAGCTGCTTCACCTCCTCGGGCTTGAGCCGCGCGGCCAGCGCCTCGAGGGACGCGCGGTTCTGGTCCGCGTCCTCGGTGACGGGCCATTTGGCCGCGACGAGCTGCCCCTCCTTCGTCGCGTCCGCGCTGTCCCCGAGGAAGAGCACGCCGTTGACGAGGTACGCGGCGCTGCCCCGGGAGTGGCCGGGAATGGAGAAGACGCGGATGGCCAGGGTGCCCACCGGCACCGTCTCCCCGTCCTTCAGCGCGCGGGTGACGTGCACTTGGCGGTCGGCGATCGGCAGCAGCTTGCCGACGGGGCTGTGGTTGGCCTCGCGCCCCTCGGCGAGCGCCACGTCTCCCTCGAGCGCCATCACCTGGGCCTGGGGGAAGAGGTGGCAGCCGGAGATGTGGTCCACGTGCCCGTGCGTGAGGAGGATGGCCTTCACCGCCTCGGGACCGAGGCCGCGGCGCTTCAGCTCCGCCAGCACCGCCTTGCCCTCGACATCCGTCCCCGAGTCGATGAGCGCCACCGCGCCCGGGCCGGCGTCGAGCACCGCCACGCTGACGAAGCCGTCCTTCACCACCCGGGCGAAGCCCTCCAGCTCGAGGCCATCCGGAATCTCCGGGTTGCCAGCGAACATGGTCACGGCCAGCGCCACCACGGCCAGGACGGGCACCAGCAGGAGCACCGCCACCCCCTTCAACGCGCGTTTCATCGTCCTCACCTCGACAGGAACCCGGGCCTGGAAATGCCTTGTTCTATCAGGGCTTTCGTGGGCCCCGGGAGGGCGCGGGGTGCAACCTTGCGCCAGGGACAAAAGGCTTTGACTCCGCGTTCCAGGGCGGGCTACACGCGGACGGCTCGTGAATCGTCCGCTGGACGTCAGCTTTTTCGGAGGAAGAATGCGTCGGATCTCGATGGTCGCGGGGCTCGCCCTCGCCGTGGCGGTGCTGACCGGTTGCCCGCCGACCTACCCCAACTGCAAGAGCGACGAGACCTGCCAGGAGAAGGGCGAGGTCTGTGTCAATGGCACCTGCCAGGAGTGCTCGACCGACGCCAACTGCAAGGAAGGCTTCACCTGCCAGGGCAACAAGTGCACGCCCAAGGGCCCCGAGTGCGCGCGCGACGAGCAGTGCACGGGCGGGAAGATCTGCGAGGCCGGCAAGTGCGCCGAGCCGCAGTGCACCTCCAAGGGCCAGTGCCAGGGCGCCCAGGAGTGCCAGAAGGGCCGCTGCGCGCTGCCGCCGGGCGCCTGCAACGCCAACACCGATTGCGGTGACGGCCAGGAGTGCCAGGGCAACAAGTGCGTGGCCGCCAAGGCCCCCCAGGCCGAGTGCAACTGGGAGCCGCTGCGCTTCGGCTTCAACGAGGCCACCCTGCCTGCCGACGCCCAGAGCCGCCTGAGCGCGCTGGCCGACTGCATCAAGGCCGCTGGCTCCGGCCGCATCGAGCTCGCTGGGCATGCGGACGAGCGTGGCACGGAGGAGTACAACCTCCAGCTGTCCCAGAAGCGCGCCGCCTCGGTGAAGAAGTACCTGACGGACCTGGGCGTGCCGGCCAACCAGCTGAAGACGGTGGGTTACGGCGAGAACCGGCCGGCCGAGCAGGGCTCCACGGAGGAGGCCTGGGCAGCCAACCGTCGAGTCGAGTTCGTCCACTAGCCGTCCTTGAGGTAGGCTGCGCGCGAAATGGCCTCGACCGAGACCGAGACACGGCAGTCCTACCTCGTATTCGCCTGTGGCAGCAGCTGGTACGCCGTACCGGCTGAGTGCGCGGCGGAAGTGGTCAGCTTCCCCGAGCTGACGCGGGTGCCCGGAGCCCCCGTGCACCTGCTGGGCGTCTTCGCCCACCGCGGAGAGGTCATCCCCGTGGTGGACATGAGCCTGCTGGTGAGCGGGGAGAGTGAGCCCACGCGCCGCGCGGTGCTGGTGCGGCTCACCCGCGGCACCCTGGCCCTCACGGCCAGCCGGGTGGCCGGGGTGTCCCAGGTGGACGGACGCCTGGAGCCCCTGGGCGCCACCGGGGTGCACCTCCACCTGCGCGGGCCCGCCCGCAGCGCCCAGCGCGACGTGGCGGTGATCGACCCCGAGGGCCTGTTCGACCACCTCAGCCAGGGTAGCTGAGCGATGGCGTCAGCGAGCCGGAGTGTCACGGGCATGCTCCTGTGCCGGGCGGGCGCCGATCGTGTGGCGTTCTGCGCGCACGAGGTGGCCACCATCGAGTCCCCCACCACGTTTGGAGGCCGGACCGGTTCCGCCCGTCAGGCCTTCGATGGGGCGGAGGGCGCCGAGCGCATCCTCGTGGCCGCCACGGGCGAGTCGGTGGGCGTGGACGCGCTGGAGATCGATTCCGAGCCCCTCTCGCTGTTGCCCGCCCCGGCGGTGTTGGGCCGGGTGGCGGGGGGGAGCCTGCGCGGCTTCATCCAGGTGCGCGGCGTGCTGTGGCCGTTGATGTCGCTGGTCGAGTTCGGGCGTTTCCTGACGCCCTCCACCCGGGAGGCCGCGTGAGCACGCCAGTGGCACAGCAGCAGGGCCCCGAGGGCCTCGAGGGCCAGGCGGTGTGGACCACGCGTCCATCCGCGCTGGGCGGTGGGGTGGGGCTGGTGCTGGCGATGCTGTACGGACGCCTCACCCACTCGCTGCTGCCCGAGGGCAGTGGCTGGCTCTTCTGCGGGTTGCTGGTGGCGGTGCTGGTGATGAACGCCGTGCTGTCCGGCGCCCAGGAGCGGCATGCGCTGCGCGTGCTGCGGGCGCTGGAGGAGGGCCGGCTGCCCCGTAGCCCGGACAACCTGCGCCGGGCGTTGCAGGAGGTCCGCCGCATCCCCGGGCGCTGCTTCTGGTTCACCCTCCAGGGGTGGCTGGGCGGCGGGCTGATGCTGGCGGTGACGTTCGTTCCCCTGGCGGACGCCCACTGGACGGTGGGGATGCGCATCGGGCTGGTGGCGCTGTCGCTCGGGCCGCTGTCCTCCATGCTCGTCTACCTGATGGTGGTGCGCCGGGGCCGCCGGACCGCCGAGCGCATCGCCGCGCAGGGCCTGTCGCCCCAGGAGGTCATCGCCGCCCTTCCCAACGAGCGGCTGCGGCTGCGGCGCCGGTTGGTGATGTTCACCGCGGTGGCGGTGCTCAGCCCGTCCGCCTTCATCCTCGACGTGTCGGTGACGCGCACGGTGCGCACCTTCGATCAGATCCTGGAGACGAAGAATCCCCAGGAGCAGCTCGTGGTGGTGCAGCGCACACGCAAGGCCACCGGGCTGCCGCTCGGGCTGTTCGCCGGGCTGGTGGTGCTGCTGGTGGTGGGCACCTCGTACGTGGCCGGCACCGCGCTGGCCGAGCCCCTGCGCGCCCTCTCCGAGGACGCCACGCGCATCGCCCAGGGCGAGGTGCGCACGCCCCGCTTCATCCCCGCCGAGGACGAGGTGTGGGCCGTGTCCGGCGCCTTCACGCGCATGCAGGCGCAGCTGGCCCAGGCGCTCGTGCAGTTGCAGCGCGCGGGGCTCCAGATCTCCTCCACCACCGAGCAGCTGGTGGCCACGTCGGCGGACCAGGAGTCCGGGGCGGGGGAGCAGGCCATCTCCCTCAACGAGACGCGCGCCACCACCGAGGAGCTGGCGCGCTCGGCCCAGCAGATCGCCGTCAACGCCGAGTCGGTATCGGCCATGGCGGAGACCACCTTCGGAGCGGCCCAGAGCGGGCAGCGCAGCGCGGCGGCCTTCCTCGCGGCCATGCACCGCATGAAGGGTGACAACCAGGCCATCGCCGACGCGGTGGTGCGGCTCAACAAGCGCGTGCAGCAGATCGGCAAGGTGGTCGAGTTCATCAACGAGATCGCCGACAAGTCGGACCTGCTGGCGCTCAACGCCGAGCTGGAGGGCACCAAGGCGGGCGAGCCCGGCCGGGGCTTCTCGCTGGTGGCCGCGGAGATGCGCCGCCTGGCGGAGAACGTGCTGTCCTCCACGCTGGCCATTGAACGGCTCATCGACGAAATCCGCGACGCCACCCAGGCGGCGGTGATGGCCACCGAGGCGGGCTTGAAGACGACGGATCGCGGTGCCTCGCTGGCGGCGCAGGTGGACCAGAGCCTGGGCCTCATCCTCGAGCTGGCGCGGCAGACCTCCCACGCGGTGCGCTCCATCTCCCTGGCCACCCAGCAGCAGCAGACGGGCACGGATCAGCTCGCCGCCGCCATGGGCGACATCCTGCGCGTCACCGAGGAGAACGCCTCGGCCACCCAGCAGATGGTGGCCGCCAACACGGACCTGTCCGCGCTGGCCAGGGACTTGAAGGCCACGGTGCAGCGCTTCCGCGTCGCGGAGAAGGAGGGCTGAGGCCATGGCACGCATGCCCCGTTTGAGCCGCTCCTTCAGCCGCAGTCTGTTGATGGCGATCATCTACGCCAACGGCACCACCGCCATTCTCGCGGGACGCTACGCGCAGCTCACGCTCCTGGAGCAGCTGCGCGACACCTTCCCGCTCTTCCTCCAGCTCATGGGCGCCTTCTCGCTCGTGGCCATCGGGATGGAGGCGTTCCTCTGCCTGCGCCGGCTGCGCGTGCTGCGCGGCGTGGAGCGGGAGGCCGGTCCTCAGGAGCCGGAGCGGCTCGCGCTGGCCCTGGGGGAGGTCCACCGCCTGGCGGACTTCGCCTTCGTCTCCACGCTCGTGCTGTGGCTGCTCACCTCCGTCTTCGTCAACCTGGGGATGTGGGCCTGCGGTGCGTCCACCAGCCTCATCCAGGCGCTGCGCATGGGCTGGCCGGGGCTGCTCTTCGGCCCCATGTCCGCGCTGCTGTCGTACTGCATGGTCACCCTGCACGCCCGGCGCGTGGTGCTGGACATGGCTCCCCTGGGCGTGACGCCCGAGCTCGCCATCTCCGTGGCGCCCCGCCGCGCGCAGAACCGTCCCCGGCTCGTCCTCTTCACCACCATCGTCGTGGTGACGCCGGCGGTGCTCATCTGGGACGTGTCCTCGGTGCTGGCGGAGCGGGCGTTCGATCAGATGCTCGCGGAGACGCACCCGGCGAAGCAGGCGGAGCTGGCCGCGCAGCTGAGCAACGATGCGCTGTGGTCCGGGGGCGCGCTGTGCCTGCTCGTCTTCGGCGTGGCCCTGGCCGCCGCCTACCTGGGGGGCACGTTGCTCGGCCGCCCCATGCGCCAGCTCGGCGAGGAGGCCCACCGCATCGCCGAGGGTGACCTCAGCCGCTCGAGCATCATCCCCGCCGAGGACGAGGTGTGGGCCGTGTCGGCCGCCTTCTCCACCATGCGCAGCCACCTGGCCAACGTGCTGGCGCAGCTGCAGCGCGCGGGCACCCGCATCGGCTCCACCACCGAGGAGATCATCGCCACCTCCGCCCGCTACGAGGCGGGCGCCGCCGAGCAGGCCAGCTCCCTGGACGAGACGAGCGCCACCACCGAGGAGCTGGCGCGCTCGGCGCGGCAGATCGCCGAGAACGCGGGCTCGGTGGCGGAGATCGCCCACAAGACGCTCGCGGCGGCCCGGGGAGGCCAGGCCAGCGCCGAGTCCTTCCTGGAGACGATGAACCGCATGCGCCACGACAACCAGGCCATCGCCACGGCGGTGGCCCGGTTGAACAAGCGGGTGCAGCAGATCGGCAAGATCGTCGAGTTCATCAACGGCGTGGCCGACAAGTCGGACCTGCTGGCGCTCAACGCCGAGCTGGAGGGCACCAAGGCGGGCGAGGTGGGGCAGGGCTTCTCGCTGGTGGCCGCGGAGATGCGCCGCCTGGCGGAGAACGTCATCGAGTCCACCAAGGAGATTGAAGGGCTCATCGAGGAGGTCCAGGACGCCTCGGGCGGGGCGGTGATGGCGACCGAGGGCGGCGTGCGCGCCACCGAGACGGGCACCGCGCTGGCGCAGCAGGTCTCCGAGTCGCTGCGGCAGATCGTGGAGCTGGCCGGGCGCACCTCGGACGCGGTGCGGGCGATTTCCCTGGCCACCCAGCAGCAGCAGGGCGGGACGGATCTGCTGGCCGAGGCCATGGCGGACATCCTGCGCATCACCCAGCAGAGCCACAACGCCACCAAGCAGGTCATCAGCGCCAATGGCGACCTGTCCTCGCTGGCGCGTGACCTGAGGGGCGTGGTGGAGCGCTTTCAGATCGACCCGCCGGCGCCAGGGAGCAACGGGTGAGCGCGCGGGAGAGGCTCCTCAAGCAGTTCCGCGAGCTGGTGGGGGTGCGCCTGGAGCGCATCAACCGCCGGATCGTGGAATTGGAGGCCGGGGCGAGCGTGGAGGCGGGCCGCACGGTGCTGCGCGAGCTGCACGGGCTCAAGGGCGAGGCCCGGATGATGGGCTTCGACGACATCAACACCGTCGTCCACGAGATGGAGGAGTTGGTGCGCTCCACCGAGCGCGTCGAGCATGCGCTGAGCGCCGGCTCCATCGACGCGCTCCTCCAGGCGGGAGACGCGGTGCTGGTGCTGGCCGGGGCGTCACCCGAGCCGCAGCAGACGCCGCCCGAGGTGGCCAGGCTGGTGCGGTGGTTGCAGCAGTGCACCCGCGCCGAGGCCTCTGGCCAGGGTGAGTCCGGCACAGCTCCGGGCGCGCCCCTGAAGGTGGACCCGTCCACACCGTCCGCGTCGGCCTCGATGCAGGCCGCCGCCCTGCGGGTGGACCCGTCCACGCCAGGCACGGCGACGCAGGCCCCGCCTGTGCGCAGGGAGCCGCAGGAGCGGGACGAACAGGACGTCACGCCGGCCTGGGGCTCGGCTCCCCTGGGCGTGGCCACGGGCCCCTCGCTGGTGTCCCGGCAGGCCCCTGCGCCGGCTCCGGCACCGGTGCCCCCGGCCGCGTCCCGCACGCCCATGGGGGGCCGCACGGTGGCGGTGGAGCCTCCGCGTGCGCAGTCCTCGGCGGCGTCCACGGCCAGCACCACCATCAACCGCATGCCGCCGGCCACTCCCGAGCCGCCGCTGACCCGCACGGCCACCGTGACGACGGGCGTGCGCAGCGGGGACAGGGCGGATGGCTCGGTGCGCATTGGCGTGGCGAGCCTGGACCTGCTGACGAGCGCGGTGACGAACCTCACCCAGGTGTCTCGCCGCCGCGAGCTGGCCACGCTCCGGCGCCTGGAGCTGGCGCGCGAGCTGAGCCTGCTGGCGCGGGCCGCGGAGGACCTCGGGCTCGCGGGCGGCATGCTGGCCGAGCGGCTCGGCCGGGCCAAGGAGCTGGCCGCGGAGCTGCACCGCGAGGCGAAGCTGCTGGCCAACGAGGAGCTGCGCGACCTGGGCTACGTGGCCGACGAGGTGCAGCGCCTGCGCATGCTGCCGCTGTCCGTCCTCTTCGAGCCCTACCCGCGCATGGTGCGGGACCTGGCGCGCGAGCTGGGCAAGGAAGTGGAGCTGGTGGTGGACGGCGAGGACACCCGCGCCGACCGGGCGGTGGTGGAGGCGTTGAGAGACCCCCTGCTGCACCTGGTGCGCAACGCGCTGGACCACGGGCTGGAGTCGCGGGTGGACCGGGTGGCCTCGGGCAAGCACCCGCGCGGGCGGCTGACGCTGGGCGCGGCGCGCGAGGGCAACCGGCTGGTGCTGCGGGTGGAGGACGATGGCGTGGGGCTGGAGCCCGCGCTGTTGCGCCGCTCGGCGGTGCGCAAGGGCTTCCTGGACGAGGCCACGGCGTCGGCGCTGACGGACCAGGCGGCGCGCGAGCTCATCTTCCTCTCGGGCTTCACCTCGCGCGAGGTGGCCACGGACATCTCCGGGCGCGGCGTGGGGCTGGACGCGGTGCGCAGCTCGCTGCGGGCGCTGGGCGGGGACGTGCTGGTGGAGTCCACGCCGGGCCGGGGCACGCGCTTCGAGCTGCGGGTGCCGGTGTCGCTCACCGTGGCCCCGCTGCTCTTCGTGAAGGTGGCCGAGGAGACGCTCTGCCTGAGCGCCGCCCATGTGTCGCGGGCGGTGAAGGTGGAGGCCTCGCAGGTGAAGGAGGTGGCCGGGCGCGCGGTGCTGGAGGTGGAGGGGGAGGCCATGCCCTTCGCCTCGCTGGGCGCGCTGCTCGGGCTGGGGCCGGATCAGGTGGCGGAGGAGGGCGCGCTGGTGCTGGCGGTGCGCAGCCAGGGCGCCACGGCCGCGCTCGCGGTGGACCGGGTGCTCGAGGAGAGCGTCCAGGCGATCCTCCCGCTCAAGGGCCTGCTCGGGAGCTTCCCGCACCTCACCGGGGCCACCACCCTGGCGGATGGCCGGCTCGCCATGGTGCTGTCGGCGGCCCACCTCATCGCCGGTGCCCAGGGGGCCATGGGCCTGCGGGTGCCTCGCGCGCCCGCTCCCGCCAGGCCCCCTCCCGCGCCCCGCCGCCGCATCCTGGTGGTGGACGACTCGCCGCTCACCCGGGAGCTCATCGGCTCGCTGCTGGAGGCCGTGGGCTACGACGTCCTCATGGCCACCGACGGCATGGAAGCCCTGGAGCTGCTCAACGGCACCAAGGTGGACCTGGTCTGCAGCGACCTGGAAATGCCTCGCGTGGACGGGCTGGAGCTCACCCGCCGCCTCAAGGCCCACCCGACGCACAAGGTTCTCCCCGTGGTCATCCTCACCACCCGTGGGGGAGAGGAGGACCGGCAGCGTGGGTTGGCGGCCGGCGCCAACGGCTACATCACCAAGGGTGACCTGGTGCGTCAGGATCTCGTGGACGTGGTCGGCCGGCTCCTGGGCTGACATGCCCCTGGGGGACACGCGGCCACATTGGGTATACTCGGCCCGTCGCGCACGGGGTATGGAAGCCACATGGGCAAGAAAGTGTCAGTGCTGGTCGTCGACGACTCGCACATCTGCCGACAGCTGATCTGCGAAGCACTGGGCCGGGATCCGGATCTGGAGGTCGTCGGGACTTGCACCAACGGCAAGGAGGCCCTCGAGGCCGCGCGTGAGCTGCGTCCGCAGGTCATCACCATGGACGTGGAGATGCCGGTGATGGATGGGCTCACGGCCGTCGAGCACATCATGTCCGAGGTGCCCACGCCCATCCTGATGCTCACGGCGGATCCGCGTCAGCAGGCCCCGGAGCTCACGTGCCGGGCGCTGGAGCTGGGGGCGCTGGCGCTTCAAATCAAGCCCTCGATCGACGCGGGGCCGGAGGCGTGGAACCTGTCGCGCGAGGTGAAGCTGCTGTCCTCGGTGCGGGTCATCCGGCACATCCACGGCAAGCGCCGGCCGCCGCTGCCGGGCCAGGGTGGGACGCCCGCGCCGACCCAGTCCATGGGCATGCCCTTCGGGGTGCTGGCGGTGGCCAGCTCCACGGGAGGCCCGCAGGTGCTCTTCCGGATGCTCTCCGAGCTGCCGGCGGACTTCTCCGCGCCCATCTGCATCGTGCAGCACATCAACGCCGCCTTCGCCGAGTCGCTCGCGGGCTGGCTGGCCAACTCCTCCAAGCTCAAGGTGCGGCTGGCGACGGACGGCGAGCAGCTGCTGCCGGGCAACGTGCTGATTGCCCCGCCGGGGCAGCACATGGTCATCCCCTTCCGCGGGAGGGTGGCGCTGCGGCCGGGTGTCGAGCGCGATGGGCACATGCCCTCGGGGACGGTGCTGCTGGAGAGCGCGGCCAAGGCGTACGGGCGGCGCACGCTGGGGCTCATCCTCACCGGCATGGGCGAGGACGGGGCGGACGGCATGCTCGCCATCAAGCAGGCGGGAGGCCTGACGCTGGCGCAGAACGAGGAGTCCTGCGTGGTGTTCGGCATGCCGGGCACGGCGGTGGCGCGCAAGGCGGTGGACCACCTCGTCCACGGCGACGACATCGCGGGCGCGCTGGTGAAGCTGGCCCGGGGTGACGCCCTCCCCGCGGGGCGCTGAGGCCCGGTGGCCCCTACTTCCCCGTCCGTCCTCTCCCAGCTCCACGCGTTCGTGGCGCGGCGGACGGGCATGGCCCTGAGCGAGCTGCAGTGCCGGCGGCTCGGCGAGAAGCTGGCGTCGCGGCCCGGCGGCATGAGCATGCAGCACCTGCTGCACCTGCAGTCGCCCGCGGGCGCCGCGGACCTGGCCGAGCTCATCGACGCCATCACCGTGCAGAAGACGGGGCTCTTCCGGGACGAGTCGCAACTGGCGGCGCTGCGCTCGCACGTGTTGGAGCCGCTGGTGGCGCGGATGCACCGGCCGCTGCGGCTGTGGAGCGCCGGCTGTGCCACGGGCGAGGAGGTGGCCACGCTGCTGGTGATGCTCGCCGAGGTGGGCGCCGACCCTTCCAGCACGGTGCTGGGCACGGACATCTCGGACACGGCCATCGTGCGGGCGCGCGAGCTGTGCTTCACCTCGGAGCAGTTGCAGCGGGTGCATCCCGGGGTGCGGGACCGGTGGTTCATTCCCGTGAGCCCGGGCCGCTTCACGCTGGTGGGGCACCTGAAGGAGCGGGCCAGCTTCCAGTGCCACAACCTGATGGACCTGCCGTACCCGACGGCGGCGGAGGGGCAGGGCTTCGACGTCATCCTCTGCCGCAACGTGCTCATCTACTTCAGCTCCGAGTCCTTCGAGCGGGTAGTGGATGCGCTGGCCGGGCGGCTCGCGCCCGAGGGGCTGTTGGTGCTCTCCGCCGCCGAGCCGCTGCTGCGCGCGCCTCCGAGCCTGCGCACCATGCGCTTCGATCAGGCCTTCTTCTATGCCCGGGCGCAGGAGGCCACGCCTTCCCCTGACGCCGTGCGGACACCGAGTTCCCCGGGCCTGTCATCGGTGGGGGCCCGGTCCGCCTCGGACGCGGGCTCCACGCTGGCCGGGACGGAGCGGGGCCCGGAGCGGACCTCGGGGCGTTTCCCGGCGGTGGGTTCCACGAAGGCGCCAGAGTCGCCGGCCTCGGGCCGCTTCCAGTCGGTGGGTTCCACGAAGGCGCCGGAGTCGCCGGCCTCGGGCCGCTTCCCGGCCGTGGGTTCCACGAAGGCGCCAGAGTCGCCAGCCTCGGGGCGTTTCCCGGCGGTGGGTTCCACGAAGCCCGCGGAGCCCTCGGCCGTCTCGGGGCGCTTTCCGGTGGTGCCCGCCGCGAAGGCGGACGCATCTGGCGGAGCACGACCCGGGCAGGCCGGTGCGCACGAGGTGGATGCCCTCTTCGCCCAGGTGTTGGAGTGGGCCGCGGGCGGCGATGCGAGCCCCCAGACGGCGGAGAAGCTGCGGCGCTGCCTCGAGTTGGACCCGGACCTGGCCGCGGCGCGCTACCTGCTGGGGATGCTGCTCGAGCAGTGGGGCTCGCTGGCGGATGCCGCCGGGGAGTACCGCAAGGCGCTGCGCTCGCTGGAGGAGGGGCGGGCCCGTGCGACGCCCTTCTTCCTCAACAACGCCCGGCTCCAGGTGGCCTGCGTGCGCGCCATCGAGCGGGTGGAGCGGGCCTCGGGGAGCCCTCCGCCGCGTTGACGAGCGGGCAGGCGGGCTCCGGGGACGTGAAGAAGCCCGGGCGGGCCGGGGGGTTTGCCCCTAAGATGCGCCCCCCTATGCGAAGGCTTGCTCTGATCGCCCTCCCACTCGCGCTCTCCGGCTGCTTCTACCCCGCGGACCGGGGCCGGAAGCTGGAGGCCCGCCTCGAGAAGATGGATGAAACCCAGGCGCGGCTCCAGGCGGAGCTGAAACAGACGCACGAGCAGCTCGATGCCACGCTGCCGCGCATCGACGCGAAGATCGCCGAGGTCTCCAAGGCCCTGCAGAGCCTGGACACCGCGTCGCGCCGCTCGGGCGCGGACATCGGCATCCAGCTGCAGAAGACGGTGGAGGACCTCTCCCAGCTGCGCGGCCAGGTGGAGACGTACCTCCACAAGATTGGCGAGCTGGAGACGGCGCTCGCCAAGACGAACGAGGAGACGGACAAGAAGCTCACCGCCCTCAAGGGCGACGAGGCCGTGAAGGAGGCCGAGGCGCGCAAGAAGGCCGAGGAGCTCAAGCGCCCCACGGACAAGAAGGACTTCCTCGCGCTGGCGCAGGACAAGGCCAAGGGGGGGGACGTGGCGCTGGCGCGGCAGCTCTACTCGGAGTTCCTCAAGAAGTGGCCCAAGGACGCGCTGGCCGCCGAGGCCCACTACGGCCTGGGCGAGACGTACTACGCCGAGGACAAGTGCCGCGAGGCCCTCTTCGAGTATGGCAAGCTGCTGCAGGAGTACCCCAAGGCGGACGCCACGCCGGACGCGTACCTGCGCTCCTCGGAGTGCTTCAAGAAGCTGAAGATGCAGGAGGAGTCGCGGCTGGCGCTCGAGGAGCTCGTGAAGGGCTACCCGAAGTCGGACGCGGCGAAGACGGCCAAGGCCCGGCTCGCGGACCTGGACAAGGCGAAGAAGGCCGAACCGAAGAAGGGGGGCAAGAAGTGAGACTCCACGTGGCATTGGGCCCGCTCCTGCTGGCCCTGCTCGCGCTGCTGCTGACGCCCTGGGTGGCGGGCGCGGCGCCCAAGCAGGTGGTGCTCCTCTTCACCGGAGACAACGGGGGCGAGATCGCCCCCTGTGGTTGAAGCCACAACCCGTCTGGCGGTCTGGCCAGACGAAAGACGGCCGTCGCGCGCGAGCGCGCGAAGGGCGGGGCGGTGCTGCTGGTGGACTCGGGCAATGCGCTCTTCAAGGCCCCCATGCCCGGGGAGCCGAAGGAGAAGGAGCGCGCTTCCCTGGTGCTCGAGCAGATGGAGGCCCTGGGCACCACCGCCATGGCCGTGGGCTGGAGAGATCTCACACTCGGCGTGGACTTCCTCACCCGGGGGGCGAAGGGGCGGAAGATGAAGCTCCTGTCCGCCAACCTCGTGGACGCGGGGGGCAAGCCGCTCTTTCCGGCCTCCACGGTGGTGACGGTGGGCGGGCTGAAGTTCGGCCTCGTGGGTGTCTCGCCCGAGGGTCCGGTGGCCAATGCGAAGGGCGTGGTGGGCAAGCCCCCCGTGCCGGCCGCCATCGCCGAGGCCCGCCGCCTGCGCCAGAAGGAGAAGGTGGACGTGGTGGTGGTGCTCGCCGCCGTGCCCTACCTGGAGGCCATCAAGCTCTCCCAGGAGGCGGGCGACAGCATGGACTTCATCCTCCAGTCGCATGAGAGCCGGCCTCCGGGCATGGCGCAGCGCAATGACTTCGCCTCCCTCGTCCCCTCGGGAGAGAGGGGGCGGCACCTCGCCCGCCTGGAGCTGTCCGTGGACGGTCCGGGCGCCTTCGCGGACCTCGACGAGGCCACGCGCGCCGAGCAGAACCTCCGCATCATCGACTCCAACCTCCAACAGGCGCGCGAGAGCCTCGCGGTCGCGAAGGACGAGCAGACCCGGAAGACGTGGCAGGCCACCATCGAGAACTTCGAGGCCCGCCGCAAGGGGCTGGTGACCCAGACGGAGGCGAGCAAGCAGGGGCTCAAGCGCACGCACCGGCTCTCGTATGTCCTGTTGGGGAGCGAATTCGAGGAGGACCCGGAGCTGAAACAGCGGGTGGAGCGAATCCAACCTCCGGGCAGCGCATCTCATTAGGACTGGATGGGGCCCGGTCTCGGGCCTTGTGCCAGGGCCGGTCCGCCGTTATAAGCGCCGGCCTACCCTAGAAACGCCAGACCTCCCACCTCGAGGGGTGGGGGCAAGGCGCAGGAGTCGTCCCACATGAAGCCCGATCTGCACCCGGTCTACCCCGCCTCCCGCATCAGCTGCGCGTGCGGCCACACCGTCGAGACCAAGTCCACCCGTGGCTCGTTCACGGTGGAAGTCTGCTCGAACTGCCACCCCTTCTTCACCGGCAAGTACAAGCTGCTCGACACCGCGGGCCGCGTGGAGAAGTTCCGCAAGAAGTACGCGGCCAAGCCCGCCGCCGCCGCCGCCGAGGGCGCCCCGGCCGCCGAGGGTGGCGCTGCTCCCGCCGAGGGCACCGCTCCCGCCGCGAAGAAGACCGCCAAGAAGGCCAAGGCCTAGTCTCTTCCGCGCAACCTGGTTGCACCCGCCGAGCACGGCGCTGGAGGTCTCCCCGAGAGACATCCCGCCGTGCTCGCGGCGTTTCCGCACCCCGCGTTTCGCGTCAAGTTTCAGGGTGCTACAGACCAAAATTTGGACGTAGCACGCTGTTGCCCGCACATTCCCGCCCGTCACGACGACCCCTGACGGAGGCGAGATGTCCGCGGAAGCCACTGCCCTGAAGCTCGTTCAGCAGCCCTCTCTGCGCGAGAGCCTTTACGCGAAGAGCGATGCGTACCGGCTGTACCAGGGCGACAGCCTGGCGCTGATGGAGCAGTTCGAGCCGGGCACCTTCGACATGGTGTTCGCCGACCCGCCCTACTTCCTGTCCAACGGCGGCTTCACCTGCAAGAACGGCAAGCGCGCCGCGGTGAACAAGGGCGGCTGGGACGTGTCGCGCGGGGTGGAGGAGGACCATGCCTTCACCAGCGCCTGGCTCAAGGCCTGCCAGCGCGTGCTCAAGCCCACGGGCACCATCTGGGTGAGCGGCACGCAGCACGTCATCTTCTCGGTCGGCTTCGCCATGCAGAAGCTCGGCTACAAGCTGCTCAACACCGTCACCTGGTACAAGCCCAACGCCAGCCCCAACCTGGCGTGCCGCTACTTCACGCACTCCTCCGAGCTGCTCATCTGGGCCTCGCCCAAGCCGGCGGCGAAGCTCCAGCACACGTTCAACTACGCCAAGATGAAGGCGGAGAACGGCGGCAAGCAGATGCGCGACGTGTGGGCGCTGCCGCGCACGGGCGACGAGGAGCTCACGGCCGACGAGTCCGGCCGCGTGTGGACCATGACGGCGCCGCGCCGCGAGGAGAAGGCGCACGGCAGCCACCCCACGCAGAAGCCGGTGTCGCTGCTCGAGCGCGTCATCGAGGCGAGCACCCCCGAGGACGCGCTGGTGTTGGACCCCTTCAACGGCAGCGGCACCACGGGCGTGGCGGCGCTGAAGCTGGGCCGGCGCTACGTGGGCATCGACATGGACGCGCAGTACCTCGAGCTGTCCAAGAAGCGCCTCGTCGAGGCCGAGCGCGCGGCCCGCTGAGCCCTACTTGGTGACGAGCTGGAGGGCCTGGCCCTCCGGCACGTGCTTCATCGCCACCGAATTCATGCAGTAGCGCAGCCCCGTGGGCGGCGGGCCATCCGGGAAGACGTGTCCCAGGTGGCCATCGCACCGGCCGCAGCGCACCTCGGTGCGAGTCATCCCGTGGGACACGTCCCGGTACTCCGTCACCGCGTCCGCCTGGAGGGGCTGGGTGAAGGAGGGCCAGCCGGTGCCGGACTCGAACTTCTCTCCGGCCTTGAAGAGCGGGTTGCCGCAGCCGGCGCACACGTACGTGCCGGGCTCCTTCGTCCCGAGGAAACACCCGGTATAGGGCCGCTCGGTGCCGTGCTTGCGCAGCACCTGGTACTCCTCGGGTGTCAGACGCTTCCGCCATTCCTCGTCATTGAGGACCAGTTTGTCGACCATGGGTTTCATCCTGCGGTCCGGCACCCTCGGGGGCAACGGTTTCCGCAGGGGTCCGCCCGGGCGTTGACACCTGGGACGGGCGGTCTCATTTTGTAGGGCTGGCTCGCGCAATCGGACCTCGCGAGGCGGGAGGTGTGCCATGGGACGTGTGCGAAACGGTGTCTCTGGCCTCTCCACGCCGCCGCTCGAGTGACCGGGCGCGTTCCGTCTTCTCGCTAGAACGGACCCGCTGACTCCGGCGCCCGAACGCCGGCGTGGAGCCTCGTCTTCACCTGACACGACGCGCCGTGCCCGCTTCCGGGTGCGGCGTGCAGGGAACCGTTCGCTCCATGAGCTCGAAGCCTCGTCGTCCCCGCGCGTCCCATCGGCGCGCGGGCGCTGATTCCTTTTCGTCCGAAGAAGCCACCATACCGGCGCGCCACCTGCGCCTGCAGTCCACCCTCTTCGAGGAGGTGTCCCTCCTCTTCCGAGGCGAGCTGTCCGATCCGCTGCTCGAGGGCGTCGCGGTGACGACGCTCGAGCTGTCCCCGGATGGCCGCCAGGCCCGCATCGGTTTCACCCTCCCTCCCGAGCGCCAGGAGTCCGGCCCGGCCCCGGTGGAGGAGGCCCTCGAGCGCGCGACGGGGTACATCCGCTCGCAGCTCGCGCTGGGCCTGAATCTCAAGCGAGTGCCGCACTTGCGCTTCATCTGCGTGGGCGTGGCGCCGCACCTGGCCTCGGGCGGGGAAGGAGACGAGCCATGATGCCTCGTGTCCTCGAGAGCCCGTCGGGAGCCGTTCCCATCCTCGCCTGGGCGCGCGAGGTGCCACCGGGAGCGGAGAAGCAACTGCGGCACCTCGCGAGCCAGCCGTACGTGGTGGAGCACGTGGCGGCGATGCCGGATGTGCACATGGCCCAGGGCGTGGCGGTGGGCACCGTCTTCGCCACCGAGCGTACCGTCGTCCCGGGAGCGCTGGGAGGAGATCTGGGGTGCGGCGTGAGTGCGCACCGGTTCTCCTTCCCGGCGGCGTCTCTGGGGAGGGCGGACCTGGAGCGGCTGCTGTCCTCCATCGCGAGGCGGGTGCCGGTGGGAGACGCCGTGCATCGGGGCTCGGGCTTGCCGCTGCCGCCCGGGCTCCAGGCCGCGAGCCTCTCCACCCACCGGCTCCAGAAGGACTGGGAGCGGCTGGCGCCGAGGCACCTGGCGACGCTCGGGGGAGGCAATCACTTCCTCGAGCTGGACCGGGACGGCGGGGGAGACCTGTGGCTGCTCATCCACTCGGGCTCGCGAGGCGTGGGGAGTGCCATCGCCGCGCACCACCTGCGGGTGGCGGCCGCGAGGGGAGAGGGCTCGCTGCCGGGCCTGCGCACCGACTCGTCCGAGGGCGCCGCGTGCCTGGCGGATATGGAGTGGGCCTGCCGCTTCGCCCGGGCCAACCGCGAGGTGCTCGCGGTGAGAGCGGTGGAGGTGCTGGCTGAGGCGCTCGGGTGCGAGCCGGAGCCGGGCGCGAGCGTGGACGTGCACCACAACCACGTGGCGGAGGAGACGCACGGGGGCCGGGTGCTGCTGGTGCACCGCAAGGGCGCGGTGGGGCTGGAGGCGGGAGAGCGGGGGCTGATACCCGGCTCGATGGGGACGGCCTCGTACGTGGTGGAGGGGAGGGGAGAGCCGAGGGCCTTCCGCTCCTGCTCGCACGGAGCGGGGAGGGTGCTCACGCGGAGCGAGGCGAGGGCGCGCATCCGCCCGGCGGCGCTGGAGCACGCCATGCGCCGGGTGGTGTTCGACCGGGGCCGGGTGGAGGACCTGGTGGAGGAGGCGCCCGAGGCCTACCGGGATATCGCGGAGGTGCTGGAGGACGAGGCGGACCTGGTGACGCCCGTGTCGAGGCTCACGCCCATCGCCGTGCTCAAAGGCTGAGGTGAGTGGGGGCGGCGGGAGCGATTCCCGCCGCCTCCTGCCTTATCGGGGTTACGAAAACGGGGAGATGCCTCGACTGCGTTTCAGGGCTGCGGATGCAAAGAAGCCTCCGCAGGCATCTCGTTGAGTGCAGTCCCGACATTCGTTGAAGTACACATTCTTCCAGTCCGAGATGCTCTTACGTGCGAACGGATGCAGCTCGCGGGGCAGGACACACAGGGGGTGATTGTAGACTGAGGTTTTCAGCCCTGCCCGGTGCAACACACGCACGGCAGTCGTGAGCTCATTTACATAGTCGACAGGGTCGATCCAAAGAGAACGGAGGTTCGTCTTCGCGAAACCCATCAGTTCAAGCCCCATGAGGGCGACATGATCAACGAACAACAAGTTGCGCGTGACGAAGCTCGCGAACTCCGGGAGGCGTGAGTACGTCTCGGCATGGATGACGAACCGCAACTCAACCCGCACCCGTGCGCGCTTCAGGTTCAGGATTCCCCGGATGGTCTCATCGAAGGCCCCTTGGGCTTGCACGACGTAGTCGTGCTCCTCGGCGAGCTCGGAGTACAATGGAATCCCAATCATGAGGTCCGGGTGTTTCACCCGAGCCAGTGCGTGGGCGAGTTCGTGTTTCGAGAAGTTCCGCCCGTTGGACAGGATGTGAACGGCTGTTCTGGGCAGGTACTGCTTCAGCATCTCGACGAGTTGGACGAGGCGATCTCCCAGCAGGCTGGGTTCTCCGCCTGTAATGCCGATCTCCCGCGTCTCGGGATCGATGAGCGGAATGACCTCCTCCAACTCATTCAAGAGCCAGGAGTCGTCCTTCTTCCGCGGAGGCTGTGAGCACATCAAACAGTAATTGTCGCAGCGCTCGGTCACGAGCAATGTGTTCGACGGTGACGAGCGACGATAGAGGGCAGTCAGGGTCTTGCGCGCCGGATCGAGGCGGATGACGTCGCCCTCGGCCAGGTAGCGCTGCTCGGGCCCGAGGACGTACACGTCCTGAGGGGCGGCGTTCGTGGTTTCCTCCTCCAGCAGGTATGCACGGAATCCTCGGGGGAGGTTGTCGAACTTCCCTCGGACGAGCAGGATCTCCCGCGCACGCGCGGCTTCTGGATGGTCCGGACGTCCGCAGATGCGACCGATGAACGGAGATGGAGAGACTTCCGACAGCGGGCGCAGCCCCGGCGGCGAGAGATTCAGAGGCATGATTTCAGACCCACCCCAGAAGCGTAGCGCGGGCCTGTGCATTGTTCTCGAGAAGCCCAATGACGTGCCTCAGGACCGCCATCTGCTTCTTGCAGAAGGCGCTGAAGGCCTTGTGCCCGACGGCGTCTCCCAAGGTGGCCCGGTGGAAGACGGGGTCCGCGCCACAGTAGGGGAGGAACGGGCAGTCACTGCACATCGGGGCGCCCTCCGGCATCGTGTCGCTCAGGTGGGAGAGGAGGGTCTCGGACGTCATGATCGTTTCGTAGGAGTCGCGGGCGAGATGCCCGAGCCTGAACGAATGATCACCCATCTCGGCGAGCATGCGTCCCTCGTCGGACGCGTACACGGCGCCGTCGTAGTTGTAGACGATCGCACCAATGCCAATGCCAGCAGGCGATTGCAGATCGACGTATCTGGAGCCCCTCGGGGAGAACATCTTCTGGAGGAGAATCGACGTGAACTCCTCCCGGAGCGGGTATCCCTGGCCGTTGAGCTTCAAGATGTGCGCGAGACCCCGCTTGTAGAACTCGACCCAGTCCTCGACGCTGTACTTGCGGGATTCGCGCTGGCGAACGGCGAAACCGTAGGGGCTCAGATTCCGCAGGAAGATGCTGTGGAAGTCCTGGCGCACGTACTCGTCGATGATCTCTTCCACACGGCCCAGACTCGCCTGGGTCGTCGTCATGAGCGCGGAGACGGAGTCCGGACCGAGCGCCCGTCTCGCCCGACGGATGGCCTCGACGGTCGTCTGATGGCTGTTGCCGCCGCGCACGGGGCGCTGGGCGTTGTGGAGGTCCGCGGGGCCATCCAAGGAGGTAGAGAGAATGATTCGGTGCTCTCGACAGAACGACAGGATGTCGTCGGAGAGCCTGGACAGATTGGTGGCGATGACGAACTGGAGATCCTTTTCGTGCTCCTTGTTCAGCTCCGAGGCCCGTTCGACGATGTAGCGGATGAGCTCGAAATTGAGTAGCGACTCACCGCCCTGGAACTCGACCTTGATGGTCGGCGAGGGGCTGCGGAACGTGAACTCGAGCGCCCGGTCCGCGTGCTCACGCGACATGTCGAAATTGGCGCGACCCTCGGCCTGGCGCGACACCTGACAGTACTGACACGAGTGGTCGCAGCGCAGCGTGACCACGAAGATATGCAGCCCCGTGAACCATGCGAGGTGCTCGGCGCGGGTCCTGTACTTCAGGGCAAGCAGGTCAAGTGCCACCCGCGACCTGTCATCGAACAGGAAGTGCTTGGACTTGAGCGCTTTGTAGGTTGGGTGCTCAGGGGAGAGCTTGCGGCCAGCGAAGGCGACGAGGTCCTCCCGCGAAAGTACGACGTATTCGCCGACATCATTGGTCGCGATGTAGCGGTCGCCCTCCAACCGTCCGAACCGGAAGGGGGCGAGCTTGTAGTCCGGGGCCGGCTTGTATTCGGAGCGATCACGGAACATGGGGCGACTCGCTGTCAGTCATGCCGGATGAGGTTGGTTCGCGAGAACGCCTGCGCGAGAATCAGTGCACGGACGGCCCGGGTCTCGTCGCCAATCTGCTCACGCAATTCTTGGTCCAGAAGCTCCTGGAAGAAGAGCCGTACAACCTCGAGCGCGTCTGACTCGACGGTCTCCGGACGAAAGACGAATGTGATGGGCAGGCCATTCCCCTCGGGCGCGCCAATCACCGCCGTGCACCGCTCCGCGAGCTTGTAGGCCGTCTTCTGGACCGCCGCCAGGCGGTAGGCGCGCATGTCGACCGTCACCTGAACGGACGCATTCCGGAAGACGAAGGCCGTGCGGGTCTCGGCGTCCTGCTCTCTGGTTGTCACGTGTTCTCACTCCATAGCCGGGCTGATGGCGGCGCCTACCATTCGAGCTTGAGCTCGCCAGTCTGGCCTTCGCTGAGCTCGACCTCGACCGTGGTGCTACCGAGGAACCGGTTTTCGACGTGCACCACATGTTTTCCCGCGGCCAGATTGAGCCGCCCCGTCGTGTCCTCTCCCACCGGTTTTCCGTCGACGGAGATACGGCCGCCCGGATAGGCCACGAATGAGACGGTGGCTGGCTTTGGCGGGGAAGGCGGCACGTAGGGCTCGCTGTAGCCACTGCTTCCGCCACCGCTGTAGCCACTGCTTCCTCCACCGGAGTAGTGACTGCTGTGGCTGCTGTGCCCGGAGTAATGACTGCTGTGGGAGGAGTGAGAGCGGTGTGAGCGGTGCGACGCGAGGATGACCTGGGCCCCGTCTGGAGGAACGGCGAGGAGGAGCTCCTGGGTGTCTTCCTCCTCGTCCCGACGCCGCAACACTGGCTGCGTGATCTGGGCTTCCGCGCTGGGAACGAGGAGCCCGGAGGAGGCCGCTCCCGCCAGCAGTGCCAGGATGGATGCGCTGACCGAAAGGATGCCGGGTGGCTTGGACGTCATGGTTTCGCATCCCCGATTCGCAGTTCCATCAGGCTCGAGTCACGCCACCTTGCCACGACTGTTACCCCTCCGTCGTTCCATCTGGTCAGCGTGAGAGCTTTTCCACTGACGGTGCTGGGTGGAGAGGGGAGTGAGGTGGGATGGCCCAAGGCCTGTGACAAGAGTTCTGTGGTGGCAGCGGCATGAGCGGAGTCGTTGAGCACGCGGGCTCCCTTGGTGCTGCCAACGAGGTACACGCCCGCGCATCGCCCTCCCTTCATCGCGCAGTACACGGCCACCGGAGAGCGCTCGGTGCTGAGGATATCCGTGCCGGTAGAAGCGGGGATGCCCAGGAGCTCGGCGGCGACTGCCCGTTCGGCTCCGACGAGCGGAATCTTCCGGCGCTCGTCGCGGGTCCACGTGGCAGCCGCTCGCGCCTTCGCGCTGAGATCCTCGTCCCCGGGCATCTCGCTGATCGCCTTGGCAAGCGTGGCGACCTCGTCGAGTCGCTGGAGCCGCGACTGCGCCGGCTCACCTGCGCGGGGTTGGGGCGTCAGCCCCTCCACGATCCTGGCACGGGCGGCGATCAGCCGCTGTTTCCGCTCCTCCGACGGCATGGCGCGTGCTGCCTCGGATGCGGCTCTCCAGCGGCAGGCATCCGTCGCACACTCCGCGAATTCAGCGTCTTTGGCCTGTGCGCTCAGCTCCGCGAGATCTCTCCCGAAAGGTTTCTCCTTCGCGTCCCCCTGGAGTACCGGCGTTGCCTGGGCGAGGGTGGCCTGGGCAGTCCCCAGGTCCTTCTTGGCGAGTTGTTGCTGGACGGTGAGACGGGTGAGTTCGTAGAGCCGCTGCTCGGCGGGCTCTCGCTGCGGAAGCCCTTTTGGGATCTGCGCGGCCTCGCTCGCAACGGTACCGACATCGTTACTTCTGAGCGCGTACGCGAGGTGGAGGGCGGCCCAGGCTTGAGCGTGGGCCTCCTTGTCGGGCTCTCCGAGTGCGGCGAGCTCCATCCTCGTTTTCTCGAGATGTCCCTCCGAGAGATGTCGCTGCGCCGCACGCAGGCTCGGCTCCGCTCCCACGGCCATGCCACAAGCGAGCATGACAGTGGCGGCTACGGCCGCCGCCCAACGGCGGGCTCCTTCCCGGCCCAGAGTCGCTTCCCGCACGAAGCGCTCGCCGGCAGCCGCTGCGCCCACCACACAAACGGTCAACGCTCCGACCCATCCGTTCCAGAAGTAGGAACCGCGGACGAGGTACGCGAGCGGAACTCCGGCCCCCAGCACCAGGAGCGCAGCGCGAGCGAGACGGATCTTCTGGGCTCGTGCCTCGAATTGCTGGTCGACGGACGCCGGTGGCGCGAGCATCCGACGCCCTTCGAAACCAATCACCGTTGGAGGGCCATCCGCGACCGAGTACGACAACTGGACGCTCGGAATCTCGTAGAACCGGAGCGTCTGGCTCTGGATGCGCTCTCCAGGGCGTAGCCCTGGCTGGAGCGCCCGCCAGTTCGCCTGAATCCAGGCGCGCGGCACAATCTCGGCGACCTTCTCTTCGTCGAGCGCTCCGTGAGCCGCGATTTCACCGAGCGGCTTTGCATCAGCTTCAATCTCCGTAGGGGATGCTTGTGGCCCGGCGGTGCTCCACCGGAATGCGCGCAGTTTGTCGCTGTCCAGTGCGACCTGCACGACGCTACGGCTCGTCTCGAGGAACTCGAGCCAATGCTCCATCCGGCCTGTCTCGCGGCATGTCTGACACGTCACCCGGCCTTCGGTGCAGGCAGTGCATTTGATCTCGCCCTTAGCGTTGCACTGTTTGCAGTTCATGAGCCGGCGGGAGCCATTCGAGGCGTAGCCATACGCCTTGCGGGTACCGTTGCAGCTGAGGCACGTGGTACTCAGGGTACCGCGACACGTGGAGCAGGGGACCTTCCCCGCGCCAGTGCATGGGGTGCATGGGGCAACGTACAGGCTGGCGCTCCGGAGCGTTTCCGGTGAGAACGCCCATGGGTCGACGGCGTCCGGGGCAAGCTGGGAACTTGTTGTTGGTGAAGTCCCACGATGGGGCGCCTCTCGCGCTACGACCTTGCGCTCGGCGATCGTCGTGGCGAGCCGACCGGTGTATTGCACTCGCAGTTCGAGAGAGCGCACGAGGTCGGAGGGATTTTCCGGAGCCATCGGCAGTTGGCGTGCCCAGGTCACGAAGGTCTTGATCGCTGCTGCCTTGGCCTGCGCCGGATCGTCGAAGACCGTTGGGTCGATGGGAACCAGCGAGCGGAACTGGTCGCTGGGTAGAGGGGTTGGGCCGGGCGCCCCCACTGGCACGGGCTGGGATGGGCTCGGTGTTGCGCGCGCTCGCCGCGCGAGCACCACGGCCATCCAACCCAAGAGCGCCAACGCTCCTCCAATGACCAGATAAAGCCAGATCAATGAGAGCAATCGCGCCATCAGCCCAATGACGAAGATTGCGCCGATGATCGACGCGCCGCTGGGTCCCCTCCGCCTGCTCTTGGTCACGTTGACCTCAATGTAGAGCCGGATGCTGCCGTCGAGCAAGAGACCCTCGGACAGGAGTTGTGCTGCGAGGATGTGTCCGAGGCCTCGACACGCGCGACTCGAATGCCCCCAAGTTTGGCCCTCCAAATAGCTGTACGGTGTGAAGCACCTCGTACGGCCCATCTGCTCGGGCTGCTCGTGCATCGCAAGGGCGCGGTGGGGCTGGAGGCGGGAGAGCGGGGGCTGATACCCGGCTCGATGGGGACGGCCTCGTACGTGGTGGAGGGGAGGGGAGAGCCGAGGGCCTTCCGCTCCTGCTCACACGGAGCGGGGAGGGTGCTCACGCGGAGCGAGGCTCGGGCGCGCATCCGCCAGGCGGCGCTGGAGCAGGCACTGCGCCGGGTGGTGTTCGACCGGGGCCGGGTGGAGGACCTGGTGGAGGAGGCGCCCGAGGCCTACCGGGATAACGCGGAGGTGCTGGAGGACGAGGCGGAACTGGTGACGCAGGTGTCGAGGCTCACGCCCATCGCCGTGCTCAAAGGCTGACGTGACCCGCTCGATGACTTTCCGGACACCCAGTCCCCTCGGCGATGAGCTTCCCGCTCAGGGGCCGGGCCGCCACGGAGCGCGTCGCCGTGCTTCCAGGTCAGTCCGGGAGCGTGAGCCGCACGGGGCCTCCATCCTGGGTGAAGGTGACGTGCGCATCCAGGAGCGGATTGCCCCGAGCGTCCACCACGGTCACGAGGACCGCCGGGTGGGGCGGGGTCGCGCGGAACGGGCGCTGTCCCTCCCTGCCGGACCCGCCCCGCTGTTTCAGATTTCCCTGGGCCCGGTGGCACCGGGGGGGGCCCGTATGGGGGCCGGACGGGCAGCCATGGGTCTCTTGCCGGCGAAGTCCGGCGCCATCGCACCATGCCCCTTGAGTCGGGGGGGCCTTTCCTCCTCACAATGGCTCCCCGGACATGGTGCTCCCTACTCCCCCCGAGACTCGCCAGGACGTTCCCACGTCACCCGCGCTCCTCCCCACGGCCGCCCCGGCTCCCGAGAAGGCCCCGGGCGTGCTGGGCTGGCTGGACTTCTTCCTCTCGGAGCCCCTGCGCCACGCGCCTCCCGAGGAGCTCGTGCGTCACCGGGTGCTCATCGGGGTCACGTGGTTCATGCTCATGCTCGCCTCGCTGTACCTGGTGAGCACGCTGTTCGCGCCGTACTCCCCCCTCCCGGGTTTCGCGGGCGCGCTGTACGTGGTGACCCTGGTGGCGGCGCGCAGGGCCTCCACGTTCGTGGTTCCAGCGGTCATTCTGTTGGCGACCCTCGCGGCCGGCTTCCTGGGCGGAGTCTTGGTGAACAAGGCCAACATGGAGGGCGGGGTGCACCCCATGAACCTCCTGCTCCCCGCCTTCTCCGTGTACCTGCTGGGGCCGCGCCGGTCGCTGCTCTTCACCCTCTTCCTCGCCGTGGTGATGGATGGGCTCCATCCCCTCTACCTCACCACCCACATCGACCTCTCCGCCGAGTCCTTCTCCCTGCCCCGGTTCTGGGTCCGGCACTTCATGTCGGCGATCTCTTTCATGGGCATCTGGGGACTGAGCGCGTTGCACACCACCGCGCGGGACGCGGCCCACCACTCCCTCGAGCGGGCACTGAAGCAGCTCCGGGGCAGCGAGAGACAGTTGAGCAGCATCGTCGAGAGCACGGACGATCTCGTGGCCTTGCTGGACCCCGAGGGGCGCATGCTCGTCGCCAACCAGTCCCTGAAGCAGTTCTACCGGAGGCTCCTCGGGAAGGAGGCCGAGCCGGGGCAGTGGCTCTTCAGCGAGTCGGGGCTGGAGCGCGTCCCGCGTTGGAAGGAGCGCCTCGTCCTGATGCGGCAGGGCCAGCGTCTGCGCTACGAGGAGACGTACTCGCTAGGGGACACGCGCATCGTGCTGGACGTCACCCTCCACCCCATCCTCACGGAGGACGGCCAGGCGGCGGGGGTGACGCTCATCTGCCGGGACATCACCAGCCGCAAGCAGGCCGAGGCCCGGCTGGGAGAGATGCACCGCACCCTGGTGGAGGTCTCCCGCCAGACGGGCATGGCCGAGGTCGCCACCGGCGTGCTCCACAACGTGGGCAACACGCTCAACAGCGTCAACATCTCCACCACGCTCGTCACCGACCGGCTCCGCCGCTCGCGTGTCACCGGGCTGGCCAAGGCCACCGCCCTCCTGCGCGAGCACGCCCCGGAGCTCGCCGCCTTCCTCACCCAGCATCCGCAAGGGCAGCAGCTGCCGCCCTACCTCATCGCGGTGTCCGACCAGTTGGTGGAGGAGCGCAACGCCATGCTCGAGGAGATGCAGTCGCTCGGGCAGAGCGTCGAGCACATCAAGTCCATCGTCAGCATGCAGCAGAAGCACGCGCGTGCCGCGGGGGCCGTGGAGCAGGTGGCCGTGCCCCAGCTCATCGATGAGGCCCTGCGTCTGCACGCCGTCTCCTTCGAGCAGCTGGGCATCCGCATCGAGTGCGACTACACCGAGGTGCCTCCCATCTTCGTGGACCGGCACAAGCTGCTGCAGATCCTCATCAACCTGCTGAGCAACGCGCGCCACGCGCTGGTGGACAGCGAGCAGCGGAACAAGTGCCTGAGCATCCGTGTGCGGCAGGCGCCCGAGGGAGAGCGGCTGCTCCTCGACGTGACGGACAACGGCCTGGGCATCGCCGCGGAGAACCTGGCGCGCCTGTTCACCCAGGGCTTCACCACCAAGAAGTCTGGGCACGGCTTTGGCCTGCACATCAGCGCCCTGGCCGCCGCGGAGATGAAGGGCCGGCTCACCTGCACCAGCCCCGGCCCGGGCCAGGGCGCCACCTTCTCGCTCGAGCTCCCCGTGAAGGGCGAGGGGGCCTGAGCCCCCGCGTGAGCCCGGACCGGCGCCTCCGAGGGACTCCCGGGCCTCGGGGCGTTCCGGTGGGCCCTCCGGGTTGGGGCAGGGCGCCCGCTCGCCGGGCGGTGGGCCGGGCGCGGTTTTCGCAGGACTTCCGTCCCGTCGCGGGCCATAAAATGGTCCCATGAGCAAGCCGTCAGCTGCCGACCTGGTTCCCGCGCCCGAGGCGCGCCGGGTCTCCCCGAACTTCATCACGGACGTCATCGACGAGGATCTGCGCGCCGGGCGGCACACCCGCGTCGTCACGCGCTTCCCGCCGGAGCCCAACGGGTACGCGCACCTCGGCCACGCGTTCGCCAGCTACCTGGACTTCATGACCGCGCAGGACTACGGCGGCGTCTGCCACCTGCGCATGGATGACACCAACCCCGAGGGCGAGACGCAGGAGTACGCGGACAGCATCATCCGCGACATGCAGTGGGTGGGGTGGGACACCTCGCGCCTGTTCTACGCCTCGGACTACTACGAGCAGCTCTACCAGTTCGCGGTGCAGCTCATCCAGAAGGGCCTCGCGTACGTGGAGAGCGTCAGCGCCGAGGAGATGGCCCGCCTGCGCGGCACCGCGGAAACGCCGGGCACGCCCAGCCCGTACCGCAACCGCGGCGTCCAGGAGAACCTGGACCTCTTCCGCCGCATGCGCGCCGGGGAGTTCAAGAACGGCGAGCACGCGCTGCGCGCGAAGATCGACCTGGCGCACCCCAACTTCAAGCTGCGCGATCCGGTGCTCTACCGCATCCTCCACGCGTCCCATTACCGGACCGGGGACACGTGGTGCATCTACCCGATGTATGACTTCGCGCATCCCATCAGCGACGCGCTCGAGGGCATCACGCACAGCATGTGCAGCCTGGAGTTCATCGATAACCGGGCCATCTACGACTGGCTGATGGACAACCTGTTTCCCGCGAAGGAGACGGGCCGGACGCCGCCGCGCCAGTACGAGTTCGGACGGCGCAGCATGGAGTACACCGTCGTCAGCAAGCGCAAGCTGCGCCGCCTGGTGCGCGAGGGAGTGGTGAAGGGCTGGGATGATCCGCGCATGCCGACCATCAGTGCGATGCGCCGGCGCGGTGTGACCCCCGAGTCGGTGCGCGCCTTCGCGTCGCAGATTGGCGTGAGCCGCACCAACCGCACGGTGGACCTCGCCATGTTCGAGAACGCCGTGCGCGACGACCTGAACCTCCGCGCGCCCCGCGTGATGGCCGTGATGCGCCCGCTCAAGGTCGTCCTCCAGAACCTCGGCGAGGAGCGCTTGCTGAGCCTTCCGTACTGGCCCCAGCAGGAGACGAGCAGCGCCGACGGCAAGGTGCCGCTGCCCAATGGCGAGCGCGTGCCGGGCGAGCGGGCCGTGCGCGAGGTTCCGCTCACGCGCGAGCTCGTCATCGAGCGCGAGGACTTCAGCGCGAACCCGCCCAAGGGCTTCAAGCGGCTCACGCCGGGCGGCACGGTGCGTCTGCGCGGCGCGGGCATCATCCGCTGCGACGAGGTGGTGACTGGCGCGGATGGAGAGCCCACGGAGCTGCGCGTCACGCTGCTCGGTGAGGACGCCAAGGCGAGCGGCGTCATCCACTGGGTGAGCGCCTCGCGCGGCGTGAAGGCCGAGTTCCGTCTGTTCGACCGGCTGTTCACGGTGCCGGAGCCGGACAGCGAGGCGGCGCAGTTCGATCCGGAGCAGCCCGGCCACGAGGACGACACGCAGCCGGTCAACACGGACTTCATGCGTTTCGTGAACCCGAACAGCCTGGTGGTGACGCAGGGGCTGGTGGAGCCGAGCGTCGCGAAGGAGCCGGCCAGCGCCCGCTACCAGTTCGAGCGCGCCGGCTACTTCTGGCGCGACCCGGTGGACAGCCGCGACACCGCGCTCGTGTTCAACCGGATCATCACGCTCAAGGACACCTGGGGAAAGAAGGCGGAGGCCGCCGAGCCCAAGGCGGAGAGCAAGCCCCGGCCCGAGAAGAAGGTGGAGACTCCGGCGGCGCCCGTGGCCCGTCCGGCGCTCTCGAGCGAGCAGGAGGCCGTGTTCTCGCGCCTGGTGAAGCAGGGCGTCAGCGAGAACGACGCGCACCTGCTCGCCCGCGAGCCGCAGCTCGCCGCGTACCTGGAGGGCGCGGGAGGCAAGCGTCTCGGGGAGCTGGCGCCGTGGGTGGTGAACGATCTGGGCACGGCCATCCGCGAGGGCGGCAACCGCGTGGGCGTGGAGGACCTGGCGGCGCTCGTCGCGCTGGTGTCCGAGGGCAGCATCAGCGCCCGCATCGCCAAGGACGTGCTCGCCGAGGCGCAGACCTCTGGCGAGGCCCCCGCTCGCATCGTGGAGCGCAAGGGCCTGCGCGTCGTCAGTGACGAGGGGCAGCTGCGCTCGGCCATCCAGGGCGTGATGGACGCCAACCCCGCGAAGGTCTCCGAGTACCGGGGCGGGAAGAAGGGCCTGATGGGGTTCTTCACGGGCCAGGTCATGCGCGCCACCAACGGCCAGGCCGACCCGAAGGCCGTCGCGCGTCTGCTGGGCGAGATGCTCGGGTAGTGCCGCGCGAGCGCGCGAAGACGGTGCGGTGAGGCTCGGCCCCGGGGAATCTCCTCCCGGGGCCGATTCGCTTCAGCCGCCGCTCCTAGTTGTCGCCCCAGGTGAAGCCGGTGCCCACCGTGAAGGTGACGCCGTTGGCCCAGGGGGACGTGGCGGGCGCGAAGGCCCGGTACTGCGCCTCGGCGCTGAGTGAAATCCTGCGATTGAGCAGCGTGTGGACGCGCAGGCCCACCGGCAGGGCCGGGCGGTTCATCCCATTCGCGGAGCACAGGTCCGCGCCCGCCGTGGCGCGCAGGTCGAGCCCTCCCGAGTCACCGAGCCGCGCCGTCAGCAGGGGAGGAGAGAGCAGCGCCAGCGACCAGGTGCTCCCGGTGCCCCCCAGCAGCGGATTGCCGAGGGCCCGCGTGTAGCCGGCCGACAGTCCCATGGACCAGGGCAGGGGGAACAGGGCTCGCGCGCCCGCCACCGGAATCGCCCCGCGCAGCGAGGTGACGGCACCGCCCACGAGCTCCAGGGCGAGCGAGGGAGAGGGCTTCCACTGGGGCTTCATGGCCACGTTGGCCGCGTTGCGAGCCTCCGCCAGCGCGGTGAGCCGCTCCGAGGCCCAGGCGAGGAAGGCACGGGAGTAGGCCACGGCCGACTCGACTCGCGCGTCCACGAAGTCGTCGTACGCCGAGGGGTCCACCTTCCACGTCCGCCCCTGGTAGCGCACCTCCTGGGAATCGAACACGTTGCCTACCGCTCCGTAGGCGCCGAACGCTCCCGCCTTGACCAGGGTGGGCTCGGCCCAGAACGCGCTCCAGGGGATGGCGCCTCCCTCCACGGGCAGCGAGCTCGTGCGCACCACCTTCAGCGTCTCCTGCGCCAGCGCGAGCTGGGCGTCCTCACCCGAGAGCGGAGCCAGCTCCCGGCCCAGGGTGAGCTGCCCCGCGGGGTGCTGCTCGAAGCGATCCGAGAGCCCGTGCATCACCGGCACCACGTGCATGGGCACGGCCATGTCCTGGATGTGGTGCACCAGGTGGCCGACGCGGTCGAACGCCCGCTCCAGGTCCCCGTTGTTCGCGGCCTCCTCGGCCTCCTGCCACAGCACGCGCACGCGGGCTCCGGAGTCCTTGCGGAACGAGGAGTCGAGCGACGTGCCCGGGTGGAAGAAGTGGTTGTAGCCGGCCCACTTCACGGGGAGGTTCAGATCCTCCGCCCGGCTGCCCTCCACCACGGCCGCCTCGTACTTCGCGAGCTGGGGATGGCCGCCCGCAGCCACCGCGTCGACGGACACCCGGGTCATCGTCTCGTGGTCCGGAACGGAAAAGGCCCTCGCTCCCAGGGGGAGGACGAGGGCGAGCAGCAGCAGGAACGGGCGGCTGGAGCGTCTGGAGTTCATAGGGCGCGGAGCCATCGTAACCGCTGGTGCGGCGAACGCTTCCCCGCGTGGCCCGGAGGAGGGAGGCGCCTGCCTGGACGCACGCTTTCCGACAGGCGCCTTCGCGGCTGCCCTGGAGGAGACAGGCCCGGTGCCGGTCCGTTCGCCAACGCGCAGTCCATTGGAGCCCGAGTGAGGGAATCGCTCGCTTCGGCCGTGGCCCGTGTGCATTGCGGTACGCCCGGGAGGAGACACGGTGAAAAAGAACGATTCGGGAACGGTGGGCATCAACGAGCACAGCAAGCATGAGGCCCTCGCGAAGGACCGCTCGGACCCCACGGGCCAGCGGATGACGACGGACCAGGGCATCGGCATCGAGCACACGGATGACTCGCTGCGCATCGGCGCGCGCGGGCCCACGCTGCTCGAGGACTTCCACTTCCGCGAGAAGATCACCCGCTTCGACCATGAGCGGATTCCCGAGCGTGTCGTCCACGCACGTGGCTCGGGTGCGCACGGCTACTTCCAGGTGTACGAGTCGCAAGCCGAGTACACCAAGGCCCGCTTCCTCCAGGACCCCGCGGTGAAGACGCCCGTCTTCGTGCGCTTCTCCACGGTGGCCGGCTCGCGCGGCTCGGCGGACACGGTGCGCGACGTGCGCGGCTTCGCCGTGAAGTTCTACACGGAGGAGGGCAACTTCGACCTGGTGGGCAACAACATCCCCGTCTTCTTCATCCAGGACGGCATCAAGTTCCCGGATGTCATCCACGCGGCCAAGCCCGAGCCCCACCACGAGATGCCCCAGGCCCAGACGGCACACGACTCCTTCTGGGACTTCATCTCGCTGATGCCCGAGTCGGCGCACATGGTCATGTGGACGATGTCCGACCGGGCCCTCCCGCGCAGCTACCGCATGATGGAGGGCTTCGGCGTCCACACCTTCCGGCTGGTGAACGCCAAGGGCGTCTCCCGCTTCGTCAAGTTCCACTGGAAGCCGGTGCTCGGCGTGCACTCGCTCGTCTGGGACGAGTGCCAGAAGCTGGCGGGCAAGGACCCGGACTACCACCGGAGAGATCTCTGGGAGGCCATCGATCAGGGCGACTTCCCCGAGTACGAGCTGGGCGTGCAGCTCATCGAGGAGTCGGACGTGGCGAAGCTCGGCATCGAGCTGCTCGACCCCACGAAGATCATCCCGGAGGAGCTGGTGCCGGTGAAGCGCATCGGCAAGCTCACGCTCAACCGCAACCCGGTGAACTTCTTCGCCGAGACGGAGCAGGTGGCCTTCTGCGTCGCGAACATCGTGCCGGGCATCGACTTCACGGATGACCCGCTGATGCAGGCGCGGCTCTTCTCGTACCTCGACACGCAGCTCACGCGGCTCGGCGGGCCGAACTTCGCGGAGATTCCCATCAACCGCCCGCTCGCGCCGGTGCACAACCACCAGCAGGACGGCTTCAAGCGCCACACCGCCAACGTGGGCCGCGCCAACTACCACCCGAACTCGCTCGGCGGCGGCTGCCCGTTCCTCTCCTCCGCGAGCCAGGGCGGCTTCACGCACTTCCAGGAGAAGGTGGGCGGCGAGAAGACGCGCGCCCGGAGCGAGTCCTTCTCGGACCACTTCAGCCAGGCCGGCATGTTCTACCGGAGCATGTCGCGGCCCGAGAAGGAGCACATCGTCGCGGCCCTGAGCTTCGAGCTGGGGAAGGTGGAGTCCAAGGAGATCCGCCAGCGCGTCGTGGAGCGGATTCTGGCGAAGATCGACGGGGAGCTCGCCACGCAGGTGGCCACGGGGCTCGGGCTGGCGGTGCCCCCGCTGTCCCCGGTGAAGGGGAACATCGACAAGTCGCCGGCCCTGAGCATCGAGAACACGAAGAAGAACTCCATCAAGACGCGGCGCATCGGCTTCCTCGTGGCGGACGGGGTGGACGCCCGGGAGGTCGAGGCGGCGAAGGCGGCGCTCGAGAAGGCGGGCGCGAAGGTGAAGGTCATCGCCAAGCACCTCGGCACGGTGAAGGCCGTGCACGGCAAGAACGTGGAGGTGGACAAGAGCTCGCTCACGACGGACTCCATCGAGTACGACGCCGTCTTCATCCCCGGAGGCGCGGCGAGCGTGGCGGTGCTGAAGAAGGACGGCGAGGCGCTGCACTTCGTCCAGGAGGCGTACCGTCACTGCAAGCCCATCGGCGCGACGATGGAGGGCGCGGAGCTCCTGGCGGCCTGCGGGATTTCCACCTCGGCGCCGGGCGTCGTCGTGAGCCAGGACGGTGCGAGCGCCGGCAACGCCTTCGGCGCCACGTTCATCGCGGCGATCGCCGAGCACCGGTACTGGAGCCGCCTCGACCGGAGCAGCATTCCGGCCTGACGGGGAGCGGGATGAGCGCGGCGGTGGGCTCATGAGGCCCTCCGCCGCGCCGTTCCGCGCTACAATGCCCGGGCCATGAGCGACTCCAAGAAGACCGAGCAGTTCGGGCAGCCGCGGGAAGAGACGAAGAAGAACCCGAAGGTGTTTGGCCTGCGGGTGAAGATCGATCCGTACCTGACCACCCCGCGCGAGAAGCCCAAGCGCAAGGAGGAGCCGTTCGATCCCTTCGCCGTCACCTACAAGGGCCCCAAGCCCGAGGATTTCTGAGGGCGGGACAAGCAGGAGCCCGGAGAGCGAGGACCGCATAGGATGGCGGCCCACTCGAAGGAGGCTCTCACCTGCGCTACCTCAACCTGGGTCTCGTCCTCTTCCTCGCCGCTTGTGGCTCCGAGCCCGAGTCCCCCGACACCACGCCCGAGGGACCCCAGACGGTGACGATCCCGATGCCGTCGGGCGTCACCGCCAACTCACCGCGCTTCTCCCCCGATGGACAGCGGCTCTCGTTCGACTACGGCGAGGGCCTCAATGACTCGCTCGCCGTGGTGGATCGCGACGGGAAGAACCTCCAGGTGCTGGCTTCGGGGTGCTCCACCTTCTGCGAGAACGCCTGGCACCCCACGAGCGGGGAGATCTACTTCGCCAGCGAGGATGGCGTGAGCGCGGTGGCGGCCGCGGGAGGCACGCCGCGTCTGGTCCACGATTCGTTCGGAGTGACTGCCCTGGATGTCTCGCCGGACAGCCAGTACGTGGCGTTCAACGAGTTCGATCCCGTGCTGCTCAAGCTCTCGGACAATTCCACCCGGACAGTGTCCATGCCGGACTCCTCCGGCATCTACTCGCTCCGCTTCTCCCCGGACGGCAAGAAGCTGCTGTACCACGACTACGACACCCACTCGATTCGCATCCGCGACCTGGTGACCGATGCCACGGCCACGGTCATCGACACCGACAACTATCTCACCGGGGCGGACTGGTTCCCCGATGGCAAGCGGCTCGCGGTGCTCACTGACAAGGGGCTCGAGCTGTTCACGCTCCAGGAGGGGGCCGAGCCCACGCGCCAGCTGCTGAAGTCGGGCAGCGCGCTCAAGGACGTGGACGTGTCGCCGGACGGCACGGCGATCGCCTACTGCATCAACGGCCAGCGCTCGATCTTCGTGCTGACCGGATTCTGAGGCGAGCCCGTCTCCCGGGAGGCCGAGCCGCTCCCGGGAGACGTCGGCCCGGGACTTGCGAATGAGCTTCCGTTGACGGAGGCACGGATGGGCATTCGCGCAGGTGTGGTGGGGGCGGGGCTCGCGATCATGTCAGTGCTCGCGGGGGGTTGCGCTGACCGGACCAAGACAGTCGACCCGCCGGGGACCCAGGAACCCGGTCCCTCGGAAGGAAACGAAGTTCCCTCGGAGACTCCTCCGCTTCCCTCGGAGGACGCGGGCACTCCCTCCACGCCGGGCGAGGACGCGGGGACGCCGCCCGATGCGGGCGAGCCGGGGGACGCGGGAACGCCCGATGCCGGTGAGCCTCCGGATGCGGGTCCGTGGCCGGTGGACGTGGTGCTCGACTACTCGCGGTCGTTTGGCGTCGGCACTCCGCAGAGCGTGGGGCTCGATGAAGGGCTGAACCTCTGGCTGCTCGAGGGCAACCGCATTGGCGTGCTGCGCCCGGGCGAGACGGCTCCGAAGTGGAGCACGGGTATCGGTCAGGCGCGTCAGTTTGGCGGCCGGGAGGCGCTCGCGGTGGGCTCGACGGTCATCTGCGGCGGTGAGGCCGGGCGCGCGTACGTGGGGTATCGCGCGTATGAGATGCAACGGGCGGAAGGCATCGTGCAGCGCACGTACATCCCCGGGCCGGGCGACGCGAACTACACGCCCGAGCGCTACGCCGAATACCAGAAGGGCGATCTCGACGCGGTCCGGCTCCAGCCGGATGGGAGCGTCGCGCTCGAGGAGCACATCTGGCGCACCACCGGCGCGTCGAACGCGGGCAAGCAGATCGGCATCCACAACACCAATGACTTCCACTACGAGGAGGACCGCAGCATCCTCAACTGCGCTCGCGTGACGCGCGGCCCGTATCGCGGCGACCTGTACATCACGACGAACCACGGGGTGACCCGCATCCAGGGGCTCACGTACAACAGCCACCGTCATCCGGGCTGGTACCTCATCACCCACAATCCGGATGGCTCGACGGACGAGTCGCTCCAGTGCCCGTACATGTACGGGCTCGGCATCGCGCCGAACGGAGACGTGCTCGTCGCGAACGAGCAGATGGTCGGAGTGCTCGTCCCCAGTGCGAAGCTCGAGGAGTGGGATCGCGAGTACACCTGGACGGGTCCCACGCCGTGGCGCTTCAAGGGCTTCAACGAAGCGCTCAATGGTCAGGCGGAGGATGATTTCTGGCGTGCCTTCGAGCAGACGACCTCGGGCAAGTACTACCTGGGCAGCGCGGAGTACGGCGTCTGGGCAATGACGCCGAAGTCACGCTCCACGGGCAACTGGTCGAGGCTCTCCGGGTTGCCGACGAATCGCATCCTCTCGCTCAAGGCGACGGACGATGGGGCGCTCTACATCGGCACGAATGGCGGAGGCCTCTGGCGGCTGGAGCCGGACGGCACGACGCTGGCCCGGGTGCCGCAGGTGTCCGGCCAACGCGTCCTGCAACTCGTCTACGAGCACACCGTGACGCCGAGCATGTTGCTCGTGCTCACCGAGCAGGGATTGACCGTCCTCCGGGGTCCGTAGCCCCGCGGGTGCTTTCGCCCGGTGGCCTCTTCGTGGGGGTCCCGGGCGAATGACAACGGACTTCAGTCAACAGGGCCCCCATCCCGCCTATACGCCCCCCGCCTCCGGACGCCGAGCGCTCACTTGAAGACGGGGTACCCCTGCACCAGCCAGTGGTCGGTGGAGCCGGCGACCTCGATGATGAATGCGTCGTGGCCGAAGCTGAATCGATCGGCGCGAACCATGATGTAGTCTAGTTTGCGGGTGATTGTTTTGTTTTTCGTGCTTCTCCAGGTGGGCCGACCGTCGCGATCATTGTCGGCGTCGAGCCAGAACCCGTTGAACCATTGCTGCATTGCAGGCTCGTCCTTGCTCATGTTGAAATCACCCATGATGATGGCGCGGTGTTCTGTGTTCAGGACGTTCGCGATCGCTCGGATGTCATCCGCCTGCTGTCGGCGCACCTCCCGCGAGTGGGTGTCTTCGCCATTCACCAGATGGACCGAGCAGTACCAGGTTCTCTCGGGGAAGTAGGGCCTTCCGCACACCATGTTTCGCTTCTCCTCAGTGGCTGCTCCATGGATCTGGTGACTGTCGGGAATCCAGAAGGTCTTCGCCTCTGCGTGGCCTCCCAACCAGAAGATGGCGTTTCCGAACGCCTTCCCCTCGCATGCGGGGTCTTTTTTGGGGTCATGGAAGATCGAAGGCCCAAAGTGGCCCGTGTATCCCAGGACCTGGAGGCGATTGTAGAGCCGCTCCCACTGTTGGAAGCACACCTCGTTGACTGAGACCGCGAGCGGCAACCCCGGCGCACGATCGGCGACGGAGTCCACCAGCCTGTCGGCGACGGCAAGGTTGGCTTTATTGATACTCCAACCCGCGATGTTCAGTTGCATGACATTCAGGCGACTCCGATCGACGTGTCGCGCCTGGGCTTCCGGTGGTGACAGCACAGCCACCAGGCCGCCAATAAACGCCAGGGTCACCAGAACCGTCCGCAGCGTCTGTCTTTGAATTGTTGGCATTTTGTTTTTCTCCCGCACTTCCATTCAGATAGACGAGGCCCCTTGGTTTTCAGGAACTTCTAGACGGGGCTCGAAAGGAGTGTGGCAGCCATCCGCCAGAGGCAGCAGCGGCGGTCACCCGTTGCGCACCGTGACAACGATGGGCGGACTCTTGACGACCGTGCGGGTCGTGCCCACCACCGTGACGACATGGGCTCGGATCTCGTACGGGCCGTCGGCCACGGAGGTCGTGTTCCAGACGACGGCGTATCCAAACCCCCGGTTGACCGTCGCGCCCACGTTCGTCGTCGTCGTGGAGCCAACCCGGTTGAGGTGGTACTCGACGCTGGTCACCCTCGCTGGGTCCGGTACGTTGGTGGCGAGGGCGACCGCCGGGCCACTGATCGTCGCTCCGTAGGCCGGTGCTCGCATTTGCAGCGTCGGCCACGCCAACGCGCCCCGGTTGACGGGTGCCGGGGCGGCGGGCACGCCGATGGCGGCGGCCACAGCGGCCGGCAGCGGGTCCCCGCTTGCCCGGGCCGGGCTACTGGCCAGCAAGGAGAAGTCGCCGGCCGCCGCGTCGACGAAGAAGGGGTCCGCCACCTGATCGAATGCCAGGCCATGGTCTTCGGCCGCGGTGAAAGCCTGCACCGACGCCAGGCTGGCGTGGTCGACGTGGAAGGGGCCACCCTGGGCCGCCGGGCGGGGGTGGAGCCATCCGGCGAACGTCGGCGGCGTGGGCGGGCCGCCAGCGGCGGTCGACCGGTGGTACCCGTTGTGATCCATGGCGGTGATGAAGGTGTCGGCGGGCACCCGAGCTGCCAGGTTCGCGACGCCCGTGGAGGAGTTGAACAGCCGCCTCGAGCCCGCACCACCGGTGAGGTTGTTCCTGATCACCACGTTGCGGGTCCGCCACCGCTCGACGCACCCTGCCTGGGGGCAACCGGGTCGTTGCAGGTCGAACACGACCAACTCGGCGCCGAACAACTCACCGGGCCGGGTGTCGGCATTGCCATACAACGTGTTGTTGTAGATCTGCACACCGTCCGCCCCGCCGATGGACAGCCCGGCTTCGGAGTTGCCGGTCAGCACGTTGGAGGCGATGACCGCCCGCTGCGAGACCTCGTAGAAGATGCCGTTCCCGTTGTTGTCGCGACTGACGTTGCGGGTGATGGTGGCGTTGGCACAATCCAGGTCACACCAGAAACCGCTGCCGTCGTTGTGGTCGAAGATGTTGTCCCGAACGGCCAACGGCGAAGTGGAGGTGATCTTGACCCCGGCGGCGTTCTCGGCCTCGCCACCGGTCAGGGTGTCGTGCAGACCCTCGGAGTTGTTGCGAAAGACGCGGTTGCCGTCGAAGGTCAGCCCGCCGGAGGTACCGGTGATGTTGGCACCGACAAAGCCGTTCTCCGCGAGCACGTTGTCGCGGATCACCGCGCCAGTGGCCTTCACCGCGGTGAGGGCGGTGGAAGCGGATTGCGTAAAGGTGTTGTTCTCCACCCGGGTGTTCGAGACGTTGTCGAGCAGCACGACACCTCCCTTCGGCGGGCGCTCCGTCGACTGCGTCGCCGTCTGCTCCTCGGTGGCGTAGTGCTTGAATCCGAGCCCCTGGATGACGGTTCCGCTCCCGCCGGTTCCCGCACCAAAGCCCGAGACGTGCAGGGCCAGGTCGCGATTCGAGGCCTCGATCCTGGCACCGGCCGGCGAGTCACCGATGTAGAGGTGGCCGAGCGAGGTATCGACGAAGAACCTGCCGGGGCCCACCTCGGCGAGGGTCGCCACCTGGCGCAGCGGTTGGTCATTGCGGAACACCATGTCCTGAGCGCCGGCCATGGGATAGGTCGGGTTGTTCAGTGACGGGTGCTTGCAGAACCGGTCGCTGCGGCCGTCGGTCGGTCGCTGGCAGAAGCGGGTGGTCCACCCGGTGTGGCGCCAGCGGTTGGTCCCGACCGAGGACCAGCCCGTGACCCTGACACTGCCCTTCAGCCAGACCTTCTCGCGGCCGTGGGGTTGGATCGTGACGGGGAAATCGATGGTGTAGGGGCCAGTCGAGCCCGCTGCCGCGGCCCCTTCTTCGTAGATGCCGTCCCGCAGGACGACGGTCGCCGGTCGGGGGCCCGTCTTGGCCACGGTCAGCGCTCGGCCCAGGGTCTTGAACGGCGTTTTTTCCAAACGCCCGTCGGCGGCGTCGTTACCGGTGTTCGAGACGAAGTACACCGACCCGACCGTGGGCACCGGATAGTCGACGTTCTTGGGATTGGGTTCGATGGTGGGCGCCTGAGCCATGGCCGGGTCGAAGGGCGCGAGGGTGGCAGCGAGTACCGCGGGGGCGGCGTGGGCGGCCGGGCTGGAGACCACCACGCCACCGAGCAGGCTGACGCCCAGTGCGGCGGCGCTGGCCTTGCTCTTCAGGAGCTTCATCATTGAGTACTTCTCTTTCGGAACTTCGTTTGCCTTTATCCAGATGGAGGAGGCCCAAAAGAAGTGTGACGGAGAGCGCCTGCCCTCGCAGGAAGGGTGTCAGACTCGACTTTCGCCATTTTGAGGAGAGCAGGCGAGTAAGCGAAGAAGGGAGCGAGCGCAGGAGAAGGGGGGCCAACGGGACTGGTTGAGAAGTCGACCAAGACTTTTCCCGTCCAGTGCACCGATGACCGCCCCTTCATTGAACACGCTGCTACCGATATTGCTGCTCGTCAGCCCCGCCTTCACCCGGCCCTCGTTTCGCCGCTTCCTCACCCTGTTTTCAGGCTGGGTGCGTACCAGCGGGCTGCATGCCGTCACCGAGTCACTGGTGGTGGCAGGCGTCTCCGGCACCCTGCACCATGCCGCCTTCCACCGCTTCTTCTCCCGCGCTCGCTGGAGCCTGGACGAGGTGGGGCACCTGCTGCTGCTCAAGCTGGTGGAGCTCGTGCCGGGGCCGCTGCGCCTGGTGCTCGACGACACCCTGTGCACCCAAAAGGGGCCCAAGGTGTTCGGCCTGGGCGTCCACGTCGACGCGGTGCGCTCTACCCGCGGAAGGCGCCTGCTCACCTTCGGCCATGTCTGGGTAGTGCTGGCCGTGCTGGTGCCCGTGCCCTTTACCGGGCGAGTCTGGGCGCTGCCCGTCCTCTTCCGCCTCTTCCGCACCCAGGCCGACTGCCAGAAGAGAGGGGGAAGCACTTGAAGAAGACGCAACTGGCGCGCCAGTTGATAGAACTGGTGGCGTGGTGGTTGCCTGGCAAGCCAATCGAAGTGGTGGCTCTGCACGGACTCCACTCGCACGGCTCGTCAAGTCATTGAAAGCTATTGCTGTCGCTGGGCTATAGAAGTGCTCTTCCGCGACCTCAAGCAACTGCTGGGTTTCTCCTCTTCGCGTGCGCGCTCTCGTCTGGCGGTGCTGCGCACGGCTCCTTGGGTGGGGCTGTGCTACTCCCTGCTGGTGCTCTGGTACATGCAACTGGGCCTCGACACCTCACAGATGGGTCTGCCCCTCCGCCCCCAGGATTGATCCAAAGTCCGTAGGAGAGGCTTTGAAGAGGCGGAGAGCAAGTCCAGACATTCACAGGCAAAGAGGGAGCATCCCTCCGGACGGCGCTTGAAAGAGGGGCGCCGTGGAAGGACAGGGGAGGAGCACAGGCCGAACAGCCAGGGGAGAAGAGGCGCGGGAGACCGGAGCGGGAGCAGCTGGCGGGCGCTCAGGCAAGTGTGGCCAGACTCTCGGGCAGCACGGCCAGGCCCAACAGGCCCTGGTAGAGCACCTCCATGGTGCGTGCGAAGCTTTGGGGCCGCTTATCGCGAGCCGGCAGGTGCGTGCGCACCAGGGCCAGCAGGTTGTAGGCCAGCAAACGCAGCCAGCTGAGCACCAGGGGGGCCTGGCCTCGCAGGCTGGGCGAGGCGCTGTCCTCTTCCAGCACCACGTCCGCTGTCCAGTTGGGCCCGTTCTCAATCCCCCAGTGCCGGCGTACCAGCGTCAGCATCTGCTCCGGGGACAGTTGCCCTGTGGCAATGGAGGTGAGGAACAGCCGCGTCTCCACCTTCGGCAGCTCGCCGTCTCTGGTTCGCGTCTGCCGCACCCATACCCATTGCTGGGCGCCGGGAAAGTCCTCCTCTGGCGGCTTGTCCACCACCCTCAACTCCCTCTCCACCCACTCCCCCTTCACCCGCTCGCGCACTCGCCGCTTCACTGGCGCCACCGCCAGCGCCACCCACGCCTTGTCATGCAGCCGGTGGAAGTTCTCCTTGAGCGCCATCAGGTAGTGCTTGCCCGCCTCCCTCACTACGCTCGCGTTGGCCGCGCTCGTCATTCCCGCGTCCACCGTCACGTACTCGAAATGGCGCCCAAACTTCTCCACCACCCGCTTGAACAACTCCGGGAACGCCCTCGCCTCTCCCTGCTTGCCTTCCAGCAACTTCTGGTCGAGCACCGGACACGCCGCGCTGCTGGTGAGACTGGCGCGCAGCGCGTACGGGTACCAGTACTCCCGCCCCTGCTCATCCTTCGTCGTGTGGCTCGGCTCGCACGGCGCCTGCCCCGGCGTGCTCTCCCCCGCCTTCCCGTCAATGGACACCACCCCTCGGCTGAAGAGCTCATGGCGTATCAACCCCTTGTCCAGCCCACGCCGCACCACCTGGTGCACCTCCTGCTCCAAGCCCTCTGGCTCCACGCTCATCAGCAGCCTGTCCAACGTCGTGTCCGACACCGGCCGCCTCAGCCTCTCGGGCGCCGTGCCCTCGCGCAGCATGTCCTCGCCCAGCGCCTCGGCTCGCCTCAACACCCGCCGCCCCACCGCCAGCGCCTGCACCAGCAGCGTCAACATCGCCGCCAGCGGGTGCCTCCGTCCCCGGCGTGCCCTCGGGTCCTTTACTCCCTTGAATGTCAGCCCCAGGCTCGTCATCATCCTCTGCACGTGGGAGAGGGTGTCCTGCTCATTCTTCCCCTTCCCGCTTCCCGCATGGGGTGTGGAGGGCCCGCCAGCCCTCCCGCCCCGGTTTTTCTTCCCGCGCACTCTTCTTCTCCCCGGACCTGCCCGGCCCGTCTCCGGCTCTGTGCAGGCGCACCCCGCGCGATCAGCCCGCGGCTGCTCGCCACCGGTGGGCGCCTGTCGGCGGGACTATACTTCAGCCGTAGGGCCGGGTGGGATAACCTCTCCCGTGGGACTTTGAATCAAGCCTGCCCTCCGCCCCTGGTACCGCACCAAGTGCACCGTCTCCTTCGCTGACATCCTGCGTCTGGCCCAGCGCACTCTCTCCTCCGCCGACTGGGTGGACCCGCTTCTTCTTCTCACCGGCTTGCAGGACTCCACTTCACCGCCTCAGCCGAAAGCCGCATGAACTGCGGCTCTCTCCGGGCCTAAAAATGGCGAAAGTCGAGTCAGACTCGACTTTCGCCACTTCGAGGAGAGCAGACGAGTAGACGAGCAGGCCCGCGTCGCCCGTCCAGCTGGGCCGCACGGACACATCCACCATCGCGACCAGCGCCCTGGCGACCGACGGCCACTACGCGTACGCGGGCACGCCCAACGGCGGCGTGATGGTCTTCGACGTCTCGAGCGGCACCGCGTCCCCGCTCACGCAGGTGAGCGCGGGCGGCACGCTCGCCATCACCGACCTCCTGCTCGATGGCGGCGTGCAGGTGACGAACGCGCATGGCCACTTCTTCGGCACCACGCCGTTCGGCAACGCCCTGACTATACGCCACATCCGCTCACTCCACGGAGCTCGAGACCTCACGGGGCTGAAGGACTAGTCCTACTGTGTCATAAACGTTTGGCTTCCCGTCGAGAATGCCCTCTGACGACGGCTCCGTCAGCACGCCGTTCTCCCGAGGGAAGGCGGGTTTTATGACACAGTAGGACTAGGCCGTCGTCGATACGTCGTCGCGGTCAGGCGGCCACAGCGCGTCGGCTTCTGGCAACGTCAGCCACGGCCGCGGCCCGTACTTCTTCTCGAGCTCCTCGGCGAGGTACGAGCGCACCGGCTGAACGAATCCCATCGAGTCATCGAACCTGGGCGTGACGTCGACGGGGTTGCCGTCGAGGCCGAGGTAGACGCAGCTCGCCAGGTGCGTCGAGGCCGCGAGTGCGACGACACCCGCCTCGCCGATCGCGTTGTCGAACAGGCGCACCCAGCGGAGGTTGCGCGCGTGCTCGCTGCCGGCGAGCAGCTTCACCTCCGCATCGCCGAAGCCCGCCCCGAGTTCGATGAGCTGGAGCGAGGTCATGCGCGCGAGCAGCGGAGATGCGACGACCGCCGCGAACTCCAGCGGCGCGATCAGGTTGACGTGCTGCACCGGCGCGAGCTTGACGAGCTTCGGCATCACGGTGAGAAACGCGGCGCCGGACAGCGTGACCTCAGCGAGGCAGCCACGATGGAACGCGAAGGACTTGACGAGCGGCGCGACCTCCCCTGCCCACAGCTTGCCATGTCGACGAACGAGCACGTTGAGCTCGCGAGAGAGCTTGACTGCCTCATCGGCCCACAGGGTTTGCTCGAGGCGGTACTTGCGCAGGCGCAGCTGCCTCTCGATGAGCTCGGCGCGCGAGTCGTTGGCCGTGCTCCACTCGATGGCGAGGGCCTGGCGCGCCGAGAGCGAGCTCGGCTCGGCCAGGACACGCTCGTAGGCGGCCATGGCCTGATGCGCGTGCGACGCGTGACTGTGACTCGACTCGGTACGAGTCACGCCGTGCGGCTCGGTGAGCTTGGCGTGCGACGCGTGACTGTGACTCGACTCGGTGCGGGTCGCGCTGTGCGGCTCGGTGAGCTTGATGAGCTCGTTCGCACAAACGAGCGCGCGCTGGAGCGCAGCGGGGTCGCCGCGCGAGAGCGGCAGGAGCCGCTGGAGCTCGGCTTGGAACGACTCGGCCGGGATCAGGAACGACGGCAGGTGGCTCAGCTCGTCGGCACCGTGGGGAGGTGCCTGGGTGGGGTCGCCCTCGGTGGCGTAGGTGAACGAGCGCGCGGTGCCGCACGATGGGCACGTGGCCGTCAGCGTCCACGATGAGCCAGCGCCCGTGAGCTCCGTCGAGCGGATGCCGCGATGGCCGCACGTCGGGCACGGCTCGAGGCCCGCCGCGAACTCCATCTCGGCGCGCGTGCGCGCGGTCGCGGGCTTGCGGCCCTTGCGGATGTGCCAGACGTGAAGCCGCGCCGCCTTCAGGGCCTCGAACGCTTCCTGCCTGGCCTCGGCGTTCGGGTCCCGAGGCTTGCGCATCTGCTCGAGGATCCAGTCGGCGAGCGCTCTGGGGTCAATCTCACTCACGCGTCCTTCTTATCAGCCTTTAGGATGACCGGTACATGCTAGGCTCCTCTGCCTATGGCCGGTGGGCCACACGCCGCGAATATCCCGTGCATGAATTGGCTCATGGTCGGAGTGATCACGAAGGCGGCTCGCAGCTACGATGGGTACGAGGACGATGACTTCGTGGATGAGTGGAGGCGGCGGGAAGCGAAGCCGCTAAGGGCGGATCCGCCTCCACTCGGGACCAGAGGCACACCCCCCGTTTTCCCTCTGAAAATGGGGCGCCCATCTGTCCGGGCGGGTCCAGGCGCGTCCGTTCGATTTGGTCCTTTTTTGGTCCCCTTGGACCCCTCGCCGGGCGATAAGCGGCGTGCCCTCCGCCCCCCGTTCTGGCTTCTGGCGCTGATGCCTTGGCCTACTACCGCCCCGGCTCCTGGTGGCCGCCACTGGGCCCGAAGTGCCCGCAGGGGGTGCCCTGGTGGCGCCTCTCTGGCCCCGAGTGACCACCGGCTCTAGCACCCTCTTACCGGACCAAGCGTCGGCTGCCGGGGCCTCGGGACCCGCCAGCGGGCCCGAGTTTCGCCTGCCGGGCCCCAAGGTGCCCCCTCCGGGCCCCAAGGTGCCCGCCGTGTCTGCCGCTGTGCCCTGGCGCCCTTTAGGCCCGAGCCTCTTCTGCCGCGCCCACGCTTGATGCTAGGGGACAGCGTGTCCGCCCACGCTGGTAGACTCGCGGTTCTTCCGAGGGAGTGCATGATCAGCCTGACTCTTGAAGGCGTGGTACGGCAGGGACGGTTTCCGGTCGTGATCCGCATGAGGAACCCGCCACTCCTCTGCAAAACGCCGTACATGGAGGACAACCGGGCGTTCCTTCAGCTCACTAGGAAGAAACCGGTCTGGAACCGGACGCGCAAGCTGTGGGAACTCCCGCAGGCGTGGTTCAACGACATCGTGAGGAAATGCGCGCAGCGATGGGGGACCGTTTACGTCATCCAGCCACACAACGAGATGGAGAAGTGCGCTCGGGCCTGCTGGGATGCCGTCGGGCTGGAGTGCAACTGCTCCTGCATGGGGAAGAACCACGGCGCGGGGCAGCCTTCGGGACGCTGGTACGAAATCTCTGAGTCGTGCGCCATCTCGTGGCAGGGCGAGAGCCTCCGGATCTCGATCCTCCACGCGAACAACAATCTGGGCGGAGCGCCTCAGCCATGAGGCTGCGTCGGTGCTAGGCACCAAACGCGCAAAGGGCCGAAACGGGTGACCCGACAAGTTCCGCTCGTCCAAATGAACTCAGATAAAACTAAGCAAGTGAACGCCTCAGATAATGCTAAGCAAGTGAACGCCTCAGAGGAGATTCGCCGCCTCTTCGCTCGCGCTGGTGACGTCCTCTATCCGCTTAGGATGAAGGTCATCACCCAACCCGTGGACGGGCGATTTGAAGATGCAGTAAAGGAGATGAGGCAGAAGATCTCGTGCCTCACTCCATGCTCGGGGATTTACATTTGGTCCGTTGAGGGTCGCCTTCGGGATATCGCGTCCGGATGGTCAAAGCGAGAGGCGCTTTACCGTCGCATGATGGCTCGCAACCAGCAGGAGAAGTTGATCAAAGGGAAGCGGAGTAAGGAGCTGCTTCCATTCGCGATTTCGCAGCTAAGCAAGCATACAAAAGAGTTGAATGACGCCGCCCTTGAGAACATGGGGACGCACATATTCTATGTTGGTAAACGAGAAGGAGGCAAGCTATTGAGCAGGCTTGATGAACATTGCGTCAGCCATCCTCAGAATGGGTCCCTGAAGCTTGGGGGATTCGACTTTGATGAGACGCCCTACAGCAAGCCGCAGCAGTCGGCATTCCTGCGTACATTCAAAAGCGATGACCTGCGACTACGCAATGAACTCGGCATCAGGGCGATCTCGATTGAGGTAATAAATACGACTGGCATCTTTGAGGACAGTTGGCTTCCAGCGTTCGAGAGCATTCTGAGAAACAAACTCAATCCTATCATCGGAAAGAGGTAGCGAGGCATTCTCGATAGAAACACCTTCTGATGCATCCCGAGGTGCGCGCAGTGTCGGCCCGAGCTTCGCCTGTCGGGCCCTGGTGGCCTCCACCGGCCCGAGCCTCGCCTGCCAGTTCTGGCGCGCTCTTCTCAAGATCAACCGTCGGGCTTGTCCCGCTTGCTCCCCCTCCGTCTGTCGGTAGTGCCGCGCCCCGTGCGTGGTCGGCTGCGCTGGCTGGGCCGTGCTGGGCTAGGCGCTTCTGGCTGCCCCGCAGCATCCTCGGCTGGGTCCAGGGCCCACGTGCCGCTTTCCCAATTCTTCAATACTAACGAAGCCTCAAAGGGAATCATCCCCACCCCCCTCGCCGCCTCTTCCAGTATCGCTCGGGCCTCTGCCGTCCGGTATCGGAGCAAATACGCAGCCGCCGACACCCGAACATCCATGCGGGGGTGCGTAAACAGCACAGCGAGCGCATTGCGCCCGGCATCACCATGTGCGGTCAATCTGTCGAATGCGGCAATGTATCTCTTGGCGTGCTTGTTGCCGGTCTTCGAGTCACCTCTCCAGATTGAGTCCGTCTGTGCAGCCACGTTCTCGGCAAACTCCGCAACGAGCTTCTCAATATCAGTCACCAGATACCTCCGGCAATGTTCTTGATGGCCAACAAGCCGAACTCGCGCTGTGCCTCATAGGACTGGGCACTAAGCCACTGTCGCACTGTCAGCGTTTTTGAGTTCGTGATCCTTGGCTTGATTGCAGAGTAAAAAGCGCTCACCTTGTCGTGCAGCGCCTTATCCAACGCAATAACGTTTTCAGTGTTGTGCAGGGCTTCTCCGCCAAACCGCTTCGCGTTGCCCTTGGTCTGCTCCACGATGTGATGCCATTCCTTTCCGGGGCCTGCCTTTCCCATTGCCGACTTAAAACCACCGTAAGATCCCCACGCCCTGTGCCCATTGGGGAGGAGCTTACCCCGAGTCGGGGCAGGGCTCCCAGCGGCAACGCCCTGGGCAGCCATGGCCACGGCGTGGGGCGCCAACACCACGCGGATCGTCCCCTCTGGCACAGAGACAATCAGGCGCTCGGCTCCGGTTGCCGTCTCCAGCAGGCCCAAGCCGGTACGAGTCGCGACTCTCTCCGATGCTTGCGCGAATCCGGGGAGCTTCGGGGCCTTGGAAGCAAGCGCCGCCGTTTCCCCTATCGCCGCTGTTGCCACCACCACGAGAATACGCACACTTTTAGGACCGATGGCACGCCCGAAACGCTCGCCAATCTCGCGCAACTCCGCGAAGGTAGAGGCCCGGGGCGCATCCTCGTAAAGCTCCGCATAGGCTTTTATCACATTGAAGAATTCCCAACCGAGGTATGCCCACATGGCCGCGCTGAACACCAGGGCCGCACCCTTTGTTATGGGCTCGGGCACTGGCGCCAACAGCAGCGCCATATAAGCCGTGATGCTAATGCTCAGCATTGCGAGCATTCGCGTAGGGTCGAGCATGGCCCGCACTTCCGCGTTTACGCCTTCCAGGGCTGGCCCAATCGCCAGGGCGAGCGCAAGGCTTCGCTTGTCGTCATCCTGGAAGCGGGGCCCGTCTTCAAACAGCGTCAGGCAATCCCCTGGCGTGCCGCACCGCTCGCAAAAATGCCCATAGGACCGGGCCAGGTCTGATCGCCACGCTTCGCCACTCAAGGGCGCGGAAGCCAACGCAAGCCTACGGCCGACATACAACGGGGGACGGGACGCGGCCACCCGAAGCGGCATGTTGAGCCAAAGCGTTGTCATGGCTGCCGAAAACTCGGCGTCGCTTACCTGCACAGGTGCGAAGTCCGTGGGCAGCTTGGCAAAGAAAGCCTCTCCCTGGCTCCCGTCCTCGGCTTCCGACTCCAGCGCCCACGATTCGGGCGAGTCATGCGGCACGGGTGGACGGTAACGGGAAGCCGTCAACCCTCCACCCATGGGGGCCCCCGTGGCGCACGCTGAAACCAGCATGAGCGCCGCCAGGGCCAGCGCACCCGCGCGCAGGGGCCGCCGTGTGTCCACGGGGCGAGTATCGACAAACTGCCTAGACATTGCCGCACCTCTCCGGGCGAGCCGCCCGAGTTGGAAGCCCAAACCCGTCGATTACAGAGAGTGGCGGACAGCTAGGTCAAGCCGTCGGGTCTGGTGAGGTGCTGAAAACCCATCGGGTAGGTTACGCTTCCCTCGCGCCGCGTGGGGCGGCGGCTACTCGCGCGCCGCGCCTTTCCTCCCTGCTTGCTCCCCAGCCGGGAAGGTGACGTTCCCGAGGGTGACAGTGCGGGGCCCTTGCTCTTCCCACAGCTTGAGGGTGCAGGGGCAGGCGAGTTGCCCCGGCTCCCTTTCGGCGCCCATCACGACAAAACCAAGGGCGCCGGGAGCAATGGCCGACTCTTGCCACGCGGAAAGCTCCACCTCCGCGCCCGTCAAGTCCTTCAACACCGCCCCTGCCGCCGTCCAGGGCTCGGCGCCAGGGTTTAGGAGCTGAAGCCTCACCGCCATGCCTCCCGGGAGGGTTACGCCCTTGGGCTGGCTGTAGCTTCGGGCCTGCTCTGTCCTGAGTGCGTTGGCTGGGTGGGGTTCCAAATCGTACCAAATGTCTTTCGATTCAACCGCCTTTTCACGCTCCAGCCATGCGGCCCCCATGAGTCCGCCGGGCTCCTTGCGCTCGGCCAGAAGCCGCGCCCTGTCCTCCTGGCATTGGCGCGCTTCCGCCTGTGCTTCGACCTTCTCTCGGTTGAGCACGTCCGCCGGGCGCGGCTTGCGGAACACCTCCACGCGCTGCGCCCTCCTTGCCGCATGGCCCACGAGCCAGAAGGTTGCGCCTGCCGGGGCCTCGCCATCCGCGAAGCGCACCGTAACCTTGACCCTCTCCCCTGGCAGAAAATCCCCCCTGGGGATGACGTGGAGAGTCAAGCCCTCTTTGCCTGGGGTCCAATCCGCAAGGCGGCCCTCTGGCTGAACCTCCACCGCCCCCGCAGCAAGGCGGGAGTCAAACACAAACGTTGTCGTCTCGTTCGGGCTGACACACACCTCGGACGCCTGCCCCGAGGAGTCCGGCGCCACGTCAATGCGGGGAGTAGCCGCGCAGCGCGGGATGGGGGGCGCCTCGGCGGCCTGCGCGGCGCCAGCGAAGAGGGCGAGCGCCAGGAGGGCGCCAGGGGACGGGGGCAGCACGGGAATTCAACCTCCAGAATGCAAGCGGGCCCGCGTCCGACAACCGGCGGGCCCGTGTTAACCGCAACGGCGCGGCGGTAGTGTCTAGAAAAAACCGCCTCTGTAGCTAGAGCCCTTCGGGAACACCCAAAAGCGAGAGAAGGTTTTCACATTGCCCGGCTTGCTCTCGGGCGCAGGGCACGACCCCAGCCCTTGGGGGCAAGTCGAGCCACCGGGATAAGCGGCCGGGACGTCCATGCCAATGACGAGACAGACGGGGTAGGCGTCTCCGCCGGGAATCTGCGCCTGGGTGAAGGTGCCATAGAAGCGGCTCTCCCCAAGCTGCCACGTCCCGTAAAGCAACGCCCCCCGAGGTAGCTTGCCGATGCCGTCCCCGCTCAGCACCACGGTAACGGGGCCCTCGCGCAGAGGGGCCCTCTCGGTGTTCTCCCCCTCGTACCCTTGCAGCACGACGGTTTCCCCACTGAGAATGCCTAACCTTTCGTGTGACGCCTTCCAATCAGAAGGGCATTCGATAGGCGCGGGCGTGGGGCGCACCTGGGGGGCCGTGCCTCCGGTGCATCCCTCAAGCAGCGCACAGGTAGCGCCGACAGCAGCGGCACTCTTCAAGGGGGCGAGCCTGCCCGCGCGTTGCAGTTGGGGTTTGGGTGCGTCGTCTGGCTTTTTCGTTGCGTCTGGCTTGCGAAGCATGGCGGTAGGGGTAGGCGCGGGGGGTTGGGCCCTGACGGGCGCCGCGACCCTGTTAGCTTCGGCTGGGTTGCCGGGCTGCGCCACTTCGCGGACGGGTGCGGCCCCTGCCATCTCCCCACCAGGAGAGGATGCGCTAGGTGGGGGCGCGGCCCTCTGGGCCATGGAAGCAGGCCCGACGCTCGGTGCGGGGGCGGGCTTATGCAGCGGCCCCACGGAGCCCACCGCGAGCGCCACCACCGCGAGCCCCGCCACGAGCGCCAGGGGAGGCCGCTTGAGCATGTCCACCAGCAGGGGCCCCATGGGAAGGAGGCCCGAGGCCCCCAACCAGCGCCGCACGCCCCGCGCCCCTCCTGGCGCGGCCCCGTCCGCCACTGGGCCCGCAGCGGGCGCCTCTGGCGCTTGTGCGGCGGCCTCGCCTTCCTGAAGGGCCTGGGTGTCTGCCGTCACGGTGGCAGCCTTGGAGGGGGCCAAGGCTGCCGCCTCCGGGTTGGCCTCGGGTAGAGGCAGCTCGCCCGGGAGTGGTGCCGGTGGCGCCTCCTGTGCTGGTGGCTCTTCCACGGGCCACCAGCCGCGCCGGGGTTTGTGCGCTGCTATCCATCGCTGTACTTCGTTTCCCCTTTCGTTGGGCACTCCCTCCGCGCCCGGGTCGCCCGCCGTCGTGGCGTCGTGGGGTGATTGGGGGTCTATCAACGGCACGTCCCAGCTTGCATCCCCCTCGGCGGCTGCCAGCACCGTTTCAAGCGCGGCGCACAACTCGTCGTCATCCTTGAAGCGTGCCTGGGGCTCCCTCTCCAGCATTCGCATGCACAGGCGGCTTGCCGCCTCGGGCACGCGCGGGTTTATGAGGCGCGGCGCCCTGGGTGTATCCAGGCGGATACGGTCATTCAGCCCAAGTTCCAGCCGCCCCCCGAAAGGCAGCACATCCGTCAGCAACCAATACAACAGCACACCCATTGCCCATAGCTCGTCAGACAGCGTATAGGTGTATATTGCTTCTTCTGTCTCGCCTCTCAGGAATTTGACTATTTCGGGGCTGCGGTATTCGGGCGTCCCGGGCGGCACCCGGCCCGGCCCTGTCTCGGTGGGCGCCCCCTTCATCGCACCGAAACCGAAATCAATCAGCACGGGCTCGCCGTCGTCGGCTCGGATTATGATGTTCAGGTCCTTCAAATCCCGGTGCAACACGTCGAGCCGATGCACCTCCCGCGCACCTTTGGCAATCTTTAGAAACTTGCACAGCCCCACCCGCGCCGAGGGGTTGAACCGTTGGACCCATTTGTCCATGGTCAGCCCGGGGACAAAATCCATGACAATATATGGATAGCCCATGTCCGGCTCTGGCCACCGCTCACACCCACGAAAGCCCACCACGTTTTGAATCTGGAGGTTCAACACCTGGAGGCGGACCATGATGGTGACTTCCCGCCGGTTCCAGCCGGTCCACTCCAGGTCCGAAAGGAACTTGATGGCGAAGAAACGCCCGCCACGCTCGGCCTTGTAGACATGGCCAGAGCCACCCTCACCCAGCTTGTGGAGAATGGTGTAATCGCCTACCCGGGCGCCGTGTTTTGGAAGGTGGATGACCATGCCGCGAACCTCCGAAGGTTCGCGACTCTAGCAGAGCCCAACGTGCGCGGTTGGGTCATTCTCGCGCCTGCTCGCCCGGTTGGAAGTTGGGGCCGGGGCGGTGGGCAGTCCCCTCCATGGCACGTCCGCGCCGAGCACGGACGCGAGCCGCCCAAGCCCCGGCCCCAACGCCAAGGCCCGCTCACCCCTCCGGCTCGGAGTCGGGCACTGTCACCGGCTCCAGCAGCTTGGCGAAGCGCAACAGGAGCTTGACCTTTTCATCAGGCCACGTCTTCACGGTGCGCACCAGTCGGCGCACCTCGGGGCTCAAATCCCCCTCGGGCGGTGGCTCGTCCATCTTCTTGGCCACTTCCTTGGAGGTGATGCCCAACAGCACGTCCGCCGAGATGCCGAGGGCCACCGCGACTTTGCGCAGCGTGAGAACGGCGGGCATCATGTGGCCACGCTCAATCCTCCCATAAACGGCTGGTGAAATCCCGGCATCCTTGGCGATTGCGGCTTGATTCATTTGCAACCGTTCCCGGGCGGCGCGGGTAGCCTCGCCAAGGCGTTTCATCAGTTGTTCATACTCCATGCGTCATGCCCCTCTGGCTCAGAAGTTGTGCGGGTAGACCCCTACCGGCGGTCATATTTCTTCAGGAAGGTTCTGGCAACGTGGCCCATGGCGCGGATTTGTTCTGGCTTTAGCTTCTTGAGATAGCGGAACAGGCGCCGCAAGGCGGGCGAGTCCTCTTGCGTAGCTATGGGCTCCTCCAGGGTGTCCACAGGTAGAGGACCCGACGCTTCCCCGCGTGGAGGCGCCGACGCGGGAACGTCCAGTCCTAGCAACTTGTTGGCATCCGCCTGGAGGGCACGACACAGGCGCCGGAAGGTGGGCAAGCTCGGGAGCATTCCTCCTCGCTCAATACGGCCATATACCTCCGTGGCAATGTCAACGAGGTAGGCGACGTCTGCCTGTGTCATGTTCGCGCGCAACCGGGCATCACGCACGGCGGCCCCCAGGTATCTGGCTAGTTTTATTTGTGTGGGATGGCTTTCAGGCATGATTTGCTCAGCCGCGCTTCTCGTTGCGCTGCAAGTCTTCTAGGTCGGGCAGCACGCCGTATTCCATTGGCTGTGCAGCCAGCAGCTTGCTTTCGGTGGCCATCCGCACGATGGCTTCAACCTCGGCCATGACTTCCTGTCGCCCGTAGGAGGGCCCACCTGTTTCGTGGAGATAGTTGCGCAAGTCATCGCGCATGTCGGCGGCTGTCCGGTAGCGCTGCTCGGGGTCCGACGCGAGGGCCTGAACCAAGATGGCTCGCAACGGCTCGAAAGCAAACGCTGATGCGCGCAGTACCTCTTCCGTCCCAAACCGCAACACGCGGTTGGCCAATACGTCCAGACCAATCCATGTGGAATGCTCGGTGCGGATGCCCGGCGGGAAGCGCGTAGCGGGGCGGTCAGGCAGGAGCCCAAGCGTGTCTAGCGGATACTTCGCCGTAAGCATCTCCAGCAATACCAGACCCAGGGAGAAAATATCCGCCCGCCCGTCGAGTTCTTTAGGGGCGAGTGGGTCTGACTTCCTCTGGTTGGCGGCGAAGATGGCGCGGAGAAGCTCCGGGGCGATGTAGGCCGGATCTCCTCTCAGCAAGTCGCGCGGTGTGGGCATACGCCCGGCCAGCTCGGAATAGGCCGCCCCAAAGTTGGTCAGCTTGACGCGGCCATCCAAAGTCAGACGAATACGCATGGGCCCCACAGCACGGTGGACGATGTGCAGGGGAGTCCCCATGTCATCCTCACACTCGTGAGCATAGGCCAGGGCGTCGGCCACCTCGGCGGCAACATGGACAGCGAAGGGGATGGGCAGCCGGTGGGCCACCGCCGCCGCCAAGTCCAGGAGAGTGAAAAGGAAAGAGCCCTTCAAGTGCTCCATGACTACAAAGGGGATTCCGTCGTGCACGACGAAATCAAACACACGTGCGATTCTGGGGTGATGCAGGAACCCGGCAAGGCGCACTTCTTCCGTAGCGCGTGCTCGCGCTTCGCGCCCGGTGATGGCACCGACCTTTTTAAGGATGACCTTACGGCTCTCCTTCTTCGTGAGGTGCCGACGGGTTGCGACCAAAAGCGTGTCAAAGTCGGGGTGAAGCAGGAGAGGGGCTTCTACGTCATAGCGGTATTCACCCGACTCGAAAGAGAAACGGTAGTCTCTGTAACGGTCCTCGCCCTGGCGTGTAGCAGCGCGCGGGGGGCTTTTCTTGGGCGTTGGCATGGGGAAGCTCCGTGCTTGGGAAGGCTTTGAAGAGGGTTATTGAGCGGGTTTGAAGGGTGGGAGGAAGATGACGCGCAGCCAGCCGCCATGGCCATCCGGTGCGTAGAAGCCGCCCACCTCGAATTCACCCGCCCGCAGCGCGCCGCCTTTCACCTCCACCGGGCCGATGCACTGGGCGGGGGTGCCGGTGAGGGCAGAGGAAAGGAAGCCGTCGGAGCCCATGACGCTCAGCTCCCGGTAGCGCAGCAGGCGTGAGTCCAACTCGGAGCGCTTCACGGGGGCCGCGCCGTCGATGACCTCCCGCAGCAGCATGTCCGCGACGAGTCGCGGGCCGTAGGTGCGCGGAGTGGACGGGTACAGGCCGAAGGCGACGCGCAGCCGCGTTGCTTCCTCTGGCGTTACCTCTCGGCCCGGGAGCAGCGTGTCCGCTGGGAGTCCGGCCAGCAGCAGCAGCGCGCCGAAGTCGTCCAACTCCGCGAGCACGTCCCGCATGGCGCGGAACACCTCGGGGCGTGGGCCGCTGGCACATGCGGTGGGACACAGCAGCAGCACGGCCAGCAAGGCAGGCGGGAGGGGAAAGAGCCGGGGGCGAGCGTAGGCAACACGAGCCCCAATCCGGCGCGCACGGGGGGCGTTCGGCATGGACACCTCGCGGGTTGTGACAACTGGCGGACGAGTAGACTAGCGGTGAACCTCAGTGGGTAGACGGCTAGGTAACATGCGGGACCAACCAAGGGAAGGACCAGCCGACTGCGGGAGTCAACAGGGCCGCCCCGACATGAGCGGGCGGGAGAGGTGCGCCCCGTGCGGGCCCTCCTCGCGCCCGAGCGTTGGCTGCCGTCCCGTGGCGCCCTGCCCCCCGAGAGGCCCGCTGTGCTCCTGTCACCCGCCACCGGGCCCGAGCTTCGGCTGCCGCGCCCTGGTGCTCCACCGCGCCCGAGCTTCGGCTGCCGCGCCCTGGTGGTCCCTACCGCGCCGCTGATGCGCTCCGCTCCACGGGTCCGAGGCTCCGCTGCCGTTTTCAGAGCCTCCCTCCACTGGCCTGGGGACCGCACCGCCCGACACTGCGCCCAGCTCCCTAGTGCTCAGACCTGGCGCCCCGGTTGCGCGGCACTCCGGGCCTTTGGAGTGCGCCGGAATCGGCGCGGCTCCGAAGTCCTCGAGCACGACGTCAGGGCATGGTGGAGGACGCCAGCAAAGCGGCAGCCGAAGCTCGGGCACGGTGGGTGAGGGCCGCCAGGGCGCGGCGCGCACCTCGGGCAGCGTGGAGCGCCAGCAACGGAGCGCCAGCAACGCCCCCAGCGCAGCGCGAACCCTGCACGCAGCGGAGGGCGCCAGCAGCGCGGCAACCGAACCTCGGTCCGGTGGAGCGCATCAGCGGCGTGGCAGCCGAACCTCGGGCTCGGCAGCAAACACGGCAGCTCATGCCGGTGGAGCGCATCAGCGGCGCGAACCTCGGGCGCGTGGGACGGTCAGGGTTGGCGCGGGTCTCGGACCGGTGAAAGCCCCACCAGGGCGCGGCAGCCGAAGCGCGGGCGAGGGGCGGACACCAGCGGCGCAGCAGCAGACACGGCGCAAACCTCGGACCCGGTGGAGGGCGCCAGCAACGCAGCAGCCGAGCCTCGGCCCGGTGGAACTCACGCGAAGCTCGGGCGCGGCGGAACGCACCACCAGGGCGGTGCGCGGCAGTCGAAGCTCGGGCCGGTGGAGCACGCCAGGGCGCGAAGCTCGGGCACCATACAAGCCACCAGGGCGCGGTGGAGGGCGCCAGCGACGCAGCAAGGGCACCCGAGCGCGGCGCAAACGTCGGGCCGGTGGAGCGCATCAGCGGCGCGGTGGAGCGCACCAGGGCAGCAGCCGAGCCTCGGCCCGGTGGCCGACGCCAGGGTGCGACATCAGACACGGTACGACTCTCAGGCGCAGTGGAGCCACCCGAAGCGGCAGCAGCGGCACCAAGGCGCGGCAGCCGAAGCTCGGGCAAGGGTGGCGGGGGACCAACGACCAGGACGCGGCAGCTCCACCAGCGGCGCGGCGGCGGCGCCAGGGCGCGGTGGAGACCACGAGGGCACAGCAGCCGAAGCTCGGGCGCGGCAGCGGCACCAGGGCGCGGTGGAGCGCACCAGCGGCGCGGCAGCCGAGCCTCGGGCGCGGTGGAGGGAGGGCGCCAGGGGCACCGCGGCCGATTCGTGGGGCCCATGGATAGGACCCGGTATGGCTCCAGCTCAGGCGCAGCGGAGGAGCCCCAACACGGCGCACACCTCGGGCACAGTGGCAGCCACGGCGCGAACCTTGGGCGCGGGTGGAAGGCGCCAAGTACGCCGGCCCAATTTTGGGTGCGGGCCAGGACGCGGCGCCATTCCTGCGCCAGCGGAGCGGCAGCCACGGCGCGAACCTTGGGCGCGGTGGAGCCCCCCGCAGAGGGAGCAGCCGAGCCTCGGGCGCGGTGGAGCGCCAGCAACACGGTAGCAGCCCCAGCGCAACGGCAGCGGCACCAGGGCGCGGCGCAAACCTCGGACCCGTGGAGCGTATCAGCGGCGCGGTGGAGGCCAACCAGGGCCCGGCAGCCGAAGCTCGGGCGCAGTGTTGGCCACCAGGGCGCGGCAGCCGAGCCTCGGGCCGGTGGAGCGCATCAGCGGCGCGGTGGATGACACCGGGGCGCGGCAGCCGAAGCTCGGGCGCGGTGGAGCCCACTAGGGCGCGGCGCGAACCTCGGGCGGCCTGCCTGGACGCTTCACAACAGCGGCGTTGTGGTGGCCCCGGTGGTGGCGCGTGGTGGCCCCGGTGGTGGCGCGTGGTGGCCCCGGTGGTGGCGCGTGGTGGCCCCGGTGGTGGCGCGTGGTGGCTCCGGTGGTGGTGCGTGGTGGCTCCGCTTGTTGCTCCCCCGCGTTACTTGGCTGCCTGTCTATGTGCAGGCCAGTCATCGGCAGCCCTCTGCTAGCAGCCTGGACACATCCCACAGGGTTGTGTCACCTTCGCTCCTGTCGATGTATCTGGTGGGTTGTTTGGTTGGGGTTGGTTGTTTGGACGGGTGGCGGGTATGGCGGAGATCGACGTTTGTACGGAGGGGGCTCCCTCCACGGCGGGTGGGCGGGCGGGCGCCTCTGATTGCTGCGGATGTGCCTCGGCGGGTGCGCAGGGTGCTCCAGAGGCCAGGGCGCAGCCATCGGCCCGCCCTGACTCGAGTGGCGAGGCCGACCTGCTGCGGGCGCTCTACGAGGAAGTGCGGGGCCTGCGCGAGTCCGTGCGTGAGATTACGCACCGGCTCAGCAACACGGCCACCGCTCAAGCGGCGCGGGCCGTCTCGATTGAAGCTGCGCAGGCCATGCTCGGCTGCGGGCGCTCGCGCATCTTCGAGCTTTTGAGGAGTGGCGCGCTCCGTCGTGCCCCGAAGCTCGGGAAGGTGGCCATGATCTACCTGCCCAGCCTCGAAGCTCTCATTGACGGCATCGCTCGCGAGCCAGCGCCCAAGCTCAAACGCGAGCCAGCGCCCAAGCTCAAGCGGCGCCCCGCCCAGCGCAACGCCGGGCGGGGGGAAAAGGATGAAATCCTCAAGCTGATTCGACGAGCCTGATTTGCGCTCGCCGCACGGGCAGCACTGCCGGATCGTCGGGGTGCTCCAGCTTGAGCGGAATCTTGATCATTGGGGGCACCTTCACGTTGTCGTAAAAGCGTTTGGTTGTATTTGCCGAGTGATGGCCGACCACGGCGGCAATCGCGGCCAGTGGGAGCCCTCCCGCCTTGGGCCTCACCTCCTGGCCGCACTCCGAAGCCCAGGTAACGAAGCTGTGCCGGTACTCCCCGAAATGAACCGGCTCGATTCCAAGGGTTTCACAGGCGCGAGCCACAACCCGGCGGATATGGCTATCAACCGGCGCGGCCCCTCGCGCCTGTAGCCGCTGCACAGCCGCCAGGGTTTGCCGGTCGATGCTCTGACGGTGAACGTTCCCGCTCTTGTGGATGAACGTCACCGTTGCGGCGATCTCGCCTTGGTCCTTGAACACGGCAACCTTGCCTTCCCCCTTCGCCAGCCGTTCTATCTCCGTGCCGTGCATCCCGGTTTTGGCGTGGATGCACAGCACGTCGCGCACGCACTGCACGTCGGTCATGCGCCGCGTTTCCTCCTGCCCGAAGTTGGTGAACTCCCATCCACTAATGGCCCGATAGAGCCGCTCGGTGGTCTCGATGCTGTAACCCTTCTCCCGCACGGCCTTCTCGGGACGGGTCACAGGCACCTTGAGTGAGACGGTGGGGTCTTCGGCCAGGGAGAGGGCCCCTTGCTCCCTCAACCAAGCGGCAAACGACTTGAGCGCCGTTATCCGGTTCTTCCTGGCCGTCTTGTGCTGGGCCAACTCCCGCAGCAGTTCCTGGAGGGTGACGGTGCGCAGGTCCCTCCCCGAGAGAGCTTCCGCCCAGGTCGCCAAGTAGAAGCCGACGTTGCCCACGTATCGCGCCGTGGTCTTCGCTTGCCTCATGGAGTCGAGGAAGCGGCCCACGGTCTCAGCGTTGACATAGACGGCGGATTCCTGCTGGTGCTGCCGCGCTTCCTTCTTGGTGCTGTAGCCCTCTGCATCTCGCATGAAGAGGGCAAGCTCGGCTTCCGCTTCCGTCTCGCTGCGGGCGTCCAGGTGGACCGTATAGGCCCGCCCTTGAACCATCTTGCGCAGCACGAACACCGGACGGCCATCCTTCCCGTTGAACGTCCGCCCCCCCTTCCACTTCCCAGCCCATACCCTGTTGTTGCCCACGTCGTGCGCTCCGTTTTGGTCCGAATTTGGACCCCAGGGAGCCCGATTTGGTCCCCAAAAGCAAGCCGCGCCCCCCTGCCAGGAGAGGAGCGCGGCTCAGAGCGGCGGGCAACCTCTATTGGAGGCGGCGGGAATCGAACCCGCCGCCCCTCTGGTCGTCTGGCGGGTGAGGGGGCTGTACGAATCGTCTGACACCTTCTGCGGCTTCCCTTCCATCCTCGGTGGTGTCTCCCCCGCGAGATGACGGCCGAGGCCCGGCGCGGACGTCTGCCGCGCACGGGAGCGAGGCCTCCGCACGCTCACTCGGATTGCCGTGAAAAATAAGCATGAGGGGAGATGTTTTCGTTGTCCCCTTGCTTCGTTCGAGGGCAACCGGTCGCAGGTCCAGCACCGCGTGTCGTGCGGGCTGCTCGATCGCTGGCCAAGCCAGGACACCCCAGATGCCGTCTTCGCTTTCCCAACCTTCCGCCTCTCTGGCCCGGGCAACGCTTCTCAAGATGGGCGTGCGCATCGCCGGTGTCATCGCCCTGACCACGCTCGTCAGCTACTTCCACATGCTCCGCACCCTGCGCGGGGATGCCCTCCAGCAGATGGAGCGGCATGTCGCGGAACGCAGCCAGCGCGAGCAGGCCATCTTCCTTCTGGCGGAGGACAACCACGGCCTCCTGAAGACGGCCCTGCGCGAGCGGCTCGAGGCCTGGAGCCAGCGGGACCCCAACCCCCGCTTCGACAGCCTGTTCACGCAACTGCCCGACGGCTCGGTCCGCTCCCGCGCCGAGGGGTTCGACGGGACGCGCATGGCGAGCGTCTTCGTCCCCAAGGGCGTTTCGCTCGACATCGGGCTCCGCCGCCGCATCCTCGCCGCGTACGACGTGGTCGCCCAATACGGGCCGGCCTTCTCGGCACGCTTCCTCGACACCTACATCACCCTGGCGGAAGGACCGGCCATCTCCTTCTGGCCCGGGCACCCCAACTGGAGCCTGGAGATCCCGGCCGACTTCTCGTCCCTCGGGTACGACTACTACACGATGAGCCTGCCCGAGCAGAACCCACGGCGGCGGACGGCCTGGAGCGGCATCTACCTGGATCCCACGACCCAGAGCTGGATGGTCACGGTCACCACCCCGTTCGACATGGACGGCCGTCAGGTCGCGTCGTTCGGTCACGACGTCCTGCTCGATGAGTTGATGACCCGCTCCATCAAGGACCATCTGCCCAACGCGTACAACCTGCTCGTGCGCGATGACGGCCAGCTCATCGCCCATCCCGAGCTGGAGCTGGAGGGCGCCACCGTCGGCTACGACCTCCAGGGCACCGCCGCGTCGACGGGAGAGGGGCGCCCCCCGCGGTTCGCTTCCGAGGCACAGCGGGCCCACCTGCGGGCCCTCTTCGAGCGGGTGAAGAACCGTCAGCCCGGAGAGGTCATCCTGGAGCTCCCGGAGTTTGGCGAGTACCTAGCGGTGGCCCGGCTGCGCGGGCCCGAGTGGAACTTCATCACGGTGCTGCCCAAGGGCGTGGTGTCCGCGGCCGCCTTCGGTGCGGCGCGCTATGTCCTGCTGTTCGGCGTGGCGTCGCTGGTGCTGGAGCTGCTCATCATGGCCTGGGTGCTCCAGCGGGAGATCTCCCAGCCGTTGCAGTCCCTCACCCTGGTGGCCCACGCCGTGGCGGCCGGCGACTTCCAGATCAAGCTGGGCACCTCGCGCGGTGACGAGCTGGGCGTCCTGGCGGGTGCCTTCCGGATGATGGCCGACAAGGTGCAGCAGCGCGAGGAGGAGCTGCGCATGGCGAACGAGGGCTTGGAGCAGCGGGTCGAGGAGCGCACGCGGGAGCTGAAGGAAGTCCACGAGCAGCTCGTGCGGACGGCGCGGCAGGCGGGCATGGCGGAGATCGCCACCAATGTGCTGCACAACGTGGGCAACGTGCTCAACAGCGTCTACACCTCGGCGCAGCTCGCCAAGGAGCGGCTCGAGCGGCTGAGGCTGGAGCAGGTGGGCCGCGTGGTCACCCTGCTCGAGGAGCGCCAGACCGACCTCTCGACCTTCCTCACCCAGGACGAGCGCGGGCGCAACGTGATGCCCTTCCTGCGCCGGCTGGGGCAGAACCTGGTCGAGGAGCGCCAGGAGCTCTCCACGCTGCTCGATGACGTGGGCCGCTACACCGAGCACATCGGCGACATCGTCAAGGTGCAGCAGCGCCATGCCCGCATGCCCCGGCTGAACGAGCCGGTGTCCCTGGAGGCGCTGGTGGAGGATGCCCTGCGCATCAACTCGGCTGCGCTCCTGCGCCATCAGGTGAAGGAGGAGCGGCACCTCACCGCGCTGCCGCCGGTGCTCACCGACAGGCACAAGGTGCTGATGATCCTCGTCAACCTGATCAGCAACGCCAAGTACGCCATGGATGAGACGCCCGTGGAGCAGCGGCTCCTGCGGGTGACGCTGGAGCGCGTGGGCACCGACCGCGTGCGCATCGGCATCCGAGACCAGGGCCTGGGCATTGCCCCGGAGATGCGCACGCGCATCTTCCAGTACGGCTTCACCACCCGCGAGGGTGGGCACGGCTTCGGCCTGCACTCCAGTGCACTGGCGGCCCAGGAGCTGGACGGCTCTCTGACGGCCCACAGTGACGGGCCTGGACAGGGGGCCACGTTCACCCTGGAGTTGCCCTTCCACCCGGCCGTGGCGAAGGAGTAAGGGGTTGGCTCCCCGGAGCCCGAAACCATGAAACAGCACGCCCCGTCCGCCGAGCGCAACCGCGAGCCCCTCCTCCCTGTCCTCCGTGAGCTGCTGCCCTCGCGGGGCACCGTGCTCGAGGTGGCCAGCGGCACCGGCCAGCACGCCGTCTTCTTCGCTCGCGCCTTTCCGGGGTGCGTGTGGCAGCCCACCGACGCAGACCCCACCGCGCGGGCGAGCATCGAGGCCTGGTGTCAGGAAGAGGGCCTGCCCAATGTGCGTCCTCCGCTCGCGCTGGATGCCAGTGCTTCCACCTGGCCGGTGGAGTCCGCGGACGCCGTCGTGTGCATCAACATGGTCCACATCTCCCCCTGGGAGGCGTGTCAGGGATTGATGCGCGGCGCCGCGCGGGTGCTGCCCCCGGGAGGGCCGCTCATCCTCTATGGGGCGTACTTCATCGAGGGCCGGCCCACCGCGCCGAGCAACCTCGCCTTTGATGCCTCGCTGCGCGAGCGGAACCCGGCCTGGGGTGTGCGCGAGCTGGGCGCCGTCACCGCGGAAGCGCGGACCCATGGGCTGGAGCTCGACCGGGTCATCGACATGCCCAGCAACAACTTCACCGTGGTGTTCCGCCAGCGCGGCGGGTGAGGCTCACGGTCGCGCCCACCATGAGCCTGCAGAACAACTCATGCTCCTCGCCCACCAACCAGGTCAAACGATTCGTATGGCCTGCTTCGCCACGATTCTGAAGACGAAGCGATCGAGTGCCGTTTCTGGGACGGCGCGGCTTGGCGTCCCGCTTCCTCCGAACCCAGCTGATCGTGCGCACTGAAGGTGCTGGGCGCCTGAAGAGCCTTCGCCCAGGCCCTCCGCTCAGGTGAAGGGCTGGCAAGGTGTCCGAGCTGGGGATGCCTTCGAGCTACACTCCAGGCCCATGCCCTCAAGCTACTCCCGTGTCCTCATGAGCATCAGCGCGGCCGTGCTCGCCGCCGTCGGACTGGCCGGCTCGTTCCTTCCGCGAGAGTCCCTGCGGTGGCTCGGCTCGCCACCATCCGTGCCGCTCGAGCTCATGCTCCAGGTGCTCGGGGCCCTCTCGCTCGGCTTCGCCATGCTCGACTGGATGGCGCGCCACACGGTCATCGGCGGCATCTACGGCCGCCCCGTGGTCGTGGGCAACCTGCTGCACTTCGCCAGCGGAGCCCTCGCTCTCGCCAAGGGCCTCCTGCGCGTCCCCGAGGCCCGCCTGCTCTGGCCCCTGGCGCTGGTCTACGCCGCACTCGCGCTGGGCTTCGCGGTCGCCATGTTCCGCCACCCGGCCCGCCGGACGGCTCCCCCGAGCGGGGGCGGAGCCGAAGCCGCGAGAGGCGAGCCCGCCGCCTGAGGCTGCCGCGAGGGTCGCGCCTCCTCGTTGGGAGTAGGCTCGGCTCAGAGCGGCGGGTAACTTCTAGTGGAAGCGGCGGGAATCGAAGCCGCGCCAGGCGGTGCGAAACTCCCAGCAGAATCGCGCCCTTACCTCGTAACCGCCCGGAATGCTTGGGAGTCGATATCCCGCCGCGTCCCCTCCTGTCCCGCCTCGTTCCGGTCCATTCCGCACGCTCCTGCGACATACGTGCAACATGGCGGGGGCTGCCCACCTCCCGCCGTTAGGCCCTCCAGGGCAGTGTGGCTCACCGTTGCTGGGGCCGTCCTTGAACGTGCAGCTCGCTCCCGCTGGCGGAGTCCTGTGCCGGGGCTGCTGCGGCAAGGGGCATCGGCTCTATCGGCTACGAGGGCTCAACCGGAACGAGTCTAGGAGCTTGTCGGAGAATCGGCCAGGAGTGCGGAGGCGCGTAGCAGGCGCCATATGGCGCGCCAGCAAAGAGGGCAGACCGAGTGGGTGCCTGTCTGCGTTGGCGTGCGGGGTGCGGAGTCCCGCCGCCCGTCAGGCGGGCTGCGCTACCAGGGCAGGCAGTTCCAAGCCCTGACGCCACAGCTTCTTGAGGTTGTGCACTGCACACGCCAGGGAGAATTCTCCGCGTACCTTGGGCAGGCCCCGCAGCGAGAAGCGCGGCAGCGTCCCGTTCTTCACCTGGCCAATCACGGGCTCGGCCGTCACCTTGCGTCTGGCATAGGCCGCTCGGCCTCGCTTCGTCAGCAGCTTACGCTTCATCCGCTCCTTGAAGCTCAGGCCCTTTGGCGGGCGCCCGCGCGGCGCCCTCGTGGCCTCCTCTCCGTGCTTGGAGCGACCCGTGGCGATAAAGCACTCCACGCCCTTGGCCTCCACCTTCTCAATGTCCTCCTGGCACAGGTAGCCCGCGTCCGCGCTCATCTGCTCGGGCAGCAGTCCCGTGTTGGCCTGCACCTGCTCCACCATCGGCTCGAGCTGACGTGCATCACTGGCGCTCTGCCCCACCTCCTGCGCCACTATCAGTTGCGTGTCCGCATCCACTGCCACCTGCGCGTTGTAGGACTGCTGGAAGCCGCCATCGCGCGCCTAGGACCACCCAGGTCCTATCTCGAATTGAGGACCTCATGCGTTTCCGAGCCTGCCTTGTACTTCTGCTGTTGGCCTCAGCCTGCGCGAGCGCGCCCGCCCCGCAGTCGATGCCACGGCCCCATGCCTTCGCGTCGGCTCCCACCTCGGGCCCGCGCATCCGGTTCGTTTCCGCGCCGATGGAGCCGACACCGGAACGGTCGTGGATTGGAAAGCCGGACCTGGACAAGGCCAGGGCACTGCTATCTCGGGCACGCCAAGACATCGAGCCGCGTCAGTGGAAACAGTTGGACCGCAAGCTCACCGCAGCGGAACGGGCCTTTGAGCGCTTCTCGCGCGCCGCGAAAGCGAGCGGGCACGCCGCCAAGGTGGTGAGGGGGGCGGAGGGCGTCGCGCAGGCGGGCCGCGCCAGGACGTTGGCTGAATTCCTCCCCCGGGTGGGCCCGTTGCTCGTGGGCCTCGTCCTGCTCTACCCCTCCAGCACCGCCGGGTCGGACATCGACCGTCGCCCGGAGTGGGTCGACGCTCAGCGGGAGTACGAGGCGCGACTGCTGGACGTAGCGGAGGAGTCACGGCGGCTCATGGAGGAGTTTGAGCGTCAGGAAGCAGAGGAGGTCGTGCCGGACTTTGATTCGGATCCGGTTGCGGCGGTCAAGGTTCCCACCTCTTGGCGGACTGAGACCAATCCGGCGACGGGCAAGCCCTACACCAGTGTGGAGGAGTATGACCGGATTCCGCGTTACCCGAACCAGACCTGCAAGAACAGCCTGCTCGACAAGCTTGAAGCGGAGAAGGATCAGCTCACCAACGAAATCCCTCGCTACAATCCGAAGGTGCCCAACACGAAGAACAAAAAGAAGCTGGACAAGGTGCCGTGCTCCAGGATCCGGCTGCGTCTTGACGCCGTGAAGAAAGTTTTGGAGAAGCGGTGGGAGATTCAGAAAAAATGCTTTGGAGGCAAGCCCGATCCGGGCCACAACACAGCGATGACCCAACTCGAAGATGGCCTTGCGGATATCAAGGCTCTTGAAGCGAAGAATTGCGCCCCGGGTCATCCAATGTCGGAATTGTAAGTCATGTCGAAAGAACTCTTCACAGCGATCGAGCAGCACGATACGTCCCGGGTCAAGGCGCTGCTGGCTGCGGGGGCCGATCCGAACGAGCCGCAGCCGGAGCCGCCGGGGTTGCGTCCGCTGCAAGTGGCCATTTACGAACTCTCCGATGGGGGCGAACTCGACGTGCTCCTGGCGCTCCTTGAGCACGGCGCGGACGTCAACGCGTGGGATGCCGAGCGGGACAGGACCCCCTTGTTGGTAGCGGCCTGTGAAGACGAATTGGCGGCAGTCGAAGCGCTCGTGAAGGAGGGGGCCGATCCCAACGTGTGCAGCCGCGACGGCATCACGCCGCTGCGGACGTCTGCGGAGGTTGGCAATCTGGACATGGCCTCGCTCCTCCTGGGCGCGGGGGCGACTCGGACGATCAACGACTGGGGAGGGCTGACCGGATACACCGCGCTCGGGCACGCGGCACGCCGGCTGGACCTTCCGATGATCAAGCTGCTTCTCGACGCGGGCGCCGATCCGAAGGCCCCGGACGAGGACGGTCGACCCGCCCACTACCGTCTGCCGCCACGCGCTGAATCCGATTCCCAGACGTGGGACGCCGCGTTCGAGTTGCTCGGAGGAGCGAAGGACCGCATGCCGTTGTAGAACGGAGGTCGTGCGCCTCGGGCTCACGGGCACGCCGCTCGACCTGGACAACCCGGCCTGAGCCTGCCCCGATTTTGTGAACACACCTCATAAGTCGGCTACACGGGAGGTAGTGTTCATGGAGAGAAGCAAGAGGCGGAGTTTCACCCCGGAGTTCAGGGCCGAGGCGGTCCGGCTGGTGCGCGAGGGCAGCAAGAGCCTGCCCCAGGTGGCCAAGGACTTGGACTTGACCGAGTCGGCCCTGCGCAACTGGGTGCGCGAGGCTGACGGAGGCAAGGGCAAGGAGTCGGCAGACGCGCTCACCACGGTCGAGCGGGAGGAGTTGGTACGGCTGCGCAAGGAGGTACGCCATCTGGAGATGGAGCGCGACTTCCTAAAAAAAGCGGCGGCCTTCTTCGCGAAGGAGACCTCGAGGTGAGGTTTGAGTGCTGCGGTGCGCAGAGGGCCTGTTTCCCCATCGACTTCATGTGCCAGCAGTTGGGCGTGTCTCGCTCGGGCTACTACGCCTGGAAGCAGCGCCCGGAGTCCGAGCGGGACAAGGCGGACCGGGCCCTGGCCGAAGAGGTGGTGACAGTGCACCAGGAGAGCCGCGGCAGGTACGGCAGCCCGCGTGTGCATGCCGAGCTGTGCGCCCGGGGCCGCCGGGTGAGTCGCAAGCGCGTGGCCCGCCTCATGGGCCAACAGGGCCTGGCTGCTCGCAAGAAGCGCCGCTTCGTGCAGACGACGGATTCACGCCACGCTCAGCCCGTGGCTCCCAACCTCCTCGAGCGCGACTTCTCCCCCGGTCAGCCCAACAGCTCCTGGGCCACGGACATTACCTACGTCTGGACGAGGCAGGGCTGGTTGTACCTGGCCGTCGTCATGGACCTCTTCTCGCGCATGATTGTCGGCTGGGCGATGAGCGAGCACATCGACCGGCACCTGGTGCTCAACGCGCTCGACATGGCCCTCAAGGGCCGACAGCCAGCGCGGGGACTGTTGCACCACTCGGACCGGGGCAGTCAGTACGCCAGCGAGGACTACCAGAAGGCACTGGCCGCTCGGGGCATCCAATGCAGCATGTCGCGCAAGGGCAACTGCTGGGACAACGCCGTGGCCGAGAGCTTCTTCAGCAGCCTGAAGATGGAGCTCGTCCACGACGCCGACTTCGCCACGCACGAGCAGGCTTGCACGGCGCTCTTCGAGTACATCGAGGTCTTCTACAACCGCCAGCGGCGGCACTCGTCGCTGGGCTACGTCAGTCCGGTGGATTTTGAGCTTGCGGCCTTACCGCAGAAGTTGGCAGCATAACCCTACTGTCCACGTAACCGGGGCAAGCCCAGTAACGCTCTCACCCGCCGCGCACGCCTCCGAGCCCCTCCCGGACGAAATCGATCCCGGCGAGGACGCCTCCCGCGAGCAGCACCAACCCCATGCTCCGCACCACCCAGGTCAACACGTGACGTGGGAAGCGGCTCTCGTAGCGCCGGAGCAGTCCCACGAACACCATCTGCCAGCAGGCCACGCCCGCGCCAGCGGCGGCACTGAACGGCAGCGCGAGCAGCCCGGAGAAGGCCACGAGCTGCCGCGAGTAGAGGAACGCCACCGCTGTCGTCCAGGTCGCCAGCAGGGTGGGATTGAGCGCGGTGAGGGTGAAGCCGAGCAGCAGGCCCCTGCCGTGCCGCTCCCGGCCGGGCTGCTCCGACTCCCTGGGCCTCCACCGGGCGAAGTGCACCCCGAGCACCGTCAACACCAGCGCGCTCAAGGCGTGCGACACGGGGAGGATGACGGGGTGCTTCGCCAGGAAGGTCGAGAACCCCCAGAAGGCCACCGCCGCGTAGAGCGCCACCGCGAGCGCGGCCCCCAGGCCGATGCGAAGGGCCTCACCGTGGTGCTTGCGCACACTCGTGGAGAACACCAGCAACGCGATCGGGCCCGCCAGCGGCATGGAGCCGATGAACCCGAACACGAACGCCACGAGAGCGGTGAGGAGTATGTCCATCCCGCCGCTTCAGTATCATGCGGAGCCTCGGGAACCCGAATGACCTCGCCGCTGCTTCCCGCCATCCACCACGTCGCGCTGAGCTGCTCGGGCGTGTCTCGCCCGCGAATACCCTCACTGCGTAGAGGGTGGCCCGTTCCGCCCGTATAGCGGGGCGTCGTCCTCGGCCCGGGCGTGCTCCAGCGGGAGGCTGAAGGAGAACGTCGAGCCCTGGGGCGGGTGACTCTCCAGCCAGATGTGGCCGCCGTGCGCCTCGACGATCTGCCGGCTCAGGTGCAGCCCCAGCTCCACCACCCCCGTGTAACCCGGCGCGCCCGGAGGCAACGGCTCGTAGAAGGGCTCGAAGACGTGGAGCTGGCGCTCTGGCGGAATCCCCGGCCCCAGGTCATGCACCGAGACCACGGCCTCGCCATCCCTGAGCCACACCCGCAGCTCCACGGGCGCGCCCGGGGGTGAGTAGCGCAGGGCGTTCTCCACCAGGTGGGCCACCACCTCGCCCACGAGCGGGCGCTCGGCGTAGATGAAGAGTGGGCCGGACCCCTCGAAGCGCAGCGGGTTCTCCGTGGTGCGCGCGAGCTTCTCCACCTGCTCGCTCACCAGGGTGTGGAGATCGAAGCGCTGGCGCTCCAGCTTCACGGGGCCGGGGACCATCCGCACGGACGCGAACAGGTGCTCCACCAGCCGGGCGATCCTCCGCGTGTTGCGGGCGATGGTGCTGAGCCCCTTGTGCTGGCGCGGCGTGGGCTTCTCCAGGGTGAGCAGCAGCTCGGCCCAGGTCTGGATGGTGGTCACCGGCGTCTTCAGCTCGTGGGCCGCCGCGGACATGAACTCCTCGCGCAGCCGCAGCGCCGTGCGCACCTGCTGGAAGAGGCGGGCCTTCTCGATGGCCACCGCGAACAGCCGGCCCACCATGGCGTGGAACTCCAGCTCTCGCGAGGAGACGGGACGGGGCGCGCGCGTGAAGTAGGCCATCACCCCCACCAGGCGCTCGCGTGAGTGCAGGGGCACCGCCACCTGGCCGCGGAACTCTCCTTCCCACAGGAGCGGCTCGGTGCCCGGGGCCACCTTGGCCTTCCGCACGTCCTCGATGACCTGGATGCGCTCCTCCCGGGCGGCGCGCGCGGAGAGCACGGGCGTGTCGAACGCGAGGTGGCGCAGGCCCTCCTCCTCCTCCTCCGTCAGCCCGTGGGAGGCGAGCAGGGTGAGCTTCTCGTACTCCGGCTCCGCCAGCCAGAGCGCGATGCTGTCGGCGCCCACGGTCTTCAGGCCCTGCTCGATGACCACGCGGGCGATGTGCTCCAGCTCCATCTCGGTGACGAGCGCCTGGCCGATGCGCGCCAGCGCCAGCTCCCGTTGGAGCAGCCGCGCCAGCTCCTCCTCCTCCCGCCGCCGCCGGGTGATGTCGCGGACCACCACCTCTCCGAGGATGATCCGCCCGGACGCATTCCGCACCGGAGTGCCGTGGACGCTGAAGAGGCGCTCCTGGCCATTGCGGCCGCGCAGCCGCAGCTCCACGTCGGTGAAGGTCTCTCCGGCCAGGGCGCGGCGCATGGGCTGCTCCTCGGGCGCCATCGGGCGTCCATCCGCGTGCCGCAGATCGTAGCGGTGGAGGTGCTCGAACACCGGCCCGCCCAGCTCCGAGCGGTCCTTGAAGCCGAGCAGCCGCAGCCCCGCGGGGTTGGCATCGGCGAGCCGGCCATCCGGGCTGGCCAGGAGGATGGCATCCGGCACGCTGGCGATGATGGCCGCGAGGTGTTGCGCCTGGTGCTCGGCCTGGGCGCGCAGGGCATCCACCTCGGCCTGGCGCTGGGAGATCTGCGCCGCCATCTCGTTGAAGGCGTCGCCGAGCTCCTCCAACTCATCCCCGGTGGCGATGTGGACGCGCCGCTCCATCTCTCCGCGCCCCAGCGCCTGGGCGGCGGACTGGAGCTGGCGCACCGGGCGGGCGTAATAGCGGGCCAGCAGGATGGCCAGCAGGGTGTTGAGCAGCAGGATGCCCGCGACGGCCGCGAACCGGGCGCGCATCCGCTCGTAGAGCGGCGCCATGGCGATCTGCCGCGGCACCGTCACGCCCACCGCCCAGGAGTAGTGGGGGACGGGGACGAAGGCGCCCAGGCGCTCGTCGCCCAGGAGCGGGTGGGTGAAATGGGCGAGCCGCGAGGGCGTCCCGGTCAGCGCCGCCCGGAGGGGCTCGAAGTGCGCGAAGGCGTTGCTCTGCTCGAACGAGAGCTCGGGATTGCCGGTGTGGAAGGCCAGCCGTCCGTTGCGGTCGGCCATCAGCAGGGCCTGTCCCGGCTGTAGCCGCGAGCCGACGTAACGTTGCTCCAGCAGGTCCGTCCGCATGACCACGTTGAAGACCCCGATGAGCCGGCCATCGCGGCCGTGCACGGGCATGCTGACGAGCAGTCCGGTGCGGATGGGCCGGCGCAGCTCGAGGACATCGGAGATGACGGGGGCGTCGGTGGCCAGCACCTGCTGGAAGTAGGGCCGGTCGCCAATGAAGACGCGGGGCTCGTCCGGGGTGGTGGGGTTGCTCCAGCCACGGTTGAGGCCGGTGGTGTCGAAGACGGCCACCGAGTCGTACAGGGGGCTGCGCTCGACCAACGACTTGAGGTGGGAATCCAATACCTGGGGATCCAGGGTCTGTAACAGCGGATCCCTGGACACGGCCCAGGCGAAGCCGAGGGCGGTATCGAACGTCTCGGATACCTGCATGGCGACGGCCTGGGCCGTGAGGAATTGGGTGTCGAGGATGTTCTCGCGTGTCCTGCGCAGCTCCGACAGGAAGTCCACGCAGAGCATGCCCAGCACCGGCAGCAGGACGACGATGAAGGCAAGCAGCAGCTTGGCGTGGAGGTGCAGGCGAGGCATGTGCGCTCAAGTGCGCCGGCTCATGCGAGGGGCTCGTGAAGTCCCCTCGAGGTGTGTCTCCACGCGCCCTCTGTCGATTCCCAAGAAGATGGGGTGTGTCGCCCCGGAGAGCAAGGGGCACCTCTGCCCGCGGGGCGGTGTACCGGGCCGGTGTAAGAGACACAGCCGGCCCGGAATGGCTCAATCCCCGGAGACGGTGGTTGTCTCGGTCGGGGTGCCAGCGAGCTCCTGTGGCGAGAAGAGGATGGGCCGCCACTGCTTCTGGGAGAAGAGCTGGAGCTGGTCGTTGAAGTGGGACGAGGTGGGGTCCTCGGACTCGCCGTAGGTGAGCAGGGCCCGGGCCTCCACGCCGCTGTCGGTGTAGCGCATGGCCATGAGGAAGCTCGTCCCGTAGTTGACGACGTAGCCGTCGGGAGTGAGGCCCGTCTGGGAATCGAGGATGGGGCCGCGCGGCGTCGACTCGTCCAGCGTGGACTTCAGGATGCGGTAGCTGACGACGTTCATCGTGCCATCCACGGCGAGGCCCCCGTGGAGGGGCGTGCGCGTGCCACCTCGCGGAGAGAACTGCGTCTGGCCCAGCGGCGCATCCACCGCGATGTTGGCATCTCCCAGGCGCAGCACGGCCTCGGCCAGATTGTTCAGGAGCGGGTCCGCCCCCGACGCGGGAGCCGGCACGAGCGTGTTCGGCGTCTCCTTGGGCTGCGAGGGCGAGAAGGCCGTGGCGAAGAGGGTGCCCGCGTTCTGAAGGGCCGGGGCGCCATAGACGCCCATCAGCTCGCGCCAGAGGGGAGCGCCCACGCTGCCCGCGTCATAGCGGCCATCCCACGCCGCCAGCACGGCACAGGCCTGGGTGAGGTCCACGGCGCGGCTCCGGGCGCTGCCCGTGGGGTTGGCCTGGCAGCGCTGCACCACCTGCGCGCGCAGCAGCTCGGCCATGACGCTCCGGTTGCTGAACACGGTGTCCTGCAGCTCCTCGAGGGTGAAGCGGCCGTCGGGGCCGGAGGCGCCGCCCTCGCGCACCTCGGTGAGCGCGACGAGGTTCATGCGGGTGCGGGGCGTCTGGGGCACGCGCTCGAAGCCGTGCAGGGGCGAGAAACCTTCCAGGGGCTCGGCGGGGTTGGCCAGCCAATAGCTGTCATTGGAATTGAAGACGAAGTCGCGGCGCGAGCGCTGCGGCATCTTCGCGAAGGGAACGAGCCCCGGGCTGCGCGCTCCGGGCTCCTCCCCCCACTCGTCGACGGCGCTGCTCCCGTCGAGCAGCACGAAGCCCAGGGCCCGCAGCGCGGCCTGCGGCGTGCCGGGCGTGGAGGCCGCCTGCTGCCACTTCGAGAGTGCCTCGGCACTGAGGTTGGGCGTGGACGAGGCATCGGCGTACCAGACATTCCCGTCGCGATCCGTGGCCATGGTGTTCACCCACGGAATGCCTTGCACGTTGGCGAAGACTTCCTGGAACTGCTGGAGGCTGGTGGCCCGTCCCATGCCCAGGAATTGGGTGAGGAAGGCGGTGTTGTCGAGGTTGGCGTCCCGATAGCTGACGGCGATGGAGTTGGTCCACCCCAGGCCGGGCAGGGCCAGCAGGGGGCCATGGTGGGTGCTGTAGAGCGTGCGGGAGACGTCCTTGAGCGAGCCATCGGGCTGCATGACCTGGACGGTGAAGGTCCGGGCCGTCATCTGCCGCTCCTGGCCCTCGTAGAGATAGCGGGTGGGATTGCCGGGGACGAGCTTCAGCAGATAGGCGGTGAAGCGCGAGCCGGACGAGAAGGTATGCGTCCAGGCCACGTCCTTGTTGAAGCCGATGAGGACACCGGGCACGCCGAGCAGGGAGACGCCGTAGACGTCGAGCTTGCCGGGCACGGTGAGATGGCTCTCCCACAGCCGCAGCTCGCCCTCCCAGGGGAAGTGCGGGTTGGCGAGCACCATGCCGTGTCCGTTGGCCGAGCGCTCGGCGCCCAGGGCCCAGCCGTTGCTGGCGAGGCTGGCCTCACGCGGCGGCAGCGGGGGCGGCACGGATTGCACGCCCTGCGCGGGCGGCTGCGCCGCGGCGATGGCGTTGGTGAGTTGGTAGCCACTGGCCGTCAGCGTGATGTTGATGATGTAGGCCAGCAGCTCTTCCGCGGCGATGGGGCGCAGCCAGGGCTTTCCGGCGCAGGGCAGGCGCGTGGCCCCGGGGCTCTCCAGGAAGTGGTTGTAGCCGTCGGTGAAGCCCTGGAGGAACTGGCGCGAGTCCGCGGGTTGCGCCTCGAGGCCGGCCCGGCCGCGCTCGAGCAGGTCCAGGGAGTGGTAGGCGAAGTCGCTGGAGACGTTGGCGTCCCCGGCACCCGCTCCGAAGAAGCGGGCGCGCTCGCCGCGGACCTTGATGATCTGATCCGCCAGGGTGCAGGCATGGTCCTGGGCAAAGGCATGGCCCTGTCCGAAGCCGGCGCTGCCCAGGTCGGGGGCGGAGATATGGGGAATGCCGTACGCGGTGCGGCGGATGGCGGCCCGGTAGCGTGGCGCGGAGGATGGTGATTCCTGGCAGCCAGTGAGAGCCACCAGCGCCAGGGTCAGGAAGAGGGTGGGACAGAGAGGCGGACGCATGAACGAGCCGGTCCGCACGGAACGATCCGAAGCAGGGGAGATGTGCATGAGAATGGGTCGGGGAATACGGCCCGGCCTATAGCATTCCCTGGCTCGGGCGGAGCCAGAACCGTTCTACTTCGGGAAGAGCGCCAGATACGGCTGTGCTTCCTCGAACACCCGGGCGAAGGACGGGCGCCGGAGCAGGCGGTCCAGGTACGCCGCCGCGTCCTTGTGCGTGTCCCCGAAAGGCAGGACCCGGTTCGCGTAGTACAGCGCCGGAGCGGCGGCGCAGTCCGCCATGGTGAAGGACTCACCCATCGTCCAGGTCTTCGTCCTCATCTCCTGGTCGATGAGGTCGTACGCGGTCCGCAACTGCGCCTGGGCCTGTTCCACTCCAAGCGGGTCATTTCTTCCCGACGGACGTAGCGCGTCGGTGACGATCTTCTGCATGGGCGTGTGCACGTGCAGGTCATAGAAGCGGTCGCGCAGGCGCATCTGCCATGCCAGGTCCGGATCCTCGGGCACGAGCCGTGTCTTGCCCGGGTAGTGCAAGGCCAGGTACTCGATGATGATGCTCGACTCGGGGATGGTGTGATGGTTCGCGGTGTCGCGCAGTACGGGGAACTTGCCGATGGGCCAGACCTTCTTGAAGGCCGCGCTGGACGCCTCGTTGGAGAGGTCGACGAGTTGCGGTTCGAAGGGCGTTTCGTTCTCGTAGAGGGCGATGAGGACCTTCCAGCAGAAGGACGAGAGGGGATGGAAGTAGAGCTCCAGGGACATGTGCGAGGACTCGCTTTCGTTCAGCCTTCGCCGCTGGACAAGCAGGAGCGATAGCCATTGACGCGGTACGGGACCTCGAGCTCGCGGCAGACGTCCGCGATGAGGTCGGGGGTGAAGAAGTAGTTCTGGACGCGCGACACTCTGGAATCGCCGGTCTCGATGCGATTGATGGCGCGGACCGCTTCCCCGTCCGAGTGTGCATACCAGAGAAGAAGGAGCGGCTCGCCACGGAGGACCCGCCGCTCGCAGCGGGGCGGTGTGGGCAGGACGCCCTGTATGAAGCGCGCTTCCATGCCGCCGCGCGTATCGGCTTGGGCCATCCTCTCGCTTCCGTACATCATGCCGTGGAACACGTTGCTCCGGGCCGCGTCGTGGACGTACTCCGTGGTGATCCCGACGACCTCAATGGACGCGTTGTCGAGGAGCAATGCGGTGAGGCGCTCGAGGTCGCGAGCGTTGAAGGCATCGCGGAACGCATCGAGCACCCCCGCCGCTGGCGTGCGCCGCTCGGTCTGCTCGGGCTCGGGTTCGAGCATCCTGGCGCGTCCGCGGTGGAGCGCGGCCTTGATTGCTCCCACGCTGGTCGAAAGCGCTTCGGCGACTTCCTCGAGCGTCAATTCGAAGACGTCCTTCAGCACGACCGCCGCGCGCTCCTGGGGCGACAACCGGACGAGTAGCGTGCCCGCGGCCTCGCGAGCGGCGCGAGGCTCCTGGGCCGAGGCGGTCTCCGGCACGGCGCCTGGCTCCTCACGCAGCCGCCGCGTCCGGTCGAGCCAGGAGTTCGACGCGACGCGCAACAGCCATGCTCGGGGGTTGGGCGGAGCGCTCCCCGTGCGGCCGAGCGTGACGAAGGCCCGTGCCAGGGTGTCCTGGACGAGTTCCTCCGCGTCCCAGGGGCTGCGGGTCAGGTAGCGGCAATAGCGGTAGAGCTCGGGACGCAGGGGCTCGTAGGTGTCGAGGAAGTGACTCCACGATGTCCGGACGGTCTGCGCGAGCTCGGTCGAGGGAGGGCGGTTCTGGGTGCTCATAATGGAGAAACGACGGCGGGCCGCCGAAGGATACGGGCCCGTTCATTTTTTTTGCGGCCCGGCTCGCGGTGGCAGTCCGGGAGCGAGCGCGGAAGGTGGGGCCTCCAAGGTAGGGGGCATGAGCACGCTCAGGACTGGTTCGCGCTCTGGTGCGCGGCCCTGGGCTCCGAGGTTCCCTGACGGAGATGTTCCCGACAACGAAGACAACAACGTCTGTCTTTGTGATGGGAGCGGCGGGACTTCCGCACCGCCGCCCCCGGGACCTACGGCCCTACGCGCGGTTGAGGATGGACTCGACCGCGGCCTGGGCGATGGGGTGGTAGCGCTCGGCGTAGCGGTTGAAGAGGCTTCGCGCGAGCACCTTGCCCTCCGGCGTCGCCGCCAGCGCCCCGTAGAGCGGCTTGAGGTACTTCATGCGCCCCACCTCGCCCAGGAAGGCCTCGGTGCGGCCCAGCGCCGGCTCCCAGCCCGCCCGCAGCGCCGCCGACAGCCACGACACCAACACCTCCGAGTTGTGGCTCTTGGTCAGGTGGAAGCTCTCGTCCAGCATCCGGAACGTGTCGCGCGACGTCCCCTGCTTCAGCCCCTCGATGTAGAGCTGCCACTCGGCCGGGGTCCAATCCTTCACGTCCCCGGCCGTGGGCACCTTGCCCTTCATGCGCGCCATCTGCTCCAGCCGCGCCGAGCGCGGCACCGGCGCTCCCTGCGGAATGCCCGGCTTGCCCAGGTACGCCTCCGCGTCCACCTTCGTCAGCGCTCCCGGCAGGTGCTTGTCCACGAAGGCCGTGAACTGCTCCGTCGTCAGCGCCTGGAAGCGGTGCGACTCGATGTAGCGCTTGAGGAAGACATCGAAGGCCGAGCGGCCCACCGCGTCCTCCAGCGCGCGCAGGAAGAGGTAGCCCTTCTCGTACGGCACCTGGGAGAAGGCCTCGTCCGGATCCACTCCCGTCAGCTGCGTGCGCAGGTGGGTGAGCTGGGGATGGCTCTTGAAGTGCTGCACGGCGTCCTCGAGCGCGCGCCGCCCCAGCGCCGAGTGCAGCGTGGCCACCTCCGTGCCGTAGAGCACCTCGAGGATGCGCCGCTCGGCGAACACGGTGAAGCCCTCGTTCAGCCAGAAGTGCTCGGCCGACGCGTTCGTCACCAGGTTGCCCGTCCACGAGTGCGCCAGCTCGTGCGCCACCACGCTCACCAGGCTCTTGTCCCCGGCCAGCAGCGACGGCGTGAGGAACGTGAGCCGCGGGTTCTCCATGCCTCCGTACGGGAACGAGGGCGGCATCGTCAGCAGGTCGAACCGCTCCCAGTCATACGCGCCGAAGAGCTCCTCCGCCGCGCGCAGCATGGCGTCCACGTCCTCGAACTCCTCGGCGGCGGCCTCCAGCACCTCGGGCTCGGCCCACACGCGCGAGCGCGGCCCCAGCTCCTTGGCCGCCAGCCGCCCCACCGCGAAGGCCAGCAGGTAGGGCGGAATCGGCTGCGGCATCTCGTAGCGCTCAATCGCCTCCACGCCCTGCTCCTCGCGGCCGGTGAAGCCCGCGGCCATCACCGCCTTGAGCTCCTTGGGCACGGTGAGCTCCGCCTTGTAGCGGATGCGGATTCGCGGCGTGTCCTGGAGCGGTACCACCGATCGTGCGTGGATGGCCTGGCACTGGCTGAAGAGGTACGGGTACTGCCCACCCGCCGTCTGCGCCGGCGTCAGCCACTGGAGGGCGCTCGCCTGGGGGGACGTCCGGTAGCGGACGGTGAGCTGCTTCGTGCCCGGGCGCAGCTCCACCCGCAGGCGCGCGCCGAGGATGGGCTCGGGCGGGGACACGAGGAAGGGCAGGGGCTTGCCCTCGGCGTCCACCACCGAGCGGATTTCCAAGTCCCGCGTGTCGAGGTCCAGGGGTCCGGCGCTGGCCTCCTTGAGCGCGAGTGTCGCCTCGGCGTGCAGTCGGCGCGTGCGGAAGTCCACACGTGCCTTCCAGGTGAGGGTCTCGGTTTCGGGTTGGGTGTCGTCGTTGTACGAGTGGGGATCCAGTCGGGCCATGGGGGCACGCACCTTAGCCCTTCACCGGTGGACGGGGGCCCGCAAGAGCCGGTTGACTTTTGAATCAACCGGCGCAATGTCTGGTGCCATCCTTTTTCAGATCGGGAGCCTCTTTCGATGACGACGCGGATCCGCAAAGTGGCAGTTCTGGGCGCCGGCGTGATGGGCAGCGGTATCGCCGCGCACCTCGCCAACTCGGGCGTGCGTGCGCTCCTCCTGGACATCGTGCCGCCCAAGGCGGCGTCCGGCGAGGACACGGCCTCCAAGGCCTTCCGCAACAAGTTCGCCCTCGGGGCGCTGGCCAACATGCGCAAGCAGAAGCCCAGCCCCATCGTGTCCGAGCAGGTGTTCACCGGCATCGAGGTGGGCAACTTCGAGGACGACCTGGGCCGGCTGGCCGAGTGCGACTGGGTGATTGAAGTGGTGAAGGAGGACATGGGCGTCAAGCAGGCCCTGTTCGCCAAGGTGGAGCAGCACGCGCGCAAGGACGCCATCGTCAGCTCCAACACCTCGGGCCTGTCCATCAAGGGCATGCTGGAGGGCCGCGGCGCCGAGTTCCGCAAGCACTTCCTCGTCACGCACTTCTTCAACCCCGTGCGCTACATGAAGCTCTTGGAGCTGGTGGCCGGCCCGGAGACGGACCCCGAGGTGGTGAAGAGCGTCCACCGCTTTGGCGAGGAGGTGCTCGGCAAGGGCATCGTCTACGGCAAGGACACCACCAACTTCATCGCCAACCGCGTGGGCACCTACGGGATGATGCGCACCATCTCGGAGATGCAGAAGGCGGAGCTGTCCATCGAGGAGGTGGACAAGATCTTCGGCCCCGCCATGGGCCGCCCCAAGTCCGCCGTGTTCCGCACCGCGGACATCGTCGGCCTGGACACGTTCTCCCACGTGGCCAGGAACTGCTACGACACGCTCACCCAGGACGAGGAGCGTGAAGTCTTCGCCGCCCCCGAGTTCCTCCAGAAGATGGTGGCCAAGGGGATGCTGGGCGACAAGACCGGCGGCGGCTTCTACAAGAAGGACAAGAGCGCCGGGGGCAAGGACATCCTCGCGCTGGACTTGAAGACGCTCGAGTACCGGCCGCAGGCCAAGGTGCGCTACGAGTCGCTGGGCGCCGCCAGGGAAGTGGAGGACGTGCGCGAGCGCGTCGTCACGGTGATGAACGGCCAGGACAAGGCCGCGAAGTTCGCCGAGGGGATTACGCTCGACGTGCTCGCCTACGCCAGCCGCCGGATTCCGGAGATCGCCGACGACGTGGTGAACGTGGACCGCGCCATGCGCTGGGGCTTCGCCTGGGACCTGGGGCCCTTCGAGACCTGGGATGCCTACGGCGTGAAGAAGGGCGTGGAGCGGATGAAGGAGCTGGGCCTCAAGCCCGCCGCCTGGGTGGAGCAGATGCTCGCCGCCGGCCGCACGTCCTTCTACGGCGTGGAGAACGGCAAGGACACCTACTGGGACATCCCCAGCAAGTCCGTGAAGGTGGTGCCGGAGAACGCCCGCACCTCGCGCGTGGAGTACCTCAAGCGCGGCAACAAGAAGATCACCGGCAATGACAGCGCCACGCTCTGGGACATGGGCGATGGGGTGACGCTGCTGGAGTTCCACTCGAAGATGAACTCCATCGACGACAACATCATCGCCATGATGAACACGGCCCTGGACGAGACGGAGAAGAACTTCCGCGGCCTGGTCATCGGCAACGATGGGGCGAACTTCTCGGCGGGCGCCAACATCATGGCGCTGCTGTGGGGCGCGAAGAACGGCGAGTTCGACACCATCCGCAAGATGGCCTCGGGCTTCCAGGCGGCCAACCAGCGCATGCGCTACAGCCCGGTGCCGGTGGTGACGGCGCCCTTCAACCTCACGCTGGGCGGCGGCGCCGAGACGGCCATGGGCGGCAACGCCATCCAGGCCTCGGCCGAGCTGTACATGGGCCTGGTCGAGGTGGGCGTGGGCCTCATCCCCGGCGGCGGCGGCACCATGCAGCTGTTGCGCAACGTGTACGGCGCGTACTCGGCGGACAAGGACTTCGACGCGTTCCCCTTCATCAAGAAGGTGTTCCTGTCGATTGGCACCGCGAAGGTGGCCACCAGCGCCGAGGAGGCGCGCGAGCTGGGCTTCCTCAACGCCAACGACGGCATCAGCGCCAACCGCGACTTCCTGCTGTCGGACGCCAAGCAGCGGGTGCTGGGCATGGCCAACGCGGGCTTCCGCGCGCCGCGCCCCACGCGCTTCCGCCTGCCCGGGCCCAGCGGCTTCGCCACCATCGACATGATGCTCTACGACATGGAGCTCAACGGACAGGTGTCCGCGCACGACCGGAAGATCGCCCAGAAGCTGGCGCGCGTGCTCACCGGCGGCGACACCAGCCCCTCCGTGCTCCTCCCCGAGGAGCGGCTGCTGGAGCTGGAGCTGGAGGCGTTCCTCAGCCTGTGCGGCGAGGAGAAGACCCAGGACCGGCTCATGCACATGCTCGAGAAGGGCAAGCCCCTGCGCAACTGAGGCGGCGGCGTTACGGTTTGTTCCCAAGACATCCAGTGATTCGAGATTTTGAAGCCCGGGGTTGCTCCCCGGGCGAGGAGACAGACAGATGCCCGGTCGAGTCGTGATTGCCAGCGCGGTGCGCACCCCGTTCACCCGCGCGCACAAGGGAGAGTTCAAGGACACCCGGCCCGACACGCTCGCGGCCCTCGCCATCAAGGAGGCCGTCGCGCGCGTCCCCGGCCTGAAGCCCGACGAGGTCGAGGACGTGATTCTCGGCTGCGCCATGCCGGAGGCGGAGCAGGGGATGAACGTCGCGCGCAACGCCGCCCTGCTGGCGGGGCTGCCGGACACCGTGCCGGGGATGACCATCAACCGCTTCTGCTCGTCGGGCACGCAGTCCATCGCCCAGGCGGCGCAGGCCATCAAGGCGGGGATGATCCAGGTCGCCGTGGCCGGTGGCACCGAGTCCATGACCATGGTCCCCATGGGTGGCAACAAGGTGAGCGCCAACCCGGAGATCATGGAGAAGTTCCCCGAGGTGTACACCTCCATGGGCGCCACCGCGGAGAACATCGCCTCGCGCTACAGCGTGTCGCGCGAGGACGCGGACAAGTTCGCCTACGAGAGCCAGCGCCGCGCCGCCACCGCGCGCGAGCAGGGGAAGTTCAAGGACGAGATCTTCCCGGTGACCACCACCGTCTATGACGAGGAGGGCAAGGCGCAGCAGGTGACGGTGTCCGTGGACACCATCCTGCGTCCGGACACCACGCTGGAGGGCCTGGCCAAGCTGCGTCCGGCCTTCAACCAGAAGGGCGTGGTGACGGCGGGTAACGCCTCGCCGCTGACGGATGGCGCGGCGGCCGCGGTGGTGATGAGCGAGGAGAAGGCCCAGCAGCTGGGCGTGAAGCCGCTCGGCTACTTCCTGGACTACCAGGTGGCCGGCGTGCCTCCGGAGATCATGGGCGTGGGCCCGGTGCCGGCGGTGAAGAAGCTGCTGGCGAAGAACAACCTCAAGGTCGAGGACATCGACGTCTTCGAGCTCAACGAGGCCTTCGCGGCGCAGGCGCTGCACTGCATCCGCGAGCTGGGCATCCCGATGGACAAGGTGAACCCGAACGGCGGCGCCATCGCCCTGGGCCACCCGCTGGGCGTGTCCGGTGCGCGACTGGTGGGCACCCTCCTGCGCGAGCTGAAGCGCCGCAACGGCCGCTACGGCGTGGTGACGATGTGCATCGGCGGTGGCATGGGCGCCGCGGCGCTCATCGAGCTGGCGAAGTAGTCATCAGAGAGCCGGGGTGAGGGTACTTCCCGCCCCGGGTTCTTCACTTCACGCGGCCCCTCCTGGCACTCCGGGAGGGGCCGTTGCGTTGTCGGCCTCCGTCTCCGTGTACGAGCCCCGGCGGCGGGCCTGGCCGCCCTCGGGGATCAAGTCACAACGCGGGTTGCGGTCTTCGGCTCAACACTGCTGTAGTCGGGTGACATGAAGAAGCCCCTTCCTTCCTCCGGGAACCCCCAGGGTCTGAGCCGCCGGACCTTCCTCGGTGGCGCGGCTGCCGCCAGCACGCTCGTGGCCCTGGATGTCCAGGCCGAATCCGCTCCGGCCAACACGGCCCGCGCTTCCGCTCCCGCGCCGCACGGCAAGCCCTTCGAGCTCGAGGAGACCACCGTCGCCGAGCTTCAGGCCGCCATGACGTCGGGGAAGGCCACTGCGCACGGTCTCGCCGGGCTCTACCTCGCGCGCATCCAGGAGCTGGATCGCGCTGGCAGCACCGCGCTCAACTCGGTCATCGAGCTCAACCCGGATGCGCTCGCCATCGCCACGGCGCTCGATGAGGAGCGCAAGGCGAAGGGGCCTCGGGGCCCGCTGCACGGCATCCCCGTCCTCATCAAGGACAACATCGCCACCGCGGACAAGATGCAGACCACCGCGGGCTCGCTCGCGCTCGTTGGCTCCGTGCCCTCGCGCGATGCCTTCGTGGTGGAGCGCCTGCGCGCCGCGGGGGCCGTCATCCTCGGCAAGACGAACCTCAGCGAGTGGGCCAACTTCCGCTCGACGCACTCCTCCAGCGGCTGGAGCGGGCGGGGCGGCCAGTGCCGTAATCCCTACGCGCTCGACCGGACGCCGTCGGGCTCGAGCTCGGGCTCCGGCGCGGCCACCGCCGCCAACTTCTGCGCGGTGTCCGTCGGCACCGAGACCGATGGCTCCATCGTCTCGCCCTCGGCGGCCAACTCGCTCGTCGGGCTCAAGCCCACCGTCGGGCTCGTGAGCCGCTCGGGCATCATCCCCATCTCGGCCACGCAGGACACCGCGGGCCCCATGGCGCGCACCGTGGCGGATGCCGCCGTGCTCCTCGGCGTCCTGGCCGGCGTTGATCCGGGCGACGCCGTCACCGCCACCAGCCAGGGCCATGCCCAGGCGGACTACACGCGCTTCCTGGACCCCAACGGGCTCAAGGGCGCGCGCATCGGCGTGCCGCGCGAGCGGTTCTTCGGCTACCACCCGGCCACCGACGCGCTCATCGAGAAGGCGCTCGTGCTCATGAAGGAGCAGGGCGCCATCATCGTGGACTCCGCCCCCATCCCCACGGCCGCGAAGATGGACGAGCCGGAGACAGAGGTGCTGCTCTACGAGTTCAAGGCGGGCGTCGAAGCGTATCTCGCCGCGCTCGGGGCTCGCACGCGCCTGCGGACGCTCGCGGACCTCATCCGCTTCAACGAGGAGAACCGCGGCACCGAGCTCCCCTGGTTCGGCCAGGAGCTCTTCCTCCAGGCGCAGGAGAAGGGCCCCCTCACCGACAAGAAGTACCGCAAGGCGCTCGAGGCCTGCCGCAAGCTGTCGCGCGAGCAGGGCATCGACGCGGTGATGGCGAAGCACAAGCTCGACGCGCTCGTGGCCCCGACGCAGGCGCCTCCGGGCCTCATCGACCTGGTGAATGGCGACCACTGGCTGGGCAGCAGTTCCTCGCCCGCCGCCGTCGCGGGATACCCCAGCATCACCGTCCCCGCGGGGTATGTGGCCGGTCTGCCGGTGGGGATGTCCTTCATCGGGCGCGCGTGGAGCGAGCCGACGCTCCTCCGTCTCGCGTTCGCCTACGAGCAGGCATCCAAGCATCGCCGCGCGCCGGGCTTCGCTCCGACGGCGGATTTGCGTCCAGCCACCACGTAGTCCTGGCAGTGCCGTCATGAAACTCCTCCTCGTCAGTCCGCAACCCGGTTGTCCCGTGAGCCAGCAGCTCACGGAGTGGGGACACGAGGTGCTCCAGGCCGGGGGCGTCGAGCAGGCGGGGGGGCTGCTCCGAGGGGTGGAGGGGGTCCTGGTGGTGGGCGCCGGGCGTGAGGTGGCCCGGGACATGGCCCGGCTGAGCACCTCGGAGACGCGGCCCCGGCCCTTCCTCCTGGCGCTCGTTCCTTCTTCGGCGGAACAGGTGTCCCTGGAGGCGCTGCTGGCCGCGGCGGTGGATGACTTCCTGGTCATGCCCTGTGAGCCGGCCCAGCTCCAGCTGCGGCTCGAGTGGCTCTCCCGGCGCAGGCAGGCCGGAATGCAGGCCACGCGCGAGGCCTCCCCCTCATCCAATGCGCTCGAGCGGCTGTCGGCCATCATCCAGACGCAGAGCGACATCGCGAGCGCCGGGCTCGAGCTCGAGAAGGTGATGCAGCTGATCGCCGAGCGCGCGCTGCACCTGTGTGGCGCGTCCGGCGCGTCGATCGCCCTGGCCCAGGGGGATGAGCTCGTCTACCACACGACCCTCGGCAAAGCGGCCATCCATCAGGGCTTCCGGCTGCCGCTCTCGCAGAGCCTCACGGGGATGAGCATCCTGCGCGGCGAGGTGCTCCACACCCGGGACACCGAGAATGATCCGCGGGTGAACGTGTCGGCCACGCGCGCCACCAACGTGCGCGCGATGATCATCGTCCCGTTGCAGCGGGTCGGCGCCACGGTGGGGGCCATCAACGTCACCTACGAGGAGCCCAACGCCTACGCCGACCTGGACGTGCGGACGCTCGAGATGATGGGCCGGTTGCTCGGCGCGGCGATGAGCAACGCCGCCGAGTTCGAGTCCAAGAGCAACCTGGTCTCCGAGCTCGCCATGGCGCTCACCGCGCTCCAGGAGACGCAGCAGCGGTTCCGCTCGTTCATGAACAACGGGCCGGTGCTGGCCTTCATGAAGGAGGAGTCGGGCCGGCGGGTGTGGGTGAACGAGCCCTACGCCCGCTTCTTCCATCGCGATGTGGACTCGCTGGTGGGGATCTCGGACGCCGAGCTGTTGCCCCCCGAGGTGGCGGAGCGGGTGCGGCAGGAGGACCTGGCCGTGCTGTCCTCCGGGGTGTCCAGCCTCTCCGAGCAGATTGTGCCCTCGCCGGATGGAACGACGCATTACTGGCTCAACCACAGGTTCGTCGTGAGCGATGAGAATGGCCGGCGGTTGCTCGGCGCGGTGGTGCTCGACATCACCGCGCGCAAGCACGCCGAGGGCTCCCTGCGCCGCTCCGAGGAGAGCTTCCGCGCCCTCATCGAGGGGCTGCCGGAGGCCATCTTCGTGCACCACGAGGATTGCCTGCTCTACGTCAACCCGGCGGGGCTCGTCTTCCTGGATCAGCCCTCGGCGGAGGGGCTCGCCGGCAAATCCCTGCTCGAGCTCATCCATCCGGAGGACCACCGCGCCGCCGCCAGCGTGCTCGAGGGCTCGGCCGCGAGCGTCCGCACCGGAGTGCGCGAGGTGCGCTTCCTGCGCGCGGGCGGCCAGGTCCGCACGGCCGAGCTCAGCGCCATACCGCTGCTCTTCAACGGGGAGCAGGCCACGGTGGTGAGCGCTCGGGACATCACCGAGCGCAAGCAGATGCAGGCGCGGCTGCTACTCGCCGACCGGTTGTCGAGCGTGGGCACGCTGGCGGCCGGCGTGGCCCATGAAATCAACAACCCGCTCGCCTTCGTGCTCTCCAACCTGGGCTTCCTGGAGGAGGAGTGCCAGCTGCTGGCGAAGGACCTCCCGAGGGAGCGGCTGCACGAGGTGGAGGACGTGCTGCGCGAGACCCGCCAGGGAGCCGAGCGGGTGCGGGCCATCGTGAGGGATTTGCGGACGCTCTCGCGGGACGAGGGCGAGCACCTGTCCGAGGTGGACGTGGGCGGGGTGGTGGAGTCGAGCCTGGGACTGGTGCGCAACGAGCTGCGTCACCGGGCGCGGCTGGTGAAGGAGCTGGAGCCGGTGCCGCGGGTGCGCGCGAGCGAGGGACGGTTGGGGCAGGTGCTGCTCAACCTGCTCATCAACGCGGTCCAGGCGCTTCCCTCCGGAGCACCTGGCCGCAACGAGGTGCGCGTGCGGGTGTGCTCCATCGCCGAGCGGGTCATCATCGAGGTGCAGGACACGGGGTGCGGCATCGCCCCGGACATCCGCGATCACATCTTCGACCCGTTCTTCACCACCAAGCCGGTGGGGATGGGGACGGGGCTGGGCCTGTCCATCTGCCATGGCATCGTGACGGGCCTGGGCGGAGAGCTGACCGTGGAGAGCGAATTGGGCCAGGGCTCCACCTTCCGCATCTCGCTGCCCGCCGCCGAGGCGCAGAAGGACTGATTGCCTCGCAGCTCGCGCGCGAGGGCATCACCGCCAACGTCATCTGCCCGGCCCTGGTGGAGACCGGTGGGCGTCTCGGCTCCTGGACTCCGTGCTCGGCCTGGGATGCCCGCCGGTGTCTCGTGTCCGTGCAAGGGCTCGGAATGATGGAGCGCCTCGTTGGCCCGTGACTTGCGTTGGGTTCGGCTCCGCCGCGCGCGCCTTCGTGTGGGCTCTCTCCGAGCCACCCGCGCCGGCCAGGAGAGATGCACATGACCAGCGTAGGCCGGAGTCGCAACGACGATACCCTCGTGCTCGGGATGAACCCGCACACCCAGCTCGAGGCCGATGCCATCCAGCGAGCCAACCCGACCGCCCGGGTGACCACCATCCAGGACAGCTTCCAGAATGATCAGGTGCGGGCCCCGGGTCTGGACGGCAAGCAGCACGTCCACGACCTCCGCACGGATGCGGGCATCCGGACCTTCGTGGGCACCCTGGGGTTGCCGCTCGCTCAGGGTCAGCAGGTGGCGGTGGCCATCGCCAGTGCCGGTGATGATGCACGTGACGAGCTCGCGCAGCTGGCGCAGGTGTGGGCCCGGGCGGAGAAGGGCGGTGTCATTCCCTCGCGCCTCGTGCTCTCCGGGCACAGTGGTGGCTTCAGTTTGTGGGGCGACGAAGGACCCTTCAGGAACGGCTCGCTCACCCGTGACAGCCTTGCCCGGCTCGCAGTGGCCATGCCCAGGGCGGCGGCCCGGGTCGAGGACCTGTGCATCGCCGCCTGCAACAATGGTTTCGAGACCACCGTGGATGCGTGGCGCGCGCTCTTCCCCAACCTCGAGACGATGTGGGCCTACAAGGGCAGCGCTCCTGGCTCCGCTTCGGGCGCAACGGCCCATCTGTCCCGGTGGGAGAAGGCAACGCGCGGCGAGGTGGAGGCTCTCCGGCCAGACCTGGCCCGGGGACTGCGTAAGGGCGAGAACCTCGCGGTGTGGTCGCGTAGGGAGGGCTACCAGACGGCCACGGTGAACGAGAGCGTCTCCAACCTGCGTGCCCGTCAGGCCGCCGGTCATGCGGCGTTCGAGCGCTACTTCCGAGGAGACGAGCAGGTGCGTGATACCCAGCACGGCCCGCTGCGCGAGCACTACAACACCGTGCAGGCACTGCTGGGCCGGCCGGAGGTTCCCGCCTCCGAGCGAGCCGGGCTCGAGCAGGCGCGAGACCAGACCCTCCGATTGTTGTTCTACGAGAACGTCGCCACCCGGTTCCAGCAAGCGCACGGGAGCAGCATCCAGCGAGGCTTCGCGGCGCTGGGCCAGCGGGCTCCGGACTTCTCGCGTGTCAGTCGCTCGGAGGCGCTGGCGCTCATCCAATCGTTCGAGACCGAGCTCGCCCGCCGGCATCCCCGTCCCGTGGAGGCTCAGCGGCTGTTGCCCCTGCTCACCGAGGGACTGCGGGATCTCCAGCGCTCGCGCATCCCGGAGAACTGGCTATGAGAACGAGCCGCTATCTTGGGTGGGTCATGGGGTTGCTGCTGTGGGGAGCAGACGAGTCGGCTCGCGCCTCGTCTGACGCGGGAGTACTGCCTTCGGCCCCGGAGGCGGGCGTGTCCGTCTCCCCGGAGTTGCTTGCACGCTGTGAGGCGGACTTCGAGCGTGTGGTCCGCGAGGAGGGGTCTTCCCCTGTGGCCCGCAAGCAGACCCGGGCGCTGCTCTCCGGTCTCTCCACCGCCTGCGTGGAGGTGCTTCCCGCCACTCTTCGAGAGGGCGCGGCGGAGGCCGCGGCACTGCGGGGAGCTGAGCGCTCTCGACGTCTCATCGAGGCGGCCCGTTCATTCTTGCCGGAGGGCTGTCTGACGCCGTCCGGTACGAGTGCCAATGCCGTGGAGTCGCGCTGCCCTCCGCAGGAAGATTTCCTCACGCCTTCAGCGCAAAGAGACCTCGACACGGGGAGCTACGTGTTCGCGCTCGCAGTGAGGGGGCAACTGCGTATGCGGGGGGCGTACGGTAATCGGGCGCAGCGCTGGGTCGACGAGTTCATCCTCCGGACCATGATTGAGAACGAGGAGCGTCGAGAGCGGGGCGCTCACTGAGCGGGGTGGGGGAGCCCGGAGGGCGAGGGGGATTGCTCCGGATCCTCCACGGGCACTCCCGCCATCTTCAGCACCCGCAGCGCGTTCGTGGTGTCCACCACCCCCTGCCGCAGCCGGTAGTCGAACACCATCTTTCCGTTCTCCAGGTGGTCACGGAAGTGCATGTTCACCACCTTCCCGCCGTACTCCTCCGCCAGGCTCGCCAGTGAGAGGTCGTGCGTCGTCACCCCTCCGCACGCTCCCGTCGCCAGCAGCAGGCGCAGCACCTCGCGCGAGGCGATCTGCCGCTCCCGCGTGTTCGTCCCGAGCAGGATTTCGTCCAGCAGGAACATCGCCTGCCCCTTCGCCGCCGCCGCCGCGTCCAGCACCGCCTTGATGCGCTGCACCTCCGCGTAGAAGTACGACACGCCCCGCTCCAGCGAGTCCTTCACCCGCATGCTCGTCAGCACCTGCATGGGCGTGAGCGAGAACGACTGCGCGCACACCGGCGCTCCCGCCAGGGCCAGCACCGCGTTGAGTCCCAGCGAGCGCAGCAGCGTCGTCTTCCCCGACATGTTCGAGCCCGTGAGCAGCAGGGCGCTCCCCGGCCCGGGCAGCTCCACGTCGTTGAGCACCGGCTCGTCCAGCAGCGGGTGTCCCAGCCCTGTCGCCTTCACCCTCGGCCCGTGCTCCTCCAGCGTGGGCCAGGTGAAGCCCGGCCGGTCGTACGCCAGCCCCGCAAGGCACGTGAGCGCCTCCAGCTCCGCCAGCGCGTCGAACCAGCCACGCACCTGCGCGCCGTGCCGCTCCCTCCATCCCTCGAGCGCGAACAGCGCGTGCACGTCCCACAGCGTGAGCAGGTGCACGATGGGGTGGAACTGGTGCCGTTTGAATTCCACGAATGAATAGAGCCGACTGAAGCCCTTGAGGTGCGCCGACACCGGCGCCTCCCCCTCGCGCTGCAGGCCCGAGCACACCCGCCGCAGCTCCGGGTGCTCGAAGCGCTCCCGCTCCACCCGCTCGAAGACGGGGGCGTAGCGCACGAAGCCGCGCTCGCCCGCGCTCATCCGCTCCTCCATCGCCCTCAGCGGCCGCTTCGTCGCCACCACCACCGCCAGCTGCGCCAGCACCCCGCCGTACCACAGCGTCCCGGGCACCACCTCGAAGCTCCCCAGCACGAGCAGCGTCAGCGTCACCAGGGGCAGCCCCACCGCCAGGGGCCTCGCCCACCGGATGCTCGAGAGGGAGGGCCCGCTCTCCGCCCACTGGATGAAGAGGCCCGGGTCCGCCTTCTCCTTCGCCACCGTGCGCGCCTCCACGCACACGTCCTGGCGGAAGTCCACCCGCGGCGCCAGCTCGCGCGCCGCTCCCTGCCTCGTGCGCACCTGCTCCGCCCGCGCCAGCGAGGACAGCCACCCCGCGAGCCGCTCCTCGCCCGCCCGGGTCGCCGTTTCGTTCATCAGCTGGAAGACGCTGCCCTGCCCGAAGACGTCCAGGTCCGTCGCGTACAGGTGCGAGCCCGTCAGGAAGCGCTCCCCCCGCTCGGCGAAGTCGTGCCAGCCCCGCGTCAGCCGCGCCAGCCCCCGCTCGTTGAGCTGCACGTACAGCCGCTGCCGCTCCTCGCGCAGGAACACCTGGTGGTGCAGCACCGCCAGCACCCCGTACACGACGAGCGCCGCCCCGGCCGCCCACCACCACACCTTCGGCAGCCGGTTGAACAGAACGAGCAGGGCCGCCGCGAGGCCCGCGATGAACACCACGGCGCGCAGGTTGGCGTAATGGGCACTCACCCCATCCAACCGCTTCAGCTCCGCCTCGGCGGAGGCGCGGCGCTCGGTGTACGTGCGGTGGGGCGTGGAGGACTCGGCGGGCGGAGTATTCACGGGCGCGCGCATGCTGGGTCGCCCGGGCGGACAGGGCAAGCCTGGAGACGCACGCGGTGCCCGGAAAATGGCGAACCCCGGTGCCAGACCCGTGGGGACGGATGGCAACCGGGGCTCTCGCATGTCGTGCCCGCTAACCGGGACACGCGGGGGCGGCACTTCCTGTTGTGCTCACCTCGGCGACGCGGTGACGGGCCACCCCCACCCCCGGTCCCTCTCCCGATGGAGAGGAAGGGCGCCCGCTCGACACCCGTGTCACTTCTCCTTGGAGGCGATCTTCCGCAGCGCCTTCTGGTCGCGGATGCAGAGGATGCGGCCCACGTTGCCCAGCACGCCGTCGCGCTTCATCTCGTTGATGAGCGTGGAGACGAAGGAGCGCGAGGCGCCCACCAGGTCCGCCAGATCCTGCTGCGTAATGCCGCGCAGGTCGGTCTCACCGCCGTGCGGGCAGCGCTCGCCGTGGGCCTCGGCCAGGGTGAGCAGGGTGTCGGCCAGACGGGCCGGCACTTCCTTGAAGGTCAGGCCCAGCACGCGCTTGCGCAGGGCACGCACGCGCTCGGCGTAGGCGCGGACCACGTCCACCGCCAGGGCGGGACGGGCCTCGAGCTGGGCGCGGAAGTCGCGGCCCTCGATGCTCCACACCTCGGCCTCACCGGAGGCGATGGCCATCTCCTCCACCGGGGTGCCCTCGGGACGGAAGAGCTCACCGAAGAGGTCGCCCGGGCGGAGGATGCTCACCACCGAGCGCGAGCTGTTCTTGCCCAGCCGCATCAGGCGCACGCGGCCGCTCTTGAGCAGGTACACGCGGTCCGTGGTGTCGCCGGGGCGGTAGATGACCGAGTTGTGCGGGAAGGACTCGACCTTGAAGTAGCCCTTGAAGTCGATGGCCTCCTGGCCAGGGATCAGCTTGTTCGCCGTCACCAACATGCCGGAGGACGTGGTCTGGATGGGGGCAACGACGTTGGAGCCGATAGGACCGAGGGGGCGATTGAAACCGTGCATGGCGGGCACTCCTGCAGGCGGTTGAAAGTTGGGTTGCTGTGCTGCGGACGGAACAGTCCCTTTCCAAGCTTTGTGCCAACGCCAACGCTTTTACCGAGTCGTGAAAAACCCTGGAATGACGGCTACTTGGCGCTACAGCCCGCCTTTCTCACCTTCCAAATGTCCGAAACCTGAAACAGAACGTTCAAACAGTCTGATCAACGTGAACGTTTCGTTCAATTCGTGCGGGGAGTTGTCGGACGGGTGACAGTGTCGGGAAGGCGGCCTTTGCCGCCTAGGCCTGCGAATCCTGTCGGACGCCGTACTTCTGAAGCTTGCGCTCCAGGGTGGGGCGACTGATGCCGAGGATCTGGCACGTCTTGCCCTTGTGCCCCTTGGTGACGGTCAGCGTCAGTTCGATGAGCATCCGCTCCGCCTCCTCCAGGGTGGGGATGCGGCTGGGGTCGTCGATGGGCGCCACCATGAAGTTGGGCAGGGTGGGGCCGGTGGGGTGGCCGTTGGGGCCGGCGGGGTGGCCGTTGGCGCCGGGCTCGGGCAGGAGGGGCTCCAGGGCGGGGAGGTTCTCCGAGAGCAGCACCTCGCCCGGGGCGAGCACCACCGCGCGGGTGAGCACGTTCTCCAGCTCGCGCACGTTGCCCCGCCAGGGCAGGCGCGTGAGGTGGGCCAGCACCTCGGGGGGCACCCGGGTGACGCGCTTGTGCACCTTCTCGTTGATGCGCTCGAGCAGGTGGTGCACCAGCAGGGGGATGTCCTCGCGCCGCTCGCGCAGCGGGGGAATCTGCAGCGTAATCACCTTGAGGCGCTGGTAGAGGTCCTCGCGGAAGCGCCCCGAGGTCACCTCGTCGGACAGGTGCCGGTGGGTGGCGGCGATGACGCGGGCGCGCAGCTTTATCCGCTTGACGCCGCCCACGCGCTCGAACTCGCGCTCCTGCAGCACGCGCAGCAGCTTGGACTGGAGCATCAGCGACATGTCGCCGATCTCGTCCAGGAAGATGGTGCCGTCCTCGGCGACCTCGAACTTGCCGGGCTTGACGGCGTTGGCGCCGGTGAAGGCGCCCTTCTCGTGGCCGAACAGCTCGCTCTCCAGCAGCGTGTCGACAATGGCCGAGCAGTTGATGCCGATGAAGGGCTTGGGCTCGTCGTAGGAGTAGTTGTGGATGACGCGGGCGATGAGCTCCTTGCCCGTGCCGCTCTCGCCGTTGATGAGGACGGTGGCGCGGCTGCCGGCCACCTTGCCAATCTCCTTGACGAGCTGCTGGATGAGCGGGCTGTTGCCCACGATGTCACCCAGGCGCGCCGCGGTCGTCTCCACGTTCACCGTGGCCGCCCGGCGGGAGAGCTGCCGGTACTCCAGGGCGCGCGCCACCACGATGTCCAGGGCCGCCAGGTCCGGGAAGGGCTTGTGGATGTAGTCGAAAGCCCCGGCCTTCATGGCCCGGATGGTGGTCTCCATGTCGTGGAAGGCCGTCACGAGGATGATGCGCGCGTCCCCGCACAGGCTCTTCATCTCCTCGATGATGTCCAGGCCCGTGCGGTCCGGCAGCTTCATGTCGAGGATGACGACGCTCGGCATGGCCTCCTGGGCGAGCCGCAGCGCCTGGGCCGCGCTGGTCGCCGTCACCACCTGGTAGCGCGGAGAGCCGTCGTGCTCGATGTCCTCGAAGTGCATCCTCAAGGACTCGAGCAGCGAGAGGTCGTCGTCGACGATGAGAAGCGTCTCCATGTTCCTCAGGTGGCAAACGTGAGCGTGAACACCGCGCCCGTCCCGGGGCCGGTCTCGGCGGAGACCTCACCCCCCTGGTGCACCAGCACGCGGCGCAGGGCCGCCAACGTCAGCCCCGCCCCTCGCGCCAGCCGGCACTCGAAGGGCTCGAAGAGCGAGCCGCGCTCCTCTTCCGACAGGTCTTCCGCCGGATCCTTCCACCGCATCAGCACCCGGCCCTGGGGGCCCGTGAGGATGGACACCTCCACGTTGCCTCCCTCCCCGAGCCCCATGGCCACGTTGAGCAGCGCCTGGGCCAGCACCGGCCGCAGCCTCCCCGCGTCCACCTTCACCCGGGGCACGTCCGGCGCCTCGTCCACGCGCACCTCCACGCGGCGCTCGGCCAGCTCCGGCGCCACCATGGCCATGGCCTCCTGCAACAGCGTGCGCGGCGGGTGCTGCTCCAGGTTGGGCGTGCTGTCCCGGCCGTACTCGGACACCATCCACAGCATCCGCTCCAGGGTGCGGATTTCGCGGTTGGCGATGGTCAGCCGGCGCTGGTCCCTCTCGGACAGGCCCGTGTTCCGGGCCAGCGTCTGCACCGCCATCTTCACCGAGCTCAGCGGGTTGCGCAGCTCGTGGCTCAGCTGCGAGGCGAGCCCCGAGAGCTGCACCGGCGGCGCTCCCTCCAGGAAGGCGCGCAGCTCCACCACCGAGGCGCAGGCCTCGCCCCCCTCCAGGCCGAGCGTCAGCCGCAGCGGCACGGGGTCCGCCCCGCCCAGCGCCGCATAGAAGAAGTCCACCGCGCGGGCGTCGCGGCGGGCCAGCGCGTCCAGCTCGCGCACCTTGTCGGCGGTGGTCCCCAACACCACGTGCAGGGGCCGATCCATCACTTCCGAGGCGGGACGGTGCAGCACGGTCTCGCAATCCCCCTCGACGCGAGTCACGCGCAGGCTGGGAGACCATGAAATCTGGGCGGCTTGCAGCAGGTGGAGGTTCATGGGCAGGTGCGAAACATAACGAGTCACCATCCCTCCTGTCCCCCTACATGGCGAGGAGGTTCTCCTTTAGAATCCGATACTTGGCGCCCTGGCCACCCGTGCAGTGGCCCCGCCGGGCGCCCGAGTGTCCGCTTGCTGACGGTTGGGGTCCCACGGAAACCCGCCAGCCGTCCCGTCCGGGAAAGCCCGGATAGGTGCGATCATCCTCCCGATGACGGATGGAGGACGAGGGGGAGCCCCTGTAGGTTGCGCATCGTCGGTGGTGGCCACCCCACCTTCCGCCACCCCCCACGTCCCAGGAGCTTTCACATGACCGCCAACAAGAAGAACCTGAAGAAGCTGGCCCGCCGTCGTGGTCAGGGCATGACCGAGTACATCATCATCGTCGCCCTGATCGCCATCGCGGCCATCGGCGTCATCACCCTGTTCGGCAACAACATCCGCAAGCTCTTCGGCGCCTCCGCCGAGGCCCTGGCCGGCAACGAGGACGTGTCCAACACGGGCCAGACCGCCAGCCGCCAGCTGCAGCGCAAGTCGCTGAAGACCTTCGGCGAGAACTCGGCCGACTGAAGCAGCGCGCCGCTCACGCGGTGGTTGTTCCCGAGGGGCGGTCTCCGGAAAGGGGCCGCCCTTCGTGCTTGCGGGGCCGGAGCGCCAGGGCCAGGGCGCCGAGTGCCAGCCCCGAGACGAGCGCCCCCAGCCGGAAGCTCAGCGGGCGGTAGTCGAAGCGCACCGCGTGCGCCCCCGGAGGCACCCGCACCGCGCGCATGACGGCGTTGGCCCGCCGCACCGGGACAGGCTCCCCGTCCAGCGTGGCCTCCCAGCCGGGGTAGTACGCGTCACTCAGCACCAGGTAGCCCGGGCCGCACGCCTCCAGCGTTACTTCCACCCAGGACAGGCCCGCCCTCGTCACCCGTGCCGTCGAGCCCTCGCAGCCGGGGCCCTCCAGGGGCTCCCCCTCGGCGAGCAGGGCGGCGTGGCGCAGCGGTTGAGTGGCGTCTACGAAGGCCGCCTGGGCCTCCGCGTCGCTGGCGTCGCGCGCGGTGTGCACCACGAAGGCCCTCGGCACGGCGGTGTCCGAGCGGTAGAGCGTGGGCAGCCCCGGCAGGGCGAGCACCGGCACCAGGTCCGCGAAGGGAGGCGGGCCCCGGCGCACGTAGTAGCCCACCCCCGCCAGGTCGAAGGCCGCGCGCGCTCCGGACTCGTAGAGGGACTCGATGCGCAGGGGCTCCGGCGCGCCGTAGCCCTCGAAGACGCGCAGCCGCTCCTCGACGAAGCGGTTGGGCACCAGGGCGTCCCGGCTGAGCGCGATGTACGTGCCGCCCTCTCCCGGCAGCGGCGCGGCGGTGGCGCTGACGGTGGTGGGGACCTCGGAGAGCTCGTCCGAGGAGAGATCCACGCTGACACGGCCCGCGTACCCGGGAGGAAGGGCGGCGGCGAGCCGGGACGGACGGCGGAGCGACTCGAGCGGCGCGCTGCCCGTGCCCCCCTGCATCAGGTGGAAGGCGGCGAGCTCCACCAGGGCCACCCCCGCCAAGGCACGGCGCACCCGGAAGGCCCGGCCCGGCCCGGCGGCGGGAAGGAAGAAGGCCAGGGCGCCCGCGCCGAGCGCCAGCACCACCCAGGGCAGTCCCGCCTCCACGCCGGAGCGGAAGAGGGGAAGCCGGGCGAGGGGCGGGCCCAGCAGCAGCGCGGCGAAGAGGGCGGCCACGACTCCGGCCACGTGCTTCAGCGAGCGCCGTCCCCTCCGGGCCCGGCGGGAGAAGGCGTCGAGCCCGAAGGCCGCGAGCACCGCCACGCAGAAGGCCGCGCCGACGAAGTACTTCACCGGGTAGCGGAAGAGGTGGAAGGGCGGGAGGTGGAGGAGCAGGGCCGCCGGGGGGAAGTGTGCGCCGAGGGCGAGCAGGGTGAGTCCGAGCGCCCCCCACGCGAAGGGCCGCGTCCGCCGCGAGCGCCCGAGTCCTCCCGCGAGCGCCAGGGCGCAGACGAGCGTGCCCAGGAAGAGAACGAGGATGAAGAACTGGTCGTCACCCGCCCAGTAGCGCGAGCGCGGGTGCTCGGCGAAGGGCCACGCCACCGAGAGGAGCTGCGGCCAGGACAGGGACCACTCCAACTGGTCCACCCGCCCCGCGCCCCGGGTGGAGTTGTGGGCGAACTCGAGCGCGGGCAGGGCCACCAGCGCCCCGAGCGCGAAGCCCCAGGCGAGCCCCGCTCCAGTGGCCATGAGCGTGCGCACCTCGCGACGGGCGGCGAGCGCCACGGCGAGGGCGAGCGGGGCCTGCCACAGCCACGTCTCCGGAGAGCCCGCGAGGAAGGCGAGGCCCGCGACGAGGGCCACCTGCGCGGTGCGGCGAGGCGAGGGCCGGAGCGCGGCGCGGCGCGAGGCGAGCAGGAGCAAGCCCGTCCAGGCGGCGGCGCTGGCCACGTTCTGCTGGGCCGACAGCACGGCGAAGGGCGCCGAGAGCGCGAAGGCGGCGGAGCCCAGTACGGCCGCGGGGCGCGAGGCGCGCAGGTGGCGCAGCAGGAGGAAGGTGCCCGCCGCGGCGATGACGACGTGCAGCAGGTGCTGGAGCGTGAGGCCGAGCTCTGGCCCCGCGAGCAGCACGGTGAGGAGCCTCGGTGGGTAGAAGACCTGGGAGTACAGCGTGGCGGCGAACGGCTGGCCGAGCCTCGGGTACGGATTCCACAGGGGCAGCTCCCCGGCCCGCAGCGACTCGAGGAGGAAGGCGGAGTCGGGGATGAAGATGCGGAAGGCGTCCCGTCCGGCCATCACCCGGCCCTGGAGGACGCTCCGGTACACGAGCGCCAGGCCCGCGAGCAGCCCCAGCCAGGGCCCGAGCCGCCTGCGCACCGCCTCGCGCATCAGCTCGCGAAGCCCAGCCGGCGCAGCATCACCCGGCGGATGCTCGGAAGGCGGAAGCGGTAGATGAGCGCGTCCGAGAAGTAGTGCGCGAGCACCACGGCGAGGCTCAGCGTGGTGAGCCCGCGCAGCACCACGTGCGACTTGAGGTCCGTGGCCGCGGCGCTCACCGTGCCGTGCGCGGGCCCGGCGATGACCAGGTGCACCACGCCGAGCGCCAGCAGCGGCAGCATGGACAGCACCATCAGCGGCCACACCCAGGCGCGGCCCACGCGCGACGGCGAGTCTCCCTCGCGCGGCTCCAGCATCCGGGCCGAGAGCAGGTAGTACTCGAGGCCGTGCAGGCCGGGCAGCATCACGTTGCCCCAGGCCGGAGCCACCAGGGTGAGCCCCGTGGCCACGGCGACGGTGAGCAGGTAGAGCACCTTGGGCCCACTGGCTGACCCCGAGCGCAGCAGGGTGCGGAACAGCAGCCCGAAGTAGCCGAGCCACACCGTGAGCAGCACCGCCAGCGCGCCATGGGGCAGGGGCGTGCCCTGGTGGATGTCGAGGTACGGCGTGTCACCGGGGAGCGAGGACTCGGCGACGAAGAAGAGGCGCACCAGCACCAGCGTCAGCATCAGCGGGACGAACGCCAACTGGAGCCGGCGCTCGAGCGGGGTGGGGGCCGCGAGCCCCGCCTGGAAGCCGCGCAGGGTGTGCAGCGCCCAGAAGCCCTTGCACTGCGAGAGGATGTGGTGCAGCCCGAAGACGTTGAAGAGGACGCCCACCACGTAGCCGTAACCCGTGGCGTCCACGTAGTAGAGGGAGAAGAGCAGCGCTCCCACCGCGAGCATCCCGAGGCTCCCGAGCAGCACCTGCCTCGGCTGGCGGGGCTCGGCGGTGAGCACGTCCCGGTGCACCGCGAAGAGCAGGAAGGTGAGCACCACGTGGGTGCCATTGCCCAGCAGGTACTGGGCCGTCCAGATGGCCATCCGGTTCACGGTGCCGGACGCCGCTGGCGCCAGCAGCGCGCCCGTCGTCCACGCGAGCACCGTGAAGACCAGGGGCACCATCAGGAGGAGCGCATCCTGACTGGGTGAGAAGAGCCACAGTCCTCGGAAGGAGAGGCTGCCGGCCGGATCGGCGGACGGCGGGGTCAACGCGGCGGTGGGACTCGACGGCGTCATCGGCCGGACAGTGTAGCAGATACAGCTATGAAACTGTTTTCAAGGTATTCCGGAATAGCTTGATCTTCCGGGTCTGGGTGAGGTCAACCGCTCTGGTCTCCTTGCGGACTCCGACATGAAGAACACATTGGTGAAGCTCACCGTCCTGACGGCGATGTTGCTGGGGCTTCCCCTGCTGGGGGCCTCGCTCGTGGGACACCCCCTGTCGCGGTACTTCGAGTTCCCTCCCCGGACCCACTTCGTCCAGCACGCCGGCTTCTCCTGGACCGCCTTCTTCCTGATCTCCGCCTTCACGCTGGGGTGGGTCGTCCCCCTGCTGGTCCAGGCGGTGCGCCAGTGGCGCCGGATGCAGGTGCGCGAGCCGCTGCCGTCCGCGTTCCCCTGGTGGGGCTGGGCGGGCGTGGTGCTTGGCGCCGGAGCCTGGGTGCTGGCGTGGACCCGCCAGCCCTGGTTCGAGTCCCTCCAGGCGCACACGTTCTCGCCCCTGTGGTTCGCCTATATCGCCGTCGTCAACGCGCTCACGTATCGGCGCACCGGCCACTGCATGCTGCTGGAGCGGCCACGCTTCTTCCTGCTGCTGTTCCCGGTGAGCGCCGCCTTCTGGTGGTTCTTCGAGTACCTCAACCGGTTCTCGCAGAACTGGTACTACGTGGGCCCGCACCTCACGGCCGGGGAGTACTTCTGGGCCGCGACGCTGGCGTTCTCCACCGTGCTGCCCGCCGTGCTCGGCACCCAGGAGTGGCTGAGGAGCTTCTCGCGCCTGGAGGGCGTCTTCGCCCGGTACCGTCTCGTCCGCTTCGGACGTCCACGCCTCACCGCGGCCCTCGTGCTGTCCACCTCGGGCCTGGGCCTGGCGCTCATCGGCCTGTGGCCAGACCAGCTCTTCCCGCTGCTGTGGGTCTCTCCCGTGCTGATCCTGGTGTCGCTGCAGGAACTGCTCGGGGAGCGGCACGCGCTGTCCGAGGTCGCCGTGGGAGACTGGAGGCTCGTCGTCACCGCCGCGCTGGCCTCACTCGTGTGCGGCTTCTTCTGGGAGCTGTGGAACTTCCACAGCATGAACAAGTGGATCTACTCGGTGCCCTACGTGCACCGGTTCCTCGTCTTCGAGATGCCCCTGCTGGGTTTCGCCGGCTACCTGCCGTTCGGGCTCGAGTGCGCGGCCCTCGGGTGCTCCGTCGCACGAGTTGTGGTGGAGCGCGAGCCCCAACCCGCGTCCGTGGGCGCGACGGCCGGGTGAAGGCCCGAGGGCCCTCAGTTGTTCGAATAGAAGAGGCCCACCTTGCCGGGCAGCCGCCGGAACTCCAGCGTCGGCATGTCGTCGCTGTTCTGGAAGTCGGGGGCCTTAGCGTTCAACTCCGCGAGCCTCTTGTCTCCCAGCGCCACCAGCTTCTCGAAGCCGGCGAGCCCTTCCTTCAATCCAATCGGATCGAACAGCGCGCGTCCCTCGTCGTACTGCCGCAGGAACACCTCGCGCTGGTGCGGCTGCAAGTCCTCCACCGAGGCGATGAGCGTCAGCCCGTTCCCATACGCCGGAATCGCCTTCACGTGCGGAAACACCTCGTGGATGCCGTGGTACAGCGACGCGATGTCCGGCCCGAAGATGTGCTGCGCCAGCACTCCGCCCGGCCGCAGGCGCGCTCGCGCCAGCTCGTAGAACTCGCGGCTGAACAGGCTCGAGGAGCCCGGCAGGTACGGGTCCGAGACGTTGATGGAGATGACGTCGTAGCGCTCGGACGTGGTGGCCAGGAAGTGCCGCCCGTCCGTGACGTGCACCTGGATGCGCGGGTTGTCGAAATAGCGGTGGTTGCCCGGGCTGAACAGGTCCGCGTGCTCGACGAGCGCCGGGACGATCTCCACCGCCTCGATGGAGCGCACCTCGGCGACTCGCGAGAACGCTCCCGCGGTGATGCCGTAGCCGGAGCCGATGTTGAGCACCTTCTCCATCTTCGGTGCGTAGAGCAGCGGGAAGTACGCCTGCGACTCCTGCACGTACTGCGTGATGGGGTCCCCATACAGGTACACGAGGTCCGTGCGGTTGTTGAGCACCCGCAGCCGGCCCTCGTCCATGCGCACCACGCTGAAGATGCCGTGCGCGTCCTCGCTGCGCACCACCGCTCGCTCGGCGTCCACCACCGGAGGCACATCGGCGCTGCGCGGGAGGATGATGGTCAGGAAGCCCAGCAGCGCCACCCCGCCCAGCGCGTGGTCCGACAGACGGAAGTGCGGGCGGAACGCGTACGCCAGCCCTCCCAGCGACACCACGAGCAGCGCCGAGTTGAACGCGATGAGCCCGTTGGAGCCGATGAGGTTGATGAGCACGTAGCCGCTGGCGAGCGAGCCCACCAGGCTGGCCAGCGTGTTGAACCCATACACGAGTCCCACCCAGCTCGCCGGGTTGCCGACACCGGCGGGCCGGGCCGCGAGCGTCATCGGGAAGAGCAACCCGAGCGCCGTGGCCGGGAACACCACCATCAGCAGAATGAAGAGGACCACCAGCCCCGGGTGCGTCGCCTGCAGGGCGTGGCGCTCGAGCAGGAACGCGGCCGAAAAGGAGATGAGCGTCAGGGAGCACGAATACAGCAGGATGCGCCACAACGGATTCGGACCCCGCAGCAGGGCGCTGCTCATGCGCGCCGCCTGGCCCATGAAGAGCAGGATGAGCGCCAGCGTGATGCTCGTCACGTAGACGCGGTTGCCGAAGCACAGCGACAGGAAGCGCGTCCAGGTGATCTCACACGACAGCGCGATGAAGCCCGAGAACACCGCCAGCGCCAGCAGCAACGGGCGGCTCAGCAGCCGGCCCTCGGCGGGAATCGTGGTGCTCGGGGCCTCGGCATCGTCCCCGGCTCCCGCGCCGACGGGCGGGAAGTAGCGGCTCGTCAGCAGGGCGGCGCAGAAGATGAGCGCATTCACCGCCGCCGCCACCGCGCCAGCCCGGATGCAGCCCAGGTAGTAGATGAGGACGAAGCTGGCGACGATGCTCCCCGTGGCGCCGCCAATGGTGTTGACGCCGTAGAGGGCGGACACCTGCCGGCGATCCGTGACGAGCTGACTCACCAGCGGCAGCGTCATGCCCATGAGCGTCGTGGGCACCGCGATGAGCGCCGCGCACACCGTGAACTGCGTGGCCAGCAGTTGGAGCAGCGGCGCCGCCGGCGAGCCGGAGAGCGACAGGTAGAAGCCCTGGTGCGTGAAGACCGTCCACGTGACGAGCAGGGAGCTGAGGCCCACCAGCAACTCCACGCCGCCGTAGGCCGCGAGCGGGTGCGCCGCCAGCCACCGGCCGTGCTTCAGCAGCCTCGACATCAGGAAGCTGCCGAGCGCCAGCCCGAGCATGAACACGGTGACCACGCACGACATCGAATAGATGGTGCTTCCGAGGATGATGCCGAACCCGCGCATCCAGATGATCTGGAACACGAGCGACGTCATTCCCGTGCAGAACAGGAGCGCGCAGAGATAGCGGAACCGGGAGCGGCTGAGCGTCGTGGGGGCAGTCATGGCATCTCGGTGGTGAGCCGCGAGTAGGGGGCGAGCTCGCGCAGCCGCGCGAGGTACTTCCGGGCCTCGGCCTGGTCTCCGCGCTGGAGCGCCAGCCGCGCGAGCGCCTCGGTGGCGGCGAGGTCCGTGGGGTTGTAGCGGACGGCTTCCTCGAGCAGTGCCTGGGTCCGCCGCGGCTCCAGCGGCGGCTCCACTCGGGTGGCCAGTCCCAGCACCTGGGCCGTCCATACGGCGGCGGCCGGGTGTGCCGGGTATTTCATCAGTGCCTCGCGGAAATGGGCCGTGAGAGCCTCCGCGTTCTCCAGCACCTCGGCGGGTGGCCGGGCGCCGAACCTGTCGAGGTCCGCCACGCCCTTCAGGAAGAGCTGGTCCGCCTCGTGGACGCGTTGGACTCCGGCGCGCAGCGCTTCCAGTGCCTCCGCGTCTCCGGGGCCCGTTCGCAGGTGGTCGAAGATGAAGCCCGGGTCGTTCGCGACGAAATGCTCCACCGCCGAGGCGATTTCCGCGGGGCTCTCCTGCGGCAGGAAGTCCAGCACCGGATTCATGTCCCGGTTGATGAACGGGATGCGCGAGGCGATGTGCTCCAGCCGCTCGGGCCCGGCGCGGAAGCTGGCGAAGAAGAGGGCCGGGTCCTCCCAGCCGAAGCCCTTCAGGTCCGCTTTCGCCACCCGCTCGAATTTCTCCCGCCACGCCTCCCAGTCGATGCGCGCCTCGTCCCGGAAGCCGATGAGGAACGCCTCCTGCGTGTTGAGGCCCAGCGGCAGCCACAGGAGGCTTTGCGGAAACACCTCCTGGAACGTCTTCAGGATGACCTGGGATTTGGTGATGCCCGCGTTGAGCGGCAGCCACGCGAGCACGATGCCCCCGGGCCGCAGGTGCCGGCGCGCCTCGCGGAAGTGCTCCTCCGTGTAGAGCCGCAGGCTGCCCTCGCTCGCGAGGATCATCGAGTCCGACATGATGACGTCGTACTGGTCGCGGCTCATCTTCAGGAAGTGCCGCCCATCCATCACGTCCACGCGCACGTTGGCGCGGCGGCTGGCCTTCTCGTTGAGCGCTCCGAAGTACTCCTCGGCCATCGGAATCATGTGCTCGTCGAGCTCGGCGATGTGCAGCAGCTCGGGCTCGTAGAGCTGGATGGTGCGCGCGAGCTCGCCCACGCCGTAGCCGATTTCCAGCACCCGGCGCGGCGAGGGGTGCACGAGCATCGGCAGGTGGGCCTGCAACCGCTGCGTCTGCCGGCGCGCGGGCACCGTCTCGCCCGACTGGAAGGGGCCACCCAGGAGCACCCGCTCTCCATGCGCGTCCTCGGCCACCAGCACCGGCTGCAGGCTGCTCTCGGTCTGGGCGATGACGTGGAAGCCCGGCCGCAGGCCCGCGTGCTCGTAGAAGCGCGTGAGCCAGTCCTCGCTGAACCAGCCCCCGAGCGCCACCGCCGCGAGCCCCACCCCCACCGCCACCGGGCGCGTGTGCAGCGGACGGATCGCCACGGCCGCCACGCCCGCGGCGATGAGGAGGTTGAGCCCCGCGGTGAGCAGCAACGTGTTCGCCGTGCCCACCCAGGGAATGAGCACGAAGCCCGTGAGGCACGAGCCCAGCACCGAGCCGAGCGTGTTGGCCGAGTAGAGGTTGCCGACGGTCCTCCCGAGCAGCCGCAGCGGCCCGGCGTACAGCTTGCCGGCCAGCGGGAAGAGGCCGCCGAGCAGGACCGTCATCGCGAAGAGCAGGACGAAGCCCGTGGCGATGGAGAGCGGCCGGTGGCCCAGGCCACTGACCCACGAGAGCACCGGGAAGCTGACGAGCCCGAGCAATCCCAGGAGGAGCTCGAAGCGGACGAACAGGCCGAGGTCACTCAGGCCGCGGGGACTCCACTGGCTGAGCGCGAGGCTGCCGAGGCTGATGCCCAGCAGGTATACGGCCAGCACGCAGGCGAAGGTGGTGAGCTTCCCGAGCAGCAGGAAGTCGAGCGTGCGGAACCAGATGACCTCGTAGGCGAGCGCGCAGAAACCCGAGAGCGCGAAGGCGGGCAGGAGCACCCGCGCGGAAGTCCCAACGCTTTCCCGCGCAACCCCTCCCTCGCCCTCAGGGAGAGGGCCGGGGTGAGGGTATTGCTCCTCCGTGCTTCTGACCCGTCCCTCGCGCCGGGCCAGCACCAGGGCGGCGAGCCCGGTGACGCAGTTGAGCAGGAGCGCGACGTGGTAACTGGCCTCGTACCCGAGCCCGAAGACGAGCCCGAGCATGAGGATGGCGCCGGCGGAGGAGCCCAGGGAGTTGAGCGCATACAGCCGGCCGAGCGCGGCCTTCACGCCCTCGGCCTTCTCCACGGCGTGGCGCACGAGCGCGGGCAGGGTGCCACCGATGAGGGTGGCGGGGATGGCGATGAAGACGAAGGCGATGAGGAAGACGAGCCACTTCACGGTGGCCTGAGGCGCCCGGGTGTACAGGGCCGCGTAGAGCGACTCGATGTGCTGGAAGCCGTAGAAGGCGGCGAGCCCGCTGAGCGCCACCCCGAGCTCCAGCAACCCATAGAGGACGAGGGGCCGCCGGACGCGGCCATCCACGAGCCTGCCGAAGACGGCCGAGCCCACGCCGAGCCCGAGCATGAAGGCCGTGATGACGGCGCTCACGCTCTGCGTGGTGCCTCCGAGCAGGAAGGTGAAGATGCGGGTCCAGAGGATCTCGAAGAGGATGCCCGAGAGTCCCGAGAGGAAGAACAGGCGCAGCACCCAGGGCCGGAGGCCGGGCGCGGGCGGGTCGCCACGCGTGGGGGTGACGGGAGGATCGGGCGGACGGAGCACCGCGGCCGTGGTCTGTCTCATCGGGGCGTGGCTCCGAGGATGCCACACCCCTCGCGAAACGTCGCCCGGTTGAAAGGAGGGCAGGGGGCCTTCTTCAGGACTCCGCCCCGTCCCCCGAGGCCGCTCTCACGGAAGCGTGTCGCTGGGCGGCAGCACCTCCTGGCACACCCCCTTCACCAGCTCGAGCTGCGGCTCGGCGAGGAAGCCGCGGATGGAGCTGACGTCGCACTGCCGGTTGAAGCGCTCCTCGACGAGGACGAGCCGGGTCCTCGGAACTAGGAGGACTCGCGCCCGAAGCGCGAGGTGTTGGAGCCGCCGCCCTGGCCCTTGCCGAGCGCCTCCGACTTCTTCGCGCTCTCCTCGGCCAGCACCGGCTCGGGCGCCTGCGACTTCGTGTTCTCCACGATCATCATGCCGCCGGACTGGTGCTTCTCGCGCCCGGTGGCGATGGCCTTGTTCAGCTCCTCGGGCTTCACGAAGTAGCTGGAGCCGGTGCCCGGGTCCTTCACCATGTAGCGGCCCTTCTGATCCATGCCGTCGATGACGACCCAGTGCGCCTTGCCGGGCTCCTGCGCGCTGGCGTGGGTGGAGATCTGGTTGGAGTCCACCATGGCCAGCGCCTTCTTGCCGGTGTGCAGGGCCTCGTCCAGCGTGTCCTTCTCCAGGTCGGCGGTGCCGTGCTTCACCTCGATGCCCTCGTGCGCCAGCATCTTGGAGAGCTGCTCCGGCGTGGTGCCTTCCTTGGAGGCGAACTGCGTCTCCAGCTCGTCGATCAGATCCGAGTCCGACTTGTCCGCCTTGCCGTCCTTGGCGCGCACCAGCATGGCCGCCGCCGCCGCGCCGCAGTTGGCGTCCTCGGTCTGCTGCAGGACGGGGGTGGACTTCGCCCACTCGTTCTTCTGCTCGTTGGCCACCGCGTTGCGCTGCTCGTTGACCGAGTTGGCCACGTCCTTGAGCGCCTTGAGCTCCGTGGGGGCCAGCTTCTGGAGCTCCGGGGCCATGGTGGCCACGGCCTCGGCGAACTTCGCCGCCCACTTCGCCCCGGTGGTGTGCTGCGGCTCGAAGCTGTCGGTGCACCCCGGGATGGCCGCCTTGGCGGCAGGGGGGGCGGTGGGCGCGGGCGTCTGCGAGCCCTTGGCCTGCACCAGGGGCTCCAGCAGACTGGGAAGGGCTCCACCCATTTTCGAAGGGATTTTCAGGCTCATCTCGAAGGTGCTCCCCAGGCGGGTAAATCGTGAGTCCGAAGGAGTTATCGACGCAGACCGTCAAAAGTTTCTTCGGCGTCAGAAGTCTCCTCGGTTTTACTCGGGGTCACGCTTTTGCAAAGCAACCGCGTGAATGGAATCCTGGAAATCCATGAGAGAAGCCAAGAGCCGCGGTAAGGGGAAGGAGACGCGAGGGTCCGCGCCGGACACCGGCCGTTCCAACCGGAGCGGTGGGGTGGCCCCGGAGGACGTGCCGCCCGTGTCCCAGGTGGGGCGCTACCTCCTGCTCAAGCGGCTGGGCGAGGGCGGCATGGGGGTGGTGTACGCGGCATACGACCCCGACCTGGACCGGAAGGTGGCCCTCAAGCTGCTGCACTCGGACGGGAACTCGGACGCGGAGGCGGCGCGGGCGCGGCTGCTGCGCGAGGCGCAGGCCATGGCCCGGGTGTCCCACCCCAACGTCATCCCCGTCTTCGACGTGGGCCTGTGGGGGGCTCAGGTGTTCCTCGCCATGGAGCTGGCGGACGGGGGGACGCTGAGCGACTGGCTGGAGGGAGAGCGCTCCTGGCGCGAGGTGCTGGAGCGCTTCCTGGAGGCGGGGCGGGGGCTGCTGGCGGCGCACGAGGCCGGGCTGGTGCACCGCGACTTCAAGCCCGCCAACGTGCTGGTGAGCCGCGCCGGCCGCGTCTACGTCACCGACTTCGGCCTGGCGCGCCAGGTGGGGGAGCCCGTCCAGGAGGACGCGCTGTCCGAGGAGGCCCGGCAGCTGTTGCCGCCGGAGCGCCGGATGCTGGACGCCTCCATCACCCAGGACGGCGTGGTGATGGGCACGCCCAACTACATGTCCCCGGAGCAGTACCGGGGGGATGAGCTGGACGCGCGCTCGGACCAGTTCAGCTTCTGCGCGGCGCTGTACCGGGGCCTCTACCGGCAGAAGGCCTTCGAGACGGCGCGCATGCGGGCCTACGCGGCCTCGCGGAAGAGCACGCCCGGGGACCGCACCGAGCCCCTGGAGCCGGAGCGCGGCGAGTACCCCGCGGACCTCATCCGTGAGCCGCCGAAGGACAAGAAGGTGCCCACGTGGGTGCGGCAGGCGCTGATGCGCGGGCTGGCGCTGGAGGCCGGGGCGCGCTTCCCCTCGATGAAGGAGCTGCTGCAGGCGCTGTCGCAGGAGCAGCGGCGGGTGAAGCGGCGGCGGTGGATGGTGGCGGCGGGCACGGCGGCGGTGGGGCTCGCGGTGGTGGCGGGCGGGGTGTACCAGCAGTCGCAGGTGTGCGCGGGCGCGGGCGAGCTGATGGCCGAGGTGTGGGGCCCGGCGGCGCGCGGGAAGCTGGAGGCGGCCTTCCTCGCCACGAAGCGGCCCTTCGCCCAGGAGACGGCCACGCGCGTCTCCCAGGTGCTGGAGGACTACACGGCGGCGTGGACGCGGCAGCGCACCGAGGCGTGCGAGGCCACGCGCGTGCAGGGCGTGCAGCCCGAGGAATTGCTGTCCCGGCGCGTGGTGTGCCTGGAGCGGCGGCGCAAGGACGTGGGCGCGCTGGTGGGGCTGCTGGCCGAGGCGGACGCGAAGGTGGTGGAGAAGGCGCTCGACGCGGCGCACGCGCTCCCAGCCCTGCAGGAGTGCGCGGACGTGGAGTCGCTCTCCGAGCAGCAGCGGTTGCCGTCGGATCCGGAGAAGCGCGCGGACATCGAGCGGCTCGAGGGCCGGCTCGCCGAGGTGAAGGCCCTGGTGGACGCGGGCCGCTACCCGGGGGCGATGGAGAAGGCGCGCGCGCTCGAGGCCCCGGTGCTGGCCACCGGCCACCTGCCGCTCATGGCCGAACTGCGCTTCCACCTGGGCTGGCTCCAGGAGCAGCTGGGCGAGTCCCCCGAGGCGGCGAAGCTGCTGTCGAGCGCCGTCTACGACGCGGAGGCGGGGAGGGCGGACTGGCTGAAGGTCTCCATCCTCAACAAGCTGCTCTTCGTGGAGGACGGGCTGAAGCACTCCGCGCAGGCCGAGGGCTGGGGTGGACTGGCCGAGGCCACGTTGAAGCGGCTCGGCGGCGACGCGGTGCTGGAGAGCGACGTGCTGGTGAACCGGGCCAACCTGGCGGTGACGCAGGGGCACTTCCCCGACGCGCGCTCGCTGCTGGAGAAGGCGCGGGAGCTCCAGGCGAAGGTGCTGCCCGTGGGCCACCCCAAGCGCGCGCGCACCACCTTCCTGCTCGGGCGCGTGATGCTGGAGTCCGGCGAGCCCACGCGGGCGCTGGAGCTGCTCGAGGAGTCGCTGAAGCAGACGGAGGCGTCGGTGGGCGCGCTGCACCCGGACATGGCGCGGCGCCACGCGATGCTCTCGTGGACGCTGCGCGAGCTGGGGCAGTACGAGCGGGCGCTGGAGCATGCGCGCGCCATGACGCACATCCGCGAGGCCACCTTCGGCAAGGGCAGCACGCAGGCCGCCGAGGGCCTCGACGAGGAGGGCATGAGCCTGCTCGCGCTCAAGCGCTACGACGAGGCGCTGAAGGTGTATGAGGAGGCGCTCGCCGCCAAGAAGCAGGCGCTGCCCGAGGGGGACGAGCAGCTCCAGTTCTCCTATGACGGCGTGGGCCAGGCCCTGCTGGGACTGGGACGGGCGCGCGAGGCGCTCGAGCCGCTGCGGCTGGCGGTCTCCTTCGCCTCGGTGCCGCCACCGGCGCTGGGGGAGTCGGGCTTCGCGCTGGCGCGTGCACTCTGGGAGTCCGGCCAGCAGCCCGAGGCCCGCGCCGTGGCGGCCAAGGCCCGCGAGCATTTCTCCCAGGCCGAGCTGGCGCCGCGCGTGTCCGACGTGGACTCCTGGCTCGCCTCCCTCCCGAAGGAGCCCGTGCCCAAGCCCGCGCGTCCCTCCCGCCGCCCCGCTCGCCGGTGAGAGGGAAGGGCGGAAATCCTGGGGTGCCCCGGCGCCTCGCGCGTGGTAGCGTCTGACGCGTGGCGTCGCGCGATGATGATGAGAATTCGGATGCGACAGCGACCCTGGCCCGGGCTGGTTCCGGCCGGGTGCGGCTGAAGCTGCTGGTGCTGTCCGGCGCGGAAGCGGGGCGGAGTCATGCGCTCGAGCGCGGTGAGTACGTCGTGGGCAAGGCCCCCACGTGCGACATCGTGCTGAGTGACAAGACCATCTCGCGGCAGCACCTGAAGCTGGAGGTCCGAGAGGCTCACGTGCTGGCCATCGACCTGGAGTCGCGCAACGGCTCCTTCTGCGAGGGCCTGCGCTTCAACCAGCTGGAGCTGCGCCCCGGCATCGTCATCACCCTGGGCACCACCGAGCTCAAGCTGGTGCCGGAGGACACGCGGGAGCGCTCGCTGCCGCTCTCGTCGCGAGATCACTTCGGCGCCCTCGTGGGCTCCAGCCGCAAGATGCGCGAAGTGTTCACCCTGCTGGAGCGCATGGCTCCGGGGGGCTCGGACGTGCTCATCCAGGGCGAGACGGGCACGGGCAAGGAGCTGTGCGCCGAGGCGCTCCACCAGGAGAGCAAGCGCGGCAAGGGGCCCTTCGTCATCGTGGACCTGGCGGGCATCGCCCCCTCGCTCATCGAGTCGGAGCTCTTCGGCCATGTGAAGGGGGCCTTCACGGGCGCCCAGAGCGACCGCGCCGGGGCCTTCGAGCGCGCCCATGGCGGCACCGTCTTCCTCGACGAGGTGGGCGAGCTGCCGCTGGAGCTCCAGCCGAGGCTCTTGCGCGTGCTGGAGCGCCGTCAGGTGAAGCGGGTGGGCGCCAACGACTACCGCACGGTGGACATGCGGGTGGTGGCGGCCACGCACGTGGACCTCGAGGGCGCGGTGAAGGCGGGGAAGTTCCGCCGGGACTTGTTCCACCGGCTCGCGGTGCTGCGCGTCACGCTGCCGCCCCTGCGCGAGCGGCCCGAGGACATCCCCCTGCTCATCGACACGGTGCTCGAGCGCATGGGCCGTCCTCCCAGCGCGCTGTCGGACCAGACGCGGGCGCTGCTCGCCCACTACCCCTGGCCCGGCAACGTGCGCGAGCTGCGCAACGTGGCGGAGCAGGTGGTGAACCTGGGCGAGGAGGCGCTCCCGGAGCTGCCCGAGCTCCCCGGCGAGCCGCGCCCCGGCTCCGGCGGCTCGGCCGAGCTGGAGCTTCCCTTCAAGGAAGCCAAGGAGCGGCTCATCGAGGGCTTCGAGCGCGACTACCTCAAGAGCCTCATCGAGCGCTGCGAGGGCAACATCTCGCGGGCCTCGCGCGAGGCCGGCATCGACCGCGTCTACCTGCGCAAGCTGCTGCGCAAGCACGGGCTGGACGGCGGCGGCGAGTAGCTCCCGCCCCCCAGGGTGGTGCCTGGTGACAGCTGTCATCAGGCGGTGACTGCCGTCACCAGGGGGCGTGAGGGCGGGAGTCACCGCTCCCCCGGCGCCCGGCGGGCCTTCCCCGTGAAATCGAGGGTTTCCGCTCGCGGACGGCGTGACGCGGTGCGTGGCACGCAACCTGCTCATGTCCGGCGCGGATACTCTCTTTCGGGTGGACGCTTCCCACCTGAGCACAGAAGGCCCCCACGCCATGAAGATCAACAACCGCTCCCAGAATCCGTCCGCTGCTCCCACGTCCTCCTCCACCGCCACGGAGCGCCCGGCCTCCTCGCCGAAGAACGAGGCCCGTCCCGCCTCGGGTCTCGACTTGAAGTCGACCTTCACGCCGGCGGCCACCACCGCGCGCCCCTCGGTGGCGCTCACGACGCAGCAGGCCGCTACCGCTCCCCGCACCACCGGCCCCCTGGCCCTGAACAGCGTGGAGGCCCGGAACGCCATCCAGAGGTCGGTCAACTTCCTCCAGCAGCAGTCCGGTGCCACCTCCCGAGGCGTGGTGCCCGGCGCGGGTGCCGCCGCGTCCGTCTCGCCGCGCTCCGTGCAGAAGGACGAGCTGGGCATGACGCACGTGCGCCTGGACCGCACGCACGAGGGCGTGAAGGTCTTCGGTGAGCAGCTCATCAGCCACCTGGACGCTCAGGGCAAGGTGCAGAGCATGACGGGCGAGCTGTCGAAGATTCCCGCCGGGCTGGGCTCGCAGCCGGTGAAGCTGTCGGCGAAGGCCGCGCTGGCCATTGCCCAGAGGCAGTTCAACGGCAAGACGGACGCGGACCGTCCGCCCACCTCCGAGCGCGTCATCGTCCAGGGCAAGGACGGCCAGTACCACGCCGCCTACCACGTGCAGCTCACCAACACCGCGGACCTCGAGAAGGACGCGCGTCCGCGCCGGATGAACTACTTCGTCGACGCCAACTCGGGCGAGATGCTCAAGAGCTTCGACCAGATGGGCGGCATCGAGCTGCCCAAGGCGGGCAAGCCCGGCACCGGCACCCCCACGCCGAGCACTCCCAGCACGCCGGGCACTCCGCCGACGACGCCCACGCCTCCCACCACGGGCACGGCGAACGACACCACGCTCTACAGCGGCAAGGTGGATCTCTCCACGACGAAGGGCGCGAACGGCACGTACACGCTGGAGGACAAGAGCCGCGGCGGTGGCGTGGTGACGTACGACGCGAAGAACAAGGCACAGGCCAGCGGCCAGACGGCCTTCACGGACAAGAACGACGCGTGGGGCGAGGCCTCCGACGACACGCGCTCCAAGGCCGCGGTGGACGCGCACTACGGCGCCGAGATGACCTACGACATGTACAAGGAGGTGCTCGGCCGCGACTCGCTGGACGACAAGGGCGAGAAGCTCATCTCCTACGTGCACGTCGACAAGAACTTCGTGAACGCCTACTGGGACGGCACGAAGATGAACTACGGCGATGGAGACGGGAAGAACGCCGGCCCGCTCACCACGCTGGACATCGCCGGGCATGAAATCTCCCACGGCCTCACCGAGCGCACCGCGGGCCTCGTCTACGAGGGCGAGTCCGGTGGCCTCAACGAGGCGATGAGCGACATCTTCGGCACGGGCGTGGAGTGGCACGCCTCGCAGAAGAACCAGTCCGTCAAGTTCGACTGGAAGATGGGCGAGGACGCGTGGACGCCGGCCAACGGCACTGGCGACGCCCTGCGCTACATGGACGACCCGACGAAGGACGGCTACTCCATCGACAACTACAAGAACTACCCGAAGCAGAAGGAGGTGCACGGCTCGAGCGGCATCGCCAACAACGCCTTCTACCTGCTCGTCAACGGCGGCACCAACCGCACCTCGGGCCAGAAGGTGGACGAGGGCATCGGCATGGAGAAGGGCCTCAAGGTCTACTACCGCGCCCTGAACCACTACATGACGCCCACCACCACCTTCGCCCAGGCCCGCCAGGCCACCATCAACGCCGCCACGGACCTGTACGGCGCCAACTCGGCCGAGGTGAAGAAGGTCAAGGACAGCTGGAGCGCCGTGGGCGTGAACTGATTCGCGGACCCCGGACCTGGGAGCGCCTCTCGCGGGGCGCTCCTCCCGTCATTTCTGGACGCTCGGGCGGCGGGACTCGAAGCCGCTCAGGGCCCCGCCCCGGGGACTGTCTCCCGCTACGCCGCGGACGAGTGCGACGCGCCGGCCGAGCCCATGCCACGCGTGGCCGCGTCCACCCGATCCAGGTAGCGCGTCAGCCTCGGCCTCGCGATGATCTGGTCCCGCTGCCACGGGGTGATCTCATTGCGCAGGCTGTAGAGCTGGCTGAACAGGGCGATGTCCGCCGTGGAGAAGGCGCCCAGCCAGAAGCCCTCCTCGGGGGTGTTGGCCTCGAGCGAGTCGAGCAGCGCCTGGAAACGCCGCCAGCAGGCCTCGGGGCCCGCACGCCAGACATCGCGCGCCACGAGCACGCGTACCATGCGCTTGCGGACGACTTCCATGATGACGCCCCGCATGAGCGTGGGCAGGCCCGAGAAGGCGTTGTTGCGGAACCGGGTCCAGTTACGGTCATCGGCCCAGCGGGAGGCGATGAGGAAGCCCGCCAGCGAGGTGTCCGCGAGTTCCTCCCACAGGAGGGCCTCGGCGGCGAGCTTCGGGTCGTTCGTGCCGTGGAAGGTGCGACCCGTGAGCGTCTGGAGGCGCGCGAGGATATCGGTGGAGTCACCCACGGCCTCGGAGTCGCCGATGAGCAGCACGGGCACCTGCCCGGTGGAGTAGTACTTCTTGAAGGTGCCCGGCAGGCCGTGGCGGCGCTCGTAGGGGAGGCCCAGGTACTTCAGGGCGCGGTGCGCCTTCATGCAGAAGGGAGAGTAGCTCTCCAGACCAGGGATGGTGGTTGCGTCGAACTCGCACAAGACGAGCTTCGGCAGGTTGGGGGAGGTCATGGGCCGCACTTCCGCACGGTCCACCCCCCAGGCGTCAAGGGCCGCACCAGCGCCGCGGCCCGGCACGGCTCGCCTTCTCCCGGGGCGCCGTCGAGCGCTCCCGGAGTCACGCTCGCGCTGCGTTACACCGCGGCCTGCCGCGAGCCCTTCGCCCGGGCGATCAGCACCCCGAGCATCGTCAACCCCGGATAGAAGTTGTCCGCCGCGCACGGGCAGCTCATGACGGCCTTCGCCTCGTTGTTGATGAAGAGTTGCAGGGTGCCCTGCTGGATGGAGATGTGCAGGCCCGCGTCGTAGGGGGCCCGCCGCTCCTCGCCCTTGCCGAACAGCTTCGGGGCCCGGACCATCAGCCCGTTGCGCGTGAAGCGCGCCGAGGGGCCCCACTGAATCTCCTCGCCCCGCTCCAACCGCTGGAGGAGCTGGGCGGCGACGATGTCGGCCACCTGCTCGCGCAGCGCGTCCAGATCCGAGTCATTGCCGCGGCTCGTCTGGTTGTGGCTGATGGGCTTCGTGCCGGGGCCGCCGGTGAAGCTCATGTTCAGCGCCGTCCCGGTGTACGCCCCGTTGTGGTAGTGCCGGGTCGCGCCGAACTGGAAGCTCGTGATCTCCGAGTAGCGCAGCGTGCGCTCCCCGAAGATGGAGCGCCGGACGACGCCCAACTCGTGCACGCGGAAGCTGTACTGGGCGATGGCGGCGAACGCGAGGGCCGCCCCCCACCCGACGAACAGGGAGCCGGCGAGCCAGCCCCAGTTGTGGGCCATGGCGGTGGTGATGATTCCCGCTGAACCGGCGATGAAGCAGAGGCCCGCGCCGATCCAGCAGGCGACCTGGCTCGCGCGGGTCACCTTCTTCTGGAACAGGACGCGCCCCAGGGCACCAGCCCGCTGCGGGCGCTCGTCCTCGGTGCGCTGACGCCGCGCCAGCACGCCGAGCAGTCTCGCGTTGGGGCTCTCCTCCTCCACGGTGAGGAACGGCAGCTCCTCGCCCGAGCGCCAGAACGAGACCTTGTTCTCGAACATGGCGACACCGGCCAGCTTGCTCAGCTGCACCGGCGCCTGCTCGCCCACGTGCAGCCCGCGCGAATCGAGCCTCCAGCCCTTGCCCTCGAGCGGCGCGCCCTTCTGGAGTCTCGCCTCGGCCGCATCGGCGAGCTTTCCGAGCATCTCCACCAGCATGGGCGCGAAGAAGTCCTCGGCGTCGGCGGACGCGAACTGGGCGGCCCGGCGGTTTCCACCGGACCAGGTGAAGTCCAGCGTGCGCAGGAGCCCCGCGTGGTTTCCGTTGAAGAGCTTCGCCTCCTCCTTCAGGGAGAAGTCCCGCATGTGGAGGTACGGGATGATCTCGTCGGAGCCTATGCGTGAGAGGACAACTCCCTGTTCGTGCACGGTGAGCCCGCAGCGGCTCGCGGACCGGCGGACGAGGATGCCCAATCCCACGCCCGCGGGCGGTAGCCCGAGCAGGAACAACAAGGGATGGGCGACCAGGAGGCCCGCGAACGCCAACGCCACCCCGAGCACGAGCAGGGCGATGGAGCCCACATAGAAACGCAGCGGCGCGGGCTCGAACTCCACGCGCTTGAACACGACCGCTCCCAGCCTGCCCTGAGCGGCACTTCCCACGGCTTGCAATGACATGAACTCCCCCTCAGCGGACGGGACTCTATCCCAAGGTGCCGCTGCTGAAGCGGCTGCGCCAGGGCGCGAAGCTCTGACGCCTACTCCACGTGTCGGGTTGGGTGGATGACGGCGGACGTAATACCCGCTTCCCTGAGCAGGTCCTCTGAGGTAGTACGCGGGACCTGACCGGAGAAGACATGTCCACCACCGTCACCATTACCATGCAGGAGCGAAGGTTCTTCGAGCGCATCTACCAGGTCGTCGAGCAGGTGCCGCGAGGGCAGGTGTCGACGTACGGCGACATCGCGCTCATCGTGGGCGGCGGGTGCGATGCGCGCATCGTGGGGCTCGCGATGGGCGACCTGGGGCCGCGCGCGGCGAAGGTGCCCTGGCAGCGCATCATCAACCGCTCGGGAGGCATCAGCACGCAGGGCTACAACCAGCGCGAGCTGCTGGTGGCCGAGGGCGTCGAATTCGACGAGAAGGGCAAGGCGTACCTGGACCGCTTCCGCTGGGCCGGGCCGGGCCAGGAGTGGGCCACGAAGCACGGCTTCACCCCGCTGCCCGCGCGCTCCTCGGGTAAGGAAGAGGACAAGTCGCAGATGCGCCTGTTCTGAGGCGCCGGGGCGCGGGTCGCATATACTCGCGCACCCTATGGAAGGCCGCCTGGTCCTCAAGAACTGCTCCATCTTCCGCACCGACGGCCGCGGCCGCGCTGGCATGGCCATCGTCGTCGAGGAAGGTCTCATCCGCCGCGTCGCTCCCGACGCCGAGGTGCCCGTGCTCCCCGGCGATTGGGAGGTGTCCTGCCGCGGCCGGCTGGTGCTCCCGGGCCTCGTGGACTGCCATGCCCACCTGGTGGGGGATCAGCTCGTGCCCTCCGTCGGAGAGTTCCTCCTGCACTCGCCCCTGGTCCGGCTGGAGCAGGAGCTTCGGCTGGCTTCGCTGCTCACCGCGCAGGACGTGGAGGTCCTCTCCCGCCACGCCATGGCCAACGCGCTGCGCTCGGGCGTCACGCTGGCGGTGGAGCACCTGTCGTGTCCGCGAGACGTGGCCGGTGCGCTCGATGCCCAGGCGCGCGCGGCGGAACAGCTCGGCCTGCGGCTGGTGGCCAGCCATGCCACCACCAGTCTCGGGGGCCAGGACAAGGCCGACGCCCAGGCCGAGGCCAATGCCGACTTCGTGAAGCGCCGGGGTGCTCATCCTCTGGTGCGCGGCGCGCTCGGCTTCCACTCCTCGTGGACGACCACCAATGCGCTGCTGGAGAAGCTCGGCCGCCTGCGCGAGGCCTCGGGCGCGCCCGTGGTCTTCCACCTCGCCGAGGGCGACCACGACCTGGCCAACACCTGGACGCAGACGTTCCAGCGCATCGTCCCCCGGCTGGAGTCCTTCGGGCTGCTCGGGCCGCTGTCGGTGGCCGCGTACGCGCGCTCCGTGGACGATGCCGAGTCCATGCGTCTGGCGGCCAGCGGCACCTGCGTGGCGCTCGGCCCCGGGGCGGCGCTGCTCGTCGAGCCCAGTGGCCGGGCCCTGGAGACGCTGCACGGGCGCCAGAATCTGATCGGCCTGGGCAGTGCCGGCCATGGCGGTCTCTGGGATGCGCTGGGCGCCGCGCTCATCACGGCGGTGGGCGCCGCGCGGGGCTCGCGCCTGGTGGATCCAGACGGCGTGCTGGTGCAGCTCTTCTCGGAGGGCCCGGCCGAGCTGTGCTCGCGCCTCTTCGGCGTGCCCTCGGGCTCGGTGGAGGAGGGGCGGCTGGCGGACCTCGTGGTGTTCGACTGCGTGCCGGCGCTGGACAAGGACAGTGGACAGGCGCCGTACCTGCTCTCCCAGCTGGGGCGCTCGCGCGTGGCGTGGAACATCGTGAACGGCCGCGTCACCGTGCGCGAGGGACAGTTGCTCGGCGCGGACGAGGTGGCCCTGGCGCGCGATGCGGCCCGCGTCCTGTCGGAGGTCTGGGCGCGAGCCCGCCTCCCGGAGGCCGGGTCCCTCGAGGGTGTGGCGCGCGCGCGATGAGCTCCCGTACCGCCTCCCTGGCCGGGGTGCTCCGCCAGGCCCGCGAGCGGCGAACCCCACTGCGGGATGATCCACGCACCACCGCGTACCGGCTCGTCAACGGCGAGTCCGATGGCGTCCCCGACGTGACGGTGGACGTCTTCGAGTACCTCCACGTGGTGAGCCTCTACCGCGAGCTCACGCCGGCCGAGGAGCAGGAGCTGCTCGACGCGATGGAGTCCGCCTGGGCGCCGCGCAGCGTGTACCTCAAGCGGCGGCCGAGGGAGGCGCGCCACCTGGCCAACGTGGCGAAGGAGCAGCTCGCCCCCGAGCAGGCCGCGCGCGGCGAGGCGGTGGAGTCGCTGGTGGCGCTGGAGAACGGGCTGCGCTTCCTCATCCGTCCGGGGCAGGGCCTGTCGGTGGGGCTCTACCTGGACATGCGCGACACGCGGACGTGGCTGGCCGGAGAGGTGCGGGGCCTCACCGTGCTCAACCTCTTCTCGTACACGTGTGGCTTCGGCGTGGCGGCCACGGCGGGTGGGGCCAGGCGCGTGCTCAACCTCGACGCCAGCCGCCGCGTGCTGGAGTGGGGCGAGGAGAATGCCCGCCTCAATGAGCAGCCGGTGGACCGCTACGACTACGTGGCGGGGGATGTCTTCGAGTGGCTCGGCCGGCTGGCGCGCAAGGGCGAGACGTTCGACGTGGTGGTGGCGGATCCGCCCTCGTTCGCCACCACGCGCACCAGCCGCTTCTCCGCGGCGCGGGACTACGCGGACCTGGCCGAGGCCGCCGCGCGGGTGGTGGCCCCCGGTGGCCGGCTGGTGGCCTGCTGCAACCTCGCCACGCTGGCGCCCCGCCGCTTCGAGGCCATGGTGACGGAGGGCGTGTCCCGGGCTGGCCGGAGGGGCAGGGGGGTGCTCGACCTGGGCCCGTCGCCGGTGGACTTCCCGGCCTCGCCCGCGCATCCGGCCGCCCTCAAGGTGCGGGTGCTCGAGCTGCCCTGAGGCGCTCGCGCCCGGGGCTCACGAGGTGCCGGGGGGCCTGCTGGCCAGCATCGTCTGCACCAGCTGGCGCAACTCCCGCGAGGAGAAGGGCTTGTCCACGCGGCGGATGCCGGCCTGCTCCAGGAAGGCGCGGGCGTTGGGCGTGAAGGCGCCTCCGGTGAGGAACACCATCCGCTCGGCCAGCGCGGGGGCGTGGCGCGAGAGCTCCTGGTGCAGCTCCATCCCGCTCATCTCCGGCATCATCACGTCGCACAGGATGACGTCGAAGTGCTCGCCGCCCACCAGCCGCGCATGGGCCTCGCGCGCGCTCGTCAGCGTCACCACGTCGTGCTCGCGTTGCAGCGTGCGGCGCACGGCCACGCCCATCATGGGCTCGTCGTCCACCACGAGAATCCGTCCCCGTTGCGGCACCAGGGCGGCCACGGCGGGCCGCTGCCGCTGCTCGGTGGGGCTCGGGGCCCAGGCCGCGCGCAGGATGATGCGGAAGGTGCTGCCCTTGCCGAGCTGACTCTCCACCTCCATCCGTCCGCCGAAGCCGGTCACGATGCCGTGGCAGATGGAGAGCCCGAGTCCCGTTCCCAGGCCCACGGGCTTGGTCGTGAAGAAGGGCTCGAACACCCGCTCCAGGTGGTCCGCGGCAATCCCCGAGCCCGTGTCCCGCACCTCGATGGCCACGCCCTCGGGATGGGGCCGTGTGCGCACGAGGATCTCCTGGTGCTCCACGTCCCCCTCGGGGATGGCCTGGGCCGCGTTGACGAGCAGGTTGAGGAAGACCTGTCCGAGCCGGCCCTCGTTCGCCTCGGCCACGAGCGGCTCCGGCGCGTAGTCACACACCAGGCGGGCGCGGTGTCTGATTTCATTGCCCGCCATGCTGATGGCCGTCTCCAGCGCGTGGTGCACGTCCACGGGCTCGGCGCGCACGTCCTCTTCCGCGCGGGAGAACATCTTGAGCTGCCGGACGATGTCCCTCACGCGCCCGGCCCCGGTGCGGGCGTCGGCGAGCAGCTTGCGGGCTTCCTCGTCCGCCGGGCCCAACCGAGGGAGGAGCTCCGTCTCCAGGTGCTCCAGGTTGGAGAGCGTGAAGGCGAGCGGGTTGTTGATCTCGTGGGCAATCCCCGCGGCCAACGTCCCGAGCGAGGCCATCCGGTCCGCGAGCAGCAGCCGGCCCTGCATCTGCTTGCGCTCGGTGAGATCTCTCAGGATGTGGACGCGGCTCGGCTGGCCGTCGAACATCACCAGGCTCTGGGTCAGCTCCGCCGTGACGAGGCCCCCGCCCTTGCGCAGCAGGCGGACCTCGCTGGGCGGCAGCGGTCTGCCGGAGTGCAGCGCCTCCTTGAACCGCTGTTTGCCCGACGAGAGATCCTCCGGATGGAAGAAGGCCTTGGCGAGCGCGGTGACCGGCTGCTCCACGAGCTCGGCCGCGGAGCCGCACCCCACCATCGCGACGAGCGCGGGGTTGGCGTAGACGAGCCGCTCGCCCTGCTGCACGGCGATGCCATCGGGCAGCCGCTCGATGAGCTCGCGGAAGCTGCGCTGGGAGCGGTCCAGCGCCTCCAGTGTGCGCGCGTGTTGGAGCGCGTAGCGGATGGAGCGCTCCAGGAGCGTTGGCGTGAGCTGGGACTTCTCGAGGAAGTCCGCGGCCCCGGCCTCCATGGCCTGCCGGTCGAGCGAGTCGTCCTCCTGCGCCGTCAGCAGGATGGCGGGACCACGCCAGCCCCCGCGCCGCGCCTGCGCCAGCACCTCCAGCCCCGTGACCGAACCGAGGCGGTAGTCGAGCAGGCACACGTCATGGTGGCCGGATTCCAGCTCCACGAGCGCCTGCTCGGAGCTGGCCACCCACTGGAGCACCATCCACCGCGGCCCGATGGAGCGCAGCGCATCCCGCGTCAGGATGAAATCGTCCTCGTCATCCTCGACGAGCAGGACGCGGATGGGGGGTGGGGCTGCCTCCTGCGTCATGGGGTGGGGAGGGGGCGCGGCAGCTCGACGATCTGGAACCAGTGCTTGTCCAGCACCTTCACCACCTCGACGAGTCCCTCGAAGGTCACCGGCTTGGTGACGAAGCAGTTGGCCCCCAGGTCGTAGCTGCGCAGGATGTCCTCCTCGGCCTTGGAGGTGGTGAGGACGACGATGGGGATCTGCCTCAGCGAGGGGTCGCTCTTGATTTCCCGCAGCGCCTCGCGGCCGTCCTTGCGGGGCATGTTCAGGTCCAGGAGGATCAACCCGGGCCGCGGCGAGTCCTTCGGATTGGCGTAGCGGCCGCGGCGGTACAGGTAGTCGAGCAGCTCCTCGCCGTCCTCGACGAAGCGCAGCTCGTTGGCCAGCCGGCCCTCCTCCATGGCGGTGCGGGCGAAGTCCCGGTCATCCGCGTCATCATCCGCCATCAGAATCGTCACGGGTCTCTTCAGCTCCATGGTCATCATTTGCTCGCGTATTGCTTGAGGGGCAGCGAGGCGATGAAGGCCGCACCGTTTCCAGGGGAGCTGTGCGCGCGGATACTGCCGCCGTGCCGCTCGACAATCTTCCGGCAGATCGCCAGGCCGATGCCCGTCCCCTCGTACTTGCCGCCGCGTCCGTGCAGGCGATGGAAGACTTGGAAGATGCGCTCGGCGTGCTTCTCCTCGAAGCCGATGCCGTTGTCCTCCACCCGCAGCTCGCACTGCTGGGTCTGCTCGTTCACCGTGGCCTGGAGGGAGATG
>NZ_JBJMQO010000090.1:0-38212 GCF_045802675.1 Archangium sp. | reverse complement strand
TCCGTTGCTCCGTGTACCTGAAATCGGAGAACCAGCCGCGACACTGGGTCGTCGTCGGATGTGTCAGCATCCTCGCGCCCGTCTACACCGTCTTTGGCGTGCGGAACACATACACCGGCAAGGAGCGAAGCGACCAAGTCTTCTTCGAGCCGCTTCCGCCCGAAATGCAGGCTCCCGCGGACCTCATCGCCAGGAGAATCGAGGCGAGGTTCGAGGCCAGCAAGCTGCCGCGTGAGATCGCCGACACGCCCATTCCCCTCTTCGTGGATCCACAGGAGCCGCCGAACACCACGCTCTTCCACGCGTTGTTCTCGAGCTCTCCCGAGAGCGTGCCTTGATGCCGTGCCACGAAAAGCCAGGGCCCCGCTCTTCCCGGCGCGTCACCGGGAAGAATCGGACCCTGGCTCCTGTCACGCGCCTCAGTAGTCGCGCGAGCCGACGCCGGCCGCGAGGTTGGGATAGGCCACCCAGCCGCGGCGCTTCTTGATGACGGTGACGCCCGTGCGCGAGACGTGCTTCTCGTACATGTAGCCGAAGAGGAACTTCAGCTTCACCGGGCTCGCCACCGGGCTGCCCGAGGAACAATCCCAAAGGTCGCGGTCCACGCTCGTGACGCTCGGGTAGTGCCGGTAGAAGGTGATGTTGGTGTCGTTCGGGTAGACGCCCGCGGTGGGCGAGCCGAAGTCGGTGCCCGGGATGTTGTAGACGATGTTCATGCTGCCATTGCACGCCAGGTAATCCGTGGCGTTCTGGCCGGACACGCAGGTGGGGTTCACCTTCAGCGAGTTGCCATTCTTGTCCAGGTAGGGCGCGTTGTCGGACGGCACGACGTGCCAGAGGCTGACGTCTCCGCCCGGGTCCCTCGGCTGGGTGTCGTAGTTGCCCGTGGTGGACTCGGCCATGGCGTTGGTGTCCAGCCAGCCCGTCCGGGTGATGCCGTTCGTCAGCGGCACGGACCACGCCATCAGCCGGCCGAGCGTGGCGGTGCCGTCCACCGCGCGAATGCCCGTGTTGACGCGGATGCTCGACACCGCCGTGTAGCCCAGCAGGTTGCCGCTGGAGTCCCACATCGGCCAGTTGCCCGGGTTGAGCTGGAAGTACTCGCCGCACGTGGTGCGGTGGGTGAGGCGCACGCTGTCGCAGACGTACTTGGGGTAGACGAAGCAGTTGTAGTTGTTGTCCGCGCAGCGGCCGTTGGACAGCCAGGGCTCCGGGTCGTACGAGCCGCAGCCCGAGCAGGCCGCCTGCTCCACGTTGCCCGTCTCCCGCTCGCTCGCGTCCTGCGCGACGGAGTCGCCGGGGATGACCGGAGCACCGAGCTCGTCGGTGGCGGGGGAGGTTTCCAGCGGGCCGCAGGCGGCCATCAGCGCGAAGAGCGCGGCGGAAGTCAGTGTCTTGTACATCCGGTTCTTCTAGGTATTCGAGGATTACAGGTCAAGAGGGCTTGTGTCTTCGTTTCGGGACGCTACGCTGCGCCGCCCCGCGTCACAGGAGTCCGAAGCGTGAGCACGCCCTCTTCCGAAGCGCCCGCGCCGTCCAATGACTATCCGCCCTCGCCCTGGCAGCTGTGCGGGCAGATGTATTTCTCCGTCTGGATGGTGCCCGCGGAGCGCGTTCAGGTGCGGTTGGAGCCGGCCTTCGAGCTGCTCACCTTCGCGGGCCGCGCATGCGTCGCCGCGAGCTTCGTCGACTACCAGGAGGGCAGCGTGCTGACGTACGGCGAGCTCTTCGGCGCCGTCAGCGTGAAGGCGAGGGACTCGGGCCACCGGGGGCTGACGGTCACCCATATGTGGGTGGACAGCGAGCGCTCCATGCGCGGAGGGCGCGCGCTGTGGGGCATGCCCAAGGAGATGGCCCGCTTCGAGCTCGCGCACCAGCCCCCCGGCGCGGGCGCCTTCGCTGGAGCTGGCTGGGACGCTCGGGGCGGAGAGCTGGCGCGGGTGCGCTTCAAGGCCCTCGGTGGGCTGCCGCGAGGCGTCCGCATCCCGATGAACCTGCCGGACCTACAGGTGCTCCACGGCCGGGTTCACACGCCGAACGGGGCCATCCGCTTCTCACCCCGGCTGCTCCGGGGGGCGGAGTGGTCCATTCCGGCGGAGAGCCCCCTGGCCTCGCTCGGCATCGCGGGGGCGAGCCCCTGGGTGAGCGGCCAGGTGCGCGACTTCGAGTGGAACCTGGCCGCGGCGACTCCGGTGGCCTGAGCGCCGCGTGGGCGTCAGCTCGCGGTGATGGCCGCGACGGCGGGCGCCGCGGGCTGGCGCATCGGCTGGGCCTTGCCGTACGTCAGCGAGCGCCACACCCACTCGGCGGGGCCGAAGCGGAAGCGCGCCAGCCACCAGTGGCTGAAGGCCACCTGCACGCAGAAGATGGCCAGGGTGAGGCCCAGCGTCACCGCGGGGCTGGTCTTTCCCATGAGCCCCAGGCCGAAGCCGTAATAGACGAAGAGGCTGATGACGGTCTGGCTGAGGTAGTTCGTCAGCGCCATGCGGCCCACGGGCGCGAGCACCATCAGCCGCCGCTGCCACGTCTCACGCTGGAAGAGCAGCACCAGTCCCGAGACATACACGGAGGCGAGGCCCAGCTCGTTGAGCTGGCGCACCGGCATCATGGCGATGAGCCACGGGGCCTGCGGGTCGATCATCTTCTGGCGCATCATGTACCCCACCGCGAAGTTGGCGGCGCTGGCGATTGCCCCGAAGAGCAGGCTCCACTTGAACAGCGTGCGGAAGAAGTCCAGGTGCTGGGGCGCGTCGTGGAAGAGGCGCCGCCGTCCGGCCATGAAGCCCAGCAGGAAGCGGCCGAGCAGGGCGAACAGCACGGGCAGCAGGCCCTGGATGAACTGGCCGAAGTAGTAGCGGGCGTTGACGCGCACCATCTCGAGGTAGGTGCCGTGGGAGAAGGCCTCCATCACCTCGGTGCGGGCCTGGTTGGAGCGCTCCATGGCTGCCTTGGCCGCGTCCGCCGCGCTCTCTCCACCGCCACCGGTGAGCAGCGGTATCAGCTTCGGGATGCCGGCCATGGCCAGCGGCACGGCGAAGACGAGCACGGTGGCCCAGATGAGCAGCGTCTTGTCCGCGCGCTTGCGGAAGAGCAGCAGGGCGAAGCCGAGGGTCGCGTACGTGGTGAGGATATCCCCCAGCCACAGTCCGAACAGGTGCGCGCAGCCGATGAGCAACATCACGCACAACCGCCGCATGTAGAGCGGGGCGATGGCGGCACCGCGCGCCTCGGCGCGGAGCATCTGCACGGAGAAGCCCAGGCCGAAGAGGAACGAGAAGATGGTGATGAACTTGCCGGACACCAGAATCCCGGTGCTGTACATGAGGGTGGTGTCCAGCCACGTGGCCGAGGCCATGGCGGCCTCCATCTGCGGACGGGTCATGTAGGCCCGGCCGGAGAACCACATGGTGACGTTGGACACGAAGACGCCGCACAGCGCGAAGCCGCGCAGCACGTCGAGCAGGGCGAGTCGCTCGCTGGCGTCGATCGGACGGGCATCGGACGGCGGGGCGGGAAGGGCGGTGGGCGGTGGGCTCATGATGGAAAAAGGGATGCCGAACCTGTGCCAGCCCGCCCGTATTCCCCACGGGCAGGTGTGCCCCCTCTGGAGTGCCCGTGGGGCGCGCCGTCCGGCCTCCTCGGGTGTCCGTATCCGGACAGCCCCGTTCCAGCTCCGGACAGTCCCGTCGGAAGTGCCGCAATGCGCCAGGAGTCGCGGGCTTTCATTGCACCCCGTGCGTGGGAATCGTTAAAGGTGCGGCGCCATGGCCATCCGTCTCCTCGAGACCTTCCGAGTCCTGTCCTCGTTCGACCCGCCGCGCGGCTCGCTGCGCGATGCGCCCTGGGAGGAGTACGTGGACTGGGCCATCGCCCAGGGACTGGCGCCGCTGGCCTCCTACAACCTCCAGTTCCGCCTCGCCGGCGCCGGCGCGCCCGAGTGGGCCCGGGACAGGCTGCTGAGCATCTACTCGGGCTCGGTCAACGACAACGTGATGAAGCTCGTCAACTTCAAACGCGCCGTGGACGAGCTCGAGGGCCGCAAGCTGCTCCTCCTGGGCGGCGCCTCCTTCGCCGACACGCTCTACCCACACGTGGGCTTCCGACCCGTGTTGGAGATCGCCATGTTGCTGCGGCGCATGGACGTGGACGGTTTCGCCGGCTACCTCGCCCAGCACGAGTTCCGTCCCGAGACCGAGGAGCCCACCCACGGCGCGCTGAAGCTGCTCTCCGATGGGCGCACCCCCATCTTCCTCTACGCGGACGTGCTCGGCGCCGGGGGGCGCGCCGAGGTGCAGGGCATCTTCGAGCGCGCCCGGCCCATGCGCATGTATGGCCCATCCCTGTTCCGGCCGGACCTGGAGGACGCGGTGCTGCTCGTGTGTCTGGAGCAGGCGCGCGAGGGCTACCAGGTGCCCTGGTTGTCCTACGTGGACCTGCGCGAGCTGGTGACGGGGGCGACGTCGATGGGCGGCGTCTACTCGCGCCCCCTGGACGTGGCGGCCCTGCTGGAGCGGGCGAAGGCGTGGCGGCTGGAGCGCTCGCTCTACGCCTCGTTGTCCATCGTGGCGCGGCTCTTCCCCGAGACGGCCGAGGGCCTGAAGCCCGCGCTCCCGCCGCTGCGCCGCGCCACCCGCGAGCTGCTCGACCGGCTGGTGATCGCTCCGGCGAGCGAGCCGGGGAAGCTGAGCCAGGTGCGGGGCTCGGAGCGGCTCCGCCGGTTGCTGACCGGGCAGTGAGGGGAGCGCCGGGTCCGACTCCCCGCTTCCCCCTGGTGCCGTTCCTGACGTATGAGCCTCCCCGGCTTTTCTGGCCGTTAGGACGCTCATGCATATCGCCATCATTGGATCCGGCTACGTGGGGTTGGTCGCGGGCACCTGCCTGGCTGACTCGGGCAACGACGTCATCTGCGTGGACATCGACACGCGGAAGATCGCCGCGCTGCAGCAGGGCGAGATTCCCATCTACGAGCCGGGGCTCGAGGAGCTCATCCGCAAGAACACGCGGGACCGGCGCCTGAGCTTCACCACGGACCTGGCGGCGGCGGTGTCGCGCTCGCAGGTGGTGTTCATCGCCGTGGGCACGCCCGAGGGTGAGAGCGGCGAGGCGGACCTCCAGTACGTGCTGGCGGCGGCGGAGCAGATTGGCCGGTCCATGCGCCAGTACACGGTGGTGGTGGACAAGAGCACCGTGCCGGTGGGCACCGCGGACAAGGTGCGCGAGGTCATCTCCCGTGTGACGAAGGTGGAGTTCGACGTCGTCTCCAACCCCGAGTTCCTCAAGGAGGGCGCGGCGCTGGAGGACTTCCTCAAGCCGGACCGGGTGGTGATCGGCACCGAGTCGTAGCGGGCGCGCAAGCTCATGGGCGAGCTGTACGCGCCCTTCGTGCGCACCGAGCACCCCATCCTCTACATGGACACGCGCTCGGCCGAGCTGACGAAGTACGCGGCCAACGCGATGCTGGCCACGCGCATCTCCTTCATGAACGACATGGCCGCGCTCTGCGAGAAGGTGGGCGCGGACGTGGACTTCGTGCGCAAGGGCATGGGCGCGGACAAGCGCATCGGCTATCCGTTCCTCTTCCCCGGCGTGGGCTACGGCGGCAGCTGCTTCCCCAAGGACGTGAAGGCGCTGGTGGCCAAGGGCCGCGAGCAGGGGCTGGAGCTGGACCTCTTGCGCGCGGTGGAGCGCACCAACGAGCGGCAGAAGAAGCTGCTGGTGCAGAAGGCGCTCAAGCACTTCGGCTCGCTGGAGGGCCGCTCGTTCGCGGTGTGGGGCCTGGCCTTCAAGCCCAAGACGGACGACATGCGCGAGGCGCCGTCGGTGGAGGTCATCGAGGGCCTGCTGGCCAAGGGCGCCAGGGTGGCGGCGCATGATCCGGTGGCCGAGCGCACCGCGCGCCGCGTGCTGGGCGACCGCGTCCGCTACACGACCGTGCCCTACGAGGCGCTGGAGGGCGCCGACGCGCTCTTCGTCGTCACCGAGTGGAACGAGTTCCGCCACCCGGACTTCGAGCGCATGAAGGCGCTGATGAAGACCCCGGTCATCTTCGACGGCCGCAACATCTACGATCCGGCGCGGATGAAGGAGCTGGGCTTCACGTACATGGGCCTGGGCCGGCGGTAGGCGGCTCGCCCCGGTGTCGCGGCCAGGAGCCGGGTGACGGGCTCCTGGCGGACGGCCCGGCCGGTTTCAGCGCGTCAGCCCGCAGGCGTCCTTGCCCGCCTCTTCCTGGAGAGCGGCGCAGGACAGCTGGCCGGAGCTGGGCGTCTGGTTCTCGTCCTCCAGCATCTGGAGGTTGCACGTCTCCAGCTTCTGCTCGCAGAAGTTCTGGTCCTCGTCGGTCGGCTCGACGCTCCGCTCCCGCTCGGCCGCCAGGCGGATGCAGTCGGTGCGCTGGAACTGCGGGACACAGTTGCAGAGCTCCTCCGACAGTTGCCGGCAGGGCGTCTTGCAACCAGCGAGCGAGAGCAGGGCGGAGAAGAGCAGGGTGAGGGGAGCGGAGCGGCGCATGGGGTGGGCGAAGATGCCAGATGGAGCCCCGGATGCAAGCAATGGCCGGCGGAAGGTCGGGTGCTCGGCTCTCCGGTTGCCCGGCGTCCACTTCCAGGCGTCTTCCGAGCGCCGTGACATACTCGGGGCCTCCATGGCCTCCGCGTTCTCCTCCCGCTCGCGCACGTCCCGGTACACCCGTGGTGCCGAGGCCACGTTGGCGGTGCTGCTGGTGCTGCTGGTGGTGTCGCTCGGGGGCGCGCCCACGTGGGTGCATGGGCCGCTCGTGGGGCTCGCGGGACTCGCCTTCGTGCTGGCGTGCGTGGGGGCGTGGAGACAGGGCCGCTCGCTGCACCTGCCGCTGCTCGCGCTTCCGCTCGGGGTGGGCGCGGTGCTGTGCCTGCTGCAGCTCGTGCCGCTGCCGCCAGGGCTGCTCGCCGCGCTCAGTCCCGAGGCCGCCGGGCTGCGTGACTTCGCCCTCGTCCCGCTGGGACTGAAGGGCGCGAGGCCCCTGTCGTTGGACCCGCCGGCCACCTGGCGCGAGCTGGCCCGGCACCTGGCGTACCTGCTCACCTTCGTCGCCGCGGTGCAGGTGTGCCGCTCCACGCGCGCGCGCCACCGGTTGCTGGGCACGCTCGCCTTCACGGGCGCGGCGGTGGCCGCACTCGGCCTGCTGCACGCGCTGCTCGGCCTGGAGCAGCTCTTCGGCGTCTTCGCCTTCGTCCACGCGCGTCCGCCGCTCCTCACGCCCTTCGGCAACCCCAACCACCTCGCGGCCTTCCTCGGCCTGTCGTCCACCGTGTCGCTGGGGCTCGCGCTCTCCAGCGGCTCTCGCACGCGCGCGGCGCCCTTCGTGGTGGCCGCGGTGCTGGGGGGGACCGGGGTGCTGCTGTCGCTCTCGCGCGGCGGCATCGCCTTCTTCGTCTTCGGACAGCTCGCCTTCGGGTTGCTGCTGCTCGGGCGCCGGACGGGGACGGAGCGGGCGCGCACGTGGCGCCGGAGCGGCACCGTGTTGCTGTGTCTGCTCGCCGTGCTCGCGGTGGGCGGCTATGCCGCCTCCGAGCGCCTCTCGGCCGAGCTGGAGACGGCGGACAGCGTGGAGGAGCTGCGCCACGGCAAGGTGGAGCTGTGGCCGGTGCTGGCTTCCGTCGCGCGGGCCCATCCGCTCGGCCTGGGCCGCGGCGCCTTCGAGGCCGCCTTCCCCCGCTACCAGGAGCGGCCCGTCATCAACACCCTCACGCACCCGGAGAACGCGGTGCTGCAGCTCGCCACCGAGTTCGGCGTGCCCGGGCTGGTGCTGCTCGCCGTGGGGCTGTGGGGCTTCGTCCGGTTGCTGCGCCGCGAGGGCCTGGAGGCCGTGGAGCTGGCGGTGCTCGCGGGGGTGGCGGCGCTCGGGCTGCATGATCTCTTCGACTTCAGCCTGGAGCTGCCCGCGAGCGCGGTGGCGGCCTGGGTGGCGCTGGCCTGTGTGGCCCGGCCCGATGACCGCACGCGCTCCGAGGCTCCGCGAGGCCATGCCCCGCTGCGTGCCCTCGGGGTGGGCGTTGCCCTCGCGGGAGTGGCCCTCGGTGCGCTCGTTCCCGGACGGAGCACCTTGTCCGAGGCCGAGGCGGAGCTCGCGGCGCTCGTCACCGCCAGGGCCCCGCTCCCCGAGGTGCGTGCGCGGGGGCTCGCCCTCATCGACCAGCACCCGGCGGACCATGCGCTTCAGGTGCTGGTGGGCCTCGCCAGTGTGGACGCGGGACGCCCGGGAGCGGCCGAGGCGCTCGGCTTCGCCAACCGCGCCCTGCTGCTGAATCCGGTGGATGCGCGGGCCCACCGCGTGGCCGCGCGCGCCCTGCTCTCCCTGGGACGCCGCACCCAGGCCTTTCTCGAGTACCGCCTGGCCTTCGAGGCCGGGGACCGGGAGCTGGTGTGGCGCGAGGCGCTCGGACGGGCGCGCACGCTGGAGGAGTTGCAGGCCCTCACGCCGGACTCGGCCCGGGACGCGGAGGAGCTCGCCACGGAGTTGCTGCGCACGGGCCGTCACGAGGAGGCCAGGGCCTGGCTCGCCTGGGCCCTCGAGCGCTTCGATGATTCGCCCGGGTCGGTGCGGTTGTGGGAGCGCGAGGCGCGGCTGCGGCTCTCCCGGAGGGAACTGGCGGAGGCGGAGGCCGCGAGCGCCGAGGTGTCCCGCCGGGCTCCGGACGCGCTCTCCTCGCACCTGCTACACGTGGACGTCCTCCATGCTCAGGGCCGGGGGCGCGAGGCACTCGAGTCGCTCGAGGCGTTGCGCGTGCGCTTCCCCGCCAACGTGGAGCTGGCCTTCACGCTCGCGAGGCTGCAGGTGGACGCGGGGCTGGCGCGGCGTGCGCGGGAGACGCTCCAGCAGGTGAGCCCGTTCGTGTCCGACCTGGGGCAGCGCGCGCAGCTCTTCATGCTCGAGGGCTCCAGCTTCGAGAAGGAAGGCCTGCGCGCGCGGGCGCTCGAGTCGTGGAAGTCCGCGGCGCGCGTGCAGCCGGATGCGGGCCTGTGGTTCAAGGTGGCGAGTCTGCACGAGTCGTTGCATCAGCTCGACGCGGCGGCGCGGGCGGTGCGCGAGGGCCTGCGGTTGCAGTCCCCGGAGCAGCGCGCGCAAGGGGAGGCGTGGGTGGCGCGCCTGGAGTCGGCGGAGCGCGAGCGCGTGGAGGCGCGGCGCCGGGAGCGCGACGGTGGCTCGGGAGAGAAATCCCCGGTGCTGCGAGCGCTGGGCTCGGACGAGGACATGGAGGCGCGGGAGGACGAGACGCCTTGAGCCGCTCGAGCGGGAACCGGGCTACGGGTGCAGGTCGTGGTGCACCACGAGCCGTCCCGTGCGCTCCTGGGTGAGCGAGGCCCTCTGGGGTGACTCGAGCGCGGTGAAGTCCTCGACGCTCACCTCCAGGGCCTCCTCGTGCGAGCCGGCGCGCAGCAGCAGGTCCTCGGCCACGGCGAGGCTCTCGTCCATCAGCACGGGCAGTCCGTAGAGCTTGCCGAAGGGGGGCTCCGCGCCCAGCTCGCACCCGGGGAAGCGGTTCGCGAACTCCTCCTCGGTGGCCAGCCGGGCCTCCCGGTTGCCGAGCGCCTCGCCCACCTTCTCCAGGTCCAGGGTGTCCGTGGCGGGAATGAGGCAGATGCACAGCCGCTCGCCGGCCGAGACGATGACGGACTTGGCCACGCGGTAGCCCGTGACGTGGAGCGCCTGGGCCAGCTCCTGTGCCGTCACCGCGCGCGGATGCCAGTGGCGGAGGAAGGGGACGTGCTGCTGCTGGAGGTAGTGCTGGATGGTCTCGGGGATCATGGGGGCGGCACCTCTGTCTCGAAGGTGGACTCCCCCAGCCCCGCGGGCCACGGCAGGCCGGGCGCGTGCCTCCCAGGCGGGCGGGCACCCTCGCGGACCGCTCGTCCATCCGTCTCCCGTGGACGAGCCATGGCGAGCATTTCCTCCCGCTGCCCCCAGGCTCGCTCCACTGGTAGACGTCTACCAGTGAGGTGGGTGAATGTATGTCATGAGTGTGGGGGCATGTGCGTTTCCACTGGTAGACGTCTACCAGTGAAGCCGACTGGGACGTGATTTCCGGCCAGAAGGCGGAGCCGTGCCCGGGCCCGCGTGCGCGCCCATCCGCCATTGGCGGTCATGTTAGGCTCGCCCACTCCGGAGGTCGTGTGCATGAGCGAGGCCATGGGGCGGCAGCAGCAGCCCGGGTGGGTGGGGCGGATGGCATGGTGGCGCCCTCCTGTGCGCGGGCCCCAGGCGCAACCGCCTACGCTCGGGACGGTGGTGGGTGGCTACCGGCTGGAGCGGCGGTTGGGCGAGGGGGGCCAGGGTACGGTGTACCGGGCGCGGCGCGGAGGGCGGCTCTATGCCATCAAGCTGCTGTCCCTGGCGTCGCCCCAGTGGGCGTGGCGGGAGCTGGAGGTCCGGCTGCGGCTGCGGTGCGTGGGCGAGCTGGCGGTGGAAGGCCATGGGCTGTGGCCGCACAGCGCCCCGAGCTTCCTCTACCTCGTCACTCCCTACGTGCGCGGGCGCTCGCTGTACGCGTGGGCCCAGTGGAAGAACCCGACGGCGCGGCAGGTGGCGTGCGTGGTGCTCGCGGTGGCGCGGCAGTTGGTGAAGGTCCACCGGGCCGGTGTGGTGCACCGGGACGTCAAGGGCGCCAACGTGCTGGTGCGGCGTGAGGATGAGCAGCCGGTGTTGGTGGACTTCGGCGTGAGCACCTACGTGGGGGCCCCGGAAATCACCCACCCGTGGGGGCTGCCGGGCACGCGCCACTACCGCAGCCCCGAGGCCCTGCGCTTCCGGCGTGAGCGCGCGGGAGACCACTCCCCGGCGCGCGCCTCGGACGACTTGTGGGCGCTGGGCGTGCTCCTCTACTGGCTGCTCACGGGCGGCTACCCCTTCGACACGGACGTGGCGGACGAGGGCACGCTGGCGAACGTCATCCTGCAGCACGAGCCCGAGCCACCGCACGCGTGCAACCCTCGCGTTCCCCGGGCCCTGAGCGAGCTGTGCCTGCGCATGCTGGAGAAGCGCTTCGAGGCGCGCTTCGCGGATGCCGGGACGCTGGGCACGGCGCTGGAAGTGGTGCTGGCGGAGGCGGACGCCACGTGGGACGTGCCGCTGTGCGAGGTGTGGGGCCCGGAGGGAGCCACCACGCCCCAGGAGGAGGGGCTCGATTGGGGGGACTGGCAGGACAAGGCACGGCGGCTGGTGGAGTCCGCGCGGCGCTACGCCCGGCGTGGACGGCCCCTGCCTTTCGACGAGGCCTCCACGCTCGCGCGGACTCCGGGGGCCGCGGCGCCAGGTGGAAGCGGTGCCTCGCCCGCCGCGAGCCCCGCTCCTCCACCGCCGCGAACAGGGCTCCTTCCCCGGCGCACGCTGGCTCTGGGTGCTTTGGCGGTGGGCCTCGTGGGCCTGTTCGTGCTCCTGCGTTCCCCGCTCAGCTCCTCTTCCGAAAGGGGCTCCCTCGTGACTTCCGAGGTGGTTTCCCGCCCCGTGATGGCGGAGGTCACAAAATCCGGTCAGGAAGTGGCGTCCACGGTGGAGCCGCCGGAAGGTGGACGCGGCGCAGTGCCCGCCGCTCGGGCCACCACCCCTGCGCCCGTCGCCCCTGCGACGCCCCGGAAGGACGGCACGCGCGTGAGGACTCCAGATCTGGCCTCTACTCCCCGGCAGCAGAAGCAGCAGCGCAAGCAGAGCCCGGTGTTCGACACCGTGGGCAGGACATGCACCCTGGTCTGGGTCGCAGGCCAGCTCGCCTGCGCCAGCCCCGAGGCCCAGGTGCGGCCTCCTCCCGACACCCGCGCCACCCCGCGCGCGCCTCCGCCCGAGGACTGCCCGCCCGGCTCCGTGGAGACGATGAAGGAGGTGGGGGGGTTGCGCATCGGGGCGAAGCAAAACCTGCTCTTCATCATCAATGGAGAGCCCATCTTCAAAATCCACACCGTGCGCCCGGGCCAGGAGGCCACGCTCGACGCGGGAGAGCATTGGGGGAAATTCCCCAGTCATACCCTGTACATGGGGCAGCTTCTCTTCGGGGAGGGGCGCGTCTATGGGCACTTCACCCGGGCCCGCACTCCCGACGGGCGGACGTTCTCCGTCTGCCTCGAGCTTTACGACATCCCGAATGACGAGCGTGGCGTGGAGATGATGCCCGGCAGCCGGCCGGGCGCCGCGATCATCAACTTCTCGGTGGACCTCAAAGCGGTGAAGCGCTTCGAGTAGGTGCACCGGGCGGCGCGGACGCGGGCGCGAAAAGGGTGGGGGCCAACGTCCGAGGTTCCTGTTAGCGTCTCCACTCGGGAGGTCGCATCCCCATGCCTGTCTTGTCCCCCGCCACCGCCGTGCTCCTGCTCCTCTCGAACGCTCCGGCACTCGCGCAGCCCGCTGCGGGCGCCGCATGGGAGATGACGGGGGCGCCCCGCTTCACGGTCACGGCGGACAGTCCTCGCGAGGTGCGTGAGATACGCATCAGTCCGAACCTCGTCACCACATTCGTCTTCGACACACCCGTGGGGCGTGAGGGTGTCATCGTGGAGGAGCGTGGGCGCTTCCGGCAGGTGTCGTTGTCCGAGGACGGGCTCATGCTCAACCTGCTGCCCTCGGGCGAGCTGCCGCCGGGCAGGCGGTTGACGTTGACGGTGCGCTTCGCGGACGGGGCGCCGCCCACGAGCGTGGACTTCACCCTGGTGGTGTCCCCTCAGGCCGAGACTCAGGTGGAGGTCTATCGCCGCCCACGCCCTGGGGATTCCTACCGTCAACAGGCTGAACAGGCCGAGGCGAGATTGCAGCAGTGCGAGGCGGAGCGGACACGGGAGCGCACGGAGTGCGGCGCACCGCGTGGCCTCATCGGCCTGCTCGCCCCGAAGCGGATGGATGAGATGGGCATTCGCGCCAGTCGCATCATCCAGGACGTCATCCTCCGGCGTGGAGAAGCCTTCTCTCCGAGGGATGCCGTGAGCTACCGCGCCACGGGTGGAGACAAAGATGCACCCGTGATGCGGCTGGCGGTGGCGCTGACGCTCTGGAATCTGGGACCCCGGCTCTGGGCTCCCACGCACGCGCAACTCGTGGGGCAGGGCGGCAGATGGGACGCGCAGGTGTTGTTCCTGGAGCCCACGGCTCTGGACGATTCGCCTCGCGTGCTGGTGGAGGTGGAGTTGCCCGGGAGCGACGCCCCCGGTCCCTACCTGCTCAAGCTGTGGGACGAGAGCGGGACGCGGACGGCCATGCTCTCGGGCGTGACGTTCCCGTAGGGCGCAACGGGTGCCAGGGATGAACGCTCATCCCGGAAGGCAGTACCAGGGGTCCGAGGGATTGAGTTGCCCACAGGTGAGCCCGGGCCCGCAGGTGGATGGGGTCTTGGGGTCACACGTCCGGCGGCACTCATATCGGATACAGACGGTTCCCTCCGCGCAAGGCATGGTTCTGTCACATCCCTGCCTGCATTCGGTTCGTACCTCCCAGGGACGCTGCGGGGGAGCCATGAGCCGACAGTCATAATCCTTGGGACAGGGATTCTTCCGGCAATCGGGGCCAACCAGCTGTTGGCACAGCGAGGAGCCCCCTTCATGGGGAATGCATCGCTGTCCTTCGGGACAAGTATGGCCCTCGCACGTGGGCAGGCAGGAGGGGGGGCCCTCACTTCCCTCCGAACAGAAGAATCCGGTGGGGCAACTCGTTGGGTCGCCGAGTTGACAGGGACGGCCGCACCACCCCGCTTGACAGAGTAGACCGCGTGCACAGCCGAGGCGATGGCTGCGCGCGAGCACGTCACACTTCTCTCCCTCCTTCCGGTCTCCCACGAGCGAGCACCTGCGCACCAGCATCTGCTTCCCCTCTGTCTTGACGGGAAGGCAGGCGAATTCGTCCGGACAATCCTTGTCCTCCATGCACCGGCTGTCGCTACATTCGGAGCGATACTCGCTTCTGATTTGCAGACAGCCGAGCGGCTGATCACAGTCCGCATCCGTCGTGCAGGTGCGCTCATAGGTTGGGAGGCTGCCGCGCACGTCCAGGGGCAGCAGGGGAATGAGGGCCGTCCGCTGGGGCGAGGGTGGTGTCGGTGGCCGCATGACCATGAAGAGCAGCCCCGCCAGCGGAAGTGGGAGGAGGATGCAGGGCAGGATGACCCGGAGCGCGCGCCATCTCATAGGAGCGTCATCACTTGGAGGAATCCGTCTCGGGAACTGACACCGGACACCCTTCAGGGCAGAGCTTCTTGTTGCCGTGGTTCTCCGGGGTGCAAAACTTCTCCCAATCCGATTTCTTGAGCGTGCACGGAGGCTCCTTGGGAGTGAGTCCCATCAAGTCCCTGTGCAGGGGCACTTCGACACCGGGGCGGGCCCAGGTCTCTCCGCACCCCATCGTGAAGCATAGAAGCGGCATCAATGTCAGCAGCCGTTGCATGGTCACCCCTCCCTGTGCGCCCCGAACCTCACCGCTGGAAGTCGTAGACGCTGCCCAGGTTGAGGATGCGCGTGAGCTCGTCGAGCGCCGTCATCGTCTCGCGGGCCAGCTTCGGGTCCGCCAGCTCCTTGGCGCGCAGGTCCTCGCGGTAGTGCTTCTTCACCCAGGCGGCGAGCGTCTCGTGCAGCTCCGGGGTGAAGAAGACGTGGGCCTTCACCGCGGCGCGCTCGGCGTCGGTGAGCCACACGCGCTGGCGCAGGCACGCCGGGCCGCCGCCGTTGTTCATCGACTGGCGCACGTCCAGGTAATACACGCGCTTCACCGGATTGTTCTCGGCCACCACGCGCTCCAGGAAGCGCCGCGCCGGCTCCGTCTCCCGGGCCTCCTCGGGGGCGATGATGGCCATGGTGCCGTCCGGCAGCGTCAGCACCTGCGAGTTGAACGGGTAGGCCTTCACCGCGTCGCGCGCGGGCAGCTCCTCGTTGCTCGCCAGCACGTACGTGAAGCCCTCGCCGAGCTTCTCGCGCAGCGTCTTCAGCAGTCCCTGCGCGTCCACGAAGGCCAGCTCGTGCAGCATGAGGAAGCCCTGGTTGCCCACCGCGAGCACATCCGTGTGGAAGGCGCCCGCATCAATCCCCTCGGGGGCCTGCTGCGGCAGCAGCACCTGGGCGGGGTCCAGCTGGTGCAGCCGCGCGAGGGCCTGACTGGACTCGTACGTCTGCCGGGCGGGGAAACGGGTGGGGTGGCGCACGTCCTCCCGCCAGGCGCTCCGGCCCCAGGCGAGCAGGTGCACCGCCTTGTGCCCCGGCGTGACGAGCCGCGTGTGGTTGGCCGCGCCCTCGTCCGCGAAGTGCCCGCCGCCGGGCAGGGGCGCGTGGATGGCGAAGTGCTTCTCGTCCGCGAAGATGGAGCGCAGCACCGAGTGCGTCGTCTCCGCCTCCAGCGCCCGGTGGAACATCTGCTGGAGGTTGGCCGGCGTCAGGTGCATGCGCCCGTCCGCCGTGTCCTCCGAGGGCGCTCCCGTGGCCGCGTTCGCCGTCCACATGGCCGCCGAGCTCGACGTCAGCCGCAGCAGGTGGTCCGCCTCCTTGCCGGCCCGGGAGATGACCTCCTCGTCCGTGCCGCTGAAGCCCAGCGCGCGCAGCGCCTTGAGCGACGGCCTCGGCTGGGGCGGCAGCACCGCCTGTCCGACGCCCAGCCCCGACACGAAGCGCATCTTCTCCAGCCCCTGGAGGGCCGCTTCGCGAGGGTGGCTCACCTCGCCGCCGTGAAGGGCGGAGGCCAGGTTGCCGGGCGACAGGCCGCCATAATTGTGGGTGGGACCGACGATGCCGTCGAAGTTGTATTCGCGCATGGGATATGGAAACGCTCGTGGAGCGCCCTCCCTTAGCAAAGCGCCTGAAGCGTTTCCTCCGTTACCTGCTCGTCCGTGCGGCATTGGCCATCGTGAGCGCGCTGCCCCTGGGGCTCGCCCGGGGGTTGGGCGCGGGCTTCGGCCGCTTCGCCTTCGCCGTGGCCGGAGGGGAGCGCCGCAAGGCCTTGAAGTCCCTGGCCCGGGCCTTCCCGGAGAAGTCCGACGCACAGCGGCATGAGCTCGCCCGCGCCAGCTTCCGCCACCTGGGCATGGCCGCCTTCGAGGTGGGGGCCACCGCCTCCATGGACCGGCAGCTCGAGCGCCTGGTGCGCTGGGAGGACGAGGACCGGCGCGTGCTGGACGCGGCGCTCGCCCGGGGCAAGGGCGTCGTCTTCATCTCCGGCCACGTGGGCAACTGGGAGCTGCTGGCCCGGCGGGTGGCGCGCGCCGGCTACCCGAGCCAGAGCATCGCCAAGGAGACCACGGACCCGAGGCTCACCGCGCTCGTCGAGCAGTTCCGGGCGCGCGGCGGGGTGCGCAGCATCTGGCGGGGCCAGGAGGGCGCGGCGCGGGCCATGCTGCGCGCGCTCAAGGCGGGGGAGATTCTGGGGCTGCTCATCGACCAGGACACGAAGGTGCAGTCCGTCTTCGTGCCCTTCTTCGGCGAGCTGGCGGCCACGCCCCGGGCGGCGGCGGACCTGGCGCTGCGCACGGGTGCGGCGGTGGTGGTGGGCTTCTGCCAGCGCGAGGGCGAGGGCTACCGCCTCTGGATGGAGGAGGTGCCCTGGCAGGCGGGCGGGGACCGCGAGGCGGATGCCGTGGCGCTCACGGCTGCTCTCTCGCTGCGCATCGAAGCGGCCATCCGCCGGGCCCCCGAGCAATGGGTGTGGATGCACCAGCGTTGGAAGACCCGTCCCCCCCCGCCCCCCGGGTGATAGGAAGCGTCCGTGCTCCGTACCGTCCTCCTCTCGAGCCTCCTCGCTCTCCTGGCGGCCTGCTCTCCCAAGCAGGCGGCCGGAGAAGCGTCCGCGCCGCCCGCCGTGGTGATGCACGGGGTGCGGCTGCGCTCGTACGAGGGCAGCACCCTGTCCATGACGGGCCAGGCCGAGCAGGCGACCTACCAGCGCAATGGCGACCTCACCGCTACCCGGGCCACGCTCCACCTGCTGGGCAAGCAGCAGCCGCCGGGGCGGGCCCCCGCGGGCGATTCGAAGGCGCACGCGCGGAACAAAGGCGAGCAGGCAGCTGTACCTCCGGGCGGCACGACGGTGCGCGCCAATCTCATGGACGGCAACCTCGGGACGAGACAGCTGGTGGCTTCGGGCGACGTGGAGGTGCTGACCGCCACGGGCGTGGTGGCGCGCACGCCTCGGGCCACCTATGACGGCGCCCAGCAGGTGGCGCGCGGCAACGAGGGCGTGCAGGTGACGGGGCCCGCCTACCGGGGCCATGCCCAGGCCTTCACCGTGTCCCTCTCCGACGGCACCTACACCTTCGAGGGCGGCGAGGCCCCCGTCCAGGTGGTGCTGGAGGCCGCGCATGATTGAGTACCTGGTGACAGCCTTCTTCGTGGCCCAGCCGGTGAAGCCCACCGTGCTCGAGTCCGCCACGCCCACCCGGGCCGGGGCCCCCCCGCTGCGCAACCCGGTGGAGATCTCCTCCCGGCTGGTGTCCGGCTCGCGCACCGAGGCCGTCTTCAAGGGCGACGTGGTGGTGAAGCAGCGGACGTTGGACCTGCGCTGCGACGAGATGATTGCCCACTACAACGGCCCGCGCGAGGTGACGCGGGTGGAGTGCGTGGGCAACGTGCGCGCGGTGGACGGCGAGCGCACCGCCAAGGGCGAGCGGGCGGACTTCGACGTGCCCTCGGGCGTGTTGGTGGTGACGGGCAACCCCGAGGCGCGGGACCCCACCACCCACCTCCAGGGCTCCGAGGTGCGCCTGACGGTGGGCGACAAGACGCAGTACCAGGTGGAGAACGCCGTCGTTACCTTGCAGTCGGCCCCGCTCAAGCAGGCTCCGCGCAAGGGCGGCAAGGACCCGGCCCCCAAGGGCAGCCCGGCGGAGATCTCCTCCAAGCGGGTGGTGGGCTCGCGCACCCAGGCCGTCTTCACGGGCGACGTGGCGGTGCGGCAGCGCTCGCTCGAGATGCGCTGCGACAAGATGATTGCCCACTACAACGGCCCGCGCGAGGTGACGCGCGCCGAGTGCGTGGGCAACGTGCGGGCGGTGGACGGGGTGCGCACCGCGAAGGGCGAGCGGGCGGACTACGACGTGCTCACCGGCACGCTGGTGGTGACGGGCAACCCCGAGGCCAGAGACCCGACCACCCACCTCCGGGGCTCGGAAGTGCGCATGAAGGTGGGCGAGGCGAATTTCGAGGTGAAGGACGCCGTCATCACCGTCGAGACGGCGCCGCTCAAGGAGCAGCAGCGGCGTAAGGACGGCGGTACGGGCAACCCGGGCGGCACGCCCGGCAACACGGACGCGGGGAGCACGAAGCAACCATGACAGGCCGTTTGTTCGCCGAGGGTCTCCAGAAGGCCTTCCGCAAGCGCAGGGTGGTGCAGGGCGTCTCCTTCCACGTCTCGCAGGGCGAGGTGGTGGGGCTGCTCGGCCCCAACGGCGCCGGCAAGACGACGAGCTTCAACATGGTGGTGGGCCTGGTGCGGCCCGACGCCGGCCGGGTGCTCGTGGATGACGAGGAGCTCACCCCCCTGCCCATGCACCGGCGCACCCGCCGCGGCCTGGGCTACCTCCCCCAGGAGTCCTCCATCTTCCGCAAGCTGTCGGTGCGCGAGAACTTCCTCTCCGTGCTGGAGCTGGAGAAGGGCCTGGACAAGGCCGCCCGCGAGCGGCGCGCCCGGGACTTGCTGGACGAGTTCGGCCTGGGCCATGTGGCCGACTCGCTCGGCGAGACGCTCTCCGGGGGCGAGCGCCGCCGCGCCGAAATCGCCCGCTCGCTCATCCCCAACCCCCGCTTCATCCTCTTCGACGAGCCCTTCGCCGGCGTGGACCCCATCAACGTGGGGGACCTCCAGCGCCAGATTTCCCACCTGAAGTCCCGGGGCCTGGGCGTCCTCATCACCGACCACAACGTCCAGGACACCCTGGGCATCTGCGACCGGGCCTACATCATCGCACAGGGTCAAATCCTGGAAGAGGGCACGCCGGCGCAACTGGCCTCCTCGCCCCGGGCCCGGGCGGTGTACCTCGGCGAGCGATTCCGCTTGCAGTCGGTTTGAGGGCCGAAAAACCGGGGCCGGGGGCCCACTTCGCCCCCTCCCGTTCCCCTCCCGGCATGCGCTCCACACGTCCATTGTTGAACGTCCGCTGGGCGGGCGAGACAGTGTAAGTGTGCGAAATCAAAGAACTATTCCACAAAATGCAAAGCGCGGGCCGAACTCTCGGACACTGGACGAAGTCAGGGGGCCTTGCTACTTTGGCACGGTCCTTGATGGCGGGCCGCCATCGAGTCGATTGTTGAAACGGGCGGGAGACAGCGCATGGCGATGGAACTCAAGCAGAGCCTGAAGCTTTCGCAGCAGCTGGTGATGACGCCCCAGCTGCAGCAGGCCATCAAGCTGCTGCAACTCTCGCGGATGGAGCTGCTGGAGCAGGTCCGCGAGGAGATGGACCAGAACCCCCTCCTGGAGCAGCCCGACGAGACGCCCTTCGGGGATACCACGGACAAGGAGCCGGGAGAGGCCTCACTGGAGGCGGCCAACACCGAAATGCCGGTGGGGGTGGAGCAGCGGACGCCGGACGCGGCGCCCGAGTTCAAGGCGGATGGGGACGGGCCTCCGGAAATCGATTGGGAGGCCTACCTCAACAGCTACCAGTTCAACGAGCCCACGACCGCCTCCAACAAGGGCAATGTGGCGACCGAGGACATGCCCTCCTTCGAGGCCAACCTCGTCGAGAAGGAAGACCTGGTCGACCACCTCCAGGAGCAGCTGGGCACGCTGCGGCTCAACGAGGCCGAGCGGCGCGTGGGCATGCTGATTCTGGGCAACCTGGACCATGACGGGTACCTGAAGCTGGAGGACGTGGAGGGAGACCCCCTCATCCGCCTGGCCAACGAGGCGGACGTGCCCATGTCGGTGGCCGAGCGCACGCTGCGCCGCATCCAGAACCTGGAGCCCAGGGGCTGCGCCGCGCGCGACTTGCAGGAGTGCCTGCTCATCCAGGTGGCGGCGCTCAAGGACAGGCACGCGGCGCTGCTGGGCCTCATCATCAAGCGGCACATGAAGTACCTCGAGAGCAAGAACCTGCCGGCCATCGCCAAGGACCTGAAGGTGTCGCTCGAGGAGGTGGTGGAGGCCTCCAAGCTGCTGCCGAAGCTGGACCCCAAGCCGGGCCGCAACTTCAGCGGGGACGACGCGCAGTACATCACCCCCGACGTGTTCGTCTACAAGCTGAGCGAGGACGACTACACGGTGGTGCTCAACGACGACGGCCTGTCGAAGCTGCGGATTTCTGGCACCTACCGCAACGCGCTGAGGAGCGGCGGGGTGGGGCCGGGGCAGACGAAGGAGTTCATCCAGGAGAAGCTGCGCAGCGCGCAGTGGCTCATCCGCTCCATCCACCAGCGCCAGCGCACCATCTACAAGGTCACCGAGAGCATCGTGAAGTTCCAGCGGGACTTCCTGGACAAGGGCATTGCCCACCTCAAGCCGCTCATCCTCCGGGACGTGGCCGAGGACATCGGCATGCACGAGTCCACGGTGTCGCGCGTGACGACGAACAAGTACGTGCACACCCCGCAGGGCATCTTCGAGCTGAAGTACTTCTTCAACTCGTCCATTGCCCGCGTGTCCGGTGAGGACACGGCGAGCGAGGCGGTGAAGCACCACATCAAGCAGCTGGTGTCGCAGGAAGACACGCGCAATCCGTACTCGGACCAGAAGATCGTCGAGCTGCTCAAGGCGCAGGGCACGGAGATCGCCCGGCGCACGGTGGCCAAGTACCGCGAGGTGCTGGGCATCCTCCCGAGCAGCAAGCGCAAGCGCTACTTCTGAGCACGGAGCGCCCGAATCACCCAACGAGCATCCCTCCCTCTCCCCCACCGGGAGAGGGCCGGGGTGAGGGTATCGGACCTCCCGGGCTCCCCCAATCGTTGTCAGGCCCGCGGACCCACCCGCGTCAGCCCAAGGACAGGCTGGAAGTCGCGTCGCGATACCGGCCATCCACGCCAGACAGCCGCTGAGCTGTCTTTGTCAGCCCTTGCGTCGAGCCGGGAGTTCCGACTGTTCTTCGGGAGCGGACGGCTGCTGGCGGCGGAGTCCTCGCACGACTTCGAGGTGGACGTGCCGGACTTCACCGCCTTCGAGCGGCTCGCCCGGCGGATTCCCGCGCGCTTCTTCACCCTGGACGTCGCGATGCTCGATAGCGGACAGTGGGCCGTGGTCGAGGTGAACGATGGGGGCGTCTCCGGGCTTCCCGCGAGCATCGATCCGCGCGACCTGTTCGCCGCGTTGCTGGACGTGGACCGCTGAGCCGAGGCGTCGGGTATCATCGCCAGCCGATGTTCGCACCCGAAGCCACCCGACCCGACCAACCCGTTCTGTACGTCGATGACGACGCCGCGAGCCGCTACCTCCTCGTGCGAGCACTCGCACGAGAGGGCGTCTCCGTCACCGAGGCCGCTGGAGTCCATGAAGGGCTGGAGCTGTTGAAACAGCACCGGTTCCGCCTGGTCATCAGCGACTACCGGATGCGGGACGGGACGGGGACGCGGATGCTGAAGCAGGCCGCGTCCTCCGGCCTGCTGGAGGGCATCGAAGTCCTGCTCTTCACCGGCAGCACGCACATCGAGGGCGGCGCGGGCCTGAAAATCATTCCCAAGGACGGCGGGACGGACAACCTCGTGGCCCAGGTGCTCCAGCTCCTGGGGCGCCCGCGCCTTCCCGTCCCACCGGAGAGGACCCTGGTGCGCAGCGAGCTGGTGCTCTACACGGCGGGCCGCTCCCCCGCCTCGATGCGCGCGCTCCGGCAGATGAAGACGCTGCTCGCCCGCTACGAGCCCTCCCAGGTGGCCTTCACGGTCATCGACCTGGCCGAGGGCCGGCCCGCCTCCGCCGAGGAGGATCACATCCTGCTCACCCCAACGCTCGTCCAGCGCAACCCCCGGCCGCGAACCTGGGTGGTGGGCGACCTGGAGGACACGACACTCGTCGAGGACTTGCTGGAGCATTCCGGGGTAGAGCGGAGGCAATGACCACCATCCGCAAGCTGCCCACGGGCGTTCCGGGCCTGGACATCATCACCTACGGAGGCATTCCCCAGGGGCGCACCACGCTCATCACCGGCAAGAGCGGCGCGGGCAAGAGCATCCTGTCGCTGCAGATCGCCTGCAACCTGGCGAGGATGGGCATCAAGACGCTCGTCCTCACCATCGAGGAGACGGCCGAGGACCTCGTCTCCACCGCGGACACGCTCGGCTTCGATCTGGCCGGACGGGTGAAGGACGGAACGGTCATCCTCACCGACCTCACCCGGCCCATGGATGGGCCCACGCACGTCAGCGGCGACTTCGACGTGGAGGGCGTCGTCCACCTCGTCTCCGACACCGTGAAGAAGACCGGGGCCACCGCGGTGGTGCTGGACTCGGCCACGGCCCTCTTCAGCCCGCGGCCTCCCGAGGCGCACCTGCGCAGCCAGTTCTACCGGCTCGTCTCGTCCTTCCGGCAGCAGGGGCTCACCGCCATCCTGACGGCCGAGGCCCCCGGGGATTACGGACAGCTCACCACCCTGGGCGTGGAGGACTTCGTCTGCGACACCGTCCTCGTGCTGCGCAACCTCGTGGATGGGGATCGCCGCCGCAGGTCCATCGAGGTGCACAAGTACCGCCGCAGCGCGCACTACAAGGGCGAGTACCCCTGCACCATGACGCTGGAGGGGCTCACCGTCTTCCCGCTGGATGCCCGCCAGGCGGACGATCTCAGCGAGGACGCGCGCCTCCCCAGCGGCGTGAAGGGGCTGGATGCGATGACGCACGGCGGGTGGCTGCGCGACTCCATCGTGCTGGTGCGAGGCCCCTCGGGCAGTGGCAAGACGACGCTCTCGGGCATGTATGCCCGGGCCGGTGCCATGCGGGGCGAGCGCGTCATCTACTACGGCTTCGAGGAGACCAAGCCCATCCTGATGCGCAACTTCGCCAAGGTGGGCCTGTCCTTGAGGGAGCTCGAGGCCGCGGGCCACCTCAGGGTGGAGTGCCGCTACCCGGAGGCCACCAGCCCGGAGGACCTGTTGGTGGAGCTGCGCTCGGGACTGGCCACCTTCAAGCCCTCGCTCATCGTCGTCGACAGCATCTCCTCCATCGAGCACTCCACGTCGGAGCGCGGCTTCCGGCAGTTCATGGTCGGGCTCTCCTCGCTGCTGCGCGAGCACAGCCGCAGCGCCCTGCTCACCCAGACCATCGGGACGTTCCTGGAGAACGACGCCGCGCCGCCCTACCTGTCCACCATTCCCGACGCCATCCTCCTGATGGATTACGCGCGCAAGAGCCATGAGCTGGAGCGGACCATGGCGGTGCTCAAGATGCGCGGCTCCGAGCACTCCTCGGCCGAGCACCGGATGACCATCATGCCCGGCGGCCTCCAGGTCGAGCTGTTCGCCAAGCAGTCCCCCCCGTAGGCGCGCGAGGCCCGCGGCCCGACAGGCCCGCTACCTCCGCTGCTGGGGCTCCAGGGCTCCGGCGTCTCGCGCGCGCGACTGCTCGACGAGGTCGAGCGCGACGACCACCGCCGTGCCCGCCACGCGGTTGACCCACCGGACCATCCCATACGAGCTCGAGACGGCCAGGTCATGGAGCTCGTGCACGCTCCGGGCGGTGGCCGCGAGCGGGGGCACCTTCTCCAGCAGCTCGAAGGGCGTGGCGGCGGTGCGCTTGTGCACCTGCTCCACCGCTGTCGCGCCCTTGTCCACCGCGTCCCGCACCAGCTCCGTCAATCCGCGCCACTTCTTCATGGAAGCTCCTGGTCGCACCAGTCCCTCACCTGCTCATAAACCGCCGCGTGGTGGGCCAGGGCGATGTGGTCCACCCCCGCCACCACCTTGACGTTCTCTTGCGGAAACACCGGCGAGCGGTCCTCTGGTGCCGCCCGTCCGGCGGCGCTCGCCACGGGCACCACGCCGTCGCCGAAGAGCGCCGAGAGCATGTGGCGCTCGTCCTGGCCCAGGGCACCCACGAGCAGGTGATGGGACAGCTCCGGGAGCAGCGGGACGGGGTGGCGGCGGTTGCGCGGCCGCGCCGTGCCCTCCACGCCCTCCCAGTCCCGCTTCAGCAGGTTCCCGTAACCCAGGTCCTTCACGCCGCTGCTGCGCAGGTCGACGACGTCCGCCACCAGCCGTGTGTAGGGATTGGGAATCGCCCGCAGCACCTGGCTCACCACCTTGCCCGCCCGTTCGAGCGGCGAGCCCAGGTGCGGCACGCCGATGTAGAGGGCTCGGCGGACCCGGGACAGCCAGGAGTGCCCCGCCTCGGCGGCCACGTGACACGCGCTGCGCACCACCAGCCCGCCCATGCTGTAGCCCACCAGGAGGAGTTCCTCGACGGGGACCGGGAAACAGGCCACCAGCGTCTCCAGCAGCCGGGCCAGGGCCTCGCCGTTGTCGGAGATGTGCAGGCCCGTGTTGTAGCGGAGGTAGAGCGGCGTCACGCCCCGGTCCCGTTGCAGCAGCGCGCCGTAGCTCACCGCGGGCTCGTCCGGGAAGGACCAGACGGCCTCGGTGACGGCGAGCCCATGCACCCAGAGCGCCAGCCGGCCCGTGGCCGCGGGGTACGCACGCCGCAGTGACTCCCGATCGAGCCGCACCGGGTGCCCTTCGAGGAAGAGCTCCATCGGCGTGGCCAACCCGTTGTCCTGGCGGTGGAGGTAGTCCCCCAGCACGCCATTGAGGACGCCGAGGGCGAACTCCAGCTTGCCGCCACCGGCCGGGGTTGCGGGCGGCGGCACGGCGAGCGCTCCAGCGGGGGCGGGTGGGGCCAGGCCGGGCTGCATCGCCGACGCTTCGGTGTCTTTGGAGGTCATCAAGGTTCGCTCGCGGCGGACCATGACACGGATGACGCGCCGCGTAAATCCAGCGGCCCGACGGGTGAGGCCCGCGCCTAAGCCAGGTGGGCAAAGTCCAGTCAGGGTGCTCTCGGCGCAAAGAACGAGGCACCTTCCGGTCGCGTTTCGTCCCGACTGGTACGACCATCGGACCAGTTGCGGGAAAACGCGCCCGGAGCCACCCCCCTGACAGGACTTACCCCATCTGGCCTAGCGCGAGGCCACCGCGCCCGAGAGGTCCGGCGTCCCCGTGGGCGCCGTGGGGGGAGTGCTCAGGTGCGGGTCGTTGATGCTGTCGACGATGGCCACCATGTCGCCCACGTGCAGGGCGTCATAGATGGCAATGATGGCGGTGTTGTCGTGGCGGACGCAGCCGTGCGAGACGTCCTCGCCGAGCTGGGCGGGAGCGCTGGTGCCGTGGAGCTCCTCGCCCGAGCGCGAGCCATCCGCCCACGAGAGATCGACGATGCGAGGCCCGAAGACGGGGCCGCCCCAGAGCTTCTTGCCCAGGGCGATGGACTGCGCCTCGTCGAGCTTGCCCGTCACCTTCTTGAGGCCCGAGTCCGTCTGCGTATAGCGGGAGCCCACCGCGTTGCCGAAGATGGAGTGGAGCTTGCCCTGGGGATCGAAGAGGAAGGTGCGGTGCTCGTTCTTCACCACCACCACGCGCACGGGGACGCTCTTGTAGCGGGACCCCGGCAGGTGCTGCGTCTGCCCCCGCTGTCCCGGTGCCAGGGCGAGCGCATCCAGCGCGCGAAGGGTGGCGGCGTCCACCACGCCCGAGGCCTTTACCTCGGGGTAGGCCGAGCGGGCATGTACCTGGAAGTTATGCACCGCCTTGGTGGACTGCGCGCCGAACGCACCATCCGCGCCCCCGTGCATGCTGAAGCCCATGTCGAGCAGGGCCTGCTGCACGGCTTTCACTCCCGGCCCCTTCGCGCCGGTGCCGAGCGTGGCCTTGCCCGCGAGCACACCCGCGAGATCCGGCAGGTGGGCGAAGCGCTCGTTGTGGAGCGCCGGCGAGTCACTGCTTCCGGTCGTGGGCGCGGCGGCGGGAGACGGCGGGGAGCCAGTGGAATCGGCGGGCATGGAGCACCTGGTGCGTGAGGGACAACGATACGCGCCGAGCTTAGTTCAGCTCATTGCCCGAGCTGTACCAGTGCATCGGCGAGGCGGTCGATCTCCTCGCCCTCCAGGCCCGTGGACGCGAGCTCCTCGTGGGCCTTGCGCCGCGTGGCCTCGCGGTCCAGCTCCCGGGGAACGCGTGGCACGAGCGTGCTGAGGCGCGCGCTGATCCGCGCGAGCGCCGGCCGGAGCTCCGTATCGAGCGAGTGCTCGGGTGCATTCGGGTCCGTGGGCGTGCGCTGCTGGATGTGTTTGGCCGCATCGATTTGAGCCTGGAAGAACGCGGTGATGGCCTCGTCCGGAGGCGCCGCGACGCCGAGGGCCTTCGCGGCTTCGTGGACCTCCTTCCGGGCGGCCTCGAGCACGCGCGCTTCCTGGGCGGGCACCTCGATGGGCTGGCCCGCGCGCTGCTTGGCCACGGCCACCATTGGCATCAACGCCAGCCGCTCGGCCGTCGCGGAGAGCAGCGCGTCCACGGGCGTCGCGGTGGGACCCATGGCCCCAGGGCCGAGATACCGCGCCCGCAGCCGCTCCAGTGCGCCGCTCGCCTCCTGCTGGAGGAGCCAGGTGTCCAGGTCCGCGGCCAGCTCGGCGTGCGAGGGCTCCACGTAGAGCGCCACCACGTCCCGGGTGAAGGGGCCGACGCGCTCGATGCCGGAGAGGCCCTCGGCCCAGTGGGGTCCCTCGACGGTGTTGGTGAGCGCCGCGTCGGCCTGTCCGGAGGCCAGCGCCTCGCGCACCGCCGCGTTGTCCGGAATGGCGAGAATGCTCGCGTGCGGGAAGTGCGCCCGGGCCACGCGCTCCAGGTGCCCACCCCGGTTCACCGCCACGCGGAACTCGGGCCGGTCGAGCGTGTGCAGCAGTGCGAGGGGTTCCTCGGGGGCGCTGCTTCCGGGCGAAGGAGCCCAGGCCGGCCGCCGCAGGAGCAGCAGGGCACCATTGCGCGCCACCGGGACGGTGTACCGCCCGGCGAGCGAGCGCTCGGGCCGGAGGGTGAGGCCACTGGCCGCCACGTCGAAGCGATGCGCACCGAGGTCCGCCACCAGCTCCGGCCAGCGGAAGCGCACCCATTCGAGCCGGTAGCCGCGCTCGTTCGCATAGGCCTCCATGAGCGCGGCGTCGAAGCCCGACGCCTGCCCGTCCCGCAGCGTGGTGAAGGGCGGGTAGTCACCGCTCGTGCCCACGCGGAGGACGCGGGGCTCGCGCGAGGGCGGGGTTGCCGTGGGATGCGCCGCACACGCCGCGAGCAGGGCCAGCACCGCGCTCGCGAGGAGGGTACGGGCGTGCACGAATCCCAGGGACACTTTCGAAGGAGGGGTCGGATGCATGCCTGCATCGTCGTCCAACGCACAGGGCCCGCGCGAGGGCCGCGAGGAGGATGCTCCCACGGACCACAATCCCCACCTTGACCGGCACTTCATCGGAACGGAGTGGGAGAGACCATGGCCGATTCAGAAATGCCCTACCGGGTTCTTGGCGGCACGGGGGAGAAGGTGTCCGCGATTGGCCTCGGGGGTTGGCACCTCGCGCTGCCCAAGGTCGATGAGAAGCTCGCCTTCCGCATCGTGCGCAGCGCCATCGATCGCGGCATCAACTTCATGGACAACTGCTGGGACTACAACGACGGCATCAGCGAGCTGCGCATGGGCAAGGCGCTCCGCGAGGGCTACCGGCAGAAGGTCTTCCTGATGACCAAGATCGACGGCCGCACGAAGAAGGAGGCCACGCGGCAACTGGAGCAATCGCTCGAGCGGCTGCAAACGGACTGCATCGACCTCGTGCAGCACCATGAAATCCTCCGCTTCGAGGACCCCAACCGCATCTTCGCCAGGGACGGCGCGCAGGAGGCTCTGCTCGAGGCCCAGAAGGCCGGCAAGCTGCGCTACATCGGCTTCACCGGGCACAAGGACCCGCGCATCCACCTGTACATGCTGGAGGTCGCCCGCGAGAACGGCTTCAAGTTCGACGCGGTCCAGATGCCCCTCAACCTCATGGACGCCCACTTCCGCAGCTTCTCCAAGCAGGTGCTCCCGGAGCTCGTGAAGGACGGCATCGGCGTGCTCGCGATGAAGACGCTGGCCAATGGCTCCCTCCTCGAGTCGAAGACGGTGACGGCCATCGAGTGCCTCCACTACGCGCTCCACCTGCCCACGTCGGTCGTCATCACGGGCGTGGACAGCATGGAGATTCTGGAGCAGGCCTTCGAGGCGGCACGCACCTTCAAGCCCTTCTCCGACGAGGAGCTCCAGAAGCTGCTGGCGAAGACGCAGAAGGCCGCCGCCCACGGCGAGTTCGAGCCCTTCAAGACCTCGTCCATCTACGACGGGACCGCGGCCAATCAAAAGTGGTTGGGCGAGGAGCCCGAGCACCTGCAGGCCCTGATGATGGGCACTGTCTGAGCCGTGCGGAGCCCCAGGGCGAGCGACAGGGACGGCCTGCCTCTTCACGTGGTCCGGGGGACTCGCGAGCTGCGCCGGCTGCTCCGGGAGGCTGTCGACCTCCGGACCCTCGACGTGGAGGGCTTCCGCCACTGGCTCGCCCAACAGCTCCCGTACTGGGAACTGGACCCTGCCTTCGTTCAGCGCGCCGGCATCCGCGAGCTGCGGCGGGCCCATCCCGAGTTGCTCGCACTGGAAGACACCTTCCGTCGTTCCACCGCCGCGGACGAAGCCTCCTCCCATGGGGCTCGCCTGCGCGAGGTGGAAGAAGAGCTCCTGAGGACCGGCAAGGCCATTGCCGGGTTGGGGGCCGCGCTGGAGCGGAGCGCGCTGGAAAAGCAGCCGGACCTCAAGGCAAAGCTCGCTGCTTTTCAGACACGACAACAGGAGCTGCGACGTGAGCAGGAAGCGCTGACCCAGGCGAGCCCCGCGCGGCGGGAATGGCTCCGGGTCCGCGGGGAATTGGAGCGGCTGCGCTCACGCCTCGGGTTGGAGCGCGCGGAAGCGGACCTGTCCGAGCTCCTCCTGCGGCAGGGGCGCCGTTCCGGGAACATGGGCGGAAGCTTCGAGCAGCAGGCACTCGCCCTGACCTGGAACACCCTCGTGCCCGACCTGGTGGGAAAGGCGGGCGACACGGCGCGTCTCCGGGTGCTCACGGGCGTGGGGCTCGGGGCGGCGCGGACCGAGCTCGACCAACTGCTCATCCGGCGGCCGCGTCACCCCGAGCAGCCCGTGGAGGTGCTGGCCCTCGTCGAGGTGAAGCGCAACCTCAACGACCTCGCCCACGGCTTCCGCCGCCGTCAGGAGAACCTGGCCTGGTTCACGGGAGACGCCCGGCACTACGACCCCCCGGAGTACCGGACCCGCTATTTCCGCTCGGGACATTTCGACCGAGAGGCCGTGCACGAGCAGGACGGCGAGCGTTTCGTCTTCTCTCGCGACTCCTTCCGTCGCTTCCGGCGCGAACCCGGCCCCGGCGTGTTCCTGCGCCGTCTGTATTTCATCACCCGGGAGGGGACCCTGGATGGCGTCTCCGCCTCGGCGTTGTCCCGCATCCGCCACCGCGTCGCGACCGATGAGGGGTTGCAGCTCCAGAGCGAGGCCGCTCTCCGCGAGCTGCTGCGCTGGTGCCAATCCCTGGCGGAGCCCCTGGAAGCCCCCGACATGCTCCGGCTCTACTGCTCGGTGCCGGGGCGCGCACGTCAGGTGCTGGTGGTGGCCCGGTAGCTCAGCTCCAGGTGCGCTCCTGGTTGCGCGCGTTCTTGTCCCGGAACGCCTGCTCCAGGTCCACGCCCGTGCGGTTGGCGATGGCCAGCAGGTAGTTGAAGACGTCCACCAGCTCCTCCGCGAGGTGGGCCTTGGCCGTGTCCGCCGGAGTGCCCTGGCCCTCGTCGAAGTACTTGTTGTAGCGGCGCACCGCCTTGAACAGCTCCCCCACCTCCTCGCCCATGAGGAAGCAGTTGTGCACCAGGTCCACCTTCAGCCATCCATGCATCGTCTCGAGCTCGTGGATGTAGTGCTGGTAGTCCTTCATCGGCGCGCCCTCGGAGAGCTGGATCTTCTCCGCTCGCGGGGGGCTCTCGACGCGGCCGGACTCGCCCCGGTCCAGCTCGCGCAGGAGCGCCGGGGTCGCGGGGCGCACCACCGTGTTGTACGTGTCGATCATCGCCATCACCTCGGCGTCATGGTTCTCCAGCCACTCCTTGCTGCCGTAGAAGGCATCGAGCACCTTCGTGCGGTGCTCGAGCGAGGGGTACGCGCGCATCAGGTAATAGCCATCCGCGTCATGGAGCGAGGGGCCGAAGTCGACCACCGTGATGCCGTGGCGCCGCAGCATCGGCATGGCGCCCGTGCGGAACACGGTGTCGAACCGCTCCCGCGTGCCGGGGCGAAGCTTGTACGTGCGAATCTCCAGGAAGCGGTCGTCCGTCGCCATGGTGTGTTCCTTCCCCTGCGTCTGATGGAGGCGGGGAAGGGTACACACCTCGGGGCGGCGGGTTGTCGGAAAACCACGCGGGCCGTTGGCTGGAGGTCCCGGCGCGAAGGGTGTACACCCCGCGCTCGCATGAGCACCGAGAACGACCCCCTCCTCTACCGCGAGACCACGCCCCTCATCGCCCCGCCGGTGACGCTCGAGGGCGTCGCGGTGCGCCTGGAGCCGCTGGCCATGAGCCATGCGCCCGCGCTCGCCGCCGTGGTGGAGCCCTCCCTCTTCGAGTTCTTTCCCATGGTGCTCAGCTCGCTCCAGGACGTGGAGGCGTACATCGCCGAGGCGCTGGAAGCGGTGGAGCGCGGGGTGGAGCGTCCCTTCGTCATCATCGAGAAGCAGACGGGCACGCCGGTGGGCAGCACGCGCTACCTGGACATCCAGCGCAAGCACCGCACGCTGGAGATTGGCCACACGTGGTTGGCGAAGCGGGTGTGGCGCTCGCGGGTGAATACCGAGTGCAAGTACCTGCTGCTGCGCCAGGCCTTCGAGGAGCTGAAGGTGATGCGGGTGCAGCTCAAGACGGACCGGCGCAACGTGCGCTCGCGCGCGGCCATCGAGCGCATCGGCGCGCGCTTCGAGGGCATCCTCCGTCACCACATGCTGGTGCGCGGCGGCGTGGTGCGCGACTCGGCCTACTTCAGCGTCATCGACACCGAGTGGCCCGAGGTGAAGAAGGGACTGGAGGCGAAGCTGGCTCGGTCCTCCGACTCTCCGTGAGCCTGGGTGCACCGCGGGTGCGCCTGGACGGATGCACTCCGTGCGAGCGGCCCAGCGCTCGTCACACGGCGGACAGAACCCGGCGGAAAGCCCATCTTCCGGGGTGCAGGAGGCCCGGCGCGTGGCCATGGATGGTCACGCGCGGGGTCCGGGTCCGCGTTGGGGAGGCAGGCAGGCGCGATGATCGAATTGGAGCAGAGCGTTCTCATCCGGCGTCCCCTGGACGAGGTCTTCGCGCTGGCGAGTGACCCGGAGAAGGATCCGAACTGGACCGCGGTGGTCGAGCACGTGGACGTGACGGCGCCCCTGGGCGTCGGGGTGCGCCTCATCCAGCGGGTGCACCTGCTCGGGCGGCGCGCGCACGTGCCCGTCGAGGTGCTCGAGTACGAGCCCCCGGTGCGCGTGGTGCTCCGGGCCAACCTGCCGCACATCCAGGTGCTGGGCTGGCGCCTGTTCGAGTGGACCGGAGAGGGCACGCGCGTGACGTTCCGCACGCAGGCCCGGCTCGGGGGCCTGTTCGCCCTCACCACGCCGCTCTTCGTCCGCACCGCCCGCAGGCACCTGGAAGAGGACCTGACGCGGTTGCGGCGTATCCTGGAGTCCGCTGCATTCCAGCAGCCGCTCCAGGCGACGTGACCCGAGGCCCGCCTCAGGGCCGCATCGCACGCTCGAGGGCATCCTCCACCAGGGCGACCCGGCGGGACGGGAGGGAGAGCCCTTCCGCCCGCTGACGGCCCGCGCGTCCCAGGGCCCGCCTCGACCCGGGGTCCACCAACCACCGCGCGAGCACTCCGGCGACCGCGTCCGCCCTCGGCTGCACCCGCGCTCCACACGTCTCGTCGACGATCTCCCGCGCCCCGCCGAGGTCCGTCGTCAGCACGGGCAGCCCCGCGTACATCGCCTCGATGAAGACGATGCCGAAGCCCTCGGGCACGACGTTGGGGTGGCAGAACACGTCCGCCGCGGTGAACAACCGGGGAATGTCCATGCGCTGGCCAAGGAAGCGCACCCGGTCCGTCAGCCCTTGGTCCGCCACCTGCGCGCGCAGGCGCTCCACGTAGGCCTGCTCCTCCGGGCGCTGCGTGCCGCCCGCGAGCCAGCACTCCCAGGCCGTGTCCCGCCCCAGCTTCGCGAGTGCCTCCAGCAGCAGCGCATGTCCCTTGCCCGGCTCCATGCGGCTCACCTGGAGGATGACGGGCGTGTCCTCGGGCACTCCCAATTCCTGGCGGAGGGCCTCGCGGACTCCGGGCTCCCTCGGTGTGCGATCCTCGACGGGGCAGCCGGCGACGAGCGGCGTGAGCTGGGGCACCAGCGCCGAAGCGGACGCGGCCGTGAACGCCGAGTTGGCCAACAGCGCGTGCGGAGGGAAGCGGGCCATCAGCCAGTCCAGCCGGTTGCGCGCGTCCATCTGCCCGTGCACGAAGAGCGCCTGCCGGTAGCCTTGCAGCGCCGGGGCCGCGACGAGCTTCAGCCACGTGGAGTGGGCGAGCACCAGGTCCGGGCGCCAGGCCTTCAACAGCCCGCGCAGCCGCACCTGCGGCCCGAGCAGCGTCCATGGGCGTCCCAGCCGCGCCGGGCCGAGCACCTCCACGCTGGCCCCCGCGGCCCGCAGCTCGGTGGCCAGCCGGCCCTCGAAGAACAGCGCGAAGCGGTGCTCCAGCCGCCGGGGCGAGCGTGCCAGCGTGACGAGGAACGTCTCCACGCCTCCGTACAGGTTTCCCGCCGCCAGATGGAGCACTCGGCCCGCCACGTCTCCTCCTCGCTGTCTCGCTCCCCGATGTTGGCCCCGTGCGCTCGGGCCATCAAGCTTCGAGGCTCGCCCGGCCACCCGGCGGGAGTGCGGCTCGGAACAGGCCATTCCGGGAGGGGGTGTTAGGGTTCCTCCGATGGCTTCCGCTTCGTCTCTCCGTTTCGTCATGGGCGCGCTCGCCGCGCTGGGGCTCCTCGCCGGTTGTGGCCGCACCGTGGCCGAGCCCGTCACCCTCGCCGACCTGCAGGGCCGCTCCCTCCAGTTCACCCTCACGGACATCGACTCGCTGGAGCGCGACTCGTCCGTGGGCGCGTACCGCTTCACGCTGGCCTTCTCCAACGAGTCCTGCGCCCAGCTCGCCAGCGGTGTCACCGCCACCCTCAATGGCCAGCCCATGAAGCTCAACCCGGGCGGCGTCCCCGACACCGGCGTCGGCGGCCGCGAGGTGTGCGAGCCCCCGAGCGCCACCTTCGACTTCGACCCCGCGCAGTGGGACGCCGAGCCCACCGAGGATCTCCGCATCATCCTCCAGGACGACACGCACCCGGTGCTGCTCGTGCTCCAGGATGCCAAGGCCAAGCGGCGCTTCCTGCGCACCAGCCCGGGCACCGCCGGCACGCTGCGGCGCGGGCAGACGCATACCTACGTGTGGCTGCCCGAGACCGATACCCTCGCGGCGCCCGCGCAGGCCACGCTCATCCACAAGGCCAGTGGCGCGGTGGCCGCCCTCACCGTGGACCCGGAGGGCAACGCGGCCCACTTCCTCGTCCCCAGCGGCACCGTCGAGGGCCAGTACATCCTGCGCCTGAGCGGCACCGCGGCTCCCCAGGTGCTCGCCTGCGAGGGCGTGGCCGGTTGCACGGGCGGCCTCTTCCATTCCGAGGACCTCGAAATCTCCGTCACGAACTGAGCCCGCCCGCCGTACGGGCAGGGGTTCCTCTCCGGCGGTTGCCGACGTCCGGCGCCCTCCCCACCGTGGGCAGGGTAGGCAATCGGAGAGGACCCCATCCATGGCTCAGAAGAATCCGCGTGAAGCAGGCCCCAAGCCCCCCATGCCTCCCCAGGAGCAGCAGCATCCCGGTCTCGAGAAGGACATGACCCCCGAGCCGGATTACGGCCTCACGTCCTACAAGGGGCTCGGCCGCTTGAAGGACAGGGTGGCGCTCGTCACCGGGGGCGACAGCGGCATCGGCCGCGCGGTGTGCCTGGCCTTCGCGCGCGAGGGCGCCGACGTGGCCTTCGCCTACCTCAACGAGGACCCGGACGCCGAGGAGACGTGCAGGGTGGTGAAGGACTCGGGCCACGAGGTGCTCTCGCTCAAGGGAGACCTCACGGACGAGGCGGTGTGCCGGCGCATCATCGAGGACACGGTGAAGCGCTTCGGCCGCATCGACGTGCTGGTGAACAACGCGGCCTACCAGGGCAAGAAGGTGGAGAAGTTCGAGGAGCTCACGGCCGAGCGGCTCGAGCGCACCTTCCGCACCAACATCCTCGCGATGTTCCACCTGGTGCGCTACGCGCTGCCGCACATGAAGGCGGGGGGCTCCATCATCAACGTGGCCTCCATCCAGGCCTACCAGCCGTCGCCGGGCATCCTCGACTACGCGAGCACCAAGGGCGCCATCGTCACCTTCACCAAGGGCCTGGCGCAGGAGCTCATCGAGCGCGGCATCCGCGTCAACGCCGTGGCCCCGGGCCCCGTGTGGACGCCGCTCATTCCCCAGTCCTTCGACGCCCAGAAGGTGAAGGAGTTCGGCAAGCAGTCGCCCATGGGCCGCGCCGCGCAGCCGGTGGAGCTGGCGCCTTCGTTCGTGTTCCTCGCCTCCAACGAGTCCACCTACGTGAACGGGGAAATCCTCGGCGTCACCGGCGGCCAGGTGCTCGCCTGAGCGCGCACGGGAGCTGAGTCGAGGTGTGGGCGCCGGGCCGCGGGGAGCTGCCGCGAACCGGCGCTCGGCGTTCGTGTGCCCGGAAGCCGGCGGGCCGCGTCTTTCCGTGCCGGTAATCCGTGCCCCGTAAGTCTTACTGCGCCGGAGGACAGGGTTCCCCCGGCGGTGCGCCAAGCGCTTGAAATCACGGGCCCTCGTCCCACGGGCGCCGGTGGCACGCGGGATGCTCTATCTCCGCTGCGTAGAGGTGACGGGGCAGGACGGGTGGGGCGGTCGGGGTAGGGCGGGTTGGGGGCGGTCGGGCGGGTCGGTGGGGGTAGGGCGGGGTTGGGGTTTCAAGAAGGTTGAGTGGTTTCAGGGCGGTCGCGGGGTGGGGTGGTCGGGGTAGGGCGGGGTTGGACGGGGTTGGGGCAGTACGGGTTGGGGCAGTGACGGGTTGGGGCAGTGACGGGGGAAGGGAAGCTCGGCGGGGAGGAGTCGCGTGGGGGCGGCTCCTCCCCGTCTCTTTTGCGCTACCGCGAGCGCTTGAGGATGTAGTCCAGCCCACCCACGCGGTACCACCGGTAGCCGTAGCCCTCGAGCTCGAGCTGGTGCTGTCCGCGCCCGTTCGCTCGCGAGTGGTCTCCCGACAGCAGGTTCATGAGCACCTTCGCGTCCGCGCTTCCGGCCCCGAAGGTCACCGCGTGGCTCTTCGCGTCCAGGTTGTGCAGGATGACCACGCCGTTGTTCCGCCAGTCGTAGCGCAGCGCGAGCACGTGCGGTGAGTGCGTCTCCAGCACGCGCCACTGGCCCCAGCCGATTTCGGGGCACTCCTTGCGCGCGCGGATGATGCGCTCGGTCCAGTTCAGCAGCGAGCCCGGGTCCGTCTTCTGGTCCGCCACGTTCACCCGCTCGTAGCCATAGGGCCCCTCGGAGATGACGGGCAGCACGGTCTTCTTCGCGGTGGAGAAGCCGGCCTGGGGCTCGGTGGACCACTGCATGGGCGTGCGGATGGCGCTGCGCTCCTTGAGCGAGAGGTCCTCGCCCATTCCAATCTCATCCCCGTAGCGCAGCACCGGCGTGCCCGGGAGCGTGAACATCAGGCTGTAGGCCAATTCCAGACGCCTGCGGTCTCCCGCGAACATCGGCGCGAGCCGGCGGCGGATGCCGCGGTCGTACAGCTGCATCTTCTTCTCGGGGCCGAACTCCTCGAAGACGCGCTGGCGCTGCTCCTCGTCGAGCCGGCCGAGGTCCAGCTCGTCGTTGTTGCGCATGAAGTGCGCCCACTGCGACAGCTCCTCCGTCACCCGGGTCTTCTCGAGTGCCTGCACCAGCGGGCGCGCGTCCGCGGTGGCCAGCGCGAGGAAGGCGTGCTGGTTGACCAGGAAGTTGAACAGCATGTGCATCCGGTCGCCGTCGTCGCCGAAGTAGTCGAGGTCGTGGCTCGGGGGCACGTTGGCCTCGGCGAGCAGGATGGCGTCACCGGTGCGCCACTGGAGGAACATGCGCAGGTCGCGCAGCATCCGGTACTGCTCGGGGTGCGAGCCCCGGGCGCCCTCGCGTTGAATCACGAAGGGCACGGCGTCCATGCGGAAGCCAGACACCCCGAGCTCCAGCCAGAAGCCCACGATGCGCTGAATCTCCGTCCACACCTGGGGGTGGGAGGTGTTGAGGTCCGGCTGGAACTTGTAGAAGCGGTGGAAGTAATACGCCCTGGCTGCCGGGCTCCAGGTCCAGGTGGTCTTCTGCACGCCGGGGAAGACCATGCCCTGGTCCGCGTCCCGGGGCTTCTTCTTCGACCAGATGTACCAGTCGCGGTAGCGCGAGCGGGGATTGCTCTCCGCCTCCTTGAACCAGGGATGCTGGTTGGAGGTGTGGTTGACCACCAGGTCCATCATCACGCGGATGCCGTGCTTGCGGGCCTCGTGGGTGAAGTCGACGAAGTCGCCGAGCGTGCCGAGGCTCGGGTGGACGCCGTAGAAGTCGGTGATGTCGTAACCGTTGTCCCTCATGGGCGAGGGATGGAAGGGCAGCAGCCAGAGGGCGGTGACGCCGAGGCCCGCGAGGTAGCCGAGCCGGCGCGAGAGGCCTTCGAAGTCACCCACGCCATCGCCGTTGGAGTCCATGAACGTCTTGACGTCCAGGCAGTAGACGATGGCGTTCTTGTACCAGAGGTCGTCCAGCATCCCCGTGAGCCTGCCTCGCGGCAGGAGGGGCGACAACGCTGGCCACGGCGGGCCCGGGCGGGAGTGTTGGGGGCGGACACCTCCGGGCGGTGGCTTCGATTCCCGCCGCCTCCAATAGAGGTTGCCCGCCGCCTCGAGTCGAACCCACTCCTAAAATGGAGGCACGGCTCGCATCAGGGACCCAATCGGTTCTTGTCGGACCAAATGACGGGTGCCACGATTTCCGAGGGCGGGCTGTAGAGGCAACTGAGCCTCCGGGCATCTGCGTGACCGCCCCCCCTGTAGGGTTGGCTGTCCCGCATCCTATCCTTCGGGACCGATGCTCCTGGGGGAGGCCAGCGCCATGTTGAAGAAGCACCCGAGTCCTGCGGTGGGGGAGGGCGGCGGTACGCAGCTCGAAGCCCGGAGAGGAAGGACGGGGGGCCCGCCAAGCTGGGCACCTGCAGGGGCCTTCGGGCTCATCGTGCTCTTCCTCTTCACGGCGTGCGCGACACAGGCGCTCATGGGTGGCCAGCTCGTCGGGGAGAGTCGGTGGCGCCCGACGACACCACCCAAGGCCCGCTCAGCGCCGCGAAAGCTCGAGCCTGTGGTGGTGGTGTTCGCGGACAGCCCTACCTCGCACGGCAACACCGGCGTTGTGACCCTCACGGCGGCCGAGTACCGGCGGGCCGTCCAGGTGCTCGGCACGCGCTTCCAGGTGAAGGGCACGGCGCAGGAGACGGCCCAGGTTCTGCTCCAGGCCATGCCGGAGGAGGAGCTGCTCGCCGAGGTGTACCGCGACAGAGTGCTCACCCTGGTGCCGCTCAACGACAAAGGCCCGCTCCAGCCCGAAGCCGAGGCGGCTCTGAAGGAGAAGTACCTGCGTTGGTGCGAACACCGCGGTGGCGGTGACTGCCTGGGCCTCTTCACGGATGGGCCCTACCTGCGCACGGACGACAGGCGCACCCTGGCCCTTGCCCTCGCCTTCGGCGCGGTGCTCGACGAGACACAGGCGGCCCTGGGGCGGGAGCTCAGCCCGAAGGCAGTTCTCTCGTCGCTGGTGTGGGCCGCGGGCCTGTACCTGGCGCTCTGGCTGTTACCGGAACCTGCATCAGGACACCTGTGTTAGCGGGAATGGAGGTGATGATGGTGGTGCTGCGTGGGACGGCGTGACGTCCGTTTTCGAGCAAGGGCGGCCTGGATGAGCTGCTCCACCTCGTGGGTCAGCTGGAAGCAGAAATTGCTCTTCGGTAGAGCACGCTCGGGCGTGAGGATGCCCTTCTTTATCCAGTACCGCACGGTGTCCCAGGTTACTCCGTACTTCTCGACGAGCCCGCGCGTGGAGTAGCGGCCG
>NZ_JBJMQO010000089.1:0-82419 GCF_045802675.1 Archangium sp. | reverse complement strand
TGACCGCGGGCGTCTACCTCTTCAGCCGCATGAGCTACCTGCTGGTGCTCAGCCCCACCGCCATGGTGACGGTGGCCTGCATCGGCGCGTTCACCTCGCTCATCGCCGCGCTCATCGCCTTCGCGCAGGACGACATCAAGAAGGTGCTCGCCTACTCCACGGTGTCCCAGCTGGGCATCATGTTCATGGGCGTGGGCGCGGGCATCTTCTGGGCAGCGGTGCTGCACCTGGTCACCCACGCGTTCTTCAAGGCCTGCCTCTTCCTCGGCGCCGGCAGCGTGATGCACGGCAACGCGGACGAGACGGACATCAAGAAGCTGGGCGGCGTGCGCAAGGAGATGCGCTGGACGTGGCTCACCTTCCTCATCGCCACGCTGGCCATCACCGGCATCGTCCCGCTCTCGGGCTTCTTCTCCAAGGACGCCATCTTCCACGGCGTGCACCACAACCACCTGCACGGCCTCGAGGGCATCACCCACGGGCTGTACTACGTGGGCCTGCTCATCGCCTGGTGCACGGCCTTCTACATGTCGCGCGTGTATCTGCTCACCTTCGAGGGCAAGCGCTCGCCGGAGGCGAAGATCGCCCACGCGCACGAGAGCTCCTGGTACATGACGCTGCCGCTGGGCGTGCTGGCGGTGCTCAGCGTGGTGTCACTGGTGTACGCGCTGCCGCTCATGCCGCGCGGCAACGTGATGCAGCCGGTGATGGAGAACTTCCTGGGCCCGGTGTTCGCCAGCGCCGAGCGCATCGCCTCGCGCGGTGGCGAGGTGACGCTGGACCACAGCGTGCCGGCCATGGGCGACTACGTGTTCGCGTGGCTGGTGGCGGTGTTCGGCGGCGGCACGGCGGCCTTCGCCTACCTGAGGTTCTTCCCCTCGCGGGTGGGCCAGCCGGCTCCGGCCTTCGCCCGCGCGGTGCGTCGCTTCACGCAGAACAAGTTCTACGTGGATGAGGCCTACGAGTTCCTGGTCATCCGGCCGGTGAAGAACGTGAGCGCCATCCTCTACAAGCTGGTGGACACCGTCCTCATCGACACGGTGGCGGTGCGCGGTACCGCGTGGGTGACCACCCGCGTGGGCAGCGCCCTTCGCTACGTGCAGACGGGAGACGCACAGGCCTATGCCGCGGTGATGGCGCTGGCCCTGCTCGGCGGCGCGGTGTACGCGCTCATCCAGGTGCTGCAATGAGCTTCTTCGATACCCATCTGCTCAACCTCGTCGTCTACCTGCCGCTGCTCTTCGCGGCGCTCGTGTGCATGCTGCCCGCCGGAGAGCGCGGGCAGATCCGCACCATCACGTTCATCGGCATGCTGGTGGACTTGGTGTTCGGTGTCTGGGCCTACGCGCGCTTCGAGCCGGGCGGCCCCGAGTTCCAGCTCGAGTACCGCACGCAGTGGCTCCAGCAGCTGGGCGTGAGCTACCACATCGGCGTGGACGGGCTGGCCATCAGCCTCATCCTGCTCACCGTCTTCCTGGGGCCCCTGGTGGTGATGGCCTCGCAGACGTACATCACCGAGCGCGTGAAGGAGTTCCACCTCGCGCTGCTGGTGCTGCAGACGGTGATGCTCGGCGCGCTGGTGTCCCTGGACGTGCTGCTCTTCTACGTCTTCTGGGAAGCGATGCTCATCCCCATGTACCTGCTGGTGGGCGTGTGGGGCGCCGAGGATCGCCAGATGGCGGCGGTGAAGTTCTTCCTCTACACCCTGGTGGGCTCGCTGCTGATGCTGGTGGCGATTGTCGCCCTCTACTTCATCAGCAGCACGCAGACGACCCGCTCCTTCGACTACGCCACCATCTACAACAGCCTGGTGGCCGCCAACGGGCAGATCTCCGCCTGCATGGGGACCGGCGACTGCTCGAACCTCACCGGCATGGCCAGCATGCTCTACCGCTGGGGCCCGTGGATGTTCGCCGCCTTCGCCCTGGCCTTCGCCATCAAGGTGCCGATGTGGCCGGTGCACACGTGGTTGCCCGACGCCCACGTGCAGGCGCCCGTGGCCGGCTCCATGATTCTGGCCGGCGTCATGCTGAAGATGGGCACCTACGGCTTCTGGCGCTACGCGATTCCCTTCTTCCCCGCGGCCGCGCACCAGGCCCGTCCGGTGCTCGCCGCCCTGGCGGTGATTGGCATCGTCTACGGCGCGCTGATGTGCCTGGCGCAGCGGGACATCAAGAAGCTCATCGCCTACTCCTCGGTGAGCCACCTGGGCTACTGCATGCTGGGCATGCTCGCCCTCACCGGCGAGGGCGCCACCGGCAGCGCCTACCAGATGCTCAACCACGGCGTGTCCACCGGCGCGCTGTTCCTCCTCTTCGGCTTCCTCTACGAGCGGCGCCACAGCCGCCTGATGTCGGACTACGGCGGCATCGCGAAGATCCTGCCGGTGTACACGACGGCCTTCCTCATCATCACCTTCTCGTCCGTGGCGGTGCCGGGTACCAACGGCTTCGTGGGCGAGTTCCTGGTGCTGCTGGGCACCTTCAAGAGCAGCCTGGGCCTGGGCTTCGGCGTGCTGGGTGCGCTGGGCGTCATCCTCGGCGCGGCGTACATGCTGTGGATGGTGCAGAAGGTGTTCTTCGGCCCCCTCACCCACCGCGAGAACCAGCACCTGTCGGACCTGAGCCTGCGCGAGTTCGCCACGGTGGCGCCCTTCCTGGTGCTCGTGCTGGTGATGGGCCTGATGCCGCAGCCCTTCCTGGACCGCCTCAACCCGTCCTCCGAGCGCTTCGTCACCCGCGCCCACGTGGGCATCCCCGGCAGCCAGGTGCAGCCGAGCGATGTGCGGATGACGGTCATCGGTCTGCCCCCCTCCTCCGGCGTGGCCACCGCCCCCACTGCCCAGCCGGCGGGTCCCCTCGCCGACCGGCGCTAGTCGAGAGTCCCCATCATGAACGTGCCCAACCTGACGTCGGCAGACTTCCTCCCGATGCTGCCCGCCCTCATCCTGGTGGTGGGGGCCTGCGTCCTGCTGATCTCGGAGGTGTTCCTCTCCGCCAGTTCCTCGCGCAGCTACCAAGCGGTGCTCGCCACCCTCACCTCCATCATCGCCGGCGCCGTCGCGGTGTCGCTGCTCTCGCACCCGCCGGCCCCGGTGTTCCTCGGCTTCGGGGTGTTGGATCCCTTCTCCAGCTTCCTCACCTTCATCGTCTGCGTGTCGCTGGCGCTGGCCTCGCTCACCGCGGCCGGCTTCCTGCGCAAGCGCGGAGCCGAGCGCGGTGAGTTCTACGCGCTGATGCTCTTCGCCGGCGCGGGCATGAGCCTGCTGGGCCTGTCCAACGAGCTCATCACCATCTTCGTCAACATCGAGGTGCTCTCCATCGCCACCTACGCGCTGACGGCGTACCTGCGGCGCGGCACGCGGCCGAGCGAGGCGGGCTTCAAGTACTTCATCCTCGGCGCGTTCTCGTCGGCGGTGCTCGTGTACGGCGCGGCGCTGCTCTACGGCGCCACCGGCACCACGATGCTGCCGGACATGGTGCAGCCGCTGCGCGTGGCGATGGCCAGCAACAACGGGGCGCTCGTCTACGTGGGCGCGGTGCTGGTGGCCGCGGGCTTCGCCTTCAAGGTGGCCGCGGTGCCCTTCCACATGTGGACGCCGGACGTGTATGAGGGCGCTCCCACTCCCGTCACCGCCGTGATGAGCGCGGGCGTGAAGGCCGCCGCCTTCGTGGCCCTGGTGCGCGTGTTCGTCACCGTGGGCAGCGGCATCAGTGCGAAGCTGCCCTTCGTCATCTTCTCCACCCTGGCGCTGCTCACCATGGTGGGCGGCAACCTGCTGGCCCTCCCGCAGCGCAACGTCAAGCGCATGCTGGCCTACTCCTCCATCGCCCATGCCGGCTACCTGCTGCTGGGCGTGGCGGCCCTCTTCACCGTGCAGCCGGGCCAGGAGTTCCACCTGTTCGGCGCCACCGCGGTGGTCGGTGCCAGCCTCGCGGACGCGGCCCGCGTCGACGCCCTGCGCGGCATCCTCTTCTACCTGCTGGCCTACACCGTCACCGCGGTGGGCGCCTTCGGCGTCGTCTCGGTGCTCGAGCGCCGCGAGGACGAGGAGAAGGGCACCGCGTGGGACCTGGAGCGCTTCAGCGGCCTGGCGCAGCGCCGCCCGGGTTGGGCCTTCGCCATGGCGGCCTTCATGCTGTCGCTGGCCGGCATCCCGCCCACCGTCGGCTTCCTCGGTAAGCTCATCCTCTTCCGCGCCGCCGTGGACGCGGGCCTGGTGGGCCTCACCATCGTGGCAGTGCTCGCCAGCGCGGCCGGCGCCTATTACTACCTGCGCGTGGTCGTCTACATGTACATGCGGCCCGTCCCCGAGGGCGCTCACACCCTCGAGCGCCACTGGATGACCGAGGTCGCCCTGGTGGCCTCCACCGTCGCCGTGGTGCTGCTGGGCATCGTCCCCGGCCCCGTGGCCGAGTGGCTCAAGCAGGCGGGCACGCTGTTCACCCACTGAGCCCCCACGCTTCCGGTTTCACCCACGCCCGGGCGGCTTCCGCCCGGGCGTTTTCATTTCAGCGGCCGGTGCGCGCCTCGCCGCGTGGCGAAGCGGGCCCGCTTGCCCGGCACCAACGCGAAGGCCTCCGTGAGCGGGGCCCTCCGGTCCGTCCAGGAAGAACGCGCGCCCTCAGCTCCGAGACCCACACGTCCAGCGGCGGCGGTGGCTCTTCCACCCCCAGCTCGCCGAACAGCCGGACGAAGTCCGCGTGGTCCTCCACCCGCCCCGGCCGCAGCCCCGGCACCTCGCCGTGCACATCGGCCCATGGTGCAAGCCCCTCCGCCGCGCCTTCCCTCCAGCGCGGGCTCCAGAGCCTATAAAAGAAGGCGGCCCGGCATCCTCGAGGAGGGTACCGGGCCGCAGGTTCTTCTCAGGAAGCTCACCGGAAGTGCTGAAGTGGTGGGGGGGAAACCGCCTTCAGCCTCGCTTCGATGTGCTCCGTGTCTTCTCTTTAGCACTCGCCATGCCAGCCCTCTCGCGACCTGAGAGCCCAATGATTCCGGGCACATGGCGCGACGGACGCCCACGGTGCACCCCGCCGCTTTCATCCCTGCATTGCAGCCTTGAAATGCCCTTGCAGATCTGCACGGCCACGGCGCCGGCACCGCGGCCAGGCCTCCCGAGTCCCGCGGAGTGCGCGCCCGAGGCCCGAGCCCAGAAAAGAAGGCGGCCCGGTACCCTCAGGAAGGGGACCGGGCCGCGGGTTCTTCTCAGGAAGCTCACCGGAAGTGCTGAAGGCGGTGGGGGGGAACCTCCTTCAGCCTCACTTCGACGTGCTCCGTACCCTTCCCTTTAGCACCCGCCATGCCAGCCCTCTCGCAACCTGAGAGCCCAATGATTCCGGGCACCTGGCACGACGGGCGCCCACTGGGCACTCCACCGCTTTCAGCCCTGCATTGCAGCCTTGAAATGCCCTTGCAGATCTGCACGGCGCCAGCGCCGCGGCCAGGCCTCCCGAGTCCCGCGGAGTGCGTGCCCGAGACCCGAGCCCAGAAAAGAAGGCGGCCCGGTACCCTCAGGAAGGGGACCGGGCCGCGGGTTCTTCTCAGGAAGCTCACCAGAAGCGCTGAAGGCGGTGGGGGGGAACCTCCTTCAGCCTCACTTCGACGTGCTCCGCATCCTTCCCTTTAGCACCCACCGTGCCAACCCTCCCGCCCCTCCAAATCCCAGTGTTTTCAGGCTCTTGGCATCCAAGACACCCTCGCCCTCCGCTCCGCCGCTTTCAGCCCTGCATTGCAGCCCTGCAATCCCCTTGCAGATCTGAAAACCACCGTCTCTCCAGCAGCTCCGGGAACCCGTACCCGGAAAAGAAGGCGGCCCGGTCACCTCAGGAAGGGACCGGGCCGCGGGTTCTTCTAAATTAAGCTCATCGGAGGCGCTGAAGGGGTGGGGGGGAACCACCTTCATCGCCACGTCGATGTGCTCCGGGTCTACTCTTTAGCACTCGCCGTGCCAGCGTTTCCGGAATCTCAGAACCCAGTAACTTCAGACACTTAGCAGATGCAGGCCCCACGCGATTCCCGTCCGTGCATTTCAGCCCTGAAAGCCTCTTGCAGATGTGAAAATCCGCAATCGTTCCGCGTGCTTCTGATTTTCACGACAGAACGTGCATTGCATTCCTGCTGGGGACCGCCTCACTCCCGATGCTCGCCCCCGGGCGGACGCAGGTTGAGGCGCTTCATCTTCCGCCACAGCGTGGTCGAGGACACGGCCAGCTCCTCGGCGACGCGCCCCAGGTCCGTCCCGTGCCGCTCCAGGGCCTGTTCGATGGCGCGCCGCTCGGCGTCCTCCACCGCCTCGGCCAGCGTGGGACTGCGGGTGCTCCCGTCCTGGGCCACCAGTGCCGGCGTCCCCACCGGGCCCGCGGCCATCACCCGCGCACTGGGACGCAGCGGGAAGTCCTCGGGCAGCAGCTCCTCGCTCTCGGCCAGGGCCGCCGCCTGCTCCACCAGGTTCTCCAGCTCGCGCACGTTGCCGGGAAAGCCGTAGCCCATCAGGTGGTCTACCGCCGCCGACGACAGGCGCTTGGGGTTGGGGCTGCGCGCGTTGGCCCGCTCGAGGAAGTGCATGGCCAGCGCCGGCACATCCTCCAGGCGCTCGCGCAGGGGCGGCACGCGCAGCGTCACCACGTTGAGCCGGTAGTAGAGATCCTGGCGGAAGCGCTTCTCGCGCACCTCCAATTCAATCTCCCGGTTGGTGGCCGCGACGATGCGCACGTCCACCTTCACGGCGGTGGACTCGCCCACGCGCCGCACCTCGCCGTCCTGCAGGGTGCGCAGCAGCTTGGACTGGAAGGCGGGCGTCGTCTCCGTCACCTCGTCGATGAAGAGCGTGCCCCCGTCCGCCTCCTCCACGAGGCCGCGGCGGGCCCGCACCGCGCCGGTGAAGGCGCCCTTGGCGTGGCCGAACAGCTCGCTCTCCAGCAGCGTCTCGGAGATGGCCGCGCAGTTGACGGGGACGAAGGCCTTGCCCTTGCGCCGGCTGTGCGCGTGCAGCGCGCGCGCGACGAGCTCCTTGCCCGTGCCGCTCTCGCCCTGCACCAGCACCGTGGCGTCGCTCTGCGCCACGCGCATCAGCCGGCTCGTCAGCTCGCGCATGGCCGGGCTGCTGCCCACCAGCGCGCTCAGCCCGTGGCGCTCGTTGAAATCGTCGGCGAGCTTGTCCACCGTGAGCTGCAGCCGCGCCCGCTCCAGCGCGCGCTCCACCCGGAAGCGCAGCTCGCCCTCCTTGAAGGGCTTGGTGACGTAGTCGAAGGCCCCCTGGCGCATGGCCTCCACCGCGCTCTCGATGGAGCCGAAGGCCGTCATCATGATGACCTGCAGCCGCGGCGCCACCGCCAGCGCCTTCTTGAGGAGGGTGAGCCCGTCCATGGGCTCCATCTTCAGGTCCGTCAACATCAGGTCCAGGCCACCGCCAGACAGGGCCATGAGCGCCTCCTCGCCGTTGGCGGCCTCCGAGACGGTATAGCCCTCGGCACGCAGGAGGAGCGCGGTGGTGGCTCGCATGTTGCGCTGGTCGTCCACGACCAGGATGCGACCTCGCGGGAGCGGAGTGGAGGCGTCGTTCACGGCGGACTCGTCGGCTGGGTGAGGGGAAGGCGGAAGGTGAAGGTGGTGCCACGGCCCGGAGCGCTCTCCAGGGACATCTCCCCGTGGTGCTCCTCGATGATGCGCTTGACCACGGCGAGCCCCAAACCCGTGCCCTGGGCCTTGGTGGTGAAGAAGGGCTCGAAGACGCGGTGCACCAGCTCGGTGGGGATGCCGCAGCCGTGGTCCGCCACGTCGATGCGCAACAGCTCCTTGCCCCCATGCGGCTCGCTGCGGGCGCTCACCCGCACGAGGCCCCCCTGCGGCATGGACTGGATGGCGTTGACCAGCACGTTGACGAGCGCCTGGCGGATGAGGCGCCGGTCCAGGGGCACGCGGGGCAGCTCCGGCGCCACCTCGGTGGACAGGCTGATGCGGGGGTTGGTGCCGCCCTGCAGGGCCTTGGCCGCGTCCACCGCGTCCTGGAGCACTTTCAAAACATCCTCCTGCTGCAGGATGGGCTCGCGCGGGAGGGTGTAGTCCAGCAGGTCGCCCACCATGCGGTTGAGGCGGTCGCTCTCCTCCGCGAGGATGTCCAGCAGCATGCCCGCGTCGCCATCCGGTTTGATCATCCGGCGCAGCGAGGCCACGGCGTTGAAGATGACGCCCAGGGGGTTGCGCACCTCGTGGGCCACGATGGCCGACAGCTCGCCGAGCGCGGCCAGGCGCTCGCGCTTGACCATCTCCGCGCGGGCGGCGGCCAGCTCCGCGTACGAGGCCCACAGCGACTCGTAGAGGCGCGCGTTGGCGATGGCCAGGGCAATCTGTCCGCACGTGGCCTCGGCCAGCTCGACGAAGGCGGCCTCGAAGGTGCGCGGCCGGCGCGTGTCGTCCAGCAGCACCACGCCGATGAGCTCCTCGCGCGAGGTGAGCGGCAGGGCCAGCACGGCCTTCTCCTCGAAGCGGCGGACGAGCTCGCGGTTCTCCAGCTCCGCCACCTGGGAGAGGTCCGGGATGGCGAGGGGCCGGCGCTCGCGGGCCACGCGCGCGGCGATGCTGACGGGCTCGTCCACGGAGATGACCACGCCGCGGAAGAAGTCGCGGTGGGTGGCCGAGGCGGCGGCGCCGCGCAACACCCCGGCCTGCTCGTCGTGCAGGAGGATGAAGCAGTTGGAGACGTCCAGCAGCTTGACGAGGAAGTCCGAGGCCACGTCCAGGATGCTGGCCACCTCCAGGGTGGCGGTGGTGGTGCGCGCCAGGTCCAGCAGCAGGCGCGTGTCGGCGAGCTGCCGGGCGGACTCGGAGCGCAGGCGGCGCTGATCCAACAGCGTCATCAGCAGCTCGGAGAGCGGGCCCAGCAGCCGCAAATCCGCTCCGCTGAAGGGGCGCCCCGGCGGCCGCAACACCTGGAGGAGCCCGCGCGCGTGGCCGCCGTGCATCAGGCGCATCGCCGCGCCACAACCCAGGCGCCCACCGGAGGCCGCCAACAGCACGCTCTCCTCGGCCTGGGTGGAGAGCACCGCGCCCCGGGCCACCGCCGACGAGGGCGACATGCCCCCCAGCGGCGCGGCGAGCACGTCCCGCAGCGCGCCGTCCAGGCCCACCTGCGCGGTGAGGACCAGCTCGCCCTCGGGCGAGGCGGGGACATACAGCAGCACGGCGTCGGCCCCCAGCAGCGTGGCCAGGCGCGAGAGGAAGTCCTCGGGCGAGGGCGGCTCCGGCTGGGCGACGAAGCGCGCCGCCTCGGCCACGGCCACCATCTCCCAGCGGCCCCGCTCCACGTCGGCCAGCAGGCGCGCGTCGGTGAGGGCGGCCCCCACCACCTTGGCGAAGAGCGCCAGCACCGAGCCGAACGAGGGCGACAGCCCCATCCCGCACACCCACAGCACCTCCGAGAGCGTGGTGCCCAGCGGGAGGTACACGGGCGTCACGCCGCCCTGGAAGGGACCGAAGACGGGCCGCCCCTCGGACAGCGCGCGCAGGCCCAGCTCCCCATGCGCTGGCGGCGTCGCCCCATCCCGGGCGGTGAAGTGCTCGCCGTCGCGCACCAGGAAGCGCGCGGAGAGGCCCGCGGTGGTGAGGCCCACCTGCGCCACGCGCCGCACCGCATCCTCCGAGCGCGCCGCGACGAGCTCCGCGGACGTCTCCACCAGACGCTCGGCCACCTCCAGCTCGGCCGGACGCGCGCCCAGCACCACGCCGGTGATGAGCGCCGCCCGGCCACTCTCCTCCAGCTCCACCTCCTGCACGTGGACCGCCAGCTCGCACGGCTCCCGGCCCGGCCGCGGCGGCAGCACGTAGCGCCGGGGGTCCGGCTCCGTCAGCGTCCCCAGCTGGCGCTGGCGGTAGCGCTCCTCGAAGCGCGCCCGATCCTCCGGATGGACGAAGTCCAGGAAGAAGCGGCCCTCCACCTGCTCCCGGCCCAGCCCCAGCATGTCGCAATAGGCCTCGTTGGCCATCCGCACCCGGCCCTCCTGGGCCACGTAGATGGGATTGCCAAAGGATTCGATGAGGGCCCGCAGGGCCGCTTCGCTGTAACGCTTCGTCGTCATGCGCGCCGCAGGACCCGCTTCTCTCCGACCCGGAGTGTCACCTTCTCCCGATCAAAGTACTCCGAGAGGGGAATGACGAACTTCCGGCTCTGCCCGACCATTTCCTTGAAGGCCTGGGTGGAAATCTCCTTCTTCTCGCGAAGGTGGGCAACCAGCCGCTCCTTCAGCCCGGCCAGGGCCCCCGCATCGAAGAAGAGCTCCTCGCTCACCCGTACCACCCGTCCCTCCGCCATCGCCACCTTCAGCAACTCCTGCACCCGGAGGGCCGGCAACCGCAACCGCTCGGCCAGCTCGTTGAGCGTGGGCGGCGCGAGCCCCGCCGCGGACAGGTCCACCACCAGCCGCGTGCGCGCCGCGTCCTCGTCCAGGGAGAGCGTACGGCCCCGCCCCTTGAGACGCACCACCTCCTTGTCCACCTCCACCTTCCCCGCGTCCGTCAGCGCCTGCACCACCCGGGCGAAGATGCGCGCGTCCAGCTCGCCGGAGAGCCGCTGGCGCAGCTCCTCGCGCGACAGGCCCTCGCGCAGCGGCTCGCGCTCATGGAAGGCGGCCAGCAGCGCCAGGGCGCGTGCCTGCAGGCCCTCGAATACTTCCCCCGAGAGGTAGAGCCGCCGCTCCCGGTCCACCAGCAGCGCCGCGCCCCGCGTGCCGAGCAGCTCCAGCGCCCGGGAGAGCACCTTGGGCGCCAGCGCCGAGCGCGCGAAGAGCTCCTGCTGCGTGAGGCCCCGGTAGCCCGCATGGCGCAGCAACCACGCCACCTGGCCACCCGCGTCCGCCTCCAGCAGCGGGGCCACCACCTCGGAGCCACCCTTGCGGCGGCGCGGCGGGGTGATGGACAGCACGCGCCCACCCGCCAGCGTGGCACCCCGCCCCGGCAACACGCGCGAGCCCCGGAGGATGAAGCGCTGGCCCGGCAACGCCGCCATCGGCTCGGACAGGCGCAGCTGCGCGAGCGCCGTCTCACCGGGCTCCAGCTTCTCCAAATCCAGCAGCGCCACCGTGGCCTCCACCTGCGCCGTGCCCAGGTGCAAGAGCAGCTTGCGGCGCCGGGGCAGCGACTCCTCGGCCGCGGGCAGCAGGTTCAGCTCCACATCCAGCATGGAGGTCTCGGGCACCTCGCCGGCCTTCACCAGCACCATGCCGCGGGCAATCGCCTCGGGCTCCACGCCCGTCAGGTTCACCGCGGTGCGCTGGCCCGCCAGCACCTTCTGCACCGGCTCGCCGTGCATCTGCAGCCCGCGCACGCGCAGGGGGCCCGGCAGGCCCGGCAGCAGCGACACCGCGTCCTCCACCGCCAAGGCCCCCGACAAGAGCGTGCCCGTCACCACCGTGCCGAAGCCCTTGATGGTGAAGGCCCGGTCCACCGGGAGGAACGCGGGGCCCTCGGAGGGGCGCGTGGGCAGCCCCTGCGCGGCCCGGGTGAGCGCGGCGCGCAGCTGGGGCAACCCCTCCCCCGTCTTCGACGAGACGGGCACCACCGGCGCGCCCTCCAGGAAGGTGCCCGCCACCAGCGTGGCCAGGTCCGCCTCCACCAGCGCGCGCCACTCGGCGCCCAGCTCCGCCAACAGGTCCGACTTGGTGAGCGCGATGACGCCGGCCTTCACGCCGAGCAGCCGGCAGATGTCCAGGTGCTCGCGCGTCTGGGGCATCACGCCCTCGTCCGCCGCCACCACCAGCACCGCCAGGTCCACCCCGCCGGCACCCGCCACCATCGCCTTGACGAAGCGCTCGTGCCCGGGCACGTCCACCACGCCCGCCACCGTGCCGTCGTCGAGCTTCAGGTGCGCGAAGCCCAGCTCCAGGGTAATCCCCCGGCGCTTCTCCTCCTTCAGCCGGTCGGTGTCGATACCGGTGAGCGCCTTGACCAGTGACGTCTTGCCGTGATCGATGTGCCCCGCGGTACCGATGATCATCTCGCTCCGCTCTCCCGGGTCAGGCGCCCGCCTTGTCCGGGTCCACGTCGAAGCGCCCGTCCTCGGTGACGGCCTCGTAGTCCCAGGGGAAGACGACGAGCGTGTCGGTGGGCAGCGCGCAGAAGCTCGGGGTGAAGCCGCCGGGGCGGGCCACCAGGGCGGCGGTGTTCACCTCGCGGGCGCCCACCTTCTGCGCCAGCGCGGTGGCCAGCTCCAGCGTGTCCCCGCTGGAGACGACGTCGTCCACGATGAGCACGCGCTTGCCCTTGAGCTCGCGCGGCATCTCCCCGCTCAGCTTGGGCTTGGTGGCGCCCTTGTCCCGGCTGCGGCGGCTGATGCGCACCGGGTAGAAGTCGCAGCCGAGCGCGCTCGAGAGCGCCCCGCCCACGAACACCCCGCCGTGCGCCACGCCCACCACCGCCTGGGGCTTGAAGGACTGGCTGATGGTGCGCGCGAGCCTCTGCACCGCGCGATCGAACTCCGCCCAGGACAGCTCCTGGACGCTCCGGTTGGAGCTCGACTGGTCGCGCCCGGTGAGCTGGCGCGGCGCCTCCACCTGGGGCGCGAGGATCATGTCCGAGGGGATGGAGACGAGCTTCTCCACCTGCTTCCGCGAGGGCTTGCCCTTCGCGGTCGCGCTCTTGGAGAGGGCCTTCAGGGAAGGGGACTTCGTGGCAGCCGCCTTCGAAGGAGGTGCCTTGGAGGGCGTTGCCTTGGGCGTTGCCCGCTTGGTGGCCACGGCGAAGACTCCGGTGTGGGGTAGCGGGGAGGCGTCATACCCCGGGCGGCGCGAGGCCGCCACTCCCACCGGAGCCTGCCCGCCTGCTCAACTCGTGGGCTGGGCCAGCTCCGCCAGCAGCGCGCGAATCTCGTCGCCCGAGACGACGTAGTGCGTCGTGCAGAAGTGGCAGTCGGCCTCGGCCTGGCCTTCCTTGGCGAGGATGTCCTCCAGCTCCGCGCGCCCCAGGGACAGCAGGGCCCGCTTCACCCGGTCCTTGCCGCAGCTGCACGTAAAGGAGACGGGGTAGCGCGACATGATCTCCAGGTCCGCATGGGGCACCAACGTCTTGAGGAGCGCGGTGGCCCCCTGCCCGGCGTGCGCCTTCACGGTGGACTCGAACTCCCGGGCCAGCCGGTCTCCGAGCTCCCGGAAGGCCACCGGGTCCCCATCCGGCAGCGGCTGCAGGAGCATGCCCGCCACGAGCCCCAACGGCTCCTGCTTCCCGTCCGCCTGGGTGGGCAGCACGGTGAGGTACACGCGCGTGGGCAACTGATCGGAGATGGAGAAGTAGCGCTCCAGGTCCTTCGCCAGCTCGAAGCTCTCGAGCTCCACCGACGAGCGGTAGTACTCGCCCCCGCCCAGGTCGCGCAGCACGGAGAGGAAGCCCTTGTTCCCCAGCGCCGGGCGCCAGTGGTACTCGCCCTCGCCGCCCACGTGGGACACGAGGGGATTCTTCGCGTAGCCGCGCAGCACGCCCGAGCTGTCCCCGTCCACGAAGAGGCCCCGCAGGGGCCCATCGCACTCGAGCTGGAGATTCACGCGCGCGTCGCTCTTCTGCAGCGAGGCGAGCAGCGCACCGGCGGTCAGGCCCTGCGCCATCAACGCGGCCGAGGCCGTCGCCGAGTGGTGCAGCTCGCGCGCCCTCCGAGCGAGCTCGCTGGCGGTGACGAGCACCACGCGCAGGTCGGTTTCCTTCAACAATCCACTGACGAGTTCATCGGCCATAAGTTCTTGGAAGTAGCGTGCCCACCCGCGCGCCGCTCGCCAACGACCAAGAGCGGTCAAAGCGCGGTGCGGCTCCCCTGCCCGGGGCGCGGCCAGCGGAGCCTCCTGGGACGCATCACCGGGGCTGATACCTTCGTGCGCCCCGGCTCCGTCTCCTCATAGCAGAAAATCCTACCTGCGCGCGGGACGGGCTATAACGCCCTGTCCGTCCGTCTGTCACTCGACGCGGCCCCCAACCGCGCGATGTCCGGAGTACCGATGAGCACCCACGCCGCTACCGCTCCTACCGCCCATTCCCAGAAGACGCCGCTCCTCCAGTCCCGTCTGGGCTCGTTCCTCGCCGTGGTGCCCCTGAGCTTCTGGGTGGTCAACCACCTCTGGGACAACCTCGCCGCCTGGCAGGGTGGGCAGGCCTGGCAGTCCGCGGTGACGCAGTACAAGCACCCCTACGCCCAGGCCCTCACCTTCCTCATCGTGATGCTGCCCCTGCTCTTCCACACCGGCTGGGGCTTGGTGCGCATCTTCAGCTTCAAGCCCAACCTCGGCGCCTACCCGTACTACGGCAACGTGAAGTACATCGTTCAGCGCGTGGCCGGCCTGGGCGTGCTCGCCTTCCTGGGCGCCCACATCTGGCTGGCCTTCCTCCAGCCGCGGCTGGTGCACGGCGCCGCCGAGCCCTTCGCCGCCATCGCCTACGAGATGCGCTGGCACACGCCCACGCTCATCGTCTACGTGCTGGGCGTGCTGGGCACCGCCTACCACCTGGCCAATGGCATCCAGGGCTTCGCCATGGGCTGGGGCATCCTCTCCTCCGAGCGCTCCATGCGCCGCTTCGAGCCCTGGTCCATCGGCATCTTCCTCGTCCTGCTCGCCATGGGCTGGGGCGTGCTCTTCGCCATGTTCCAGGCCGGTGGCACCGAGCAGATCATCCAGGAGCGCGAGCAGATCGTCCGCACCCGCGGCGACATGCACTGACGCGGCGCCCCCCGAGCCCTCCAGCTCGAGCCCGCAAAGACAACGGCCGCCCCGGTCTCCCGGGAGCGGCCGTTTCACTTTCAGCGACTACCCGCGCTCGGGACTGAAGCGCGCGGCCTAGAACGGGATGTCGTCGTCCCCGCCGCCCTGCTGGCCACCACCACCGCCACCGCCCTCGTCCATGCCCGGGGGAGGGCCGTAGTCGTCGTACCCGCCGCCCCCGCCGCCCTGCTGGCCACCGCCGCGCTGCTGCGAGGAGCCGCGGCCACCGCCGCCGCCCCCGCCGCCCGCTCCGGCGCCATCACGGCCGCCGAGGAAGGTCACCGCGTTGGCCACCACCTCGGTGGTGTAGTTCTTCCGGTTCTCCTTGTCCGTCCACTCGCGCGTCTGCAGGCGGCCCTCGACGTAGCACTGGCGGCCCTTCTTCAGGTACTCACCGCAGAGCTCCGCGAGCTTCCCCCACACGACGATGCGGTGCCACTCCGTGCGCTCCTGCTTCTGGCCGTTCTTGTCGGTCCAGGTGTCGCTGGTCGCGATGCGGAAGTTGGCTACCGCCTGGCCGCCCGGGGTGAAACGCACCTCCGGGTCCGCGCCGAGGTTGCCGATGAGGATGACCTTGTTGACTCCTCCAGCCATGACGCCTTCCTTTCTCCTACGAGCACCGGCCCACCACGGGCCGGTGACATTGCGTCCGGGGCAGGCATGAGGCCCACCACCGGACTCGCCCTATAGCATACCGAGCGAGTCCCCACCTGAACAGGGATTCACCCGGTCACGTCCTGGCTGTCTGGAGGGAGACGGAGCGAGCGAGCAGCGCCCTCACCCGCCCGGACGCGTCTCGGCCGTGCGCTCGACGGTGCCAGGACCCACCTGGACGGAGGCGGCCGGGGCCACCACCTGCTGCTGCGGCTTGGGCGCCTTCTCCTCGGCCACCTTGCGCGACAGCGTGCCCTCGAGCGTGCGGGAGAACTCCGCCAGCTTCGCGTCCGTGGAGCCCAGGCTCTTGCGCAGCCCCTTCCAGAACGGGTGCTCCGCGTCGCTGGCCTGCACCAGCCCGCGCGCCAGCAGCGCCGTGGCCGCCTCGCGATCCTTCGCCGAGGCCGTGCGCAGCGCCTGCACCAGCTCCTCCGGCGCCGTACGCGCCACCGCGCCCAGGCCCTCGGACATCTCGGCCTCGGAGGCGGCATCGCCCGAGGAAGCACCCGCCAGCTCGATGACGCGCGAGAGCGCCTCGGCGTTGCCGCTGGCCGCCAGCTCCACCATGGAGCCCAGGCCCGGCACCTCCACCGACAGCTCCCGCGCCACCGAGCGCAGCCGCCCGTACACGTCCGTGCCCGCCGAGTAGCTGTCCAGCAGCGTGCGCACCCCCAGGTAGTCCTGCGGGTTGGACTGGTAGAGGCTCTCGGCCACCACCGCCCGCACCGCGGGGTCCCTCTCGCTGCGCCACGCGGTGCGCAGGAAACCGATGTTGCGCGTATCCCGCTGGCTGCCCAGCGCCAGGTACGTCTTCACGCGGCTCGTCACCTCGGCCATGGTCGAGGTCGACTTCTCCTCGCTGGCCAGCTCGGCCACGGTGCGCCCCGGGCCCATCGTGGAGCCCACCGAAGCCACCGCCGCGCCCAGCGAGTCCAGCCCGCGCACCACCGGCCCCGAGCGGCCCGGGTAGTCATTCACCATCATGGAGAAGATGAACTTCTCCCCGCCCGCCGCCTGCACGTAGCCGCTGAGGGCCGACACGTTCTCCAGCGTGCCCGTCTTGGCGCGCAGCCGGCCCACCGCCTCCGTACCGTCGAAGCGGTACTTCAGCGTGCCGTCCTTGCCGGCGATGCCCAGCGAGGACAGGTACTCGGGCGCCATGGGGAAGCGCTCGTACATGTAGCGGAGAATCCGGTCCATCTGCGCGGCCGAGAAACGGTTGGTGTCGTTGAGGCCGCTGCCGTTCTTCATCACGTACGTGCCGCGGGGAATGCCCACCTCGCGCGAGAGGAAGTCCTCCACCACGTCGATGCCCTTGCCGAAGGTGCCCGGCACCCCGCGCGCCTCGGCGCCCATCGTCTTGAGGAGCGTCTCGGCGATGAAGTTGCTCGACATCTTGTTGAGGCGCTTGAGGACGATGTCGAAGGTGTCCGAGTGCGACACGTACACCAGCTTCGCCTTCTGGGGCGTGAGGCCCGGCTTCACCTTGCCCTTCACCTTCACGCCCCGCGCCAGCAGCATCTGCTTGAACGTCTGGCCGAAGTACATGGGCGGGTTGTCGATCTTCTTGTACACGCTCATGTAGCCGCCGGCCTGCGGCACCTGGCCCTTCACCACAATCTTCTGCTGCGCCCCCGCGGCGTCCGAGGACACCGAGAAACGGCGCGCCCGGGCGTTGCCGGTGGTCAGCGTGTTCTCCACCACGAAGAAGTCGCTCGGAGGCTCCACCTCCACCACGCCCTTGGCGCCCATCGTGTCACCGGGGCGCAGGAACACGCCCACCGCGTTCCAGTTGAGGCTCAGCGCGCCCGTGGGCGCCATGTAGGCCCGGTCCGAGTCCTCCTGATCAAAGCCCGGCGGAGTGCGCTCGGCGTCGAACCACGCGTCGTCCACGATGATGTCCTGCACCTCGCGCAGGCCGGTGTGGAAGAGCTCGGCGACGATGCCGTAGAGGCGCTCGGTGTTGATGGTGGGGTCACCCTTGCCCCGCACGTAGAGCGTCTTGGCCTTGATGCCGTCGGACTCCGTCTCCACGAGGAACTCGGTCTCGTAGCGGTACTCGGGCCCGAGCGTCACGAGCGCGGCCGCGGACGTAACGAGCTTCACGTTGGAGGCGGGGTTGAGCAGCTCGTCGGCGTTGTGGCTGAACACCACGGTGCCGTCATCGAGGCTCATCATGTGGACGCCGACGCGGCTGGCGTTGAGGGGCTCGCGTTGCAGCACTTGCATCAGCGAAGCCTTGAGCGCCTCGCGTTCAGCGCGCTTCTTGTCGTCCGCGGCGGCGGCACCCGCACGCGGAAGCGTGACGAAAAGGGCAACCGTCACGGCCAAGAGTGTTCTGGCTCGGTGGACCTGCACGTGCTCTCCGGGGAAGGTGGCGGCCATTATGGGAGGGGGACTGGGGAGCGGCAAGGGAGACACCCGGCGCGAACCGGACTGAAGGGCGCCCGGTCTTCCACCAGGCGGCAAAGCGTTGCCCCATCTGTGGACCAGTGTTCTCTTTCGCTTCTCGAGAAGAGCGACCAGGCGGGCACGCGGGTGAGTGGGACTCCGACAGGACGGGAGTACCGGCGCGCGACTGACTACCAGGGAATCGCCCGGCGGTTGCGGAAGAAACCACCCGAGGGCCCGTCCGGAGGAAGTGTCGCGGCCCAGACGATGGTGTCCGCCCCCTCCTCCACCCCACGCGGCGCCTGCGAGCCGCCCATGCGCGTCTTCACCCAGCCGGGACACACGGCGTTGACGAGCAGGTGACGCGCCCGCAGCTCCTCGGCGAGCAGGCGGGTGAGGGCATTGAGGCCCAGCTTGGAGACCCGGTAGGCCGAGCCCGGCCAGCCCTTCGCCGCGTACTGGCCGCCGCGCACCTCGTCGATGAAGGTGCGCAGGAACGCGACCAGCTCCTCCTTCGGCGGCGGCGGATCGATTCGCTGGCGGATGGAGGCGGCCAAGCCCTCCAGCTCGCCCGCCCCGCTCGACACCATGACGAGGCGGCCATGCTCCTCCATCAGGGGCAGCAGCCGCTCGGTGACGTGCATCGCCCCGAGGAAGTTCACGGCGAGCGTCCGCTCGGCGACGTTCGCGTCGAAGCCCTCCATGGCGATGCCCGCGTTGTTGACGAGCGCCGCCAGCCGCACGCCCTGCCGCCCGAGCCGGTCCGCCAGGTTGCCGATGCTCTCCTGGGAGGCGACGTCGAGCGGCTCGAAGGAGACGTCCAGGCCCTCGGCGCGCAGCGCGGCGGTGGCCTTGGAGCCCTCGGCGATGTCCCGGGCCGTGAGCAGCACCCGCATGCCGAGCCGACCCAGCTGCCGGCACACCTCGAGCCCGATTCCCCGGTTGCCTCCCGTCACCAGCGCCGTGCCCGTCGCCTTCGCCATGTGCCTGTCACCTCCGCGCGGAAATGCGGGCAAGGGTAATGACGGGCCCGCTCACTCGCAGCACGGGCCGACGCACGGAGCAGCGGCCCGAGCCGGTCTACGCGCGAGAAGACGCGTCCTTCCGGCGGCGCGAGACGAGCAGCCCCAGCCCCACGAGCGTTACCAGCGCGAGCGCTCCCGGCCCGCCCTGGCCGCCGCTGGCGCCACAGGACCAGCCCAGCGGAGAGTGCAACTCCGGCGTCCCCGCGTCGGGCTGCTCTCCCCCATCCCCCCCATCCGTGCCGGGCTGCTCTCCCCCATCCCCCCCATCCGCGCCGGGCTGCTCTCCCCCATCCCCTCCATCCGCGCCGGGCTGCTCTCCCCCATCGCCTCCATCCGCGCCCGAGGGTGGAGCCTGGGGCCCCACCGACAGGAGGAACATGTCCGAGAAGGACCCCTTCGTCTTCTCCAGGGCATGACCCTCGTTGACGTACCGCAGGTCCGTCGAGAAGGTGGACCCGCCGATGAGGAGGCTGCTCCCCGTATCGACGTTCAAGGCCTGGACCGAATCGTCCAAGCCGCCTCCTACGTAGGAGCTCCACTGCTCCGGAGGGTCCGCCTCCAGCCGCACCCGGGTCACGAAGCCCTCCCCCGTGCCGCCCAGTGACGAATCGAACCCTCCGTCCAGCGGGAGGTTGGTCGAGCGCGTGGTACCACCCACGTAGATGTCCCCGTCGTCGGGGCCACCAACCGCGACGGCCAGGCCCTCGTCCCGATCCGACCCGCCCAGCAGCATCGAGCGACGCACGGACGGCGCCGCCAAGAGCCCGGCATTCACCGCCGCGACGAAGACATCGGACGTGCCCCCCAGGGTCCCCGCGTCCAGGAACATGGGAGACCTGCTGGTTCCCACCACCACCAACGGCGGCGTCGCCGACGGTTCACCGGACGTGCCGTTCTTCATCGCGACGATCGCGCGCCCCTCGTCATTGCCCGACCCCCCCAGGTACAGCGTGCCGTAGGGGTTGCCGTTGCTGGCGAAGAACCCCGCCACGAAGGCATCATCTCCCTGGCCGCCGTTGGGCGCGCGCCCCGTGATGTAGACGAGCTCGGAGGATGCACTCACGACGGCCGCGATGCCGTACGCGACCTGATCCCCCACACCCGCGAAGAGGTGCGTCCAGGACACGTCCGCCGGGACCGTGCTGAGATCGAAGCTGCTGGCGAAGGCCTCGGTGCCCTGCGCCGTCGAGGGAGCCGCTCGCGGCAGATCGTCCGACGTGGTCTCGCCGGCGACATACAACCTGCCGTTGGCCCCGAGGATCATGTCGTGGATCTCATCGTGCCCGCTCCCGCCGAAGCGCAGGCTCCACTCGAGCGACTGGTCCTTGGGCGAGAGCTTGACGAGGAAGCCATCTGCCGCGTCCCCCGGCGTGCCCCCATCCGGGAGCGGCGTCGCGGGGGCACCGGGAAAGTCCGCCGACCAGGTCGTGCCCGCGACGTACACCTCGCCCGCCGGGCCGAGCACGAGCGCCTTGCCCTCGTCGCGATCGCCGCCGCCCATGTGCGCCGCCCAGGCAAACCCTCCATCCGCGTGGAAGCTGACGACGAGCACACTGGAGCCACTCGTCGTTCCAATCGTGGTGGACCCCTCCGGGAACACGGCGGCGTTGTCCACCGTGCCGACGATGAAGACATCCCCCGCGTCGTTGCGCTCGATGTCATGGAGCACATCGGTCCCCGTCCCGCCGAGGTACGTGTTCCAGAGGACTCGCGGGTCTCCTGCGGCAGCCACGGTGAGCTCGGAGGAGGAGCGGGGTTGGCTCGCCGCCACCCAGGACACGAGGACAGCGCTGGCAGCGGCCAGCACACCGCGGACACGACGCGACACGAAAGACTCCTCTCCCGCGGGAGCACACCACCGCCTCCGAGGGCGGACGGTGCCAGTACGGGGCGCCCCTTATAGCCCACCCCACCAGAAGAGAGCCGCTCCGGGCCGCTGGCGCACGGCCAGCGCCCCGGGCCCCCTACTGCCCGCCGCGGCGCATGCGGCGCACGGACAGCAGGGTCACGGCCACCAGCCCGAGCGCGCCCGCCATGGCGCCACCGCCCGTGCTAGCGCAACCCCAGCCGAGCGGGGACAGCACCTCGCCCGGCGACCCCGTCTCCCCCGGCGTGTTCCCGATCCCCCCGTCCGGGGGCTGCCAGGTCACGCCATCGGACCTGCGCTCGGAGCTGACGCCCACACCGTTGAAGGCACGCACCGTGACGACGTACGTCTTGCCCGGCGTCAGGGTGGGGCGGTCCTCGGGGGGAATGGCGGTGACGTTGGACTCCACGGACTTGAAGCCGCCGTCCTCCACCACCACACCTCCGTCCTCCCCGCTCGGGGTGACGGCCCACTGGTAGCCGGACACGAGGGTCTCCGGGTCGGAGAAACCCACCCAGGAGGCGCTGAGGGTGCCCTGGGCGGAGACCTCGGTGCTCACCTGGCCCTGGAAGATGGGCCCCGAGCGGTCCACGTCCAGGCTCATGAGGACGCCGTCCGTCAGGCCGTTGGGCGAGATGTCATAGCCCCCCAGATCCATTCGGGGCAGCACGTCGTCCGCGTCGGAGTACCCCACGAACGTGAGCTTCCCCTCCGGTCCGGCGGACACGCCCAACACCCACTCGTCGCTGCTCGCCGTTCCACCCACGTAGGAGGCCCAGACGGTGCGCGACAGGGTGGAATCCACCATGGCGACGAAGCCGTCGCTGTGGGTCGTCCCCCCAGAGGTGTTGTCCGCGTAGGAGCTGTCGAAGGCGTTCACGGCGAAGCCATCCGTCGAATCGCTCGACGTCCTTCCCGAGATGTAGACGTTGCCGAGCGCATCCAGCGTGGCGTGGCTCTGGCCTGGCAGATTGGCGGACTTGTCGGACATGCGCTCGTTGCCGTCCCCGCTCAGCCGATGCCCTCCTCCTGGCGTGATGTCGCCCGCCGAGGACATCCGGAACACGACGATGTCCACCTTGCTGCTGGCGGAGCCGGCCTCGATGAAGGCCGGGGAGTCCGTGATGCCCACGACGATGAGCTCCGTGTTGCTGGGCGCCGCCAGGACCTCGTAGACCTCTTCATAGGCACCCGTGCCCACGTTGTTGAACCAGACGACGCCGCCCCCCGTCTTCTCCAGCTTCGCGACGAAGCCATCGGCCTTCCCACCGTGGAAGCTCGACGTCAGCAAGGTGGCGAAACTGGCATCGGTGTCCACGATGTCCGCGCTCACGGTTCCTCCCACGTAGAGCGCGTCGTTCATGAACACCACCGAGGCCAACGCATCATCCCCGATGGTGCCGAACACGCGGGTCCACCCGGCCACCGGGTTGTCCGCGTTGGAGACATCCACCTGGGTGACGAACCCATCGTAGACGGAGCCGGTGGAGCCCTGCTTGCCGGCCGCGGCCGGGGAGAAGGTGCTGGGAGCCGAGGTGGTCCTTCCGCCCACGTAGACCTTGCTGCCATCGGGTGACACGGCCAGCGCCGAGCCCTCGTCCGCAGCGGCGCCTCCCAGGTACAGCAGCCACCGCAACTGTCCCTGGGCGTTCACCCGCGCGAGGAAGGCATCCGAGGTGCCTCCCTGGTACCCGCGAACGGGGGAGACCGTGCTGGAGCCGGGAGTGGTATGGACGCTGGAGGTGGGGAGCTTGATCGTCCCCACGACGTACACCTCCTGCCCCGAGGTGTTGGGGACCAGCCGCACATCGATGCTGGTGTCGTCACCGTCGCCGCCGAACGCCCGCGACCACGTCAGCGTCCCGTTCTCGAACTTGCCGACGAGCACATCCCTGTTCGTATTGAGGGAGGACAGGCCCGCGCCGCCCGGAAAATTGTCCGAGCCCGTCTGACCCACCACGAAGACCTGGCCCTGGTCGTTCGTCACGACGCCTTGCAGCTCGTCACCGCCGCGGCCGCCCAGGTACGTGTTCGAGGTGATGGAGGGGGACCAGGCCCGCGCGAGGGACGGAGTCAGCAGCGCCGCGAGCACGAACGGAACGAGGGTGGCGGCCAGGATTGCGCCACGAGAGATACGAGCGGACACGACAGTCATCCCCCTAGAACAGATTGAAACCCACGCCCGCCGCTCCCGTCACCGCGAAGTTCCGGTAGCCCTCGGGAACGGAGAACTTCTGGGCGCTCACGTCCACCAGCGCGATGAGGCGCGAGGAGAGCGCCAGCCGCGCGCCCAGCACCACGCCGCCCCCGAACCCCGTGGAGGACAGCCCCGGAACGAGCGTGCCCCGCAGGCCCACCCGCGGCTGGAAGAAGCCCTGGCCGAAGACGAGCGCCGCGTCCAACTCCACCGCGGGGTGGTCGCCGAGCAGTGCCCGCGCGCTGCCCTCGAAGAGCCCGCTGCCCACGGTGAGGCCCGCCGCCAGTCCCACCGAGGACTTCCCGGACGACAACTGCCCCGCGATGTCGCCGAAGCCGACGACCTCCGGACGCAGCCGGAAGGTGGAGGGCGCTTCGTCCTCGGACTCGGGGCCCTGGGACTCCGGCTCCACGGGCCGCTGCTCCACCACCACCGGGGGCTTGTGGGCCGCCTCCCGCTCGCGCTCGAGCCGCTCGGCCTCCTCCTGCTCGCGCTTGAGCCGTTCGGCCTCCAGGGCGGCGAGCCGATCCTTCTCGGCCTGATCCGGCGCCACGGGAGGACGCGTGGCCTGCAGCTTGCCGCGCACATCCTTCTCCAGCTCCACCAGCTCGGGCGGGAAGATGGCGGGGTCCACCTGGGGCTCCGGAGTGCTCCGGGCCAGTTGCTCGAGCTGCTGGCGCGCCTCGTTCTTCTTGCCGAGCGCCAGCAGCGAGGCGGCGAGGTAGACGCGCGCGCGGGCGAGCTCCGCCTCGGAGCGCTGGCGGTTCTTGAGCTCCGCCTTCAGGGAGCGGCTCGCCCTGGCGTACTCGCCCTGCTCGTAGAGCCGGATGCCCGGCATCTTCGCCGCCCATGCGGACATGGGGACGAGCCACAGCAGCAACAAGAGCGGGCGCAGGGACATGACGATGATGGCTCCTGAAATGAAGAGCGTCTCTATCACCCTACTCCGCGGTCTTGCACGGAGCCTCGATCACGCGCTTCGCCCCCGCACGGATTTCGATGGTCTCGCGGTAGGGCGGGAACTTGGGGTTGTCGGTCAGCAGGAGCTCATGGGGGCCCGCGGACAGGGCGAGGGATTTCACCGCCGTGGTCCTGAGCGGCATGTCGTCGATGTACACCCGGTAATAGCACTCGGAGATGAGCTGGAGATAACCCACGGGGGGACGCTTCTTCCCGCCAGGAGCCGCGTCCTTGGGCTCCTTGGGGTCCTGCGTGGCGATGGGGCCGGACTTCTGCGGTGCCGGAGTCTGTTCCGGGCCCGCGACCACGGCCTGCGCGGAGGGCTGAGTCTCCGGCGGCACGGGCGTCTCGGTCTTCGGCTGCGGGTCGGCGGTGACGGGGTCCGGCGGTGTGCCGGTCTGCTGCACCTGGGGCTGGGGCACCACCGGCTTGGGTTCGATGGGGACGAGGCCGCGTACGGGGGGCGTCGTCTCCGGCACGGCCGGACCGCTGTCCCCCTTGCTCATGACCACGCCCACCCCCACGCCCAGGAGCACCACCGCCGCGCCCACGCCCGCCAGCAGCTTCATGCGGGAGGAGCGCCCCACGGGGGTGATCTCCGCGGTGTCGGGAACCTCAGCCGGGGCAGCGGCCTGCGGACGTGCGGCCGGGGGACGCGCCGGGGTCGGCGCACGCCCGGGCGGGGGGCGTGCGGGGGCCGACGGAGCCACCGCGTTGCGGGAGCCGGTCAGCACGGTCTTCGGCGAATCCACTGTCTCCGGGGGCGCGACGGGCGGGCGAGGCGCGGGCGCACCCCGCTGCGGAGCCGCCGCCTCCTGCCGCGCCGGGGGACGCACGGAGGGAGGCTCCGGCTCCGGCAGGGTGCGGGCGAAGCCGGAGAGCTGGGTCATCTCCGCGGCCAGCGTCTTGGCCATGGCCTTCAGCTCGCGCGCCACCGCGTCGGCCGAGGCGGGCCGCTGCTCGGGCTCCTTCGCCAGCAGCCGGAGGATGAGCGCCTCGAGCTCCGCGGGCAGGCCGTCCACGAGCGACGAGGGCCGGGGCGGCTGGGCCTGCACCTGCTGGATGGCCACGTGCATCGGCGAGTCGCCCCGGAAGGGCAGCCGCCCGGTGAGCATCTCGAACAGGATGACGCCCACGGCGTACAGGTCGGTGCGCGGGCTCACCGGCTGACCACAGGCCTGCTCCGGCGCCATGTACTCGGGGGTGCCGACGATCATGCTCGCGCGCGTCTGCGGCGTGGCGCTGTGGGGCGTGGCGCCCTGCTTGGCCAGGCCGAAGTCGAGCACCTTCACGTACTCCGAGCCGTTGGACTCCAGCACGACGAAGATGTTGCCCGGCTTGAGGTCGCGGTGGATGACGCCCACGGCGTGCGCGGCCGAGAGCGCGCCGAGCACCTCGGTGATGAGGCGGATGACCTCGGCGGCCTGCATGGGCGCCCGGTCCATGATGACCTCGTCGAGCGGCCGGCCGTTGAGGTACTCCATGACGAGGTACTGGCCGATGCCCGGCAGCGTTCCGAAGCCGAAAATATCGATGATGCCGCGGTGGCGGATGGCGCTCGCGGCGCGGGCCTCGCCCACCAGGTCCCTCGAGCGGATGCCCTCGGAGGTGTCCGGACGGATGATCTTGATGGCCACCTTGCGGCCGATGACCGGGTGCTCGCCCTCGTAGACGACGCCCATGCCGCCGCTGCCGATGCGCCGGCGCACCACGTACTCGCCGATGCGCTGGCCCACCAGGATGTCCTTGCGGACGGTGGACTCCCACTCCATGTCCGCCTCTCCCGCGGCGTGGAGGGACTGGGCCGGGAGCTCGAGCGCGGTACGCAACGCGGTCTTGTCTTCCAGATAGGACTCCACGTCGACGGCGGTTCCGTCCCGGGGACAGAGCTTCGCCCCCTCGGGTAGGGGATTACCGCAAGTGCGACACGGGCGCTGAAGAGTCATTCGGCCGCGAAGTCTATGACACACGTCGTCGGTGGGTCATCAATCCCAGTGGGGCCGTCCGCCCAGGGGGCGGATTTGCCTGGAGGGTTCTCCCAGGGCTACGGTTCGGAGGGCCCGGCGGCTGCTTCCTCGACTGCTATCCTCCCCCTCCCCGCCCTTCCATGAGCACAAGCCGCGACCCCAGCCCCCTGGCAGGTGCGCCCCGCGACTGGGCGTGGGAGCCGCAACGGCTGAGCGAGCTGGCCACCCCCCAGGACACCACGCGCGGGCTGTTCTTCAACAGCATGCTGGAGTCGGTCCGGGCGCTCGGGGACGCGGCGGCGGTGGAGCGCTGCCAGGAGGCCCTCGGGGGCCAGGGCTACGTGGCCTTCTTCAACTACCCGATCGCCCAGCTGCTGCGGCTGACCGGGACCGCGGTGGAGGAGCTGAGCGGCCGGTATGGCGGCCTGGGGAACGCGGCGCGGATGCTGGGACGCCGGGCCACGGCGGACTTCCTGGCGTCCGCGGTGGGCAACGCGGTGCGGATGGTGGCCGGCAAGGACCTCAAGCTGTTCCTGAGCGGCGTGCAGACCGTCTACCGGATGGGGGCCTCCTACGGGGAGCGCAAGGTGGAGTGGCACGGGCCCACCCGCGGCCACCTCCTCATGCGGCGCAACTTCCTCCCCGTGGAGTACCACGAGGGCGTATTGGAGCAGCTCTTCACGCATTACGCGGTGAGGAACGTGAAGGTGCGCGGGCAGCAGACGGCCCCGCTCGACAGCGTGTACGACTTCTCCTGGGAGTGAGGACGATGAAGGCAGTGGTGCAGCGGGTGCTCGAGGCCTCCGTCACCGTGGCGGGCGAGCGCGTCAGCCAGATGGGACCGGGGCTGCTCGTGCTGCTGGGCGTGGGCAAGGGCGACAGCGAGGCGGACGTGACGTGGATGGCGGAGAAGCTCGCCACCCTGCGCATCTTCGAGGACGCCGCGGGCAAGATGAACCTGTCGCTGGAGGACACCTCGCGGCAGCTCATCGTCGTGAGCCAGTTCACCCTCTACGGGGATGCGCGCCGGGGCCGGCGCCCCAGCTTCACCGACGCCATGGAGCCGGCGGGAGCCAAGGCCCTCTACGAGCGCGTCTGCGACATGCTGCGCGCCCGGGGCCTCACCGTGGGCACCGGCATCTTCGCCGCGGACATGAAGGTGGCGCTCGTCAACGACGGCCCCGTCACCCTGTTGCTGGAGAGCCCGGCGGCCGCGGCCCCTAGCGCCGCGAGCTGACGCCCAGCGCCACCAGGCCGGCCTTGTGTTGGGCCGCCTCGCGCACGTGCGACACCAGCACGCCCAGCTCCTGAATCCACGAGGACGCCCGCTGGCCCAACCCGGAGAAGGCCACCGGGAGCTCGGGGGGCCCCGCCACCCGGCCCGTCCAGTACCCCAGCACCGCGTCCAGCTCCGGCATCTCCAGGGGCGCGAGCCGCTGCTGCTCGCGCTCCAGCAGCCGCCGCAGCTTGCGCTCCAGGTTCACCTGCCAGTGCGCCACCGTGCGCGCCGGCCGCCAGGCCCAGTCCGCGAAGGCGTACTGCTCGCGCGGCACGTACCCGCCCCGCCCCGCCGTGGAGAAGACGCGGTCCGGCGGGAAGGGGGGAAAGGACTCCCACTGGCCGCCGATCAGCGACGCCAGCCCGACGTCGGCCACCGGGTGCAGCCGGAAGCCCTCGCGCCGCCCGTGCGAGGACCGCGCGTCCGCATAGGGGTAGCCCGGGTCCTCCACCATCAGCGCCAGGTGCAGCGCCTCGTCCCAGTTGCCCGCGTAGCCGGCCCGCTGCCCGTCCACGGTCCAGCCCGCCGGGCCCGGGCTCCAATTCAGGAGCAGCAGCCGGTCCACCAGCTCCGCCCAGGGCTCCTGCTCCACCCCGCTCAGCCCACCGCCGAGGTGCGAGGAGAGCAGCTGCTCGCACAGCAGGCGGCTCTGCTCGTCCGCGAGCGCCTCCTGTAACGCCCGCAGCGCCCCCGCCGAGTCGCTCATCGCGAGCGACAGCAAGGGCAGCACCTGCTCCTGGAAGAAGCGGTCGTTGACGCGCCGGAGGACCAGTTCCATCCCCCCAGCCTACCACTGGGAGGAGCCGGGGCTCAGGGCCGGGCGTCTTCCTGGACGATGAGGGCGTGGATGTCCGCGGCCGTGGGGGCCTCGAGGATGGCGGCGCGGAAGCGCGGGTTCTTGAAGAGCCGCGAGATGCGCGCCAGCGCCTTGAGGTGGACCCCCGCGCTGTTCTCCGGGGCCACCAGGGCGAAGAAGAGGTGCGTGGGCTTGCCGTCGATGGCCTCGAAGTCCACGCCTTGACGCGACACGCCGAAGGCGGCCACCAGCTGCGACAGCCCGGGCAGCTTGCCGTGGGGGATGGCCACGCCCTCGCCGATGCCGGTGGAGCCCAGCTTCTCGCGCTCGCGCAGCACCTCCACCAGGCGCTCTTCCTTCAAGTGGGGATGGGCGCGAGCGAACGCGGCGCTCATCTCGCGCAAGATCTCCGGCTTGTCGCGGGCACGAAGGTCCGCGATCACGGCTTCTGGGCTGAGGAACTCGGAGATTCGCAAGCTGGCGCTCCCAAAGCAGTGGCGCTCCTGCGCGGGCAATTACTCCTGGCCCTCGTTTCGCGCAAGGGTCGCCTGCCCTCCCTGTCCGCCTCCAGGCGTCTTAACTTCGCTGGCCGGAAGATGGAGGGGTCCGGAGGGCTCGCTTAGGCTGCCGGGCAACGTGTTCCCCCGGCTCCTGCGCGCACTCACCGTCCCGCTCGTCCTGTGCCTCGGGGCCTGTGCCACCACCCCCGAACCGGCCCGGGAGTTCCAGGCGCACGCTCTCCCGGTCACTCCCGCCCCGCCCCAGGTCGACGCCGACCCGGCCGCGCCCCACGCGCGCCCGGAACAGCTGGCGCTCCAGGCCCGGGTGGAAGGCCTGATGGCCCGCATGTCCCTCGAGGACAAGGTGGGCCAGGTGATGATGGTGGGCTTTTCCGGCACCGCGGTGGACGAGCCCGTGGAGCAGCTGGTGCGCGGCCGCCGGGTGGGCGGGGTGTGCCTCTTCAAACGCAACATCGTGGACGGCGAGCAGGTGGCGAGGCTCAACGACGGCCTGCGCCGGCTGCTCTCCGACGGCATTCCCCCCTTCCTCGCGCTGGACCAGGAGGGGGGCAACGTGGTGCGGGTGAAGGACGGGGTGGTGGTGCTGCCGGGCAACATGGCGCTGGGGGCCACGCGCTCGGCGGAGCTCGCCTACGCGGCGGGTCTCGCGCAGGGAGAGGACCTGAAGCGTCTGGGCTTCAACATGAACCTGGCGCCGGTGCTGGACGTGAACCTCAACCCGCGCAACCCCGTCATCGGCATCCGCTCCTATGGGGACTCGGTGCCGCTGGTGTCCGAGCTGGGACGGGCCTTCGTGCGGGGCCAGCAGGACGCGGGGCTCGTCACCGTGGCCAAGCACTTCCCGGGCCATGGCGCCACGGACACCGACAGCCACAAGTCCCTGCCCGTGATGCGCGAGTCGCGCGAGGAGGTGCTCGCGCAGATGGAGCCCTTCCGCGCCGTCATCCAGGACGGGCTGGACGGATTGATGACGGCCCACGTGGCGGTGCCCGGCCTCACCGGGGACGACATGCCGGCCACCGTCCACCCGAAGGTGCTGGGCGGGCTGCTGCGCCAGCGGCTCGGCTTCGACGGGCTGGTGCTCACCGACGAGCTGGAGATGGACGCCATCGCCCAGCGCTACGGCGTGGGCCGGGCCGCGGTGATGGCGGTGAGCGCCGGGGCGGACATGGTGCTCGTCCCCTGGCGGGCGGAGAAGAAGACGGAGGTGTACCTGTCCCTGCTGTCCGCGGCGATGAGTGGGGACCTTCCCCTCGCGCGGCTGGACGAGGCGGTGCGCCATGTCCTCACCGCCAAGGTGCGCCGCGGCCTCTTCGAGCAACCGGAGCTTCTGGAGCAGCGCCTGGCCACCCCGCCCTCGCCGGAGCACGAGGAGGTGGCCCACCGCATCGCCCGCGCCGCCGTCACCCTGCTGCGTTCCGACGGCAGACACTTCCCGCTCTCGCCGGACGTGCGCCTGGGCGTCATCACCGCCGAGAGCTCGCTGGGCGAGGCCATCCGCTCCCGCGTGCCCCAGGCCCAGGTGATGAACGTGCCCGCCTGGCCCTCACACGCGCGGCGCGCCGTGCTGCGGCAGCGGGCCCGCCGCCTGGCGCTCACCTCGGACGTGGTGGTGGTGGGGATGATCAGCTCGAGCCAGCTGGAGCTCGTCACCCTGGCCGCCGCCACCGGACGCCCGGTGCTGGTGGTGTCCATGGGCCTGCCCTACCTCGCCGAACAGGCCGACGAGGCCCGGGCCGTGCTGGCCATCTACTCGTACCAGCCCGCCGCCACCGAGGCCGCCGCGGCCGCCCTCTTCGGAGAGATCGGCACGCCAGGCCGGCTGCCGGTGGAGCTCAACCGGCTCGCCTTCGGTCACGGACTGGACGCCCCGCGCCGGGAGCAGGCCGCCGCTCCCCCCACCCCCCCGAGGGAGGGCGGAGGTGGGGTCCTCCGCTCCGAGCGCAGCGCGCGGTGAGGCTCAGCCCGCGTTGGGCGGAGCGTGCACGCCGATGAGGCCGTACTGGCCGTCATCCTTGCGCCGGTACACCACGCAGACCTCGTGCGTGGTGTCGTGCTGGAAGACGTAGAACTCCTGGTTCAGCAGGTTCATCTGCATCACCGCCTCGTCCACCGTCATGGGCTTCACGGTGATGTCCGAGGTGCGCACGATGCGCGTGGCGGGCTGCGCGGCCGGAGCGCTCGGCGCGGGCTGCACGGCCGGAGCCTCGGTGGCCTCGTCGAGGAACTCCCCGGGCAGCTCGAAGACCTTGTGGCGCACCTTGAGGGTGTTCACCAGGCCCTGGCGGTGGTGCACGCGCTCGCGGCCGTGGTGGTTCTTGATCTTCTCCTTGTACTTGCGGAGCTGGGCCTCGATCTTGTCCATCGCGAGATCGATGGACGCGTACATGTCCTCGCTCTTCTCCCTGCCGCGCAGCACCCAGGCACCGGAATGGATGGTGATCTCCGCGTGGTGCAGGTGCCGCTCGAGCGACAACACCACGTGAGCCTCACCGGCTCGATCCAGGTACTTGTTCACCCGCTCGACCTTCTCCTTCGCGTACTCCTTGAGGGCATCGGACGAGCCGAACTGGCGGAAGGTGATGTTGAGCTGCATGCGTGACTGCCTCCCATATTTGGGGCTGGGGGTGAGACGACCGGAGCTCCGGTACAGATCAGAAACGCTCCGAAGGGACGAAAGCAACCCGCCCACTCGAAAGGACGGCCGATCGCACTGCACTCAACAGGCAGTGTCACCTTGACTTTCCAGCTTGGCTGAAGTCCTCGCACGCCGGGTACGGGCGACTGAGCGTCCGGGAATGAGGGCGCGAACCGCGTTGTAGATGGCGTTACAGGGGCAACTCGGCCACGAAGGCGGCGCCCCGGCCGTTGAGCCCCGGCTCCACGTGCACGCGGCCGTGATGGCCCTCGACGATCTGCTTCACGATGAAGAGGCCGAGCCCCAGGCCGCCGGCACGCGCCGCGCCCTTCACCTGCTCGAAGCGCGCGAAGATGCGCTCGCGATCGGCCTCGGGAATGCCGGGCCCCTCGTCACGCACCACCAGCCGAGCACCCTCGGAGGTCCGCTCCAGCCGCACCTCCATGGGATGGCCGCCGCCGTGGCGCAGCCCATTGGAGAGCAGGTTGAGCACCAGCTGCTCGAGCCGCAGCTTGTCGAAGCGGCCCACCAGCCCGGGCTCCACGTGCGCGGTGAGGGCCACGCCGGCCAGCCGCGCCTCGTCGGCGGTGCGCGTCACCATCTCGGACACCAGCGCCGACAGGTCCCCGGTGGAGAAGAGGAAGTCCAGCTTGCCGTGGCGGATGCGGCTGACGTCCAGCAGGTTGTCCACGAGCAGCCCCAGGCGCCGCAGTGACCGCTCGAAGCCCTCCAGCCGCACCCGCACCTTGGGAGACTCCAGCGGCGTGGAGGCGCTCTCGGCCTCCAGCCGCCGCAACAACTGCATCTGCAGCAACAGGCCGGTGAGCGGCGTCTTCAGCTCGTGACTGGCGAGCGACAGGAAGTCGTCGCGCACGCGCACCGCCTCCTGCAGCGCCAGCTCCGTCTCCTTCAGCGCGGTGATGTCGAGGATGGCGCCCCGCACCACCAGGGGCTTCCCGTCTCCATCCCGCAGCACGCGCGCACGGCTCGTCAGCCAGTGCCAGGTGCCATCCTGCCAGCGGGTGCGGAAGGTGGAGGTATAGGCCTTCACGTCCGAGGAGAAGAGGGCCCCCACCTGCGCCTCCACCTCCGGACGGTCCTCTGGGTGCAGGGCGGCGAGGAACTTCTCGTGCGTCCACTCCGGCAGCGTCTCGGGGTAGCCATAGAGGCGGTCGTGCGCCTCGGAGCGGAACACCAGGCCGGTGACCAGGTTCGTCTCCCAGACGGCCATCTCCGCGGAGTCGAGCGCCACCTGGAAGCGCTCGCCCAGGAGCTGGAAGCGCTTCTCCGTCTGCTCCACCAGGGCCTGGGCCTCCTCGCGCTGGGTGATGTCCGAGGCGAGCACCCACAGCTCGTCGTGCACGGGAACGACGGACACCTCCAGCCACACGCGCGGCGGCAGCGAGGCCAGGAAACGCGCGGGCTTGCGCGTCTCGAGCGCACTCACCAGCCGCTCGTGCAACGTCCGGCCCGCCAGCGCTGGCACCACCGCCCAGGGCTCCTGACCCGGCAACCGCCCGGGCTCCACGCCCAGCAGCGCCGCCGCCCGCGCGTTGCACTCGAGGACGAGTCCCCTCCCATCCAGGGAGAAGAAGGCCTCGGACATATGCGCGAGCAACAGGCGCAGCCGCTCGTCGGCCGAGGGAGGGGAGCCGCCGGAGTCTGAGGAGGGCGCGGGGCCGGAACCGGACGCGCGCGAAACGGAGGACGCGCTCACGCCCCCACCGTCGCTGGAGCGCGATACCTCGTCAAGAACACAGGAGGCGAGCAGGGAGGAAGGAGCGGCGCTCGGTGAGCCCGGCCGCACTCCCAGCCCCCACCGCGGGGGTGGCGGGAATACGGAGGCCCGAGGGGGGAATGATGGCTCCCCCCTCGGCCCCGCTCACTCACACAACCGCGCGTCCGTGTGACGGCAGGCGTGCAGGTTGCGAGGCACCTCCAGCCAGGAGATGTCCGGCGTGGTGAGCTTCCGTCCGCTCAGCGTCTCGGTGACCGGCGAGGTGCCGACGCCCGGAATCACCACCTGGTAGCGAACGTCACCCGATGGCGACACCGAGACGACCGCCGCGGGCTCCGGAGGCGGTGCCCACGCATCCTGCGTCTTCGCGGGCGTGTACCCGAGCAGGTTGCCGTCCTTGTCCGTCACCCGGAACCCCTCCGACTGATCCGGCAGGCCCGTGATGAGGTCCGCCTGCCACGAGCGGCTGAGGTCCCCTCCTCCGGCCAGCTTGCACGCCGAGACGGTGGCACCCGCGGGAGGCGAGAAGCTCGGCCAGAACACGATGCCGCTCAGCACGGCCGAGCCCGCCGCCGTCTTCTCCTGCGGCCCCCCGTACTGGAGGAACCAGCCCGGCCCGTCGGAAGCGCCTCGCGGGAGCGACGCCAGCGTGCTCGTGGGCACGTAGCGGACGGGGCCCTGCGTCGGGTGCACGTACGTCACGTACGCGCTGTCCGGCAGTGTGACATCCACCAGCGAGCAGTCCACTCCCGCACCGCAACCGAAGCTGCCCTCCGTCACGCGCTTGGAATCGAACGCGAGCGCCTCGGCGGCGACGTGGAAGCGCCGCTGCCAGCCGCCATACGCATGGAAGCCGAAGTAGCGGTTGCTCGGCACCTTGTCGGCATCCGCGCCCAGGTTCAGGTCCCCGTGCGAGTCCGTGGGGAGACTGGCCAGCGCGCACGACCACTCTCCGCCCGATGCGGCGCACTCGGCATCGGTGCTCGCCGGAGCCGACACGCCCGACGCGGGGAAGTAGTACGAGCCACTGCCCAGCGCCGTGCCGCTGTCGCAGCGGATGCGCAGGCTCGTCAGCTCCAGCCGCGCGGACGTGCACACCGTGCCCGCCGAGCCCGAGAGCGTCTCCGTGTTCTTCACCAGCACGCCGTTGTCGTACTGGATGAGCGTCTTGCGCAGCTGGCCGTTGATGTCCGCGACGAGCTCCGCGTCCACGTCGCACTTCATCCGCACGCAGGCCAGCAGGTCATCCGGGCCGCAGTGGGTGCCCTCCTTCGAGCGCAGGTGCTGACGGTCGCCCGTGCCCAGGAAGGCGCGCAGCCAGCCCGTGTCCGGCTGGAGCGCGGTGGAGGCGATGTGGAAGAAGGGCTGCTTCCTGTACGCCTTTCGCTTGGGATCCGCGCCCGTCACGTCCTCGCGCGCCATCTCCAGCGAGCGCGCGCCGAACCAGTTGCCCACCCGGCCATCACCGCCGAGCACGCCCGGCTCGTGGAAACGGAACGTCCACACCTGGCCGCCCAGGTCACCGACCACCAGCGTGTCGAAGAAGCCGTCCATGTCCCGCCGCAGATCCTCCGCCTTGCCGATGTCCACCAGGGCCGGCGCGGCCGCGATGGGCATCATCCGGTGCAACACCTCGTCCGTGTACGCGTCGCCCGAGGAAGCACCCGAGTGGGCCTCCGCGGACCACAGCTTCTGGCCCGTCCACGCCTCCAGCATGTACACACCGCGGCCGCGCGAGAGGTCCGCGCTGTAGCCGCCGTTGAGCACGGCCACCCAGCGCTCCTCCCAACCGCGCGCGTTGCCCTTCGCGAGCCGCACCGGACCGATGGGCGGCGGCTTGGGCGCGAAGTTGCTCCACGACTGGCCCACCGCGCCCGACTCCGCGTCGCACGCGTTGGGGAACATCCAGCGGAACGGCTTGCCGTCCGGCTTCAACATCTCGCGCGGATCCGTCACGTCCAGCGCCACGTAGCGCTGGCCGCCCGAGCGCTCGGAGAGGATGGCCACCGTGTGGAACTCGTCCGTCTCCTTCACGTCGTTACCCACGCCGCCGGAGAGCCGGTCCGCCCAGACGTCGCGCACCATGGCCGTGCCGTCCACGAAGTACTCGTGGCCGTTCATCATCAGGCCCAGCTTGGGCAGCAGGTCCGGCGGGATGAAGGACCACAGCTCCTGTCCCGTGCCCAGGTCGTGCACGTCATCGAACGCGCTCGCCTTGTCCCGCGAGAGCGCCGTGCCCGCGTGCACCGCATGCAGCATGCCGCCGTTGGAGCCCACCAGCACGATGCGCTCGCGCTTCGCGTAGGCCGCCCGGTACGCGTCATAGGCGCCGTACTTGCCGCCCGCACCGCGCGGCGGGTTCATCGGCGTGGGCGCGTAGCAGGGCTTGCCCGCGCCCGGCGAGGAGCACGAAGCCTCGGACGTCACCGACGCGGTGAAGTCCTCGTAGAGCGTGGACACGCACTGGCCACTCAGCCCCAACGTGCACAGCAGCGGCTCGACGGGCGGCTCCACCAACACCGGCGCGGAGTGGAAGATGTCCGCGAGCTTGCACGAGCGCGTGGTGTCCTCCGAGCACGGGCGGTCCTCGTCCGTGAGCAGATCTCCGTCGTAGTCGAAGACGTCCGCGCCCCGCACGAAGCGGATGAGCGTGTCGACACACTCGTCGCGCTGCGCGGGCGTCCCCGTCCACGCCTTCTTCAGCTTCGCGAAGGCCCCCGCGCAGAAGCCGTCTCCCGCCGCCAGCAGGTACTGCGAGAGCTCGGCGCGATGGGCCATGTCGAAGGGCACCGGCGGGTTGTCCGCCTCGGTGAAGCGGCCATCCTTGTCGCGATCGATGAGCGTGAAGACGCAGCGGCCTCCCGTGGGCTCGAGCGGATTGCCCGGGTCACACGGCGCGCTCGCGCTGCGCTTGCCGAGCGTCTCGCCCAGGTCCCAGAAGGGCTGCGCGGGCACGCCACCCACCAACCGGCCCTCGCTGTTGACGGTGGCCGTCCCCACCTTCACCCAGGCCCCATCCACGTTCTCCTGGACGATGTTCGCCGTCGTGAAGCTCGAGATATCCGGCACGCCTCCCGCGAAGCCCGCGGGCGCGTCCAGGAAGAACGTGTCGTCGCAATCCTTGTCGTGGTTGAGGTCGTGCGGATCTCCCCCCGCGCCCTTCGCCAGCGCCGGCTGGCAGCCCTGGGAGAACTCGCTGAAGAGGAAGAAGCGGTAGAGGTGCCCCTCGTACGGGCGGCCCCGGCGCGGGCTGAAGCGCGGCACGTACGTGGAGGACTGCATGCCTCCGGCCTGCACCGCCGCCAGGCTCGCCGAGGCGAACGAGGTGGAGACCTCCTTCACCTCACCGAGCGCGGCCATGACGGCCTCGCGCAGCTCGCCCGAGTTGTTCGCGCGGAAGAACCGGCCCTTGCCCGCCATCGCGATGCTCTGGAGCATCGGGCTGTTGTCGCCGTAGCCGATGGTGAACGTGCGCACGGACTGGTCTCCCGCGAGGTCATCGCGCAGGTCCGCGTTGGCCAGGAAGAAGGCCACGTCGTCCATGAAGTTCTTGTTCGTCTTCGCCAGACCCGTGGGCCAGTTCGCGTAGTCGCAGTCCTCCTTCGTCACGCCGAACTTGTCGCAGTAGTTCACCCCGCCCGGAGCCGGGTTCGTCTCCGGGTTGCTCGGGTCGAACGTGAGCGGCGTGCCGTCCGGGTGCCTCGCGCCCCGCGCCTTCAGCACCTTCATCATCTCCGTGATGGGCACCGTGTTGTCGTACCGCGGCGAGCCGTCCGTCAGCACGATGATGGAGCTGGCCTGACAGGCCGCGCACACGGAGCGGTCCTCGCCCCCGCCCTCCCACGGCTGCGTGTCCTTGAGCCACTCGTCCGGAGACTGCGCGCCCCAGGCCGCGCCCGTCTTGCCCGTGAGCGGATCATCCACCGTGCCGCCATTGCAGCACCCCGGCCAGCCCCAGCCCGGGTTGATGGGGTTGGAGAACCACGTCGACCAGCGGCCATCCACCTTCTGCGAGGAGAAGTAGCCTCCGAGCCCGAAGAGCGCCTCGCCGATGGAGCGCTCGTCGTTGCGGAAGGAGATGGAGTTGATGGCCTTGCGCAGCTCGGGCCGCGCGAGCGCCGTGTCGTCCATCAGCGGATGGGACTTGTCGCACGAGGGCTTCAGCGGACGCAGCAGCACCGGCGGATCGAACCAGCCATGGTCCGGTCCGAACGTGGCCACGCCCAGGCGCACGCCATCCACCGTGCTCACGATGTCCTTGAGCACCTTGCGCGCCACCACGAACTTCGGCGGACGCACGTTGAGCACGCGCCCGCTCAGCACCCACTTGCGCCGCGCCTCCACCGGCAGCGGAGCTCCCGTGATGGGATCACTCGAGGGCGTGCTCGCCAGCGGCCCCCTCCACCAGCCCTTCTCCACCAGGCACTTCTGGCACTCGGCGTAGAGGGGCGAGCCCCACGGCTCACTCCAGTCCAGCGCGTTGCCGCACGCGTTCATCGTGTCCGTCACGCCCAGCGTGCCGCGCATGTCCACCGCGAGCGAGAACGGCCCGTCCTCCACCTGCCACGACAGGCGCCGGCCCCGCGAGTGGTAGTACTTGTCCGGATCGAAGAAGTGCGTCTCCGTCGTGGAGAAGTCCGGGTCCGCGTCGAACGGGATGGAGCCGTTGAGCTTCGGATCCGCGCTGCTCCGGTCGAACCACTTCATCGCGTCCACGAGCGCCGGGTCCGAGCACCCCCACGTCGAGGTGTCCCCCACCTCGGGCAGGTACTCGGCGTAGTCCTGCATGGAGGCGTTGTTGCCCAGCAGGAAGATGGCGCCCGGTGGAACCGTGGGCACCTCGAAGAAGTCCTTGTCGCCTCCTCCCGAGGCGTTGATCATCGTGTCACCCAGCGCGGCCGCGCCCGTGCAGCATGCGGCCTGCTCCGGCAACGGCACGCTGCCCGAGCGCCCCGGCAGCGCCAGCAGCCCCGCGGCTCCCGCCATCATCAGCCCCACCGTCAGTCCCACGCGGCGCGGAGTCCACCGCTTCCCCGCACGTCCCACGGCGTCGAAATCGTTGTGCATGTTCCAGCTCCCAGAAGCCGAACCTCAGGGTCTCACGGACTGTCCGAACGCCCTCGTCCGGACAGAGTCCACGTGGCCCCCTCCAGCAAAGCCCCGCCCCCTGACACCCAAAGCGCACTCCCAGGAGAAAACTGCACCCACAGCGAACGGCGGGAATCCCGGATAAAGTGCGAATGAGGAACCCCTCGTTCGAATGCTCCCGCGGAGCCAGGAGGGCTCGATGCCCACCCTCTCGCAGCGATTCAACAAGCCCGAGTACCTCTTCCGGCCCCAGCAGTTGTTGCAGCGGTTGCGGGCGTTGCGCTCGCCGGCGCTGGAGCGCGAGCGGACCTTCCAGTTGCCCTGGGGGCTGTCGCTCATCGTGGATCCGCAAGATCCCATCGGGCGCGCGGTGTGGCACCTGGGCCTCTACGACTTGCTGGTGAGCGAGACGCTGTGGCGGCTGGTGTCTCCCGGAGAGCAGGTGCTCGACGTGGGCGCGAACATCGGCCACATGTCGAGCGTGATGGCCCGGCGCACGGGGCCTGGCGGCCACGTCATCGCCTTCGAGCCGCATCCGCTCATCCACGCGCGCCTGCAACGCAACCTGGCGCTGTGGCGGGCGGAGGTGCCGGGCGTGCGGCTCGAGGCGCGCGCGGTGGCCGTGGGCGACGCGAACCGGCCGGGCCACCTGCACATCCCCACCACCTTCCACGAGAACGCGGGGACGGCCTCGCTCGTCGAGCAGGACAGCGCGAGCCCGGACGCCGCGGGCACACCGGGACTCGTGGCCGTGGACGTGCGCACACTCGACTCGGAGCTGCCCGCCCCCTTCACGCCACGCGTCATGAAGATCGACGTGGAGGGAGGCGAAGCCGCCGCCTTCCGGGGCGCCACACGCCTGCTCTCCGAGCACCTGCGCGACCTCGTCTTCGAGGACCATGGCACCTGGCCCACCCCGCCCATGCGGCTGCTGCTGGACGCGGGCTACACACTCTTCCGCCTCCACAAGACGCTGCTCGGCCCCGAGCTCGCGCCGCCCGGGACGCCGCCCGAGCCCGGCGCCTGGGAGGCGCCCAGCTTCCTGGCGACCCGCCAGCCAGACCGGGCCCGCGCGCTGCTCGCCCCCCGTGGGTGGCAATGCCTCGCATCACCGCTATTCTGACGCTCCATGCGCGCTCCGTCCTCCCCGGCACGAGACACCCTTCGCCTGCGTGCACTCCTCGCGGATGCCCGGCGGCTCGTCTGGGCCGTGGATGACGCGGGGCGGATGCAGGAGCCCTCTCCCTCGTGGGCGGCCTTCACCGGCCAGTCCCCCGAGCAGATGCTGAATCGGGGCTGGTGGGCGTGCGTCCACCCCGAGGACCAGGGGCGCCTGGAGCCGGCAAGCACTGACTTCCGGGCCGCGCAGGACAGCGGAGCGGAGCCCACCTGCCGCGTGCGGCGGGCGGATGGGGCGTGGCGCGAGGTGCGCGTGCGGGCGCTGCCGGTGAAGGACGACGCGGGACGGCTCGTGGAGTGGCTCCTGAGCGCCGGGGACCTCACCGGCCAGGAGCGCGACCGGCAGACGCGCGCCGAGGCGGCCCTGCACGAGAGCGAGGAGCGCTTCCGCTCTCTCGTGCAGACCTCGACGTCGGCCGTCTGGACCACCAACGCCCAGGGCATCCCGGTGGAGGACTCTCCCTCCTGGCGCGCCTTCACTGGCTACACCCTCGAGCAGTGGTTGGACGGCTCGGCCTGGATGGACGCCCTCCATCCCGAGGAGCGCCCCCGGGTCGAGCAGGCCTGGCGGCACGCGCTGGCCACGAAGACGCCCTACGCGGCCCAGGGGCGCATGCGGCACGCGAACGGGAGCTGGCGCTGGGTGCTCATCCGCGCCGTGCCCGTGTTCGACCTGGACGGCACCGTGCGCGAGTGGGTGGGCACCACCACGGACATCTCCGAGCAGAAGCGCGCCGAGGAGGAGCTCACCCGGCTGCTGGCGGAGCTCGAGTCCAAGGAGCGGCTGCTCTCGGCCGTGCTCGAGCAGATGCCCTCGGGCTTCCTGCTCGCGGGCCCCCGCGGAGAGCTGACGTACGCCAACCCCCAGGCGGAGACCATCTGGGGCCACCCCCTCATCCGCTCGGAGGACGTGCGGGGCTACGCCGACTACCGGTACTACCACCTCGATGGCACCCAATACCCGCCCGAGGAGTTGCCCCTGTCGCGCAGCGTGCTGAGGGGCGAGGTGGTGCGCGGCGAGGTGCTGTGGCAGCGCGGGCCGGACGCCCAGGACAGCCGCTTCGTCAAGGTGAACAGCGCCCCCATCCGGGACGAGCGCGGCCAGACGATCGCCGCGGTGGCCCTCTTCGACAACATCACCGAGGCGCGCCGGGCCGAGAAGCGCGCCGCGCGCATGCAGTCGGTCACCTCCGCCCTGTCGCAGGCCCTCACCCCCTCCGACGTGGCCCGCGCCATCCTCACCGAGGTCCTGGGCGCCATGGGTGCCCACTCGGGTGCCGTCTACCGCCGCCGTGCGGACGACCTGCTCGAGATGCTCTACGCCGAGGGCTACCCCGAGAGCTTCACCCGCCACTCCCTCGCCCTCCCCCTCGAGGCGCACACCCCCGGCACCGATGCCGCGCGCACGGGCCAGGAGCTCTGGTTCCGCTCCACCGCGGAGCTCGCCGAGCGCTACCCGGAGGCCGTGGCCGCCCCCCCCACGGTGAAGGACCACGCCGTCGCCGCCCTGCCCATGTGGGTCCACGGCGAGCCCGTCGGCGCCATCGTGCTGAGCTTCTCCGAGCCCCGCATCGCCGGCCCCGAGGAGATGCAATTCCTGCGGTTGCTCTCGCAGCAGTGTGGCCAGGCCCTGGAGCGCGCGCGCCTGTACGAGGTGGCCGAGACGGAGCGCCAGCGCGCCGAGCAGGCCAGCCGCCTGAAGGACGACTTCCTCGGCGTGCTCTCCCACGAGCTGCGCACGCCGCTGACGGCCATCCTCGGCTGGACGCAGTTGCTGCGCTCGCGGAAGGTGCCCGCGGACAAGACCGAGCGCGCCCTGGAAACCGTCGAGCGCAACGCGCGGGCGCAGAAGCAGCTCATCGAGGACCTGCTGGACGTCAACCGCATCGTCAGCGGCAAGCTGCGGTTGGACGTGCAACCCACCCAGCCCATGAAGGTCATCGAGAGCGCGCTCGACGTGGTGCGCCCGGCGGCCGAGGCCAAGGGCATCCTCCTCCACGCGCGGTTGGACCCGGAGGCGGGCCCGCTCCAGGCGGACCCGGACCGGCTGCAGCAGGTGGTGTGGAACCTGGTGTCCAACGCGGTGAAGTTCACCCCCCAGGGCGGAAGCGTGACGGTGTCCCTCACCCGGGGCCCCTCGTACGTGGAGCTCCACGTGCGCGACACCGGAGATGGCATCGCCGCGGACTTCCTGCCGCACGTCTTCGAGCGCTTCCGCCAGGCGGATGCTTCCTCCACGCGCCGCCATGGAGGGTTGGGGCTGGGGCTGTCCATCGTGCGCCACCTGGTGGAGCTGCACGGCGGCACGGTCGAGGCCCACAGCGCCGGCCGGGGCCAGGGCGCCACCTTCATCGTCCGCTTGCCGCTGGTGGCCCCCCGCCAGGACTCGACCGAGCCGGCGCGCGCCACGCCCATCCCCTCGCCCCGCCTCCCCATCGAGTACCCGCGGGAGATTCGCGGACGCCACATCCTGGTGGTCGACGATGACGCGGACTCGCGCGAGCTGCTCGCCATGCTGTTGCAGCAAGGCCAGGCCCGCGTATCCACCGCCGCCAGCGCCGCCCAGGCGCTCGAGCTGCTGCGCCACGAGCTGCCCGAGCTGCTCATCTCCGACATCGGCATGCCGGAGATGGACGGCTACGCGTTCATCCGCGAGGTGCGCACCCGGCCTCCCCAACAGGGCGGCCAGGTGCCCTCCGTGGCGCTCACCGCGTACGCGCGCCAGGAGGACCGGGCCGCCGCCCTGCTGGCCGGCTTCGACTCGCACGTGGCCAAGCCGCTCGAGCCCGCGGAGCTGCTGCTCGTCGCCGCCTCCCTGCTGCGCCAGGGGGCGTGAGCCCGGTCCTCCCCTCCGCCGGGAGCCTCAGTGGCTCGACGGCAGGAGCCTCACGGCCACGTTGTCGATCGCCGGGCCACCGCACGAATCCGTCTGGCTCTCGAAGTGAACGGTGGCCGTCGCGCCGGTCGCCGTGAACAGCAGCACCTCCGGCCGCCAGCGCAGGCCCGTGAAGTCATCCGCGTAGGGTGCCGTGTCGTACGTGTAGATCTGCGACTCGCTTCCCACGGTGAGCTCCATGACCTTGAGGCCCGCGCCGCAGACCACGGCGGGGTTGCCGGCGAGGTCGAAGGTCAGCAGGTAGGTGCGGCCAGGCGTCGTGGGCACCGTCTGCTCGAGGGCCCCCGCCGTGAGGCCACTCAGGTCCACGTCGCGCCGGCCGTCCGAGGCGCCCAGCGACGAGCCGTCATGCCAGTCCACGTTCCCGCTGGTAACGACCCAGCCTCCGGGAATCGTCTCCCCCATCGACAGCGTCTTCCAGAACTCGGGAGGCCCGTCGTAGCCGGACTCGAAGCTCCCGTTCTGGATGAGGTTGGGCGTGGACGGCTCGAAGTAGCGGGTGATGACCGTCTCGGGATGCACGTCCGCCTCGTGGTTCACCTGCGCCCCCAGAACGAGGAAGGGCCGCTCCTCGAACGAGCTCGCCCTCGCCCAGGTGGTCAGGAAGCGGAAGCCGCCGTAGGCCACGTCCGGGCTGAAATCCGCATCCCGGCCGGGAGAGGAGATACCGATGCTCGTCGCATCCAGCAGCTCGCCGTCCTCCGTCAGCCGCGCGCCCTGGATGGAGGACGTGCCCTCGTGGACGCTCCTCCAGACGATGAGCGACTTCGAGTTGTGGTGGGCCACGGCCGGAGCGGTCTCCTCGGCGGACGTGGTGGCGATGGGCAGGCCGTCCGGATCATCCACCCAAGTGTCCGAGCGCACGCGCGCGGCACGAATGTCGGCGTTTCCGGTGCGGAGATCTTCCCAGACGGTGAGGAAGCGCCGCCCCGTCCAGACCACGTCCGGATCGCGCTGCACGCCCGGTGCGCTGGAGATGGGGAAGCCCAACCGATCGGGCACCGAGCCGTCCGCCTTCACCCGTCCGCCAAAGATGTCCGGCGGCACGTCCAGGCCTCCGCGCGATTCGGCCCAGACGACCAGGAACTCCTTGCCGTTCCACGCCACCGAGGAGTCGAACGCGAACCCTCTCGAATCGCCCAGGAACTTGAGGCTGCCGCCGGAGTCGGGGAGAACGGTGCCGTCGGTCCCGACCCTTCTCAGTCCGATGAGGGACTGCTCATCGCCCTCGACCGTGAAGGTCACCAGGCACTGCTTGCTGGAGCAGGCGATGCCCGTCGGCCCGAAGACCTCGCCGGAGCGGATGACGTTGAACACCGGGCCGAGCACGGTGCCATCCGGCTTCACTCGGACTCCGAAGACGCCGTCCGACGCCGTCATCCAGACGACCATGAAGTTCTTGCCGTCATAGGCGATGGCAGGCGTTCCGCCCGGCTCGGTACTGGTGTTGATGCGGAAGCCCACCGGATCCACCAGGGTGCCATCCTGCTTCAGGCGCGAGCCGTAGACGCCGCCCTCACGCACATCCTCCCAGACCACCAGGTACTTGCCCCCGCCGTACCCCACCGCCGGACCGCTCAACGCCAGCGTCCGCGGAACGGTCGGCAGCGAGCGCATCGTGGAGGCTCCCGCCGCGACGACTTCCTCGGGCGAGGCCTCGTCCGCCACGTCCTCGACCGTGGCCTCCTCCTCGGGAGCCTCGCCCTCCGGTACGGGGCCGCAGGCCGACACCCACGCCCCCAACAACACACTCCCCCACCACGCCCTGAACGACGTCCGCTTCTTCCCGTATGCCATGTATGCCCCCCCTCGATGCAGCGCGGACAAGCTCTGCCTCGCGGGAGGGCACGGCAATCGCACCGCGAGGAGGGCCGGGGGGGCGTGGAGCTCAGCGGGACAAGCCCACGGCGTCGATGAGGAAGCGCGCGGGGCAGGTGCTGCGGAAGTCCGGAGGGGTGGTCTGGATGAGCGTGCTCAGGGTCGAGCCCGCCGTGATGTGGGCCGGCAGGGCGATGAAGAGGTCCGTCAGCTTGCCGCCAGAGCAACCCAGTTGCAGCCGCTCGCGAGCCCCAGCGCCCAGGGCGTTGTCCACCTGCGTGAGGAAGTCTTCCCTCGCGACCTGCTTGCCCATGTTCTGGGCCATGTACTTGCTCATCCCCGAGTCGTTGAACTGGCGGGCGAGGTCCATGGCCACCTCGAAATACTCGCTGGGGGTCCAGTCCAGCTGGCAGGTGCCGTGCTTGAACCACTCGTGGCGCTCCAGGCAGGAGGCGGTGCCCGGCATCACCTGGCCCAGCGCCTTGGCCACGTCCGGCTTCAGGCCGACGTCGGGGTAGCCGCAGAACTCGCGCGGCTTGCTCCTGTGCTCACAGTTGCCGTAGTTGATGCCGCACGCCTCGCGGTTGGGCCACAGGCCATGCAGGGTGAAGTTGCCCGCGGACTGGAAGGTGGTGGGGAAGCTGACGCCGCACTCCGTCTTGGCGCGGTGGCTCTCGCAGAAGGCGGGTTGCCAGCTCAGCGCCAGCACGAAGCTGTCCTGCAGGCCCGGGGTGCTGCAGAGCCCCCCTCCACCGCCACCGCCCCCTCCACCCGACCTGGAGGAATCCGGGGGCTGGGGGGCGCCATCTTCGTCCACCGGGGGCGGAGGCGGCGGAGGAGGCGGCGGCATCCCCACCTGCGACAGGGTCCCGCAGTCCGCCTGGACCCACCGCTCCGGCGGATTGGCATCGTCCACGCGCACCCGGAACCAATCGGGCTGCTCGGGGCGGTTCACCTCCAGAATCACATACGCGTCTCCCACCTCGAGACGCGTCTTGTCCGGGTTGGTCTTCTTCTTCTTCGAGACGAAGGCCTCGCAGTCCTTCTCCGCTTTCAACGTGCCGCTGACGGGAACACTCGCCCAGGCGCTGGCGGGCCCGAGGGCGAGGAGGGCACTGATGGCCAGGAAGGTGGAAATACGCGGCCGACGCAAAGCCAGACCCATGGGTTCTCCGGGGATGCGGGGGTGGGTGCCGGACCTGATGTGCGAGCAGCGCACCGGCCGCGCAAGCTACCCATGCCCCCGCTCCACTTCCGCAGCGGAGAGCCGCAATGACAACAGTCACACGCACCCGGACGTGTGACATTCACTTTCAGGAGCTGGCCTCGGACTACGGGGCAAGGCGACGGCCGCTACAGCAACCGGTAGCGGCCCGGGGACACACCCGTCCAGCGGCGGAACGAGCGGCTGAAGCTGCTCACGTCCGAGAAGCCCAGCCGGAAGGCCACGTCGGCCAGCTCGAGCTCCTCGTCGCGGATGAGCGCTCGCGCCTTCTCCGCGCGCACCCGGTCCAACAGCTCCTGGAAGGACAGTCCTTCCTCCTCCAGCCTGCGCTGCAGCGTGCGCTTGCTCATGTGCAGCCGCGCCGCCACCTCCTCCGCGCCCGTGCCGGATTCGAGCGCCTCCTCGATGCGCGCGGCCACCGTGGCGGTGAAGTCCTCCGCCGGGCCCCTCGCGCGCAACGCCGAATCGGCGAGCTGCTCGGCCGTCGCGAGCAGGCGCGGATCCGCCGTGGTCAGCCGGGCCTCCATCCACTCCGCGTCGAACAGCAGGCCATTCGCGGCGCGGCCGAAGTCGAGCTCCTCCGTGCCGAAGAAGCGGTGCAGGCCCTCCAGACGCTTCGGACGCGCATGGAGGAACCACACCGCGCGCGGCGCCACCGGCAGCCCCGTCAGCGTGCGCGCCTGCGTGAGCACCGAGGCGAGCACGTACTCGTGCGCGTGCCGCGTCAGCCCTCGTGGGTGTCCCGCCACCTGACATGTGAAGGCCACCTGCGCCCCGCGCTCCTCCAGCGCGAGCACGAAGCCCCCGTTCTCCAGCGGCGCATAGCGCACCATCCGCTGCAGCGCCTCGCGCACCGTGGGGCTCGCGCGCATCGCCAGCTCGCCCAGGCCGTAGGTGCGCGGCTCCAGCTCCGCCGGCAGCCTCAACGAGAGGTAGGCGTCATCCAGCTCGCCCGCGGCCGCCTCCAGCAGCTGGCCGAGGCCCACCGCGGTGACAGCGGCGTCCACGTGTGACTCCACGTCGGCTGGGAGCTCGAAGCGGCGCACGAGCAGCTCCGCGTCCCCGCCGCGCGAGCGCACGTAACGCACGAGCGCCGGGACGAGTCCGGACCGGAAGGGAGTCTCTTTGCGCGCGCGCGCCACGGGGCCGGGATTATGGCACGCTCGGTCATGCTTTCCGGCGTCCCGGGTGATACCCGTGCCCGGGGCCGCCCCGTACATTGGCGCGCATCACTTCACGGGAGGACGGACACGATGCGGACGCAAATCCGGAACAAGGACGGCGCGGAGCTCTTCAGCTACGACGGGGACCTGCGCGAGGCCCTGCACGCGGCGGGCAAGGCGAAGGTGGACCTCACCAAGGCCATGCTCGACGGGGCGGACCTCTCCGGGGCGGACCTGGAGGACATGAACCTGCGGCAGGTGAGCCTGCGCGGCGCCAACCTGCGCGGCTCCAACCTCGAGGACGTCGACCTCTCCGGCGCCAACCTCCACGAGGCCAACCTGCGCGGCTGCAACCTCGAGGGCGCCGACATGCGCGAGGTCGTCCTCGCCAACGCCAACCTCGAGGGCTGCAACCTGGAGGACGTCCGGCTCGTGGGCTCCAGCCTCACCGGCATCAACGCGCAGGGCTCGAATTTCGAGGGCGCGGACCTCGCCCGCTGCAACCTGGAGGGCGCCAACCTCGAGGGCTGCAACCTGGAGGACGTCCGCCTGAGCGAGGCCAACCTCACGCGCGTGAACCTGCGGCGCTCCAACCTGGAGAGCGTCGACCTGGATGGGGCCAACCTCACGCGCGCGGACCTGCGCTCGGCCAACCTGGAGAAGGCGGACCTGCGCGACGTCCTCGCCGAGGGCGCCAACTTCCGCGACGCCAACCTGGAGCGCGTTCAGTTCGAGCGGGCCAACCTGACGAATGCCTGCTTCGACAACGCCAACCTCTCGCGCGCCACCTTCTCCGCCGCCATCCTCACCGGCGCCACCTTCCACGGCGCGGCGCTCGACCGGGTGAAGGGCTTCACGAAGCCCGAGCCCGAGTGACGCGGACCCCCGCCGGGGACTCGCCCGCGAGCAGCGCCCGCGGGTTGCCCTCGAAGAGGGTGAAGACGGTGAAGGTGATGGCGTACGCGCCGATGACGTCGATGGTGTAGTGCAGGTGCGAGAAGAAGACGCTCGCCACCACCAGCACATGGCCCACGAGCATCACCGCCCTCAGTCCCTGGTAACGCCACACGTAGAGCAGCAGCAGGAAGGTGGTGGACGTGTGCCCGGAGAAGAAGAGGTCCTTGGTGAGGTACGTGTGCGGCGTGTTGGCGCCCAGCACGTCCACCGGGGACACGAGCTGGAGGAAGGCCCGCGCCCGTGACGCCGCGTCCATGCCGGCGTTGACGTCCGCGCCATTCACCGGCCCCAGGCCCGTGGCGAGGATGCAGAGGCCTCGCACGAGCGCCAGCACTCCGCTCGCCACCGTGTAGCGGCAGAAGCGCGAGACGTCCTCGCGCAGCAGCAGCAGCGCCACCGGCAGGTACGCGAGCGTCCACAACGCGTAGTTCCAGCGGTCCACCCACGGTACGTACGGCACGTGCTCCAGCACCAGGTCTGGCAAATGCGGGGCCGGACGCGCCTCGGCGAGCAGCGCCAGCCACAACATCACCGCGTAGCACGTGCCCCGAAAGCACAGCGCCAGCACCACCCGGAGAGCCATGGGCCACGTACGGGAGGGTGCTGGCGCCGAGAGGACATCCATGCAGGCACGTCTACCCCGGTTGTCACGGAATTGAAAATCCGCGGTGGCCGGAGCGTCCGCGCCCCGGGCTCATGTGGCCCGATAGGTCGTGCGATGGATGGCTCTCAAGATGAGTAGCAGGACGCACGCTCCCACGAAGGCCACGATGATGGTGGAGACGATGCCGCCGCCCGGTGCGCCCACTCCGAGTCCGCGGAAGAGCCAGCCGCCGATGAAGGCGCCGACGATGCCGACGACGATGTCGCCGACGAGGCCATATCCGCCGCCCACCACCGCCGAAGCCAGCCAGCCCGCGATGAGACCGATGACGAGCCAGAGGACGAGTGTTTCCAGAGTCATGAGTAGAACCCCCGTATTGGACTCATCAACAGGTAAGCACTCAGGCACGGGGAGCCGAGGGGACAGCCAGGCAGGAGAGCGTCGCGTCGGCCGCCTGCTCACGCGGGACGGCGGTGCTCCACGCCCTCGGGTCCAGCCACCACCAACCCGGACGTCAGCCCGATGAACAGGCCATGCCCGACGATGCCGGCCCGCGACTCCAACCGCGCCGCCAGCGCCTCCGGCCGCTCGAGGGGACCGAAGGCACAGTCGAGAACGAAGTTGCCCTGGTCCGTCTGGTAGGGCGCTCCGTCCTTCGCCTCGCGCCGGGTGACGCGCGCGCCCAGTCCTTCCAGGAAGAGCGCCTGCGAGCGCCAGCCGAAGGGCAGCACCTCCACCGGCACCGGCCAGCGCGTCCCCAACCGGGGCGACAGCTTGGCCGCGTCCACCACGATGAGCACCCGCCGGCTCGCCTGGGCGACGATCTTCTCCCGCAGCAGCGCGCCGCCCCCGCCCTTGATGAGGCGCAGCTCCGGATCCACCTCGTCCGCGCCATCCAGGGTGAGGTCCAACACCGGGTGCTCCTCCAACGTGGAGAGCGGCACGCCGAGCGAGCGCGCCAGCGTCTCCGTTCCCACCGACGTCGGCACGCCCACCACGTCCGTCAGCCGCCCCTCGCCCCGCAGCGCCGCCAGCCGGCGCACCACGAAGGCCGCCGTGCTCCCCGAGCCGAGGCCCACCACCATGCCCGGCTGGATGGACTCCACCGCGCGCTCGGCGGCCAGTCGTTTGAAACGGTCGACGTCACTCTCACCGGGGGCGGGCATGGCGGACGACCCTACCCGTCACACGCCCAGCTGTCCCGCGCGGACCTCCTCGCTCTTCCTGGCGATGCTGGCCATCAGGCCCATCCAGGACTTCACGAACGATTCCGCGCCCTCGTGCTGCAACTGCGTGGCGAGCCCCTCCACCTCCACCCCGGCCGTCTTGAACTCCTCCAGCACCTCGTCGCTCTCCCACTCCTCGTGCGACAGCAGGGGCCCCACCCGGCCGTGGTCCGCGAAGGCCAGCAGCGTCTTCTCCGGGATCGTGTTGATGGTGTCCGGCGCGGCGAGCGCCTCCACGTAGAGCGTGTCCGGCGCACTCGGGTCCTTGGTGCCCGTGCTCGCCCACAGCAGCGTCTGCACCGGGGCGCCCTCGGACAGGAGCCGGCGCACACGCGCGCTCTCGAGCAGCTCGCGGTAGACCCGGTAGGTGCGCTCGCCCACGGCGATGCCCAGCCGGTTGCGCAGCGACTCGGGCACCTGCCCCTCCACCGCCTTGTCCCACCGGCTGATGAAGAGCGAGGCCACCGACCGCACCTCCGGCGACAGCCCCGCCTCCAACCGCCGCTCGAGGCCCCGCATGTACGCGTCCGCGGCCGCCAGGTATTGCTCCGTCGAGAAGAGCAGCGTCACGTTGATGGGCACCCCGGCGAAGATGGACTCCTCGATGGCGCGCAGCCCCGCGGGCGTGCCGGGAATCTTGATGAAGAGGTTGGGCAGACCGGCCTCCGCGTACAGCATGGTGGCCTGCTCCACCGTCAGCTCCGGCTGCTGGAAGGCCAGCACCGGCGAGACCTCCAGGGACACCCAACCGTCCTGGCCCCGGGTGCGCTCGTGGATGGAGCGGAAGAGGGCCGCCGCGCGCGTGAGGTCCTCCAGCGCCACGCGGAAGAAGAGCAGCTCGGGGCTCAGGCCCCCCGCCGCTTCCCGGGCGATGGAGGCGTCGTAGTCGTGGCCCTTGCGGATGGCCTGGTCGAAGAGCGTGGGATTGGAGGTGAGCCCACTGACGGCCAGGTCGCGGATGTAGTGCGCCAGGCGGCCCGACTCGAGCAGCTCGCGGGAGATGTAATCCAGCCAGAGGCTCTGGCCGGCCTCGTGCAATGTCTGGGTGGGAAGCATGAGGTGAAGATGTGCACCCGGGCCCCGGTGCACATGCGCATGACTATCTTCAAGAGCAGGCTCCAGATGGGAGGCAGCTCATGCGAATCCTGGTCACCTACGGTTCCAAGCGGGGCGGCACGGCCGGAATCTCGGAGATGCTCGCGCGGGCCTTCCATGAGCAGGGCTTCCAGGCGGACGTGCGGCCCGCCACGGAGGTGGCGTCGGCCGAGGAGTACGACGCCGTCGTGGTGGGAGGCGCGCTCTATGCGTCCCGGTGGCACCGGGCCGCGCGCCGGTTCGTCAAACGCCACGCCGAGGAGCTGTGGGCAAAGCCTGTCTGGCTGTTCAGCAGCGGGCCGCTCGACGATTCGGCCGCCCGGGACGAGCTACCGCCCGTGGCACACGTGCGGCGGTTGATGCAGCTCGTCCGGGCCCAGGGGCACATGACCTTCGGCGGGCGGCTGGAGCCCGATGCGAAGGGCTTCATCGCCAGCAAGATGGCGCGCCAGCATTCCGGCGACTGGCGCGATCCCAGGCTCATCCGCGCCTGGGCGGAGGGAATCGGTGAGGCGCTGCGCTCGCTCGAGCGGGAGCGGAGCCTCGTCCTGGCCCCCCTCCCGTCTCCCGGGGAGCTGCACGTCTGAGCGGCCAGCCAGGCCCCCGGCATGCCGAGCGGGGGACCACCTCTCGCGCGCTTGCTGGCTCCCGGCTCGCGCTCCAGCTTTGGGCCAATACCCCGGGCCAATCGCCAGGCGGGCCCATAGCCAATCGAGAGAGGTTCCAGCCATGAGGATGCGGCAGCTGTGCGGAGTGGGTCTGGGCGTGGCCCTGTGCTGCGGAGCAGCGGTCTGGGCCCAGCAGGACACGGGCGCCCGGCAGGAGCAGCGCGCGGGCGTGCAGCCAGGCGCTGTCGTCCAGGACAAGCTCGACCTCCTGCAGCAGGTGGCCTTCCTGGACCAGACGCACATCGCCCTGGGCAAGCTCGCCCTGGAGCGGTCCACGGACTCCGGCGTGCGTGCCTTCGCGCAGGGGCTCGTGCAAGACCATCAGCAGCACCTGAGCCAGTTGCAGGACTACGCCGACGCCAACGGCCTGGAGCTGGGCCTGCTCAGCGTGGCCGCGGAGGAGCCCCTGGGCGTGGGCGGCTCGGGCCCCGTGGGCTCGGAACAGAGCCAGCCCGCCGTGAGGTACAGCGACCAGTACATCAAACAGGTGAACGCCTTCGCCGTCACCCGCGGCGAGCTGGCGGCGCTGAGTGGCAAGGCCTTCGACCAGGCCTTCCTGCTGCAGGTCAGCGACTTCCAGAAGCAGGGCCAGAAGCTCCTCAACACGGGCATCGGACGGTTCCACGATGATGCCTCGCTGGCCTTGCTCCTCGACCGGCTCGGGCCCCTGCTGCGCGACCACCAGACGCAGGCCGCGTCGCTGGTGAAGCGCCAGGGCGGCTGAGCCCGGGGCTACTTCGCGCCCGTGCCGCCCCGCACCGCCGTCTTGTCGAAGCGGCGGAAGAAGCTGGTGTCATTCCAGTGCGGGCGCTCGGGCGCGTCCGCCACGGTGCGGGCGAGGCCGGCGAGCATCTTCACGAACTTCGCCGCGCCCTCCTTGTTCACCGGCTGCGAGAGGTCATCCGACGGGCCGTGGTAGCGCTCGCGGTACCACTGCTTCTGGAGCTGCTCCTCCTTGGAGCCCGGCTCGAAGCCGAACTTGAAGGCCAGGGCCGGCACGCCCTCGCGGATGAAGGAGTACTGGTCGCTGCGCACGAAGCCCATGCGGTTGGGGTTCGGGTCCGCCTGCACCTTCACCCCGTGCGCCGCCGCCACCTGCTCGAGCGCCGTGCCGAGCGTGGACTCCTCCTGCCCGAGGGCAATCACGTGGGTGAAGGGCGTGAGCGGCAGGAACATGTCCAGGTTGAGGTCCGCCACCAGTGCCTGCGCCGGCACGGTGGGACGGGCCGCGAAGTACTTCGAGCCCAGGAGGCCCTTCTCCTCGCCCGCCACCAGCGCGAAGAGCACCGAGCGCTTCGGCTTCGTCTCCGAGGCCTGGAGCGCCCGCGCCACCTCGAGCACCGCCGCCACGCCCGAGGCGTTGTCCATGGCGCCGTTGTAGATGCCGTCTCCCTTCACCGGCTCGCCCACGCCCACGTGGTCCAGGTGCGCCGAGAGCACCACGTACTCGCCCGCGAGCTTCGGGTCACTCCCCGGCAGCACGCCCACCACGTTGGCCGCCTTCACCGGCGCCGTCTCGAAGGCGACCTCGGCCTTCAGGCGCGCGGGCAGCTCGAACTTCGGCAGGGGCTTGTCCGCGTTCGCCAGTGCCACCAGCGACTCGTAGGTGTGCGGCGAGCCCGCGAACAGCTTCTGCGCCCGCGCCGTGTTGACCATGGCGCTCATCTTCAGCCCCTGGTCATCGTTGAGGGCCGGGTCCGCGAACATCATCGAGGGCATCTTGCTCGCCCCCGCCGTGCGCTCCCAGGGGACCTCCACCAGCTTGGGGTTCTGCACCAGGACGATGCCCACCGCCCCCGCCTTCATCAGCGCCTTCACGCGCTCGCTCGTGGAGCCGTGGTGGGCACGCAGCGCGCCGGAAACCTTCTCCGGGCCACCCTGGAGGACGACGGCCACCTTGCCCTTCAGGTCCACTCCCGCGAGGTCCTCGTGCCCCGCCTCGGGGATGGAGAGGCCGTAGCCCACGAACACCATCGGCGCGTCGACGGTGCCCGTCTCGCCCGTGCGCGAGGAGAGGATGGCGTCCTCGCCCAGGACGAGCGGCGTCTCCTTGCCCCCCTTCACCAGCGCCAGGCGCGAGCGTTCCGTCACCAGCCGGCGCGACACCAGCGCCACCTCCTGGAGATAGCCCTCGCCCGCGCCCGGCTTCACACCCGCTGCGGCGAGCTGCTCGGCGACATAGGCCGCGGCCTTGCGGTAGCCCTCGCTGCCCGTCTCGCGCCCCTGCAACGCATCACTGGCGAGGAACTCCACGTGCTTCCACCAGCGCGCCGCGTCCGAAGCGGGGGCCTCGGCGGCGGGTGCCTCGGCGAAGGCCGCGGGCGAGGAGAGAAGGGCGAGCGCTGCGAGAAGGGAGGCGCGGGAAGAACGAAGCATGAATGAGGGACTCGCTTTCGGCGAAGGACGAAAACAGCGGGCCCCCAACACCCGGCCGCGCGGAACATTTCCTCTTTTTCCGCTGCCCGGGCGGGGAGGCACGCCCGGAAAAAACACCCCGGCGCGGTGACATCCGGAAACGGCCCCGTCCATCCGCTCGTAGCACGCGACGGCCGGAAAGCCCGGGTGGGCCTTCCGGGAGCCGCATCACCCATACGAGGAAGACACCATGAAGAAGACCCAGAGCGCCCGCCTGCAGATGACCGATCTCGAGAAGAGCCACAAGCAGCTCGGCGAGCGGGAGCTCAGCGAAGTTGATCTGAAGAACGTCGCGGGCGGAATGGTGAGCCAGGGCGGCACCTGCACCACCTGTGATGACTGCGACTGCTAATCCCGCGCCCGCGACACTCCGCCCGGTCCGCCAGCAAGCGGACCGGGCGGCCGATGCTCGAGCGGCGTGGAGGTCTCCGCTCGCTCCGGACCCGAGACACGGGCCCGCCGGGCGGAGACCTCCGCCGCCCCCTTTCCCCCCACACACCATGATCCTCATCGTCACCGAGCCCAAGGACCCGCACGCCAACCTCGTCGAGGCCAAACTGCGGCAGCGCGGCGCGAGCATCTGCCGCTTCGACTGGAGCGACTTTCCCCGCACCGCGTCGCTGTCGGTCGAATTCCGCGGGGGCCGCAAGCACGTCTGGTTGAAGCGCGGCGGCGAGCGGATCGACCTGGCCGCGTGCACCGCGGGCTGGCTGCGCCGGCCGGGAAAGCCCCTCTCCTCCGAGCGCATTCCCGATGCCCTCCTCCGGCACTACGCCGAGGAGGAGTGCTTCCACCTCGTCCAGGACACCTGGAACGCGCTGGACCTCCCCTTGCTGCCCGGGCCCATTCCCGCCATCCGGCACGCCGACAACAAGCAGCTCCAGCTCCAACTGGCCACCGCGCTCGGGCTGGAGATTCCGCCCACGCTCATCACCAGTGACCCCGACGAATTCCTCGAGTTCTACCGCCAGCACGAAGGCCAGCTCATCGACAAGTTCCCCAGCACCGTCATGGCCGCCAGCCAGCGCACCGGCGGCTCGCTGATGCGCTTCACCCAGGCCGTCAACACCCGCGACGTGGGCTACGCGCGGCGCCTGCGTCACAGCCCCATGCTGTTCCAGGCCCAGATTCCCAAGCGCTTCGAGCTGCGCATCACCGTCGTGGGCGATCAGGTGCTCGCCGCGGAGATCCATTCCCAGGCCACCCGGCGCACCCAGCTCGACTGGCGCCACTATGACTGGGGGCACACCCCATACCGCGTGCACCGCCTGCCGGATGCCATCCGCCGCGCCTGCCTGGAGCTGGTGTCGCGGCTGGGACTGCGCTTCGGCGCCATCGACATGATCGTCACTCCCGACGACCGCTACGTCTTCCTCGAAATCAATCCCAACGGGCAGTGGCTGTGGATCGAAGACGAGACCGGCCTGCCCATCGCCGAGTCCATCTGCGACACGCTCCTGAATCCCGCCGGCCACTCCCCCACCCCGCTCCCGCACGTCCCCCTGGAGGCCTGTCCATGACCGAGTCCCTGTCCGAAGCCGTTCGCGATGCGCTCGCGGTGCTGACGAAGTGGCGCGAGCAGCGCCTGCCCGCCGAGGAGGCCCAGGAGTCCTTCCAGGCCCTCAAGGCACGCCACCCGGCCCACTGGATGAACATGGTCTGGGAGCAGGAGACCTACGGCGGCACCCTCCACTACGACCTCCTCGTCGCCGGCGAGACGGGCACCTACTCGCTGAGCTACTGCGCCGACGAGGAGACGCCCTGGCCGGCTCGGGGACTCCAGCGCGTCAACGAGTCGCTCGTCCTGCGCGTCAATGACGAGCCGGTGTTCATCACCGAGGTCGTCACCTCGCTGGACCATGCCTGGAGCACCCTGCACGTCGGCCGGCACCTCATCAACATGAGCCTCATCGACCAGGAGATCCGCAACAGCGGCCTGGTGGTGACGGACGAGGAGCTCGCGGGGGCACTGCTCGGCTTCCGGCGCAAGCGCCGGCTCTTCAGCGTGGAGGAGGTCGAGCGCTGGATGGCCGAACATGGCACCACCCAGGTGCAGCTCGAGCAGCACCTGCGCGAGGACGTGGCGCGGCAGAAGCTGCGGCGCCAGGTGGCCGCGGGCCGCGAGGAGGAGTGGTTCCAGCACCACCGCGCCGACTTCGAGCGCGTCCAGGTCGCCCGGCTGCGGGTGTCCCATCAAGACGAAGCCTGGCGGCTGTACGAGCGGCTGAGCGGGAAACCGGAGCAGTTCCTCGAGCAGGCCCAGGTGGACTTCCTGGAGCGGGGCGGCACGGGGGAGCTGTTCGCCACGCTGCGCCGCGGGGAGCTCGAGCCCGAGCAGGCCGGGCGCCTCTTCTCCACGGAGCCGGGGCACCTCGCCGAGCCCGTCCCCAGCGGCCAGGGCTACGAGTTGGTGCGCGTGCTGCGCTTGCTCCCCGCCCGGTTCGACGAGGCCACCCGCGAGCAGGTCCGGGACGTGCTCTTCGAGCAGTGGCTCGCCGAGGGCCGGCGCCGGGCCCGCGTGGAGTGGTTCTGGGGCGCCGCCGAGGCCGCGGAGGTGCCCGCCATCTCCCTCTGACCTGGCAGCCTGGGGAGCAGCTCCCGAAGGTGGGCGGCTTTGTGACGCCGCTCACCCCGGGGTGTAACGTGTGCCACCACGGACGTACGAAGGAGAACTCGTGGCACACCGGGCGGGCTACACCCTCCACCAACAGCTCCATGCGAGTCATCGCTCGCTCCTCTTCCGGGCCACCCGGCAGAGTGACGGATGCCCGGTCATCCTCAAGCTGACCGGGAGTGACTACCTCGACCGGCGCCGCACCCTGGAGCTGCGCCGCGAGTACGCCATCGCCCGCCGCGTCGAGGGCGACGGCATCGTCCGGGTGCTGGGGCTGGAGGAGTTTCCCGACCGGATGGCGCTCGTCCTGGAGGACTTCCAGGGCAGCTCCCTGCGCCACCTGCTGGACGAGCACGGGCCCGTGGCGCTGGCCACGTTCCTCGACTACGCCGTGCGCATCAGCGAGGCGCTCGGGCACCTCCACCACCATGGCGTCATCCACAAGGACATCAAGCCGCACAACATCATCGTCCACCCCGCCAGCGGGGTACTGAAAATCACCGACTTCTCCCTCTCGGTGTGCCTGTCGCTGGAGGCCGTCCCCCCCGAGCTGCCCACGCACCTGTCGGGCACGCTGGCCTACATGGCGCCGGAGCAGACGGGACGCATGAACCGGGGCGTGGACTACCGCGCGGACTTCTACGCCCTGGGCGCCACCTTCTTCGAGCTGCTCACCGGGCGCCGCGTCTTCGTCACCACCGCGCCCCTGGAGTTGCTCCACGCGCACGTCGCCCAGGTGCCGCCCTCGCCCAGGGAGCTCGTCCCCGAGCTGCCCGAGCCCGTCGCGGCCATCGTGCTCAAGCTGCTGGCCAAGGCCCCCGAGGACCGCTACCAGAGCACCTGGGGGCTCATCGCCGACCTCAAGGAGTGCCAGCGCCAGCTGCGCGAGACGGGCGCCATCGCCCCCTTCCCCCTCGGCGCCGGGGACCGGCCCCACCAGTTCCGCCTGCCACAGGGACTGCATGGACGCGACTCGGACGTCGCCCTGCTGACCCGGACGTACGAGCGCGCCGCGGCCGGCAGGGGCCAGCTCCTGCTCATCTCCGGCTCGGCGGGCATCGGCAAGTCCTCGCTCGTCAACGAGCTGTACCGGGTGACGGCCGCCGGCCGGGGGCAGCTCGCCCCGGGCAAGTGCGACCAGCTGCTGCGCAGCGAGCCCTTCGACGCCGTCCACCAGGCGCTGCAGCACCTCGTGCGGCAGACGCTCGGCGAGGGAGAGGCGCAGACGGCCCTCATCCGCCAGCGCCTCCAGGAGGTGCTGGGGACGAACACCGCCGTGCTCGTCGAGGCCGTGCCCGACACCCGCGCGCTGCTGGGTGAGCAGGCTCCGCCCCCGCCCCTTCCCTCCGCCGAGTCCCGCAACCGCCTCACCCTCGTGCTCGCGCGCACGCTCCAGGCCTTCGCCACGCCCGAGCGCCCGCTCGTCGTCTTCCTGGATGACCTGCAGTGGGCCGACAGCGCCACGCTCTCCCTGCTACAGACGCTCGCCCGGGAGGCCTCCACCCGGCACCTGCTGCTCGTCGGCGCCTGGCGCGATACCGAGGTCTCCGCGGCCCACCCGCTCACCCTCGCACTCGACGAGCTGCGCGCCACCGGCACCCCCTGGGAGCAGCTCCACCTGGGGCCGCTCGGGCTGGAGGAGGTCGCCCGCATGGTGCGGGAGATCACCGCCGCGGACACCGGACGCGAGCTGGAGCTCGCCCGCCTCCTCCACTCGCGCACGGGTGGCAATCCCTTCTCCGTGAAGGAGTTCCTCCGCTTCCTCCACGAGCAGGAGCTGCTCCGCTTCGATCCGCGCACCCGCCAGTGGGCGTGGGATCTCGCCCTCATCGAGTCCCGGGAGATCCCCGACGACGTGGCCGACCTGATGGCGGCGGAGATCCGCAAGCTTCCTGCGGAAACCGGAGCCTTGCTCCAGCTCGCGGCGTGCCTGGGCGTGACGTTTGGCTTCCGCGACCTCACGGTGGCGCGGGGCGCCAGGGCCGGGGAGACGGCGCGCGCCCTCTGGCCCGCCCTCGAGCGCGGCTTCGTGCTGCCGCAGGGCAAGGACTACGTGCTGTTGGATCCGCACGGCGGCGCGCTGGAGCCCTCGGACCTGGACGTCCCCTTCCGCTTCCTGCACGACCGGGTCCGCCAGGCGGCCTACTCGCTCATTGCCCAGGACGAGCGCGCCACGCGGCACCTCGAGGTGGGCCTGCGCCTGTACGAGCATGCCCGTGCCACCGGGACGCTCGACGAGCGGGTGTTCTCCATCCTCCCGCACCTGGGCCACGCACCGGAGCGCATCGGCCCGGACGCGCTGCGGCTCGAGCTGGCCGACCTCCACCTGGGCGCGGGGCACCGGGCGAAGAGCTCGGGCGCGTACCGCACCGCCTGTGAGCTCTTCCGCATTGGCGGCCTGCTCATTCCTCCCGCGGAGCGCGCGCGCGCCTTCGCGCTCCAGAAGGAGCTGACGGAGTCCCTCTACCTGGCCGGCGAGCTCGAGGCCGCGGCCTCCGGCTTCTCCGTCCTGCGCGCCCAGGCGCACACCCCCGTCCAGCGGGCCAGTGTCCTCTGCCTTCAGGCCATCCTGAGCACCCTGAGCGACCGGCACGCCGAGGCCGTGGATGTCGGCCTCGCGGGCCTGCGCCTGCTCGGCATCGACATTCCGGCCGCACCCGGCGACGCCACCGTCGCCTCGGAGCTGGGAGCCGTGGCGGCCGCGCTGGAGGGCCGGGACACCGCCGAGCTGCTCGCCCTGCCCCCGATGAGCGAGCCCAACGCGCGGCTCGCCTCCGAGCTGATGGGCGCCATCTCGGCCCCCGCCTACGTCATCTCCGAGAAGGTCTTCGTCCTCCTGTCGCTGCGGCACGTCCGGCTGAGCCTGGAGCACGGCAACAGCCGCTTCTCGCCCTACGCCTACGCCGTCTATGGCCTCGTCCTCTCCGCCTTCCTGGACGATCCCACCGCCGGCCGGCGCTACAGCCTGCTCGCCATCGAGCTGGCCGAACAGCTGCACGACCCCATGCAGTACGCGCGCGCCCTCTACGTCCACGCGGGCTTCATCGACCATTGGACGCAGAGCGCACGCGCCGGCATCTTCCAGCTCGCCGAGGCCTACAGGACGCTGCTGGAGAGCGGGGACTGGCAGCACGCGGGCCACTGCTTCTCCTTCCTCTCGTGGCGGCGGCTCGCCCTGGGAGAGCCGCTCCAGGACATCCTCGCGGAGCTGCGGAAGTTCATCGAGCTGGTCGGTCCCCGGAAGGATCCCGAGAACCTCTACATGCTCGAGGCGTTGCGGCAGACGTTGCTGATGCTGTCCGGCACCATGACCGAGCCCCGGCGCCCCATCCACCTCACGCACCTGCTGTGGCCGGTCTCCAAGGGCCACACGGCGCTGCTGCTGCTCGAGCAGCACTACCTGCTGCGCCAGATAGACCAGGCGATGGAGCTGACGCGGGAGAGCGCCGGGCTGATGCGCGCCCTCCCCGGTGTCTTCCTGCTCACCACGCACGCCTTCTATTACGCCCTGTGCGCGGCCGCGGCGTACCCGGGTGCCAGCGAGGCGCGGCAGCACGAGCTGCTGGAGGTGATGGAGCAGCAGCGGGCGTACCTGGAGAAGTGCGCCGGGCGGGCGCCGGAGAACTTCGCGCCCTACCACCTGCTGGTGCGCGCGGAGCTCGCCCGCGTGAAGGGGCAGCGCGTCGAGGCCCATACCCGGTACGAGGAGGCCATCGCCGCGGCGCGTGCCAGCGGCTTCACCAGCGTGGAGGCCGTCGCCTGTGAACAGGCCAGCCGCTTCCAGTCGGACCTGGGCCGGATCCCCCTGGCCAGCGCCTACCTCATCGAGGCCCTCAACGCCTACGAGCGCTGGGGTGCGGCCGGCAAGGTCCAGCTCCTGGCCACCGAGCAGGCCCACCTGCTGTACGCCTACAGCGGCGCGATCAGGGCGTGGGACCACAAGCTGCAGCGCACCAGCTTCTCGGGGCCCCGGCTCCTGGAAGGCGATTACCCGCAACTGCCGTCCACCACGGACCTGTCCACCAGCAGCGACTCGCTCAGCGAGGCGCTCGACCTGTCCTCGGTGATGAAGGCCTCGCAGGCCATCTCGCGCGAGCTGCACTTCTCCCAGCTGGCCGCCAACCTCATCGACATCCTCATGGAGAGCACCGGCGCCCAGCGCGGCGTGCTGGTGCTGCGGCACGAGGAGGACTTCTTCGTCGAGGCCTCGGGCGAGGTGGGCACCGGCAGCGGACCGCTCGTCCCCATCAAGCCCATGGCCCAGAGCGACGCGCTCTGCCAGAGCATCGCCGGGCTGGTGCTCTACACCGGCAGCCCGCTGCTCATCGACGACGCCCTGGCGCAGGAGCCCTTCCGCGGCGACCCCTACGTCTCCCGCCACAACGTCCGCTCGGTGCTCTGCGCGCCCATCCTCCACCGCAAGCAGCTGCTCGGCCTCTTCTACCTGGAGAACAACCTCATCACCGGCGCCTTCAACTCCAACCGCCTCCGGGTGCTCGGCATGCTCTCGGCCCAGGCCGCCATCTCCCTGGAGAACGCCGGGCTCTACCACCAGCTCGAGGACTCCAACCGCACCCTCGAGCACCGCGTCCAGGAGCGCACCGAGGAGCTGCACCAGAAGAACGCCGAGCTCCAGCGCGCCCTGGAGAGCCTCAAGGCCGTGCAGGCGCAGATCATCACCCAGGAGAAGCTCGCCTCGCTCGGAGCGCTCACCGCCGGCATCGCCCACGAGCTGAAGAATCCCCTCAACTTCGTGAAGAACTTCTCGGAGCTCTCGCTCGAGTTGATGGGCGAGCTGAACGAGACGATGCACCGCTCGCCGCCGCCTGGCCGCGAGGAGCTCGAGGGCCTGCTGGAGGAGCTGAAGATGAATGTCTCGAAGGTGCGCGAGCACGAGCAGCGCGCCAGCGGCATCATCAACGGCATGCTGCGCCACGCGCGCAACAACCGGGGCGAGCCGCAGCCCACGCCCATCAACCCGCTGGTGGAGGAGTCCATCCGGCTCGTCCAACACGCGCTGCGCGCCCGCAGTCCCGCGCGTCCGGTGGACATCGACGTCTCCTTCGACGAGGCCGTGCCCCCACTGCTGCTGGTGCCCGAAGACCTACGCCGCGTCATCCTCAACCTGGTGGACAACGCCTGCTACGCGGCCCAGGAGAAGGCGCGGCGGCTCACCCCGGCGGGCAGCCCACGGTTGAAGGTCTCCACGCACTGGACGGGCAGCGGGGTGGAGATTCGCGTCCGCGACAACGGCCACGGCATTCCCGCGGCGGTGCGCGAGAAGCTCTTCACCCCCTTCTTCACCACCAAGCCCACCGGCGAGGGCACCGGGCTGGGCCTGTCGCTCAGTCACGACATCGTCGTCGGCGCGCTCGGCGGCAAGCTGCAGGTGGAGTCCGAGGAGGGGCAGTACACGGAGTTCACCGTCGTACTGCCCGGACAGCTCGTGCGCCGTCCGCCCGCGGCGGGCTGAGCGCCAGAAGAGACGGGGAGGAGCCGCCCCCACGCGACTCCTCCCCGCCGTGCTTCCCTGCCCCCATCACTGCCCCGTCACTACCCCCGAAGACTTCCCCAAGCCTTCGTCCCGCTCCCCCAACCCCTACCCGCCGCCCCGAAACCACTCGTACAATCCCGGCCCCGCCCGCCCTGCCCCGTCACCTCTACGCGACAGACATAGAGCATCCCGCGTGCCACCCGCGCCCGTGGGGGGAGCGCCTGTGACTTCAAGCGGTTGTCGCGCCACAGTGAGGAGCCTGGGCCTCCAGTCCCGTAAGACTTACGGCGCGGGGGCTACAGCCCGAGCGCGTCCCCCGCCGTGCTGCCCGATGGTCAACACCCCTCGGGACATGAGGGGCGGGGACGCACGTCTCGCTTGTTGAGAGCCCGCTTCCCCTCCACGCAACTGGGAGCTCACCGAATCCCGAAGACCTCCTGGTACCTCGTTCGCATCAGCGGTCGCGCGGCGAGAATCACCCAGATGCCGTACGCCACCATGAACGTCGCCCGCCGCCTCTTGTGGATGTACACGAGCCGCGACGTCTACCGGCTCCTCGTGCTCGAAGGCGGCTTCACACCCGATGAGTACGAGACCTGGCTTGCCCAGACCCTCCTCACCGCGCTCGTCGCGCCCCACCCGGGCCGCTCCCGCGCCTGACATGGACCTCTCCATCCCGTTACGGGGCCTTGAGGGCGTGCTCCATGCCCACCGTGGCGGCGCCCGCCAATGCCAGTCTCCGGCGCCACCGGCGGCGCGGCTCGCGGGGGCCGTCGAAGGCGCGGGCCCTGCGCCGCATTCCCCTGCGAACATCCCTGAACAGGACCCTCAGCGACTCCGCCGAGTGCCTGCCGGGCGTACCTCCGAGCTACAGTGTGCGCGCCGGCGGGTCCACTGCGGCGGGGCCTGCTCACGCTGGGGTGAGGGGGTCAGCGTGAATTCATGGCGCGCGCGCGCTGGTAGGCGGGCCGCGCGGCGAGCCGCTCCTGATAGGCGGCGAGCGGGTCCGGGAGCGCGTGGCCGAGCGCGCCGCGCCACATGCCCAGCGCGGTGCTCACGGCGATGTCGGCGAGGGTGAAGTCGGCGCCAGCGACATGGGGATGGGAGCCGAGCATGCCCACCACATAGTCCAGGGCCTGCTTGACGCGGTCCTCGACCATACGCACCGACCAGTTGCGCTTGTCCGCCTCCGGGGCCGCGAAATGCGCCGCCATCAGCGGGTTGAGGCCCGCCCCGATCGTGGCTTCGCTGAACACGGTCATCTGCAGCACGCGCGCCAGCCGCGGGTCGTCCTGGGCGGGCAGCAGGGACGTGGGGCCGTACCTCTGCGCGACATAGAGCAGCATGGCGACGGATTCATTGATGGCCACACCGCCCTCGTCCTCGAGGAAGGGCACCGTGCCCAGCGGGTTGAGCGCGCGATAGGCCGCGGGGGTCGGGAAGGGAAGGGTCTCGAGTTGATAGGGCAGGCCCATCTCCTCACAAAGCCAGACCACGCGCAGGCCGCGCGCGCCACGCGCGAAGTTGTAGATTCGGATCATCCGCGGAGCATAGACCAGAGGGGGCCTCTCTCGAGGTGTCGCGCGAGGTGGGTGCCGCCTATGGGACGCGTTCCTTGGGGAAGTGGGACGGTAATGTCTTCGGACACCTGTCTTCGGGGCGAGCTGGTCCACGGCTTCTCACGCTGACGGCTCCGCGATGGGAGGTCGCACCGCGGTGAATCAGCGGGCCGTGCGTGCTCCCGGCAACAGGCGGACCAGCAAGGCCGCCAGGGCCGAGGCGGTCGCCAGCAGCGTCACCGCCACCCATCCCCACCGGGCCAGCACGAGGCTGCCACTCGCCGCGCCGAGGGACATGCCGATGAACATGCAGACGAACAGCACCGCGTTGAGCCGGCTGCGCGCGGCGGGCTCGAGGCCAAAGACAATCGTCTGATGCGCCACGAGGGTCATCTGGACGCCCAGGTCGAAGCCGATCGCGCTGGCGGCGAGCAGCCACAGCCGGAAGCCCGGCTCGAGCCACGGCGACACGAGCATCGTGGCGAACGAGACGGCGGTCAGTCCGGTGCCCAGGCGCGTGACCACCGAGGGGCCGAAGCGATCCGCGAGGCGGCCCGCCACCGGCGCCCCCAACGCCCCGGCCGCGCCAGCCAGGCCGAAGGCACCGGCGGCCCCGCTGCCCAGATGAAACGGTGCGCCATGCAGCATCACGGCGAGGGTGGACCAGAACGCGCTGAAGCCGACCGAGAGCAGGCCCTGCGCCAGCGCGGCCCGGCGCAGTGCTCCGTGCTCGCGCCACAGGCTGGCGAGCGAGCCGAGCAGGGCGCCGTACGTGAGCGTGCTGGTCGGGCGGAAGCGGGGCAGGCCACGCCAGGCCACCACGCCAATGAAGGCCACGCTGGCGGCAGCGCTCAGGTACATGGCGCGCCAGCCGAGGTGCTCGGCGACCACCCCGCTGACGACGCGGGACAGGAGGATGCCGAGCAGCAGGCCAGTCATCACGGAGCCGACCACCTTGCCGCGCTGCCCTTCGGGCGCCAGGGCCGCGGCGGCCGGCACGAGGTCCTGCGCCATCGTCGCCGCCAGGCCGACGGCGAAGCTCACCGCCCACAGCAGGCCGATGCCCGGGGCGAGGCCCCCCAACAGCAGCGCCACGCTCAGCCCGGCGGCCTTGAGGAGGATGATGCGGCGCCGATCGAAGCGGTCGCCGAGAGGCGCCAGCAGCAGGATGCCCAGCGCGTATCCCAGCTGGGTGAGCGTGGGGACGAAGCCCACCGCGGTGTCCGAGGCGCCGAGGTTGGCTCCCATCACCCCCAGCATCGGCTGGCTGTAGTAGAGCGACGCCACCGACAGCCCGGCGCTCGCGGCCAGCAGCAGGCGCAGGCCGCCCGACAAAGACTCGCTGCCGCCGAGGCTGGCGGTCGCGGGTTGAGACGGTCTGGCCATGGCGGCGGGGGCCGTCGCGGCCTCGAGGCCATCTTCAGCGGTTTCATGTACGGCACGAATGAAGGACATGAGGTTCTCCCGGGTGCTGCGAGTCACGGCAACTGTGCTCTCGGGGAGTGGCCATCGGTAGTAGCGTGCTTCGCACAACCGCCATACGCTCCGCGTATAATGCCCAGACCTTCCAAGCCGCCTCGGCCGCGCGTTTCCCAGAGGCGGATGGCCCCCCCCGCCGCGCCCGCCACCGCCGACAGGCTCGAGCTGATGCAGACCTTCATCCGCATCGTCGACGCGGGCAGCCTGTCCGCCGCCGCCGCGCGGATGGGCACCACGCAGCCGACGGTGAGCCGCCGGTTGCAGGCGCTGGAGCGCTCGCTGGGGTTGAGGCTGATCCAACGCTCCACCCATGCGATGAAGCTCACCGAAGACGGCGTGCGTTGCTACGAACGCGCGAAGGAGTTGCTGGCCAGCTGGGAAACGCTCGAGGCCGACCTGCGCGGCGCGGGCGACGAACCAGAGGGCACGCTGCGCGTCGTGGTGCCCCACGCGTTCGGGCAGGAACTGCTGGTGGGGCCGTTGACGGAGTACCTGAATCGCCACGCGCGAGTATCGGTCGAATGGCTGCTGCACGACCGGGCGGTGGATTTCATCGCGGATGGTATCGATTGCGCGATCCACGTCGGCGAGGTGCATGACCCCAACGTGGTGGCGATCCGCGTGGCCGAGGTGCCGCGCATTGTCGTGGCCGCGCCGTCGGTGCTGGCGGGCGTGCCCGTGCCGGTCCATCCCGACGAGCTCGCACGGCTGCCCTGGCTGTCGCTGCGCACGTTCTATCGCAACGAGGTATCGCTGACCCATGCGGCCAGCGGCGAGGTCCAGCGCATCGTCTTCCGCCCGCGCCTCGGTACGGACAGCCTCTACGCCCTTCGCAGCGCCGCGGTGAATGGCCTCGGCGTCTGCGTGGCCTCGTCCTGGGTGCTCCACGAGGAAATCGTCCGTGGCCGGCTCGTGCACCTGGTGCCGCGCTGGCGGGCAGCGCCCCTGCCCATGTATCTGCTCTATCCGTATGCGCGGTTCCATCCGGCGAGGCTGCGCAGGTTCGTGGAGTTGATGCGGGAGACGATCCCCGCGGCCCTGGCGGGGCTCTAGCAGGCAGGCGTGCACGTCCCAGGCTCGCCACTTGCGTCGTCCGGGTGCGTGGAGCGCTCGCGCTTTCTCCTCTCGGGGCGGCCAGGAGTTGGCTAGCCTCCGCCGCGATGCCGATCGCTCCGCTCGCCGCTTCGCTCGCACTGCTCTCCACCCTGGCCACCGCACCCGCTCCGAACGCCGGCCCTCCGGACCTTCCCTCCGAAACCCCGGCCACCTTCACCCCCGCGGGCCAGCTGCTCGACCACGAGCGCCGCACCGTCGACATCCCGATGCGCGACGGCGTGAAGCTCCACACCGTCATCCTGCTGCCGCGCGGCGCGAAGAACCGGCCGATACTCCTGACGCGCACGCCCTACGACGCGGAGAAGCTCACCGGCCACGCCGAGAGCACCCACCTGTCCCGGGTGCTCTACGGCTACGACAACGCCACCGACGTCATCGTCGAGGGGGGCTACATCCGGGTCATCCAGGACGTGCGCGGCAAGCACGGCTCCGAGGGCGATTACGTGATGAACCGGCCGCTGCACGGGCCGCAGAACCCGACGCCGGTGGACCACGCCACCGACACCTACGACACCATCGACTGGCTGGTGAAGAACGTCCCCGAGTCGAACGGGCGCGTCGGCATCATCGGCATCTCGTACGACGGCTTCCTGCCGCTGATGGCGCTGGTCGACCCGCATCCGGCGCTCAAGGTGGCCGTGCCGATGAACCCGATGGTCGATGGGTGGATGGGCGACGACTGGTTCCACCACGGCGCCTTCCGCCAGACGATGCTGCCGTACATCCTCAACCAGCAGGCGACGCGCAAGGGCGACGTCAAGTGGGCGTCGGGCTACCGCGACCAATACGAGGAGTACCTCGCGGCGGGCTCGGCCGGGGAGATCGGCCGGCGGCACGGGATGGAGCAGCTCGGCTTCTTCCGCAAGCTGCTCGCGCACCCGGCGTACGACGCGTTCTGGCGTGAGCAGGCGGTGGACAAGCTGCTGGCGGCGCGGCCGCTGACGGTGCCGGTGATGCTCGTCCACAGCCTCTGGGACCAGGAGGACCTCTACGGGGCGCCGGCGGTGTACGAGGCGCTGGAGCCGAAGGACACCGCGAACGACCGCGTCTTCCTGGTGATGGGGCCGTGGCACCACGGCCAGGCCATCGTGAACGGCTCGAGCCTCGGCGCGCTCGAGTTCGGCACCGACACCTCGGCGCACTTCCGGCGCGAGGTGCTGCGGCCGTTCCTCGACCAGTACCTCGTCGAGGGTGCGCCCAAGGCCCGCATCGCGCCGGTGACCGCGTTCGAGACGGGGACGAACAAGTGGCTCGAGCTGTCGTCGTGGCCCTCGGGTTGCGCGAGCGGCTGCACGGTGAAGCCAGCCCCGCTCTACCTGCACCCGGGGTTCAGCGCCGGGTTCTCGGCTCCCGCCTCGGGCGGAGCGGCCTTCGACGAATACATCTCCGACCCGGCGAAGCCCGTGCCCTACCGCGCACGCCCCATCGTCGACGACACCAGCGCGACCGGCGCCTCGGCGACCGACCCCTGGAAGAGCTGGCTCGTGCGCGACCAGCGCGAGACCGCCTCGCGGCCCGACGTGCTCGTGTACGTGTCCGACGTCCTCACCGCCCCGGTGAAGATCAGCGGCCACCCGCAGGCCAACCTCGTCGCCTCCACCAGCGGGACCGACTCCGACTGGGTGGTGAAGCTCATCGACGTGTTCCCGGACGAGGTCGCCGAGCAGCCCGAGCTGGGCGGCTACCAGCTGATGGTCTCGGCCGACATCTTCCGCGGGCGCTACCACGAGAGCTTCGAGAAGCCCCGGCCGCTGCCCGCCGGCAAGCCGGTGACGTACCGCTTCGGGCTGCCCACCGCGAACCACGTCTTCCGGCCCGGCCACCGCATCATGGTGCAGGTCCAGTCGAGCTGGTTCCCGCTCTACGACCGCAACCCGCAGACGTACGTGGAGAGCATCTTCGACGCGAAGCCCGGCGACTTCCGCAAGGCCGCGCAGCGCGTGTACCACGCGCCGGGCCAGGCGAGCTTCGTGGAGCTGCCGCTCGTCACGCCGTAGGAAGCCAAGGAGGAGGCGGGCTCGGCCTCATCGGGTCGAGAGGGTCGCTGGAAGCGGCGGGAATCGAACCCGCGCCGGGCGGTGCGAAACTCCCAGCGGAATCGCGCCCTTACCTCGCAACCGCCCAGGTAAGGCCCGTGCCTGAAACGCGGCCCGTGCCTGAATCAGCGCCCGCCCCGCCGAAGCCCTCGCCAAAAAAAAGGCCCAAGCCGGAGCCAAGAGGGCCGGATTTCCCTCCCATTGGGCCAGTCGCTTCGGAGAATTGTGCTTGAGGACCAGGTGCCGGAGCTGCTGCACGAGCGCGCTCTCGCTCTGGCCTGCGGATTTGACTTCAAGGTCGGCGTGCGCAGCGCAGCGCACAAAGCCGCACTGGAATTCGCAGAGCCACGACTCACGGGCATCATCGTCGTCATGAACTGGTGCTGAAATGCCTGCAACGCAAGAAAATGACATTGGAATCATCGTCTACGCGCCTGCGCTCGTGAGCAGCGATAATCGCCCTTTGGCTGTTGTTCATGGAATGGAACGCGCGTTCCCTGGCTTGCGCCTGGAGTGGACGATTTCTCGCGAGGGGAAGCTGGTCCGGCTACCGCAGCGCGAGGCATGGCTCGCCCAAGGGAGGCCGACCGGAAGGGGGTTTCGGCTCATTTGTAATGGCGACGAGAGCTACCGGGTAACGGTGTCTGGATGGGAAAGCCCGGCGGGGCTCTCCCCGGGAGGGCAGGCACAGTTTGAAGTCCATGCAGCCCTGCCGCTCGACGCAACCGGCATCGCGGCAGCCGCGGACGTGCTGGAGGCATGACCGGCAACCTGTAGGGCCGCTGTGTCCTCCGCTGAGGCGTCACCGGGGGAACCTGGGAGTGGGCCGCCTTCACTCCCGGGCCTCTGGATACCGTCCCCGTGGCACAGGGCCTACGGAGCCGGCTGGGTGACGGTTGCTTGCTGGAGCGCCACCTGGGTCTGTGCCAAGGCCCGGCCGTTCATCGTCGCACCCGTCTGGAGCGTGATGTCCGTCTTGGACAGGATGATCCCCTCGAAGTGGGAGTCTGCTCCGAAGGTCGTCTGGCCAGCGACCTGCCAGAAGATGTTCTGGGCCCGTGCGCCGCCGCTCAGGGTGACCTTCTTGCCCGCGCTCATCGTGAGGTCTCCCGTCGTCTGGAAGATCCAGACATCATTCGCCCCGCCCGAGAGGACGACATCCACCGGGATTGTCACCGTGCTCGTCCACTTGTAGAGCCCCGGAACGAGCGTCAGCCCACCGATGTTCCCGGTGCCGAGCTCGAGGAAGTCAGGCGTGGGCCGTCCGGCGGCGTCGCTGTACGCGCTCTCCATGTTGCTGATGGCCGTGGTGAGGTTGGACGGAGTCGGCACCGCATAGTTGGCGGCGTAGGCCTTGCCGATCAACTGCGAGGAAGTGGAGAAGACATTCGTCGCATCGGCGACCAACGAGAAGCCCGTGATGAAGCTCGCGGCGGCGGGGCTGATTCCAATATCTCCTGTCACGGCGGAGGCCGGAACGGTCGAGATGGCCGTCTTGGCGAGCACCGCATAATTGCCCGCCATCCCAAGGCCCACGGGCGCCGGCCCCTTCGCCTCGGTGGTCCCGGTCGTGAAGCTCCAGGAGAACGCACTGGCCAGGCGGTTGCCTACCAGATCCATGACGCCGCTCGAAAGCTCGGCGGTGAAGGCCGTGCTGACGGCCAGGTTGCTCGTGGGGGTGAAGATCGCCGTCGTGCCCGTGGTCCCGTAGGCCACGGTGCCCGGGACCGGCGTGGTGCCCTGCTTCACGGTGAAGGTGGACGTGTTGAGCGAGCGCGGGTCCATCGCCTTGCTGAACGTCGCGGTGAGCTTCGCGTTGATGGGGACACCGGTGCCACCGTTGGGCGGATTGACAGCGCTGACCACGGGGGGGGCCGTGTCATCGGTGGCTCCCGTGGTGAAGCTCCAGGTGTGATCTTTGGCCAGGGCCCGGCCCGCCGGAGTCTTGGCCTTGGCCGTGATGACCCCCGTGAAGAGCGTGTTGGCTGCCAAGCTGTTCGTGGGGGTGAAGATCGCCGTCGTCCCGTCGTCTCCCGCGGCCACGGTGCCCGGGACCGGCGTGCTCCCCTGCTTCACGAAGAAGGACGCCGTGGTGAGCGAGAGCGGCTCCATCGCCTCGCTGAAGGCCACGGCGACCCTCACGTTGCGGGGCACGCCGCTGGCTCCATCCGCGGGGTGCGACGAGCTCACCGTGGGCACGGCGCCGGTCTCATCGGGACCCCCGCACGCGGCCAGGGTGGAGGTAGCGAGAAGAACGGAGAAGGAAAGGACCCATGCGATACGCATAGCGCTGCTGTGCTGAGTAGCCATGAAGGCACTCCGGGGAAGGGATTGGATTGTGCGAGGGATTTGATTCAAAACGCCGAAGGGCATCCACACCCAGGAGGAAGCGATATGTCTTCGGCGCATCGCCGCTAACGTTTCGACTCGTCAGGGGGTTGCGCTCTGTAACATAGGCTTTACCAGCTCAATGTCAACCAGACCCGGGCAATTGGCCTCGAACTGGCACGCCAGGAAATGGTGCGGGTGGAGGCGAAGCAGACTCAGGCCGGGGGGTCGAGCCGGCCAGGGGAAGCTCGAGCTTGAACGTGGCACCCCCACCCGGGGTGTCACCCACGGCGATGCGCCCACTGTCAACTCCCGCAGCAGTTCCTGGCGGGTGACGGTGCGCAGGTCCTTCCCCGCGAGCACTTCGCGACTGAGCCTGCCCCGGTTTTGTGGAACCACCTCATAAGTCGGGCATGGATTGGGTGTACGTGTTGAAGGAAATCCGCCCTGGCCCGCGGGCGTCAGATAGGTTCCGCGTTCATGCGGATGACCTCCCTGGCCTTGCTCCTCCTCGCGCAGCCCGCCGTGGCCGCGGTGAAGAACGTCTCGACGGTTGCCCAGCTGCAGTCCGCGCTCGCCTCGGCGCAGGCGGGCGATGAGCTCGTGCTCGCGGATGGCACGTACGCGGTGAGCGCCAACCTGAGCTGTGCGGCGGAGGGGACGGCGACCCAGCCCATCACCGTGCGCGCGGCGAACCGGCACGCGGCGCTCATCCAGTTCAACGCGCTCGAGGGCTTCAAGGTGTCGGGCCGGTACTGGACCTTCGACGGGCTGACCGTCGAGGGCGTCTGCCCCCAGGACGACAACTGCGAGCACGCGTTCCATGTCACGGGGCACGCGGAGGGCTTCGTGCTGCGCAACAGCCGCATCCGCGACTTCAACGCGCAGCTCAAGGTGAACGCGGCGCAGAACGGCAGCGGCGTCTACGAGATGCCCCACCGTGGCCTCGTGGAGCGTAACGAGCTCTACGACACGCATGCGCGCTCGACCTCGAACCCCGTCACCAAGATCAACATCGACACCGGTGACGACTGGGTGGTCCGCGACAACGACGTGCACGACTTCTCCAAGGCAGGCGGCATCTCCTACGGCGCCTTCATGAAGAGCGGCGGCAAGCGGGGCGTCTTCGAGCGCAACCGCGTCCTCTGCGTGAAGGACGCCCCGAGCGGAGACACGCGCATCGGCCTGTCCTTCGGCGGTGGAGGCACGGCCAACGCGTACTGCGCACCCGCCTTCGACGCGAGCGTCCCCTGCGACCCCGAGCACACGGATGGAATCATCCGCAACAACATCATCGTCAACTGCTCGGACGTGGGCATCTACCTGAACAAGGCCGCCAACACGAAGGTGCTGTTCAACACCCTCATCTCCACGACGGGGGTGGACTTCCGCTTCGCGTCCACCACGGGAGAGGCCCACGGCAACGTGCTGTCCTCGGTGGTGCGCGCCCGGGACAGCGGCAGCTTCACCGCCGGCACGAACCTGATGAACGTGGCCAATGGCACCTGGACCACCTGGTACCAGGCGCCACTGAGCGGTGACCTGCGCCTCAATGGCAACGTGTCCCAGCTCATCGGCGGAGCCGCCGCGCGAGCCACGGTGCCAGACGACTTCTGCGCCCGCCCGCGTCCCTCGACGGGGGCGTACACGCTCGGGGCCCTCGAGCACTCGCTGGGAGACTGCGACGGAGGAACCAGCGCCCCCGGGGACGCGGGGACCGGGCCGGATGCGGGAACGCTCCAGGACGCGGGGACGCCGGGGGACGCGGGGACGCCGAGCGACGCGGGGACCGTGGATGGCGGCAGCGGCGGGGATTCCGGCCCCGAGGACGAGATGAAGGGCGGCTGCAGCTGCGGCAGCGCCCCGGGCCTCACCGCCATCCTGCTCGCCCTCCTGCTGCCGCTCGTCCTGCGCCGCCGCGCTACCGGGGAGTGACCGGGTCGAGCCAGCGGAGCTCGGGCAGTGCCAGGCGGCGCGGGGGTCCACCGTCGACGCGCGACAGCGACAACACCATTCGCGACTGCCCGGTGTCGGAAGTGCCCAGCGTGAGGAGCCCGGCCTCCGCCAACCGTCGCAGCGCCTCCCCCGGTGGGACGTGCGTGGGAAGGTCGAGCTCGATGCCGATGATCTCCGCCAGGCCCGCCGGCCGCTGCCTGTCGCCGGCCCTTCCATCGGTCCAGCCATCGGGCCTGGCACTCCCGGGTGAGCGGAACACCATGGGCTGCCTCGGGTCTTCACTCGCGAGCGCCACGGGAATGGCCATGCCGGCGGGCAGGTAGGGCGGCCGATAATCCCAGGTGGGAAACGGCAAGGGCTGGTCGGGCGCGGTGCGCAGAGCGATTCCGAAGGGCGAGGCTCCCGTCTCCCGCCACCGGGCCCTCTCCGCGAGCCGGGTCCGCGCCACCGTCGGCCCGGTCAGCTCCGCTTCGTCCTCCGCCCAGACGAGCTCCAGAAAGGCGTTGTCGAAGCAATAGCAGACATTGGCCGTGCCCTGGCCCACGTGCCGGCGCCGGACGCTCTCCCGCAGGCCCGCCGCTTCCAACCGCGCCGCCTCGGGCGCACCTCGCTCGATGAAGACGAAGACATGGCACAGCTGCGGCGCAGGCGACATGGACGGCCTCCTGGAGGGAGAGCACGGATGAAACATAGGCGCCCGGGGACGAACGCCATGCCCCACCGGAGGATGTCGCCCGGGCCGTGCGGCGCCAAGCGGTCCTCCGGAGAAGGCATGGCGCTCGAGCTGGCTCAGGGCTCGTACGAGCAGCGCAGGACCTGGCGGTAGGTGCCGCACTGGCCGAAGTCCGTCGTGCCCGCGGGCTGGGAGTGGTAGCAGGTGTAGACGGCGGGGTCGCAGTCCGGGCTGGGCCAGACGTCGTAGGCGTCGCCATCGGTGAGCGCGAACTCCGTCACGCGCGCGACGAGGCGCGCCGTCTTCTGCATGGCCACGCCGTCATCGGCGCCCGCGCTGAAGGTGAGCGGGTCGGTGTGCGGGTCGATGGCCTGGTGCAGCGCCGGGTACGACCAGTCGAGGCGGTAGTTGGGCCGGCCGTAGACCTGCGGAATGCCGTCGGTCGCCGTGACGGAGAGCCAGTCCGTGTACCCGGACACCGAGGCGTGGCCGCGATAGAGGACGTTGGTGGTGCCCTGGACGACGTAGACGGGGTTCACCGCCTCGTCGATCCAGATGCCACTGTCGCCGCGGAAGTCGAAGAACCGCGGGGCAATCACGATGCGCGCGGTGTACGAGCGCGGCGTGCCCGTGTTGGTGCCGACGCGGACGAAGAGCGGCAGGCCGGAGAGCACGGTGTTGAGCTCGTAGCCCTCGTGCAGGACGATCTCCAGCCGGCGCTCGCTGATGATGTGCGCGTCTCCGAAGGCGTCGTCGGGGACGAAGCTCAGGACGTCCGCGAGGTAGCGGTTCGCGGTGGCGTGGATGATGAGGGCGCGGACGCCATCACGCTCCTCGAAGGTGCCGAGCGTCTCGAAGCTGAGCTCGTTGTCGCCCACCGAGGCGTAGAGGCGGGTGGCCGTCGCCGCGGCGGTGCTGACACCGTTCTCCTCCGCGGTCTCGGGAGGGGCGTTGGTACAGGCCGCGAGCGCGGCGAGGCTGGCAAGGGCGAGGGTGCGGAGTTGCATGGGGGGTCTCCAGGGGTGAGGCTTCCCGAGTACCACAAGCCCATGACATGCCGCAGGCGGGGACAGTGCCGACGGCGTTGCTCTAGCAACGGGGGTCTGTTGATGCCTGTCGGGGAAGGTGTGCCGCCCTACCTGGCGATCGTTGCGCACTCCACCAGCTGCCAGGACCTGTACCCGAAGGTGAAGACGGCCCTGGAGGGCCAGTTCGATACCCTGCCGCGGGCGGGGCGCTGAGCGGGCGCGTGCCGCTCAACGGGGGCGGGTGGGAATGCACCGCCCCACGGAGCCCTTCGCACACTCCTTGGAGTCGGTCCATCTGGCGCCGGACAGCTGTGCCTCCATCAGGTCCGCCCCCTCCAGGTTGGCCCATTCCAGATTCGCGTCGCGCAGATCGGCGCCCCGGAAGATGGCTCCCTCGAAGTTGCACTTCGCCAGGGTCGCGAACCGGAGCTTCGCTCCCGAGAGGTCCGCGCGCATGAGGAGCGCGCCTCCACTGGGCACGTGATAGACATTCGTCTTCTTGGATTGGCGATAGAGCCCCATCGGGCCGTTCATGACGCCGCTCTCCAGGTTGATTCCGCGCAGATTGGCGCCCTCGAAATTGACGGACTCCAGGGTGTTGGTGTTGCGCAGATCCACCCCTTCCAGGTTGGCCCCCTGGAACTGCGCGTTCATCAACCTGGCATCATCGAGCCGGGCCCCACGCAGGTCCGCCTGCCGCGCATCCACGGCTTCCAGCCCGGCGCCGGTGAGGTCGGCGTTGCGCAGGCGCGCGCGAGCCAGCTTCGCGCCCGGCAGCGTCGCGCCCTTGAGGCGGGCCCCCTCGAGGTCCGCACCTTCCAACGAGGCGTCCGTGAGATCGCACCCCTCGCACTCACGCGTCTCCAGCAGCCGCCGGACGGTCTTCTCGCGTTCACTGAGGCACCCGGAGAGGGTGGGGACGCCCAGCAGGAGGACGAGGGAGAAGAGCCGGCCGAGGCGCATCGGGTGTCGCATGGTCCTGGAGTCTATCCCGTCCCCTGGAGCAACGTGTGGGGCTGGGGCCGCGAGGGCGATGCGTACACCTTCGCCAACCAGGGCTACGGCATCATCCTCGCCCACGCGACGGGCCTCTACCTGGACATGGCTTACAACAAGGATCCCGGCAGCCGCATCGCGGTGCTGGACTGAAGCGTGTCAGACGGGGCGGCCGCATCAGTCATTGGGAGCCCCGGCCAGGCTCCACGAGCGGATGCGGGCATCGTGGGGCTCATCCATTCCTATATGACAGACGCCGTGTCTTCCACGAAGGCGAGCACCTGCTTGAAGGGCACGTCCGACAGCAGGCCGAACAGTTTGTGTTTGGTGAGTCTGGCCCGTGTGGCGCTCGGTGAGCTGATGCCGCAGAGGAACCTCGCCATCTGCCGGGTGGACGCGAGGGCCTCGTGTCCCTCGGCACGCAACTGCTTCAGCTTCGCGGCCTCCTGGGCTCCCGGTGGTCTCACGGCCGAGGGCGGCAGCTTCCCGGTGCGCTCGCCCTCGCACCAATCGCAGTGCCCGCAGTCGGCCTTCAAGTCCTCCCCGAAATAGGTCAGCAGGAAGCGCGTGCGGCAGCCTTCATGGTCCGCGAAGTCCAACACCTGCCTCAGTCGCCTTACGTCCCGGCTCTCGCGCTCGCTGAACCGTCCCACCATCGTCCGGGTGAGTCCGGCCACGTCGAAGTCCGTGCGCTTCAGGCGATACCCCTGCCGCATCCCCGTCACCTGGAGCTTCAACGCCTCCTGTTCCTCGAGGTAGTTGAGCGCGGCGATGATGCGCTGGCGCGGCTCGCCCAGCTTCCGGGAGATGCCGTCGAGCTTCAGCCGAGACCAGGTCTTCATGGGCTCGGCCTCGGCGAACACCCGCCGCAGGAAATCGGCACGCTGGGCGTCGAAACCCGCGAAGACCTCGTCGAGCGGCTTCAGGGCCTGGAACTTGTACTCCGTGTAGAACGGGCCGGTGGACTCGAGCAGGCCGTCCAGCTCCAGGTACGTCAGCATCGTCTCGATGACCAGCGGACGGACATCGTGCGCCCCGGACAGCTCGTGAATGGAGAGGTCGAACGTCTCTCCCTGGTCGAGCACCTGCCGCAGCACTCCGTCCACCGCCTCGGGCGTGGGCGTGTCCCCGTAGGTGAAGTTCTCCAGCACCGTCACGTCTTCCATGGCCGCCAGCAGCTCGCACACCGAGGGCTTGCCATCGCGGCCCGCGCGGCCGATCTCCTGCGCGTAGTTCTCCAGGCTCTTGGGCAGGTTGCAGTGGTAGACCGCCCGGATGTCGCTCTTGTCGATGCCCATTCCAAAGGCAATGGTCGCGACCACTACCGCGTCGTCCGAGTCCATGAACCAGTCCTGAACCTGGTGACGCACCTCGGGCTCCATGCCCGCATGGTACGCCTTCGCGGCGAAGCCACCTCCAGCCAGGAACCCGGCCAGCTCCTCCGCCGTGCGCTGGAGCGTGACATAGACGATCGTCGGCCCTCGCGGACGGGAGCGCAGGCGTGACAGCAGCAGCTCCCGGCGCTCGTCGCCACCGTGTCCACGCGTGACGTGCAACGAGAGGTTGGGCCGGTGGAACCCCGTCTGGATGACGTCCCCGGCCTCGATGTCGAACGCGGCGGCGATGTCCCGGGCCACCGAGGGCGTGGCCGTCGCCGTCAGCGACAGCACCCGCTCCACTCCCAGCGTCTTCGCGAGCGAGGCGAGCTTCATGTAGTCGGGCCGGAAGTTGTGTCCCCACTCGCTGATGCAGTGGGCCTCGTCCACCGCGAGCATCGCGATGCGCAGGCGGCGCAGCGTCTGGAGGAACCGCTCGTTCGCCAGGCGCTCCGGCGCGATGTAGAGCAGCTTGAGCTTGCCCGCCCTCAGGTCCGCGTAGAGCTGGCGCAGCTCCTCCGGCCCGAGCGTCGAGTCGAGCCGGGCGGCGGGAATGCCCCTACTCGTGAGGAAGTCGATCTGATCCTTCATCAAAGCGATCAGTGGGGAGATGACCAGCGTGACGCCTTCCAGCATCAGCGCGGGGAGTTGGTAGCACAGGCTCTTGCCGGCTCCCGTGGGGAAGATCGCGAGCACGGACCGGGACTCCAACAGCCGCGAGACGACCGCCTCCTGCCCCTCGCGGAAGCCGGGAAAGCCGAAGACGGAGCGGAGGAGTTCGGGAGCCGAGGGCATCCCTGCACTGTGTCACGGCGGGGGACCACCCGGTAGGACACCAGGACAGCGGCCGGCTGGATGCTGTCCTTTATGCGGGGCTGCGCTCCGACGTCCTCACCGCCTTCACGCGGCCTGCTCAGCTGGCTGCAGCGCTGGGGCCACCCCAGCACGCGTGGTGTCGAGCCTCGAGCAGTCACGCTGCCCAGACGCCAACGCCCCTGCTGCCTCCCCCTGGGGGGCCACCTGGGCCGGCGTGTGCCCCATGGGGCTGCACCGCTTCTCCACCGGCCCCGGCGCACAGCCCTCGTGGCACCCGTCAGCAGCCCTCCTCGTCCCCTCGGCTCCAGTTCTCTCCCTCAACACGGCTCTCCACCAGCAGCAGGATGGCGCTGATGATGACGGGGGCGCTGTGTGTCCGCTCCGGGTCGGGCACTGTGCCCCGACGACCCAGAGAACGGACGGCCCTGGAACGGGAGGCTCTGGTCCTTCACCCTCACCGGGGGCCAAGCCCGCCGTGAAGAAGGAACTGCCGTGGCTGACGGTGCCGGGCGGGCAAATGCAGACGACCCTCTTCTATGGCCCCTGGCAGTGCCGCCGGGAATTCATGAACGGGTGCCAGAGGGAGTGCGCCAGTGAGGGCCACACACTCAAGGGGTGCATGTGGCTGGCCGACTTCAAGTTCGATTGGAAGGGAAGCCTCGTCATCCTACCCGTTCCCGTTAATGCCGGGAGCCGCTACGGCATCTACCACTGCTGCTGCAACTACACCGAGTTGTCGAAGGGGGACACACGCGCCGCTCGCAAGAAATGGGAAGGGAAGAGAGAGTCCTTCCGGCGGAGTTGGAGCGAGAAGTTCGGAACGTGGCCGGAGAAAGGTGACGTGTCCTGGCCAGGGCACCACATCCGGGATCTCAAGCACGGGGGAGAGCCGGTTGACCCCAACAACGTCATCCCCGCCGAGCCTGATGTTCACGAGATATTCAACGAGCAGTACCCCGCTTGCTACGACGGCAAATCCCCCTGGAATACAGTGGGCCCCGACCTGCCCTACACGGACAACTGACGATGGCCACGCCCCTGAACAGCTTGCTCGAAGAGGTCTCCCGCGAGCACTTCCCCCATGCTCCCGCCACACCCGAGGAGATCGAAGAGTTCGAGCAGCGGGTGGGTTGGCGGCTGGACCCTGACCTCCGGGCCTTCTATCTGCACTGCAACGGGGCGGAGCTGATTAAACGGTTGCCGGATAGCCCCTATCGCATCCTTCCCCTGTCGAAGATCGTCCGAGCGCGGGTCGCCATCTTCGGGAAGAAGAACGATGACGACGCGCACGGTCCCGCCTCGATGTGGGCCATCTGCGACGTGCAAGATGGAAACTACCTGCTGGTGGATGTGGCCCGGCAGGAGAATGGTCGCTACCCCGTCATCGACGGCTGGCACGAGGCGTGGCCGGACCCGAAGTATTGCGATCAGATCGCCACCTCCTTCTCGGACTTCTTGGAGCGGGCCCTGCGTGATGGCCAGGCCTACTGGCTGGACGAATGAGACGATGCCCTCGCCCATGAGCCGCTTGCTCTAAGAGGTCTCCCGCGACCACTTCCCGTATCCACCCGATACGCCCGGCCGGATCAATCAATTCATTCATTTGTTGATTGCCGAGCCTGGGTGTGTGTGAGGCGGGGGAGCGAGAACCGCTCATTCCTGGAGGCCGAGGCGGAACTGCGCGTCAGGGCCTTGCCCAGACCCCCCACTCACCTCTCCCAACCCCGCGCCCCTGTTCCCGTCTCCAAAATGTCTCCAGGGCTGGAGGGAACTTCGGAAGACAGGTGGGACAAGCGGGGACGGGTCCGTGGACTCGAAGCCCTCCTCGTCCCCTCGGCTCCTGCTCTCCCTCAACACGGCCCCATCCCGCCTATACGCTGCCGGGCGCCGGTTCCTCGGCGGGGAGCCTGTCTGCTCCCGGAGCATGCACCCTCCGGGACACCCGGCTGTACAACCGGTACGCCCCCCTCTGGCGATAGTTGACAGCGGCAACCATCTCCTTGACGCTGGCACCATGTCCGACAAGGCGATGGCCCAGCGCGTGGAGGCGGTGAGGCGCTTCAACCGCTTCTACACGCAGAAGATTGGAGTTCTGCACGAAGGGCTGTTGGACAGCCCCTTCTCCCTGGCCGAGGTGCGCGTGCTCTACGAGCTGGCCCACCGTGAGGAGCCCACGGCCACGGAGCTCGGCCAGGAGTTGGGACTCGACGCCGGCTACCTGAGCCGCATCCTCAGCCGGTTCGAGAAGAAGGGCCTCCTCCGCAAGAAACCTTCCCAGGACGATGGACGGCGGAGCCTCCTCCAGCTCACACCGCGGGGCCGGGAAGCCCTCGCCGCGCTCGATGCGCGCTCGAGTGCCGAGGTCACCCGGATGATGGCCGGACTGTCTCCCACCGGGCAGCGGCAACTGGTGGAGGCGATGCACACCCTCGAGGGACTGCTCGGCGCGAAGGCCGAACCGAGGGTGCCCTACGTGCTCCGGCCGCACCAGCCGGGAGACATGGGGTGGGTCGTCCACCGCCACGGCGTGCTGTACGCCCGGGAGTACGGCTGGGACGAGCGCTTCGAGGCCCTCGTGGCCAGCATCGTGGCGGAGTTCATCCAGAAGCTCGACCCGAAGCACGAGCGCTGCTGGGTTGCGGAGAAGGACGGCGAGCCCGTCGGCTCCGTGTTCCTGGTGAAGAAGTCGAAGACGGTGGCCAGGCTCCGCCTGCTGCTGGTGGAGCCGTCCGCGCGGGGGCTGGGGATCGGCTCGCGGCTGGTGGACGAGTGCGTGCGCTTCGCCCGTCAGGCCGGCTACCGCAAGGTGACGCTGTGGACGAACAGCGTGCTGCTCGCCGCCCGGCGCATCTACGAGGCGGCCGGCTTCGAGCTCGTCCACTCGGAGCCGGACCCTCTCTTCGGCGCGGGGCAGGTCGGCGAGACGTGGGAGCTGGTGCTCTGAGGTCACGCCCGGGCGAGCCGGTCTCGCACGTCCCACAGGAGTGACTCCGTCTCGGAATCGGGTCTCGTTCTCCTGCGCTGCGCCTCCTGGAGCAGCGTGAGCTTGACAAGGAATGGAATCCTGGATTTTCATCGATTGATGGCTAATCCCATTCACGCGGTGGCGCTGTTGCCTCGCCTTCTCGCCGTCGGTTTGCTGTCGAGTCTCGCCGTGGGTTGCATGCCGGAGGAGAGCGGGGAGGAGCCCGCAGGGTTTGGCACGACGGAGCAGGAGCTGTCGGGTTGTCCCTCGTCGCGCGTGAAGAAGGCGGGCCGCGTGGTGAACGGCGCCCTGCTCTGCGGCGACTGGCAGTGGATCAACGCCGGGATGCGGCACTATTCGAAGATGGTCGGCGCGCGCTCGGGAGGAAAGGCCGACCTGTACATCAAGTCGAACACCACGGGGACGTGGGTCGTGGCGTCCTACACCGCGAACACCTCGACCGAGGTCATCGATTGGGCGCCCACCACCAGCGACTGGTATCAGGTGTGTGCGTACGGGGCCGGCGACTGGGACGATGTTCGCTTCACCAGCGACGCATCGAACCCCGCGCTCTGCGGCGGCGTCGGCACGGCCATGGATTTCTGCTTCGGCGCCGTGGGTCCGAACTGCGACGGTGTCCCCGCCGCCTCGCCCTGCACCCTCCGGGGCGACGCCATGATGGAGTGCCAGGTCGCGGTGGGCTCACAGCTCCACGATACGTGTTGCTCGCACAACCCGGGCGGGTACATGTGCGGCGGCAGCGGCAATCCGCAGAACTGGCCTTCGGACTGCCGGGCCGAGTGGGATCACGCGCAGAACGACGTGACGACCACGCGGCAGTTCCCTCGCCTCTTCGATCCCACGGAGCCCTCGTACCGCCCCACGGACACGGCGACCTGGAGCTCGTTCTCCACCTACGACGCGCGCAACCGCGGACGCCCGAATGGGCTCTCCATCAAGACGCCCGTTGGCAAGGCGCTCTGGGACGTGGACGCGCAGAACGGCTGGTGCCAGAACCCGAGCAGCTACGACACCTACTGGAGCGTCCAGGGCTGGTACGCGGTCTGCCGCTGACCCGCGGGTTACAACGCCTCGAGCCGCGTCAGCCTGTCACGCAGCTCGCGTGGGGGTCCACTGCCTAAACGCACTGCCGACGACAGCCCCGGCTCCGAGGTCTCCTCGGGCCGGGGTTTTTCTTTCGAGCCAGCGACGGGTAGAGCCGGGCCCTACATAAAGATCCCGGGCGCCGTCTCCAGGGCGGCACGCAGTTCCTCAACTGTCGTGTCCATATCCTCGGCCTCAGTGGGAGCGTGCCAGGTCACCGCGGCCGTGCCTTCCGGCGACTCACACGCCACCTTGACGGTGACTCGACCGAAGCGACCGGGCCAAGCGTGCTGACGCAGCTGCGCCGCATGTCCCCGTGGGTCCAGGAAGGTGTAGCACGGCCACCGTGGCAGGCGGATGGTGCTCATGTCGCAATTGTTGAAGCCAACCCCATGGAGCTCGGCCTCGGAGAAGTCGCAGTCCTCGATCCCGCCCGGCTTCCACCGCCGCGTGTCCACCAGGCCCTCGCGGAACCCGAACTCATTGCCCCTAAAGCGGCCCTTGAATCGACACCCATTGAGCGTCATCTGCGCCCACACCACGCCCTTCAGCTGGCCCTTCGCCTGGATGGTGCAGTTGATGAACCGTCCCGACATAGGCACCAGAGAACGCCCGGCCGCGCTGATGATGACCGTCGAGTCGCGCACCGTGAGGTCCGGGCCAAGCCAGTAGATCGGTCCCTTTTTAAGCTCCAGCCGCTCGCCGACAATCTCTCGCTTCTCGTAGTGGATGTTGGGAGTCACGCGGGCCTCAGAAGAAGATCATGCGGAAGAAGGTGCTCGCCATCCGCCGCCCGTGCAGCGCGAAGTTCGAGTCGGTGCCGGACAGGATTTCGTAATGGTAACTCTGTCCGCTCGGGCCAGTGATGTCGACACCGCGGCTGTTCCACGACAGGCCTGGGAACCGTAGCCTCATCTGCGCCTCGACCCATCGCCCGCGAGCCTGTCGCTCCAGGAGGTTCGCGCGATGCTCCAAGCCGCGCTCGAGCATCGACTCGATGGCTTTCCGCTCCTCGGTACTCAGGTTCGCTGTCGACCACTCTCCCGCCAATTCCTTCACCGCCGCCTGAAGCTCGTCGCCCAGCGGATCCTGCACCGGAATGTCGTGGATGCTCTTCCCGGGTGGGAGGTGCCACCGCTCCCCGTCGCTGAGGAGGATCTGCTTGTTGCCGCCGCGGTGCTGAATGACCACCGTGCCCGAGCGCCCTCCAGCAGCTCCCGAGCTTCCGCTCTTGGCCAGAACGTTGATGGCCACCGGCGCCTGCGGGGAGGTGAGGACGACGAGCTCGCGGCTCTCCTCTACCACTACCTCCACCGCAGCCGCCTCCTCCATGGCCACGGCCACCGAGCCCTCCATCCCCTGGGCCGCCCACTGCGCCTGCACCTGGTTGAACCTGGGCAGCGAGCGCACGTGCGCGGCCACCTCGCCGAGAGTCCGCCCGCTGAGCGTGGCCACCGCGAGAATGAGGGCCCGGGCCGCGTCCGTCCCAATCACCCGGCCGAAGGCCTCGCCGGCGTCGCGCAGCTCCTCGAAGGTGGTGGCCTCGTGCGCCCGCTGAGCCATGGTGGCCCAGCCGTCAACGAGGCCCCACATGGCGTCCACACCCAACCAGGCCACCAGCACCACGGACAGCGCGGCCGCAGCCGCCTTCGTGCTCGGCTCGGGAAAGCCCCCAACGACGCACCCCCTTAAAGACGCAGCCGTCGCGAGATTTGGTGGTCATCACCCACCCGATTCATCCGTTCGTGGGTCGCGCATTCCCCGTGCAGCAGCGACTGCGCTA
>NZ_JBJMQO010000088.1:0-29864 GCF_045802675.1 Archangium sp. | reverse complement strand
CGCCTGTCTTGGTCAGTACAGGGTCCGGATTCGGTGGCAGGGGAGCAAGCAAGGCTCCAGCGCAATCCGCCAGCAGGAGACACGCCGGCCGCTGGATGTGTAGCGAAGCAAACCCTTACATCTCCCAGCGGTGTCTAGAAGTGTAGAGCCTGGAGCTCGAACGCGAGCTGGAGGCCCTTCCGGTCTCCTTCCCGCCAGGGAGCCGCGCCGTCCGTGCCGAATCACCCGTTCATCGCGATGATGTGCGAGGCCAGGTCCTCGGTCACGGCGTCCACGCAGATGACTCCCGCTCCGCTGGTGAGCGTCGTCAGGTACGGAGTCATATGCGTGCTGCCGCTCCACACCGGCTCCCGGGGCTTCCAGACGAAGCTGGTGAAGTTGATGTACAGCTCCTTCTGGTTGTCGTTCTTCGCCGCCATCTTCGCGGCCGACAGAGCGTCGCTCACGGCCTTCCGCTTCTCCGCGACCTGTGGGCTCTTGTACAGGTCTTGAATCCGCACCCCATAGTGCTCCTCGCGAGACCAGACCTTCGAGTTGGTGCAGTTGTCGGGCCAGCCCACGGTGCTGAAGTGCGTGGCGCTCGGGGTCTGGAGGCGGCTGAGGACCAGGGCCTTGCCACGGCACTCCCCGAGACGAGGCCACCGCTTCCACTCGTTGTCTCGCTTGTAAAGCTTGTCTCCCAGGGTGTCGTTGACGATCTGGTTGATGTCCGCGGAGATGTCACCCATTCCGCCCTCCTGCTTCAAGAGCAGGAGAACGACCTCGTCCGTATGGGCATTGAGGAAGTCGACGACATTCGTCACGACCGTTGCGATGGAGATTCCCTGGTCGAAGGGCCCATGGAAGACGTTGTACGTCGACCCCGTCAACCTGTTGGAGCCCCACGTCGCCGCACAGCGGATGTCCAGAGCCCTCACTCCGGCCGTCAGCTGGTCGGGAATCGAGAGGTTCTGCGCCCGGGTCATCGGCTTGACGGTGTATTCGCACGCGCCCGAATCGTGGGTGCCAGGAATCGCCAGCTGCGGAAGGTACTTCGTGTCTTTGATACGGGCCATCCAGTCAGCGTTTGGCATCGTGGCTTCCTCGCGAATCGACAGGCTGAAAAGGTTTATCCTACACCCGCGCGCAGGGGCCGGGCAACGCGGCCTATGCGCCTTGCTGGCTCCGGCGAAGAAGCAGCACGCCAGCCACCGCCACGAAGGCCAGGGCGGACACGGCGAGCGACGTGTGGATGTTGGTCACGCTTCCCAGGAGCCCCACCGTCACACCGCTGAACGCCCGCAGGCCGGAGGCCGACATGCTGAAGAGGCCCAGGACGCGGCCTCGGATGGTGTCCGGCGCATTCAGTTGCACGAGCGCCTGGGTCATGCTGCTGAAGGAGAGCTCGAAGAACCCGGCCAGGAACAGCACGGCGATCGCCGCCGGATACGAGCTCATGAACGAGAACGTGAAGAGCGCGCAGCCCCACAGGAAGGCAATCTTCAACGCGGAAGCGGGTGCCGTCGGCAGCCAGGTCCCGCGCGTCTCGAGCAGGATGCCCGCGAGCAGCGCACCGGCCGCATCCGCGCCCAGCAGGAGCGTATAGGCCATGCCCGGGTCTCCATGGCCCAGATCATGGGCGAAGCCCGGCATCTGCGCCTGGTAGCTGTTGCCGATGAAGAAGGACGCCGCCCCCGCCAGCAGCACCATGGCCGCGACCGTGGGCATCCCGCGCACGTCGCGGAGGGTCTGGACGATGTCGGCGAAGCCCCGGACGGCACGCTTGGGGCCCGCCGTCACCCCGCGAAAGTGCCGGCCATAGGGTGCGCTCACCAGCCAGAGCAGCAGGGGCAGATAGAACACGGTGTTGAGGAAGATGCCCCGGATGGGCCCGAGCGTCCGCATGATGATGCTGCCCACGCCGGGGCCCACCAGGACCCCGAGATACCGGGCCGTCGCGTTCAGGCGTACCGCGCTCGCCAGATAGCCCGCGCCCACGATGTCGTAGAGCAACATCTGGCTGGAGGTGCTCCAGAGGACTCCCGCGCAGCCGTGGAGCGTCAGGAGGACCATCGCGTGCCACATCTGCAAGGAGTCCGTATAGAAGAAGTATCCCCACCCCACGGAGGCGGTGATGAAGAGCACCATCCCGGCCTGGATGAGGCGCCGGGAATCAAGGCGGTCATTGAGCGCGCCCACCGGCACCGAGAACATCAAGAAGGGCAGCCAGTGGGACACCACCGCGAAGCCACCCAGCGCCGCCGAGTGGAACTTCTGGAACGCCACCCAGTAGCTGATCACGTGCTCGATGTTGTCGGCCATCATCGCCAACATGAACGTGAGGAGGAAGGTCCGGTATCCAGGGATGCGGAGCGCGCTCGATTCAGCGGGGGCGGGGGACGGGGCCACGGTGGAGGTCATGGATGTTCACGCACGGGAGTGGGAGGCGCACCATACCTCAGGCCCCCCCTACGTCGCGTCGAGCATCCGCGGGAACGCGCGTGCGGCCCCGCGTCCTCGAAGCTCGCGAGCTCCTCGCGGACCCGGAGCACGGGTGGGTCATCGCGTCAATCCTGCACGAGGGTACGGAACACGGCTGGCAATTCCTTGTCACCCAGCCCCGCGCCGAGGGCCCGCTTGTAATTGTCGAGCAACTCCGTCGGGAAGCGCGCGCTGAGGCGGGCATCCTTGCTCAGCCGGACGATGTGCTCGATTGCGGCGACGTGGGTGTTGAGACTGCACTGGTCGCCGGAAAAGTCGTTGCGTTCGATCATTCCCTGCGCGGCGTCGGCGGTGACGGAAATCAAGCCGAGGAAGGAGCTCTTCTGGGAGAAGAAGATCTTCGGATCCAGACCTTCCGCCTTGCACATGGCCGCGGCGTGGAGGAAGGCCAGGGAGCCCCCGTAGTAGGCCTCGAGAATCGCGCAGTCGAGCGTCGCGGCGGAACCGATCTTCTCGTCGACGTAGAGCGAATTCCTGGCGATCGCCTGGAGGGTCCCGAGGTGCCGGTCGAAGACCGCTCGGGACCCTGCGTAGAAGACCGTCGCGTAATCGGTGGCGACAAAGCTCGGGTAGGCGAGTATCGCGGCGTCCAGGTACTCCACGCCGTTGCCTGCCGCCCACTCCAGTCCCGAGCGAGCGTCCGCGGGTGAGCCGCTGGTGAGCTGAACCAGCGTCTTTCCGGCCAGTGCCGACGTGACGCCCTTCGAGGAGAACAGCTCGAAGCAGGCGGCGTAGTTGCACAAGGAGACGACCACGAGCTCCCGTCCCGACACGGCCTCGATCAGGTTCTCGAACGCGAGGGTCCCACCGCCAACCGCCTTGGCTTTGCTGGGAGTCCTGTTCCAGACCGCGACTTCATGACCGGCCGCCGCGAAGGCTCGTGCCAGGGCGCTTCCCATGAGGCCGCAACCGATCACCGCTATTTTCGTGGGACTGCTGGGAGCCATCTTCCGTCTCCTTGTGCTTCAAGCTCGAGGCTCGGTCCTGGCTTCAGTTCAGGAGGTTCGCCAGGCCCGCGTAGGTATTGGCTCCGGGGATGCCGTCGATCGGCCCCACGTAGCCGCCGCGGCTCGCCAGGGACTGAAGCGTCTTATAGGTGTTGGTTCCCGGCACCCCATCGATGGGCCCCGTGTAGCCGGCGCCGCTCAAGAAGGTCTGCAGGCCCTTCCACGAGTTCACCCCCATCGCGCCATCGCTGGGGCCCATGTACCCGCCCAGGCGAGCGACCCGCTGGAGTGCCGCGTACGAGTTGGTTCCCATGACGCCATCGATGGGGCCCGTGTAGCCAAAGCCTCGCAGGACGGTCTGCACGCCCATCCAGGAATTGGTTCCCATGACGCCATCGATGACGCCCGTGTAACCGCCCTTCGCGGCGAAGCGCTGAAGCGCCTTGTACGAGTTGGTTCCCATGACGCCATCCACGGGCCCCAGGTAACCGTAGCCGCCGAGGACCTGCTGGATGCCCTTCCACGTGTTCGCGCCGGGCACGCCGTCCACGGCACCGGTGTAACCGCCCGCCCAGGAGATCCGCTGCAGCGTCACTCCCTGCGCGTTGGTGAGCGGCGGCACTCCGCCGGAGGTCCCGTCCAGGTACGCCTGAATCCCGGAATACGTATTGGGTCCGGGGATGCCATCGATGGGGCCCGTGTAACCACCATCCTGGGCAAGCAGTTGCAAGCCCTTGTAGGTGTTGATGCCCGGAACGCCGTCGACAGACCCGCCGTAATACCCCAGATCACGCAGGACCCGCTGCACGCCCAACCACGTGTTGGTACCCGGGACGCCGTCAATGGGACCCGTATAGCCGCCCCGGCGCGCCAGGTTCTGCAGAATGGTTCCCTGCTCGGTGGTGATGACGACGCCGCCGCCACCTCCGCCCGTGGAGCCACCTCCGGGGATCGCCGTCGGCGGGGGAGGCGTCGCGCCATCCGGTGGCTGGCTCAGTCCGGTGAACGCGGACAGCTTCGCGACGTTCAAATCCAGAGGAATTCCATTCTGGTTCCCGGAGGAGGTGTATTGATGAATCTCCCACGTGGGAAAGGCCGTCCCGATGTTCGGGTTGCCCGGAGTGCCCGTGTAGTGGGCGACCCACAGCTTGGAGCCCACGGCCTGCGTCTGGGGCCAGCTGTTGGACGTGAGCAGGCTCGAATAGGTGTACAGGAACGGAGCCTTGCCCAGACGGGACTTGACCGCTTGCATGAAGGTCGCGGTCATGGAGTCGTTCCAGAAGATGGCGTTGTCGATCGCCTCGTTGTCGAGCGCCAGGATGTCGCCCGGACGATAGTCATACAGGTGGTCCATGAAATACTGGGCGTCCGCCGCGGGATTGGTCGAGCCCGCCATCCAGTAGTGCCCCACGAGCAACCCGGCCGCACGGGCCCGGGCGACCTCCTGGGCGTAGTACGGCGCGACGTAGATGGGTGAGACGTTGGAGCCACCCGCCTTGACGATCGCGAACTGGTAACCGGCGGCGCGAACGGCATTGAAGTCGAGATCCCGCTGGGTGGTGCCGACATCGATTCCGTAGACACCGCTCATCCCCGTCGGAGCAGGTGTTCCCGGATCCTGGGCCAGCCAGTTGGTGAGGCCCGCGTAGGTGTACTGTCCCGGGTATCCATCAATGGGGCCCGTGTACCCTCCGAGCTGTGCGAGCCTTTGAACTCCCTTCCAGGTGTTGTCACCCGGGATGCCGTCGATGGGGCCGGAGTAGAAGCCCTTGTTGGTGATGACGGTCTGAACACCCTTCCACGTGTTGGTCCCAGGGACGCCGTCCACCACGCCCGTGTATCCACCCCGCTGGGCGACGCGCTGGAGAGTCTTTCCATCCTCGACGCTGATCTGGATTCCCCCGGAGCCGCCACCGGTCCCGGTGCCTCCACCCGTTCCGGTGCCGAGGATGTTGCGGATGAGGGGCGCGGGATCGCTGACGTTCTCGCCAAACGCGCAGCGGTCCGTGCTCCCCCGGGTCATGTGGAGGTGCGGCCCGGTCCACGCCGAGCCGTGATCATCCCCGGAGCCCGCCGCGTAGGCGATGATCTGTCCCTGTTGGACGAAATCGCCCACGGAGACCTGGGTCCGGATGATGTGATCGTACCCGGAGAAGTCTCCCGGCGCGGATTCCACCGCGATGGTGTGGCCCACGACGGAGGAGTACTGGATGCGGCGGACGGTGCCCGAGCGCAGCGCGGGAATCGGCTGACCGGCACCGGCGGCGAGGTCGAGACCGCGATGGCCCAGGGGGCCATAGTAGGGGCCGGTGACTCCGAAGAGCGTCCGCCACTGACTTTCCGCATAGAAGGACTGCACATTGGACGGAACCAAGGGCATGGACTGAGAGGAGGAGTCCTGGACCTCGGAGCCCTCCTGTCCCATCCCACCGCAGCCCGTCAGGGCAAGCATGCCCAGCACCAACGCCACGGTGCTCGAGGCAAGACTCCGTAAGAAGCTCCTGGATAGGGACCCGCTGTTCATATATCTCCTCTGTGTTCGAAAAGGGAAACCCGTGGCTGCTTCCGGGTGAAGCGTTGCTACGGGATGACGATCGGCACGAACATGCTCTTGCCGTCGTAGGCCGTGGCGCCGCAGCGCGCGTGGGCCCAGTCACCGTTTATCGCCGAGCAGATGCGGAAGTTGCTGATGGTGGAGATGGCCACGTTGATTCCCGGGGTGTCGCAGCGCCCGCTGTACGTCCAGGCGAGACTGCGATTGACCGAGGTCACTCCGATACAGGGGCCAATCCACGCGCCCGTGTCGCGCCGCTGCACGTCGATGGAGTACTGGGCTCCCGTCTCCTCCTCGCTCCAGCTCAGGTCCACGAACGGCGTGGTGCCGCCGGGAACCTCCAGGAAGACGTCATCCGAGACGCCGTCGTAGGCCTTCTCGACGAAGGGTCCCCAGGTGCTGCTGTTCGAGTAGAAGATGCGGAAGGCGGCGATGTCGCCCTTGTTCACCATGCGGCTGCCCGCGCTGGGGCACACGCCGTTGAAGGTGGTCTTGTTGGCCGGGCCGAGGATGCCGGCATTGATGCACGGGCCCACCACGCTCCCATCGCGCAGCACGAGGTCCAGCGAGTAGTTGTACCCGGTCAGCTTCGTCCAGCGGACGTTGACCTGGTTGAGCGAGCTCATCGTGCCATCGGGCTTGAAGGCGATGCGCTGCTTGTACGTGCTGCGCCCGGTGAAGGTGCCCGCGGGCTGGAAGGCGCCCTGGTGGAAGATGTTGAAGTACTCGCCGCGGCGGTCCACCACCCCGTTGTGGCCGTGCGTCTGGATGAGCGCCCCGGAGGCATCGCGCATCGGCTCCGAGAGCCGCCGCACCGCGCGCGCCCGGGTGAGCGCGGGCAGGGAGTCCGCCATGATGTAATTCATGGCGTACTGGCTGTTGTACCAGCCGCTGCTGAAGAGCAGGTAGTAGAGGCCGTTGCGCTTGAGGAGCTCGGGGGCCTCGTTGATGCCTTCCTCCTGGGCGGGGAGCGTGTAGAGCGCGGGGCCCGTGTGGTTGTAGACCGTGGCGGGGGCCGCGGTGTTGAACGAGGAGATGTTGTTGCCCCGGTCGAACCAGACATAGAAGAGCCAGCGGCCCGACGTGTCATTGAACGTCGCCGAGTCGATGCGGATGTTGTGGTTGCAGCCCTGCGCCGTGCAGGCCGAGCCGATGGTGGTGCGCGGGTAGGTCGTGCTCGGGTTGATGGGCTGGGGGGCGCCGAAGTCGAGATTCAGGTCGGGCGCCGAGGCCACGAAGGTCGTCACGTCCTGCCCGGAGGCCGGGCAGGCCATGCCGTTGGGCACCCGCTGGGCCGAGAAGTACAGAGAATAGACGCCGTTGTACTTGCCCAGGTCCGGCGCCCAGATCATGCAGTAGTCGTAGGCCGGGTCCGCCACCGAGGGATCGTAGCCGCGCTTGAAGCGGAAGCTCGACAGATCGTTGGTCTCGTAGATGGGCACGGTCCGCGCGTCGCCGGTGCCGGTGAGGAAGAACAGGTCATCGTTCTCCTTGTAGACGTCGGGATCGGCCAGCCCCGGGACGAGCAGCGAGCGGACATGGAAGTCGGAGCCGCGCGTGGCGCACGAGGCTCCCGTGAAGCCCTCATCGCAGACGCATAGCGCGCTGCCCGCGTTGTCCTTGCAGACGCCATGTCCGCCGCAGGTGACGCCGTCGCAGACGAGCGCCTGCGAGACAGCCGAGACCGGGCCGCCAGACGCGAGCTCGAGGCTGGCATCCTCCGGTCCCGCGCAGCCGGCAGCCGCCGCGAGGGCGAGGAGGGGAACGAGTATGGATTTGAGTGGTGGAAGCATCACCGGCTCACGGCATCGGACGCGAGCTGACGGACGGCGCCTCGGGCATCGCCGGCCAACCACTGCGCCAGATGATGGCGTCCACGAGCATCACGCGCGCCGTGTGGCCCGCGTTCCACGCGTGATAGACCATGACCGAGCTGCCCGCCGGCGTGTTGACCACCGAGCCGTGTCCCGGGCCTTCCCACCCGGTGACACTCTTGAGGGTCGGCGCGCTCGCCTTCGTGTAGGGGCCCAGCGGGCTGGTCGCGCGCGCCACACCAATGGCATACGTGCTGTTGTAATAGGCGTTGCCGCTGTAGAAGAGGTAGTAGTAGCCGTCCCGCGCCACGACCCAGGGCGCCTCGACGACGCCCCCCTCCCAGGTGCGGTCATTGGTGATCAGCTGCACCCGGCTGCCAATGAGCGACAGGCCATCCGCCGAGAGCTCCTGGCCGTAGATGGGCGTCTTCTGGCCCACCGCGTTTCCGTCCGCCTTCCACACCAGGTACTTGCGGCCCGTGGTGTCGGTGAAGAACGTGGCGTCGATCATCCCCATGGTGGTGTCGTGCACGAGAGGACGGCCGATGTCGGTGAAGGGCCCGACCGCGCTCGTCGCGGTGGCGGCACCAATCGACAGCTTTCCATCCGTGTGGCGCGCGGTGAAGTACGCGACGTACTGGGTGCCCACGAGGTGGATCTCCGGGGCCCAGAAGTCGGTGCTGGCCCAGGTGGGCTTGCGCGCCGAGGGGAAGATGAAGCCCGCGCTCGACCAGTTGACCAGGTCCGTCGAGGTGCGGATGGGGAACGCATCCGCGGCGCCACCCGACGTACAGGTGGCGATGTACCTGCCCCCATCGAAGATGACGCCAGGGTCGGCGCAGTCCACGTTGAGCACCGGGTTCTGATAGAGGCCGCCGCAGCCCGAGTACATGAACGACATGGCGCAGGCGTTCGAGCCGGTGAAGTACGGCTTCCAGTCGTTGGAGAGGAGGGAGTAGGAGTTGAGGCTCTCGTTGACGCAGGCGCGGTCCCAGAACACGCGCCCGCCCACGTCGTCGTACGTGTTCGTCCCGGAGTGGATCCACGCCGGGCCATAGGTGATGCGGGAGGTGCACGCGGGCGCGCCGGCACAGTTGGTATCCATCGCCAGCACGCAGGCGTTGTTCCCGGTGAAGTACGGCTTCCAGCCGTTGGAGAGCACCGCGTAGGAGTTGGTGCCCTCGTTGACGCAGCGGCCATCCCACGTCACCGAGCCATCCGCGACGTCGAACATGTCTGGGTGCCCCGCCCCATGAATCCACGCGTTGCCGTACGTGATGCGGGTGGTGCACGCGAGCGCCGCCCCGGTGGAGCGCGGGGACTCCCCGGACTGGACCTCACCGGGCTCGCCACCACAGCCCTGGCCGAACACCATCGCGAGGCCCACGAGCGTGAGGGCCGCGATGCGCTGATGCATTTTCATGATGCCTCCCGTGAATACAGGAGGCTTAATCCGAGAAATGCCAGGATGTCCAGCAATTCATGGAGATATGAGCGGGCGGCTCGGTCCGGTGCCTCGAGGAATCCGAGCACCGCGACCTGGAATGACCCAGGCCGCGGGGTGGCTAGGCGACGCCGAGGCAGTACTGCCGCGCGGTCAGATACTGGAGCAGGACCCAGTACACGCTCGAGGAGGCCTTGTGGTTCTTCGCGCCCCCGTAGGACTTGATGAGGGCCTCGCGCGACTTCTTCAGGGCCTCGAGGTGTTTGGCGCGGTTGGACGGGTCCACGAGCACCTTGTCGAAGAGCCCGCACGCCTCGGTGAAGTCCTCGAACACCTCCCCGTCCGTGTCGTCGAGGCTGAGGTACCCGCCCTTCTTCTCCCCCTTGACGATCTCCGCCCACAGCGCCGCGAGCGTCTGCGAGCCCTCACTCGTCACGCTGTTGGCCAGGGCGCCGCGCAGCTCCTTCTCGAGCTGATCTCCGCTCCAGTCGTGCTTGACGGACAGGTTCCACTTGCCGGTGGGATCGAAGTTGAACGTGGGCCAGAAGCCAGGGTCCTTCATGTAGCCCATGCGCTTCTCCTTCTTGATGGCCTCGAGGAGGCCTTCGAAGACCTGCTGGGGCTCGTGCGCGGCGGGAAAGCCGTCGTCGCACGCCTCCAGTGGGAGCTCCGTGCCGATATGGACGGGCTTCGTGAGGGGATGCGTCAACAGGCCGATGAACTGGTTGGAGGCCTTCACGGCGGAGTACTTCACCATCGCGCTGTCGTGCACCACGTCCTTGGGCGCGAAGTAGTGGAACACGTTCATTTCGCCGACGTGGAGCGCGATCTTCTCCTTGGACCCGGCGCCCAGGACGATGGGCGGCGCCGAGAGCGCGTAGCAGGAGATGCTCGCCTTCTCCACGATCTTGCGGAGGGCCTTGCCCTCGTCGAGGAGCGTGCCCCCGACCAGATCGATATACGCGCATTGCGCGAGGGCGCCGCCGAGGCTGTGGCCCGTGAAATGAATCTCCTTGATGCGCAGGCCGTTCAGCGCCTCGTAGATGGCCCCCAGCAGGGACTTCCTGCAGCTCTCATAGGCGAGCCAGAACCCGGCCGAGAGCGTCGCGTTGCTGAACCGGGGGACCTTCACCTCCTTGAGGTGGTTCATGTCCGTGACCCAGTCCGGACTGCCCTGGCTGAACACCAGAGCCTGGCCCATCGCACGGCCTCCACTGCCGCTGCGGCTTCCCCGGAAGGCGATGACGAGCGTCTCCTTGACGGCATCATAGACGACGGCCCCGAACCAGCTCGTCCAGCCCGCCTTGGGATGCGTCTGCGTCATGCCCGTGCGGCCCTGGAAGAAGCAGCAGCGCAGCTTGCCGGCCGCATCGTTGATGAAGACGCTCGGGAGGTCCTCGCCGTCCAGGTCGACCCCCTTCGCATAGCAGATGGATTTGTCGAGCTTGCGCGGCTGGAAGAGGATGTACGGCTGCTTGCCCACGCCGCCCCGGTAGACGACGCCCCGGGAAGGGTCCGGCGTGCGCTTCAAGTCGTACTCGATGGGGTCGAACTTATGGCTGTCGCCATCGAGCTCCAGGGAGTTGTGGACGTACGCCATCACGCGGTCGCGCGCGCCCTGCACGAATCCCTCCCCGTGCGCCTCGTAGAACGGGTCCATCGGGTACACGCACGTCTGGGCGTAGGACTTGTAGGCGAAACGGCAGTACTCCAGCATCTCGAGCGCGGTCAGGGAGTCGGGCTGGGGCATGCGGGTCCTCTCGTGGATGGGCGCACGGATGATACTACGGCGCGCCCGTGCAACCCAATGGCAACAGGATTGGACCCCTCTACCCGCGGGCCACGACCGGGGAGGCGGCGACACACGGCCTGGGGCCAGACCTGCGCGCCGCGTGCCCGGCGAGCACGTCCGCCAGCGCTTCGGCGATGGGCAGGCCAGGGGAGCGCATCAGCCACATGAACTCCCCCACCGGGTTCACCTCGAGGAACACGTGCCGCCCCTCGGGCGTGACGATGAAGTCCAACGCGCCGTAGTTGAGGCCCAGCGCATCCATGAGCGCCAGCACCCGCCTGCGCACCGGCTCGGGCAGCGGATAGGGCCGCCACGCGTCGATGAGCGCCAGCCCCTCCCGGCGCCAGTCCTCCCGAGCCCCGGGCTTCGCCTGCGAGTCGATGGACGCCGCCATCACCTGCTCGCCCACCACCGTCACCCGCAGCTCCAGGGCCTTCTCCACCCGCTCCTGGAAGGTCATCGGACACAGGTCCAATCCGTCCAGGTCCTCCAATTGCTTCTCATCCAGCGGCGTGGTGAACACCACCTGCTCCTCACCCCGCTCCCCGTAGACGGCGAACGACGCCATCATCTTCGTCACCACGCCACCCGGACAGCTCCGGGCAAAGGCTCGCACCGCCTCCGGATCATTGGTCATCACCGTGCGCGGCACCTCCAGCCCCAACGCGCGGGCCAGCTTGAGCTGAAGCGGCTTCTGCTCCGCGCGCCGCACCACCTCGAGGGCATCCATCTGGAACACCCCGAGCGCCGCCATCATCCCGAGCACCATGCGCCGGCTCTCCTCCATCGAGGGCTGGCGCAATTGGGCATCCACGCCGGGGGGAATGCGCGTCCCCGTCGCGTTGCGGCGGTACCAGACCGCGGAGACCTCCGACAGCTCCAGCTCCCCTGCCCCACCGGAGATCCTCCCGCCGCCCCCTTCATCCAGTGAGAGCTGGAGGTCGGTGGGGAACAGGTCCGTGTCGAACCGGTAGACGCGCTCACCCCGGGCCTCCAGGGCGCGGGCCACCGCACGGGGCGACTCGTTGTCGGTGGAGTGGGTCACGATGAGGATGGCCATGCGTTCTCCCGCGAAGGGTGTCGGGAGGCGTCCCCCTCGTCGAGGAGCGCCTCGGCCAGGGCATCGGCGATGGGCAGGCCGAGCTCGTGCTCGAGCATCCCCCACTCGCCCCCCGGGTTGACCTCGAGGAAGACGTGACGTCCCTCGGGTGTGACGATGAGATCCACCGCGCCGTACACGAGCCCCAGAGCCCCGACCAGGCGCACCAGACGGGCGGCGACCGGGGCGGGCAGCTCGCCGGGCTCCCAGCGGCACTCCTCGGGACGGGCCCGCCTCCAGTCCACCTGGCCCGCCACCGAGCGCGACGCATCAATCGCTCCCGTCAAGCAGCGCCCTCCCACCACGGCCACCCTCAGCTCGCGCCGCTTGTCGATGCGCTCCTGAAACACCATGGGGCTGTGGTGCAGCCCCTCGAGCGCCTCGAGGTCCTCGGGGCCCATGGCGCTCGTGTAGACGAAGGGCTGTCCTCCCTCCATGGACTGGGTCAGGGGCGTGAGCATCTTGGCCACCATCCGTCCCTGGACGTGTTCGAAGAAGGAGCGGACCCGTGCCGCGTCATTGGTCACCACGGTGCGGGGTACCTCCAATCCCAGCGCCTGGGCCATCCGGAGTTGGCGCACCTTGTTGTGGGCGGCCTGCCCCGCCACGAGCGGGTTGATGAAGCGGCAACCCCGCGCCTCCAGTCCCTCCAGGAAGCCCTCGAAGGCCGCCAGCGACTCGCGCACGCAGCCGTCCCGCCAGGCAGGCTCCAGCGCCTCATCGAGCCGGGGCAGCGCCATGCGCCGCACCCACACCGCGCGAATCTCCTCCCCGCGCAGCTCGCCGCTGGCCGTGCGCAGCGCCACCTCTTCACCCGTCCGGCCCAGCGCCGTCGTCAGCTCGAGCTGAGCCGGAAAGTCCTCGGTGTTGATGCGCAGCGGACGCGCTCCCCGCCCCGACAGGGCCTGCGCGACGCGATCGACCGTGTAGTAGTCGCCGCCATGGGTGAGGAGCAGGACGATGTCGCGAGCGGGGAGCATGGGGCCTCGGAGGGTGGAAGGGGCAGCTACCGGCAGTGGTCTTCCTGGTCCGAGGGGTACTTCAGGGTGACGGCGCCATCTTCATTGTCCGAGGGGAACTTCTCGGTGACGGCGACCTCGTCTCTGTCCGAGGGAGCCTTCTTGGTGACCCCGCCTGTGCCGCCCGCTACCTGCTCGAGCTCCTGCGCCTCCAGCAAGCGTGCGAAGAACGGCTTCCTGCCCTTCTGGGGTGTGGTGCCCTTTTCTTCCTTCTTCATGTCCGGCCTCCTTGTGGATGAGCCCTTGGGCTCACAAGACAGGCCGAGTGCGGACAGGACGGATGTGACGTGGCGTGCCGGGGCCCGCCGCCGTCAGAGAGGGCCTCGGTCAGCTGTGCGGGCGTGCGGCACAGCTGCCCGGTGTAGAGCACCGGCCGAGACCAGATTCCTACTCCGCCAGATACACGGCACTCGCGAAGCCGTGGTAGTCGATGAGCCGGTCGCGCCGCATCCCGAGCCGCTCCGCCACGCGGAGGGAGGGCGCGTTCTCCAGGCTGATGATGGCCACCACTGGAACGCTGGGGAGGTGCTTCCGGGCCAGCAGCAGGGCCACGCGAGCCACTTCCGTCGCATACCCGGAGCCCCACGCCTGGGGACGGAACCGGTAGGCGAGGTTGAGCACCGTCTGGCCCTCGAGCTCCTTGTGGCGTACGCCACTGAAGCCCACGACCGTGCCGGGCGCCTCGAGCCGCTCCACGACCCAGTACCCCACGCCGTGACGCGCCCAGTCTCCCAGCCACAGCTCCAGCAGCTCGCGCGCGGCCTCCTTGGAGGGCAGGGGTCCGGAGGGACTGAAGCGGCTCGTCTCCGGATCTCCATGGAGCTCGAACACCGCGTCCAGGTCACTCTCCTGGAGGCGGCGCAGCAGGAGCCGCTCGGTCGTCGTCCGTTCGAAGTCTTGAATCATGGCGCTCTCGCCGCACCGGGATTTCCAGCGTCCGAGGGTATGGCACGGTCCCGCCCGCCGGGTCCACGAACGAGCCCGGACACCCTCCCCTCTTCTCATAGGAGTTGCCGATTCCTTTGCTTCAGATACCAGAGCGAGCTGGGCCGGACCCTGGATGAACCTGATTGGCAATGGCGTCGTCGCGCTGCTGCAGCACCCCGAGCAGCACGCCCGCTTCCTCGCGGACCCGGCGGCAATGGCCAAGGGCATGGTCGAGGAGACGCTGCGCTACTGGGGCCCGGTCGACTTCCTCTCGCCTTCGAGACCCTGTTCCGGCGCTTCCCGAAGCTGCGCCTGGCCGTGAGCGCCGACGAGCTCCGTCTGGGCACGAGCACCGCCATGCGCGGCTTCAAGCACATTCCGGTGCTGTTCTAAGCCAGGTGGGGAAAGTCCTGTCAGCGGCTGCTGTCGCAGCAAAGAACGAGGCCCTTCCGGTCGCGCTTCGTCCCGACTGGTACGACCATCGGACCAGTTGCGGGAAAACGCGCCCGGAGCCTCCCCCCTGACAGGACCTACTCCACCTGGCTTAGACGAGGCGGGGATGAGCCCGCCGGGCACGGGGCACGGCGAGCAGTTACGCAAGTCCAGTGCGCGACCATGTCCAAAAACTTCGCGGACACTTTCACATGAAGCAGATGCACCCTCGGCCTTCGACACCCCGCCTCACTGGTAGACGTCTACCCGTGATGTCATACCCCGCCCCACACCGCTTGTAGTCGACTACAAGCGAAGGCCCTCCGTGCCACTCATGGCCCGACCGATTGGGGCGGCGGTTTGGCGCTGAAGGAGGGCAGGTAGCATTTGCCCTGGTGCTCGAAGAGGGTGTCCGGACACGGGGCCTTGAGTTCGTGGGCTGCCCAGCAGCCACCGACCAACTCCACCTCCACGTAGCGCGTGCAGGGAGGGCGCTTCTGCCCCTTGAAGGGCTCGGGCGGCAGTGGACGGGTAATCACCGGTTCCCCCGCGTCCACGGTGTCCGAGAGCCAGGCGTTGAAGAACGGGTCCGAGCTCCCGTCCGCCGGGGGCGCCTCGTCGTGGATGAGCCCGGGCGGAGTGCTCGCCAGGAACTCCGGGCCGCTCGGCGGCGGGGACCCGGAGGCCAGACGCCCCAGTGCGAAGGCCAGGGCACACACCGCGGCGGTGCTCCCCAAGGCGAAGCCCAGGCGCCACAGCGGACGAGGCTCCTCGGGGCCGTCGAGGGCGCGGGCCATGCGCCCCACTCCCTCGTGCACATCCCCGAGCAGCTCCACCAGTGCATCCGCCGAGTGCCTGTCGGGGGCCCGGGCCCGGCGCGAGTCCTTCACCTCCAGGGCGAGGTAGTCCTTCTCTTCCGAGGCCATGAAACTCACCTGGAAGTCCGGAATGGGGGCCGCGTCCTTGTCGGCGGCGGGCTTGAGCACCAGGGCCGTGGCTCCACTTTCCTCGTGAGTGGCCACGTAGAGCTCCCCGGGGCTGCCGGGGTCTTGGGGCATCTGCTCCTCGAGCTGGTAGGGCCCCACCTGCGTCCGCGCCTCCCACTTCTTCTCCTCGTCCATGCGTGCTCCTCCCGGGCCTCTCCGCCTGCCGGAGACCCGAGCCACCTGTTCGCATGGAGCCGAGCCCCTCTTCCAGAATCCACCAGGTGGCCCGTGCAGGCGGGGCGTCGTCCTACCCCCCGGGTGCATGCTCCTCCCGGCGCGTCAGGCGGCGCTCGCGGTCCCTGGCGGAGCGAGCGTCGCCTGCTCCGCCACCGTCTGCGGCGTGTCCGACCAGAAGCGCAGCCACTCGTCGCGCAGTGCCCGGGCGTCGTGCCTGCCCAGGTCGATGAGGATCTCCGCGAAGCCCCCATCGAAGAGCAGGTACGACGCCAGGTCCGCCTCGTGCGCCGCGTCCCGGTCCACCAGCCGCAGAATGGCCTTGTGCGCCAGGCCCGAGCTGCGGCGGCGGAACTCGGGCGTGCGCACGTACTCGGCGGCCAGCGCGCCAATGTCCTTCGAGGGCCGCACCAGCAGCTCGCGCACGTAGCGCAGCGGTTGGCTCCGGTGCGGCTCCAGCACCGCCCCGAGCGTCTGCGCGAAGCCCGGCCCGTACGCCACCGTGCCCGCCTCGAGGATGGAGTTGAGCCGCCGCAGCCGGCCCAGGTCCTGGTCCGTGCGGTCCATCATCAGCGTGTTGAGCATCTTTCCCGCGAGGAAGGGCGCGGTCGCGAAGGCCTGCTCGCGCTCCTGCTCGGTGGTCTCCTGGGCGAGGTCCGGCTTCCGGGCGCGCACCGCCTCGTGCCGTAGGGAGATGACGATGACCCGCTGGGCTCCCAGCCGCAGCGCGGGGCTGAGCGGGACGTTGAGCCGCAGGCCTCCGTCCACGTGCAGCTCGCCCCCGACGCGCACCGCCGGGAAGACGACCGGAATGGCCGCCGAGGCCAGGGCGTGGTTGGGCGCGATGCGCGTGGCCTGCGCCTGGTACGAGGGATCATTGCCCCAGGAAGGGATGCCCCCGCCGCGCCGCTGGACGAACACCGTGGCCCGTCCGCTGCCCACGTGCGTGGTGCTCACCGCGAGCGCCTCCACATGGCCCTTGCGCACGTTGCGGCCGATGCCCAGCCAGGGAATGCCCCGGCTCACGATGGCCCGCAGTCCGCGGGGGTCCACCAGCCCACCGTATTGGATGTCCCTCGGGTGCTCAGCCGGTTTGCCGAGCGCCTCGCGCAGCACGCGGAAGAGGTCCCCCACGCCGCACCGGAGCACCTCCTCGACCTTCATGCCCGTCCAGTGCGCCCGCATGCCCCGGGCCTGGAGGGCGGGCTCGTCGCTCGTCGCGGCGAGGTAGCAGGCATGGATGGCGCCCACCGACGTGCCCGCCAGGATGTCCAGCCGCAACTCCCGGCCGAGCTCCGGCTCCAGCTCCTCGCGAAGGTACGAGAGCACACCGGCCTCGTAAGCGCCTCGCGCGGCACCGCCCCCCAACACCAGACCCGTCTTCAGCCCGGTCATCATGGATATGCCCTCTCTCAAGAGAGTCTACGGCGGGGCCGATGTGACAGCGAGGGGGGCTGGCTCCTACAAGCGCGCCGGCCCGCTCGGGAGTATGTTGTCCGGGCGCGTGTTTCTCTCCGCGCAACGCCACCGGAGAGGCTGCTGGCCGCCGGGTGCAAGGGAGTAGGACCATGTGGAAACGAGTGGGACTGTTTCTCGCCGTGTCGCTGGTCGGGCTCGGCTCTGGTAGCGCCGAGGCCCGCTTCGGCAAGAGCTCTCGCCCTTCGTCGCCGCCCTCTTCGCCAGGGCATGGCTCGCCGGGGTCTGGCTCGCCGGGCGTGGGCCGGCCGCATCGCAACCCCTATTACGGCTCGCCGTACGGGTACTACGGCTACTACGGCGATCCCTGGGTCCGGTACTACTACGACCCGGCGTGGGCCTGGCCGTTCCTGGGGCCGGGCGCGTACTACGGCCGGTACTACGACTTGATGTGGCGCAACCGGCTGATGCCGCGCCCGCGCGCCGAGGTGGAGGACACCCACGAGCAGCCCATCGGCGTGGATCTCACGGCGGACGCGGGCATCGTCTCGCAGGGCTACGCGGTGGGACTGGGGCTGCAGGCCGACGGCGAGAGGCTGGGCTTCGGCGTGAAGCTGAACATGTTCGACCTGGCCACGGACGATGGCTCGCCGGGCCGGGACTCCCTCTCGCTGCTGGCGCTCAAGCCGAGCGTGCTGCTGGTGGCGAACGACACCCTGCGCGTGCGCCTGTCCGGTGGGATGGACGTCGCCTTCGCGCCGGACGCCATCTTCGTGGGGCCGGGCGTGGGCGCGAGCACGCTGCTGCGTCTGGTGGGCCCGCTCAAGCTGGAGGCGAGCGCCAACTGGACGCCCCTTCCCTTCACCCAGCTGAGCGGGGACGCGGGACTGGCGGTGGAGCTCGGCATGGTGCGGCTGCGCGGGGGCTATCGCGCCGTCTATCTCAGTGACCAGGGCCGTGTGGACGGCGAGGTCCACCGCGATCTCTTCGCGGGCCCCTACGCCGGCCTCGCGCTCGTCCTGTAGCCCCCCGCCTCCCGCAAAACAGAGGGCCCCGAGCGTCTCCGCCCGGGGCCCTTTGTCCTTCCGGGAGGAAACCCGGCTCAGGCCACCTGCGTCTTGGGCTGCTCCGAGCCGTTGGCCGTGGGAGCGGGAGCGGCGGGCCGCGCCTCGTCCGCGCCGTGCATCATGCGCTTGAGCATGGGCGCCAGGGCCAGCAGCACCACGCCCGCCGCGGCGGAGGCGATGGTAATGGAGAGGAAGAGCTGGAACTCACCGAGCCGCTCGGCGTAGGTGCCAATCTTGCCGGCCAGGTAGTTGGCGACGGCGTTGGAGAGGAACCACACGCCCATGAGGGCCGAGGCGTAGCGCGCGGGCGCCAGCTTCGTCACCATGGAGAGGCCCACCGGGGACAGGCACAGCTCGCCCGCGGTGTGGAAGAAGTAGGCCGCCACCACCCACATGAGCCCGGCCTTGCCCATCGCGTCGCTCTGCTTGGAGGCGCCGAGCATGAACACGAAGCCGAAGGCGACCAGCATCAGGCCGAACGCCATCTTCTTCGGGATGGAGGGGTCCTTGCCGCTCCGGCCCAGCCCCGTCCACAGCTCGGCGAAGATGGGGCCCAGCAGCAGGATGAAGACCGGGTTGACGGCCTGGAACCAGGTGGTGGGCACCTCCCAGCCGAACACCGAGCGGTCCACCTTGGCGTCCGTGTAGAGGTTCATCAAACCGCCGGCCTGCTCGAAGGCGGCCCAGAAGAAGACGACGAAGAGGGCGAGCACCAGGATGACGATGATGCGATCCACTTCCTGGCGGGTGAGTGCCGCCTGGGGAGCCGCCACCGCCGCCTTGTTCTCCACCTTCTGCGGCGCCAGGCCCACGTTGCCCAGCAGCCTCTTGGCGAAGAGCAGGAAGCTGATGAGGCCCAGTCCCATGCCGATACCCGCCGAGGCGTAGCCCCACGTCCAGCCGACCTTCTCGCCCAGGGTGCCGCTCACCACCGGGGCGATCAGCGCGCCCAGGTTGATGCCCATGTAGAAGATGGTGAAGGCACCGTCGCGCCGCGCGTCACCCGGCGCGTACAGCCCGCCCACCATGGTGGAGATGTTGGGCTTGAAGAAGCCGTTGCCCACCACCAGCAGCAGCAGACCGCCGTAGAAGAGCGAGAGCGCCCCGCCCGGCACGGCCAGCATGAACTGGCCCAGCATCATCAGGAAGCCGCCGAGGAGGATGGAGCGGCGCTGCCCGAGGAAGCGGTCCGCGATCCACCCGCCCACCACCGGGGTGAGGTACACCGCGCCCGTGTAGAGGCCGTAGAGCTCCAGGGCCTTCTCCTGGTTCCAGCCCAGACCGCCTCGCGTCTTGTCCGTCATGTACAGCACGAGCAGGGCGCGCATGCCGTAGTAGCTCAAGCGCTCCCACATCTCGGTGGTGAACAACAGGTAGAGGCCCTTGGGGTGGCCCCGGGTAGGGGCCGCGGCGGCCGTGCTCTGTGCCATGCGAAGGTTTCCTGGCAGGTGGGGGGGAAAAGAAAAAAGGCTCCTGGTTGTACCAGAAGCCCCGCCCTACCTGTAGCAACGGTTGTAGCAGGCAACCCTACGTGCGCCAGTGCGGCTGGCGGGGGCGCCCCTCGGAGAGCAGCGGCGGGAGGATGCGATCCGGATCCACCTCGAGCGGCAGCCGCACCTCCACGCGCGTGCCCTTGCCGTAGTCACTGAAGATGCGGATGCGGCCCCCCTGGCGCAGGATGATGCGCTGGCAGAGCGACAGGCCGAGGCCCGTCCCCTCGCCCGCGTCCCGGGTGGAGAAGAAGGGCTGGAAGAGCCGCTCCATGTGCTCGGGCTTGATGCCCACGCCGTTGTCGATGACGGACACCACCACGTCGGTGCCCTCGCGGGCGGTGACCACCTTGATGACCCCGTCCGGCCCCACGGCGCGCACCGCGTTGTCCAGCAGGTTCACCCACACCTGGTTGAGCGAGCCGGGGTCACCCCACACCGGATCGGGGCACTGGTACTCGCGCTCCACCTTCATGCCCGGCGGCAGCCGCCACGAGAGCGCCTGCACGCTGGCGTCCAGCGAGGCACCCAGGTCCACCGCCACCGACTTGCTGCCGGTGCGCACGAAGGACAGCAGGCCCTCGGCGAGGCCGCGGATGCGCTGCCCGCACTCCTCGATGAGGTCCAACATGGCCACGGCCATGGCCGTGTCGGGGGTGCCGCTGGTGAGGCTCTCGCGCAGCGGCAGCAGGGCGTTCATCAGGCCGTTGAGGGGGTTGCGCACCTCGTGGGCGAAGCCCGAGGTGAGCAGGCCCGTGGCCGCCAGCCGCTCGTTCTCCGCCGCGCGAACCGCCGCGTCGCGCAGGCGCAGCTGCGCTTCGATGCGCGCCAGCATCTCCCGGGGCGAGAAGGGCTTGGCCATGTAGTCGTTGGCGCCCATGTTCAGGCCCTCGACCTTGGCCTCCACCTCCTGGCGGGCGGTGAGCATGATGATGGGGATGTCCACCGTCTCCGGCGAGCCGCGCAGCGCCGCGAGCATCTGGATGCCCGACATCACCGGCATCATCACGTCCGAGACGATGAGATCCGGCCGCTCCGTCTGCGCCGTCTTCAGGCCCTCCTCGCCGTTGGTGGCCTCCAGCAGCCGGTAGTAGGGCTTGAGCACCTGGCGCAGGAAGCCACGGATCTCCGGCTCGTCCTCGACGATGAGCACGCGCGGGGCGTCCGGGCTGGCCTCGGCGTCCGGAGGGGCGGCGAGCGCCTCCACCGCGGGAATGGGCATGGGCGGCTCGGGGGCCTCCAGCATGGCCGCCACGTCCGCCGAGCGGGGCCGGGGAGGCCGCGGAAGGGTGGGCTCCTCCTTGTTGCCCTGTACCAGGTGCTCGTCGCGCACGTGCGCGGTGCCCTTGCGCAGCCGCACGTGGAAGTTGGAGCCCTTGCCCAGCTCGCTGGACACCTCGATGCCGCCGGTGTGCAGCGCCAGCGTCTCCTTCACCAGCGCCAGGCCGATGCCCGTGCCGCCAAAGCGCCGCGTGCCGCTCGAGTCCGCCTGCGCGAAGCGATCGAAGATGACGCCCAGGTCCTGCGCGGCGATGCCCACGCCGGTGTCGATCACCTCCACGTGCACCCAGGTGTCGTCCTCGCGCAGGCGCACCGTCACGCTGCCCTGGTTGGTGAACTTGAGGGCGTTGGAGATGAGGTTCTGGAAGACGCTTTCGATCCGGCCCACGTCCACGTGGACGGGCGTCGTCACCGAGCCCTCCAGCTCCAGCGCCACGCCCTTCTTGTCCGCGAGCACCTCGAAGGGCACCAGCAGCGAGGACAGGCAGCCCTGGATGTCCAGCGGCTCGTGGCGCAGCTTCGTCTTGCCCGCCTCCAGCTTGGTGAGATCCAACAGGTTGTTGATGAGCCGCAACAGGCGCGAGGCGCTGCGGTTCATCGTCTCCAGGTGCGCGCGCACGGGGGCCTGGAACTCCTCGGGGCCGCGCTGCAGCAGCGAGTCGAGCGTGAGGAGGATGAGCGTGAGCGGCGTGCGCAGCTCGTGGCTCACGTTGTCGAAGAACTCGCTCTTGAGCCGGTCCAGCTCCTTCTGCTTGGCGAGCGCCGCCTCCAGCCGCACGTTGGCCTCGGTCAGCTCGCGCGTGCGCGCGGCCACCCGATCCTCCAGGGCGACGTTGATGCGGAACATCTCGTCGTAGCGCTGCTGGAGCTCGTTGAGCGAGCCCATCATGCCCTCGGCCTGCTCGTTGAGGGCCTCGTCCTTGCGCCGCATCTCCCGGCGCAGGTCGATCCAGCTGCCCAGCGACACGCCGAAGAGCGACATGGACGTGACGGAGAAGGCGGGATGGCCCAGCCCCAGCATGCTGGCCCCCACCCCGCCCAGCGCGCCGCTCAGCAGGCCGATGTAGCGGCCCCACACCGGCAGCGGATCCATCCAGCGCAGGTGGTAGCGGCAGCAGTCGGCCCCCTGCACCTGGCACTGGCTCTCGCTCACCTCCGCGGGCGGCAGGCCCCAGATGGTGGGGAACGAGGCGAACTGGCCCATGCGCAGCTCGCAGATGTGGCGGCCGTTCTCCGGCACGGTGCTGCGGTAGGCGAGCACCAGCCGCTCGCGCTCGAGCTGCTCGATCTCGAACTGGCCCACCCGGTTGTAGCTGTAGCTGAGCTCCACCGTCTTGCGGAAGCAGATCTCCAGCGAGCCGAAGGCCCGCACCATGTAGTAGGCGAAGCCGAGCGCCTCGGGGCCGGCCATGGACAGGCCCGCCTTGCGCATGAACTGCGGGTCGCCCGACTCGGCCACCAGCACGTCGGCGAGCTTCTCCAGGAAGCGCAGCGAGATGAAGTTGGTGGCCGTGCGCAGGTAGTCCAGCGACAGACTGAAGGTGTGCCGGCGGAAGACGTCCGCGAGGCGGGACGCGCCATAGCGCCGCTCGAAATAGAGCAGCAGCGTGGACGTGGTCCGCACGCTCACTTCCGGAGCATTGTCCGGGTGCGCCGTCTCGTTGTCCGCGGCCAGTGGGTTCAAGGTCGGATCCCTTCCGTCACCAACAGGACGGAGTACTTCAAAGCGTCCGGATCCGCCAGTAACTCCAAGTACTTCTGGCACATGCCCCGGTAGTCCTCCAAGCCGCCGAGCAGGGGGGCGACGGCGGGCTCGAGCGCGGAAAACCGGGTTTCCCAGTCAAGGTAGGTGGACGCATCGGCGGTGCCCGCGATGACGTACTGCGGCAAGAGGTGGACGCGCACCTGGGCGAGCCCCATCTGCCGCATGGCATGGAAGACCTTGCGGCCCACGTGGACGTCCAGGCCCACGGTGCGCTGAAGGGCGTCGGTGAAGCGCAGGCACCACTCGCGCAGGGGCTCGGGACAGGGCCAGTTGCCCAGGCCGAAGCCATCGAACTCGGAGACGACGATCTTGCCGCCCCGGCGCGTCACCCGGGCGAGCTCCGCGAGCGCGTCCCAGCGATCCGGCACGTACTGGAGGACGAACTGGCACCAGGTGTAGTCGAACGCCGCGTCCGGCAGGCCCGTGCGGCGCACATCCGCCGGCTGGAAGCGCACGTGGGCGTGGCGCTGGTTGACCTGCCGCGCCTGCGCCAGCCGCTCCTCGCTGAGGTCGAGTCCCGTGACGTGGCCCGTGGGCCCCACCAGCTCGGCGATCATCTCCGTGATGCCGCCCGGACCACACCCGGCGTCGAGCACCCGGTCGCCCTGCTGGAGCCCGGTGAGCAGCAGCGCCTCGCGCGCGTTGCCCGTGCGCTCCTGGACGAGCAACCGGCGCGCCTCGTCGGTGGACTCCATGACGTATCTCACTCCAGGCCCTCCTCACTGGCCCAATCGGGCGCCGGGGCGCCCCCCAGCCGCTCGAACACGGAGCGCCACAGCTCGCACACCCGGCGGACCATGGAGCGGTGGAAGATCCACTCGGAGAAGCGGCCGAGGTTCTGGAACCCCGCCGACTCGAGCACCTCGATGTCCTCCTCCTCCACGAAGGCGATGGCGGAGGGACGGCCCCGCTCGCGGGCGTGCTCCACGCAGCGCTGGATGAGCGCCTGCATGGCCGCGCGCGCCTGGGGGTGGTTGCGGTTGGGCACCACCAGCCAGAAGGCGTTCGTCTTCTCCAGGAGGTTGAGCCCCGGGGTGCCCTCCTCGCAGAGGGCCACGGCCAGGGGCGCGTACTCCCCATCCACCACGAAGACGCGGCGGCGGCGGTGCAGCCCCTTCGCCTTGTAGCGCTCGCTCAGCGCGCGCAGGTCCACCTCGTCCGTGAGCAGGTCCTCGCTCAGCACCCGGACGAGCTCCCCGCGGTCGCGCAGGTGCAGCTCGATCCACACGAAGTCGGTGCGCACCCCATCGCGCACGCGCGGCAGCCCCTCGGCGGGTGGGGGCAGCTCGGGGGTGATGGGCAGGCGCATGTAGCAGAAGTGGCGCAGGAAGCTCAGCCCGGGCGTCTCCAGGGCTCGGGCGAGCCAGCCGATGCGGCGGCTGGGCCACCGGTTGTCCTTGCGCCAGGAGTAGCGGATGAACTCGATGTCCTGCTGCACCTCGCCCAGCTCCACGGCGAGGTTGCTCAGCTCGTAGGAGATGTGCTCGTTGCGGCGCACGCCGGGACGCACGGCCAGGTGCTGCACCAGCCAGGTGCGCGAGTGGATGCGCACGGCGGCGATCTGCCCCTGCAGCCCCTTGTCACTGGTGTAGACGAGACAGCGCCCCAGGTCACCCGTGGAGTACACCTTGCGGTGGGTGTCCTCGAGCGTGCCGAGGACCGACTCGTCGCCGAAGGGGTAGTCCGGGTGGAAGCGGTAGCGGGCCTCCTCCATGAGGTGCCAGATGTCGTGGAAGGACACGCCGCTGCCCTCGGAGATGGCCTGGCAGCGCGAGGACATGAAGGCGCGCAGGATGATGTCGCGGGCGTGCTGGGCGAGCCCCGAGAAGCGGACCCCCGCCCGGAAGGGGCGCAGACCTCCCTGGTTGCGGCCCTCCGCGGGCATCGCGTGGACGGAGCGCACCTCCAGCAGGCAGCTGGTGGAGGTCCCATCCGGCAGCATCAGCGAGGCGTCGAGCCGCGCGCCCGCCGGGAGGATCTCGTTGGATGCGTCGAAGGGGAAGGACAGCCCGCCGACGCTCATGTCGAGCACGGCCCGGGTGGTGTCGTGGCCGGTGAACGGGGCCCGGAAGGAGACGAGGAAGCGGTGCTCGGGGCCGGGCCTGAAGCGCGGCAGGCTGCGCCAGTTGCGGATGACGAGCGAGCGCGGCACGTGCACCACCAGCTGCCCGTCCGCGTCGTTGACGAGCAGGTTGCACACGCCCGAGTAGCTCTGCCCGCCCATCTCGAAGAGCAGATCCAGCTCGTCGCCCGCCAGGCCCTCCATCATCCCGGAGGAGCGGCCGCGCAGCACGGCGACCTCCTCCACCATGTCCACGACGGGAGCCTCCAGGCGCAGCTGGACGGAGGGGTCGTTCACCCGCTGCAGCCAGAGGATGGCCTCGCGCCGCAACGCCTTGCGCAGCGTGGCCACCACCTCGGACTGCGCCTCCATGGTGACGCCGGGCACCGGGGGCGGCGGATGCAGGGCCGTGGCCCAGGAGATGCCCAGGCGGACGTGGTCCCCCGACTCGTCGTGCACCCGCAGGGCCCGCTGCACGTGCGCCCACGGCGTCTTGAAGAGCAGCTGCCCCTCGCGCTCGATGCGCACCGCCTCCAGCGTCGAGCCCGGCGGGAAGGCGGTGAGGGGCAGCTCGCCCGGCAGCAGCAGCGTGGCGCCGAAGTTGCCAACCTCCGAGCACCGGGCCTCGTAGGCCTGCTCGTTGAGGGTGAAGAACACCGCGTGCGAGGCGGGCGGCACGCTGATGCTGGCCGATCCCTGGTGCTGCAACAGATGGGACAGGGTGCGGCCCAGCTCCGGCCCCGACAGCGCCTCGTCGAGCACGCTGAAGACGTGGCCCTCGGCGGCGCTCTGGATGAGCTCGGCGAGGCCGGCCGGGTCCGACTTGGAGCACAGGAAGACGCGCAGCGCGTCCGGGGCCGAGTCGGCCACCTGGCGCAGGAAGAGCCGGGCATCGTCCGGCGGGGCGATGATGAGGGCCGGAGCGGCGTCCGCCATCCGGAAGGCCGCCTCCGACTTGGACTCCACCGCCACCACGCGGCACGAGGGGAGCGCCGAGGCCAGCGCGGCCCGCCTGCCCGCGTTGGGATGTACCACCAGGACGTCTCGAATCGGGACACTCATGGACCCCTCCTCAGCAGGCAGGCCACTCAACCGTACCCGGCGCACATCGATTGCTCATCCGGGTGCGGCGCACTGGCCCATGCCGCCCCTCCCCCTGCCGCTCGAGCCACGAGAAAGCCTTTTCCAACGTCCAGCATCCAGGACACCAGGTGATCGGGCTTCATCCGCAGCCACTGCGGTCCCGGGAATATCTTAGCGGGTCCTGGGATGGTTGGCGTCAAGTGTCCGAACGGGATCTCCCCGGGGGGTACTGTCCTGAGGAGCCAGGGAGCGCCTCCCCGGCCGGACGTCACCAGAGCGGCCACCCCGGGCGGGGCGTGGATTCGTCCTTGGCCCCCATCCGCACGGCCGGTTAAATGAACCGGAAGGAGACGCGATGGGTGCCGAAGTGGACTACGAACGGGAAATCCAGGAACTGAAGCGCAAGCTCAACGCCGTCATCCTCGCGCACTACTACCAGGAGAGCGAGATCCAGGATGTGGCGGACTTCGTCGGCGACAGCCTGGCGCTCGCCCAGGCCGCGGCGAAGACGAAGGCGGACGTCATCGTGTTCTGCGGCGTCCACTTCATGGCGGAGACGGCGAAGATCCTCAATCCGAGCCGCCAGGTGCTGCTGCCCGACCTGAAGGCCGGCTGCTCGCTGTCCGACCGCTGCCCCCCGGGGCCCTTCCGGGCCTTCAAGGAGAAGCACCCGGACGCCTTCGTGGTGAGCTACGTGAACAGCTCCGCCGCGGTGAAGGCCATGAGCGACGTCATCTGCACGTCCTCCAACGCGGTGAAGATCGTCAACCAGATTCCCCGGGACAAGCAGGTGCTCTTCGCCCCGGACCAGCACCTGGGCCGCTACGTGATGAAGCAGACCGGCCGGGACATGGTGCTGTGGCCGGGCAGCTGCATCGTCCACGAAATCTTCAGCGAGAAGCGCCTGGTGCAGCTCAAGGTGCAGCATCCCGAGGCCGAGGTGGTGGCGCACCCCGAGTGCGAGGAGGCGGTGCTGCGGCACGCCGACTACATCGGCTCGACGAAGGGGCTGCTGGACTACGTCCTCAAGAGCCCCAAGCGCGAGTTCATCGTGGTGACGGAGGCCGGCATCATCCACCAGATGAAGCGCGGCGCGCCGGACAAGCACTTCATCCCCGCGCCCCCGGACAATGGTTGCGCATGCAACGAATGCCCGTACATGCGGCTGAACACGATGGAGAAGCTCTACCGATGCATGAAGGACCGGACGCCGGAGCTGACCCTGCCGGCGGACCTGCAGTCGGCCGCGCTGGCGCCGCTGCAGCGGATGCTCGAATGGTCACAGTGAGCCGCTGACGCGGTGCGCCGTCTGTCGGGGGAGAGGCATTTCCTCCCGCCCACCGTATTCGTGCCTTGCACCGGACGCGAGCCGGTGCGATTTGGAGCCTCGTGGCTTTCCGATTCGTCGCCATCCCTGGCCACCGTCTGGTGGCCCATCCTCAGTCCCTTCCTCCGGACGAGCGGCTCGAACCGGAGCTGCCACCGCTGCATGAAGCGGTGGAGCGCGCGTTCGCGGGCGCCGAGTTCCGGGACGTCAAGGCCAAGGACCGCGTCCGGGCCCTGCTCCAGGGCGACAAGCCGCCCACCCTGGGCAGCCCCGGCGCGGGCTTCGGCCCCTCGGCCATCTTCGCCCAGCCGCCCCAGGACCTGCCCGCGCTGCTGCGGCTGGCGGACGAGCTGGAGTCGTTGGCCCGGCGCGAGGCCGGCGAGCGGGCGCTCGTCTGGAAGTGCGGCGAGTGCGGGGCGCGCTACGCGGTGCCCCTGGCCCTGGCGCGCACGGTGTCCATCCGCTGCGAGCGCTGCGGCAGCCCCGTGGAGCTCAACCCCCAGCGCAGCCTCGGCGAGGAGTCGCTCATCGATCCCTTCCTGGGCGCGGTGAACGGCGCCCGGCACGAGCTGGCCACCTTCTTCCGCGAGGCCATGGCCCGCGGCTGGCCCGTGCTCGTGGCCCGGGAAGAGACCGGCGCCTAGCCTCAAACGCGGACCACTTCTCGACGTCGAGAAGTGATGTACGCGCATGTGGGCGCCTTGGGATGCACAAAACATGCATGTAAAATGCACTTCTCGATGTCGAGAAGTGGTGCCTTACATGCGCCATAAGCGCCGCTATGCGCCGAGAAGCGCCCTGCGTCCCATCCGCCGCTTCGGATGGCGCCCTCCCAGCCAGAACCCGGGGCATCTCCACCGCCGAAAAGGTGTCGGCAGGTTCTGCTAGCCTCCCCACTCCGGAGGTCATGCCCATGAATCGACGCCCATCCCTCCCGGCTCACGTGCAGAGCGGAGCGGCCGCGTGAAGTCCAAGCCCATAGAGGAAGTGGTGCCGCCAGGAATTGTGGTGGGCGGCTACCGGGTGGCGCGCAAGCTGGGCGCCGGGGGCTTTGGCAAGGTGTACCTGGCGTGGCGGGACGGGCGCCCGTACGCACTCAAGTTCATTCACCTCCAGCGCGTGCCGGAGTGGGGCTGGCGGGAACTCTTCCTCCTGCAGCGCCACCAGTTTCCCAACGTGGTGCGGCTGGTGAGCCATGTGAAGTGGCCAGAGGAGGCGCCCGAGTACCTGGTGCTCGTCATGGAGTACGTGAAGGGCCGCACGCTGCACACGTGGGCCGAGGAGGAGAACCCGAGCGCTCGCGACGTGGCCCACCTGGTGCTGAAGCTGGCCCGCGCGCTCGAGCCCGTGCACGAGCGGAGCGTGCTGCACCGCGACTTGAAGGATGACAACGTGCTGGTGCGCGACGCCGACGGGCAGCCGGTGCTGGTGGACTTCGGGGCCGGAACAATGCCCGGTGCTCCACGCGCCACCCGCGAGGCCCTGGCCCCGGCGGACCTCCACTACCGCAGTCCCGAGTCCGTGGCCTTCTTCCTGCGCGAGAGCCGCCAGCCCAACGAGACGTACGACTACACCCCGGCCGACGAACTGTATGCGGTGGGCGTCCTGCTCTACGAGCTGCTGACGGACACCTACCCCATTGACGACGCGCAGCCGCTGATGCTCGCGCAAATCCTCTCGCACCAGCCCCTGCCGCCGCACGAGATGAACGAGCGGGTGCCCCGGGAGCTGAGTGCCGTGTGCATGCGGCTGCTGGAGAAGCAGCCCGGGGCGCGGCTGGCGAGCGCCGGGGAGTTGTGCGCGGCGCTGGAAGCGTTGCTGGAGGCGGCGCAGGGGGACGTGGCGTGGGACGTGCCGCTGTTTCCCGGCTGGGAGGACGAGGACGACGGCGCGCAGCAGCCCGGGACGGAGGGCCAGCGGCAACCGGACTGGCTGGAGCGCTGGGTGAAGCAGCAACCCCGGCGGGGCAAGCGGCCCGCTGCTGCACAAGCCCCCGCCCCGCTGGAGCCCACGCCCATGCTGGCCACGCCCACCCCCACGCGGCTGGTGTGGCCCGCCCTCCTCGTGCGCCGGGCCGACGTGCTGGCCGCGCTGCTCAAGGCCACGGCGGTGCTGGGAGTGCTGGTGCTGGCGAGCCTGAGTGTGGAGCAGCTCGTCCACCGCTTCCGGCCACCGCCGCCCGCCCCGGCCCCGGCAATGCCTACCCCACCCGTGCCATCCACTCCACAGGTCCCCACCCGGGCCGGAGGGGACGGCGGCGAAGTGGCGCCCCGAGGGAAGCCGCCGGAAGCTGGACGGGCCGCGGCTGCGCCCCAGGCGCAGACAACCCCCGCGGCCGTCGCCTCCCCGCTGACGCCCCCCAAGGACACCTCCTCCGTGAAGAAGCCGCAGCCTCCCCCGCCTCCAGCACGCCCCAAGCAGAAGGGCCCGGGTGCCGCCGTGCGCGATGCGTGCGCGGGCCTCGTCGGCCTCGCCCTGCAAGCCTGTACCGGTGCCAGCCAGCAGCAGGTGCCGCCCTCCGTGCGCCCCGCCCCGCCGCCCCAGGAGTGCCCCGCCCGGGCCCTCAAGGCCATGGAGGAGTTGGACATCCCCATGGGTGACAACGCCAGTGCCATCTTCCCTTCGGGCCGCCCCAAGGACCGCGTCTCCGTGACGCCATTCACCTCCATCACGCTGTATGGAAAATTGGGCAAGCTTCCGGGGG